>JACQFL010000038.1 GCA_016200085.1 Candidatus Rokuibacteriota bacterium | reverse complement strand
GCCTTGTCGGCACCTTCCGGAAGCCTCGGAGGCCATACCGCCAATAGGGGCCCTGAGCTTGAGAGAAGCAATCGCGGCCCTTTTGGCCCCGGGATCTCGGGAGAGCACCCTGAACTACCCACTCCAAACCCGGATGAACCCAAATTCACAGGCTGCACGCTGACAGGAGAACCACCAGCCCTCCGGCAGTGACTGCGCGCGGACCTGACGCTGCTCGCTCCCTACACGACGCCCGCAGCCCTCAGGCGGGCGACCCCGGCGGCCCTCACGTCGAGCAGCGACCTCAAGACGCTGGCGGTGTGCTGGCCGAGCACGGGCGCGGCCGAGGTCGCCTTGCCCGGCGTGGCGTGCAGCTTGATGGGCACGCCCATCACGGTGACGTCGCCGGCGCGCGGATGCGGCAGCGTCACGATCATGCCGCGCGCTCGGAGGTGCTCGCTCTCGCAGACCTCGGCCACGGTCTTGATGCGGCCGGCGGGCACGCCGGCGGCGTCGAGGCGCTTGAGCCAGTCGTCGGCCGGCCCGGTGGCGAAGATCTCGTTGAGCAGCGGCACGAGGGTGTCGCGGTTCTGCACGCGCCTGGCCTCGGTGTCGAAGCGCGGGTCGGCGGCCAGCTCGGGGCGGCCGATGGCCCCGCAGCACGCCTTCCAGAGCGAGTGGTTGGCGACGCCAAGCGTGAGGTACGCGTCCGCCGCCTTGAAGACCTCGTAGGGCACGATGGAGGGATGGGCGTTGCCGCGCCGGGTCGGCCGGCCGCCGGCGTTGAAGTAGATGCCCGCCTGGTACGTGAGCAGCGAGGCCATCACGTCGAGCATCGAGATCTCCACCTTCTGGCCTTTCTTCGTGCGCTGCCGCGCCAGCAGCGCCAGCGTGATCCCGTGGGCGGCGGTCATGCCCGCCACGAGGTCGCCGATCGAGTTGCCGACCTTGACGGGCGGGCCGCCGGCGAAGCCCGTGAGGTCCATCACCCCGGATTCCCCCTGCACGATGAGATCGTACCCGCCCCGCTGCGCCTCCGGCCCCGACTCGCCGAAACCGGAGATCGAGCAGTAGATCAGCCGCGGCTGCGTCCGGCGCAGGGCCTTGTAGCCGACACCGAGACGGTCCATCGTGCCCGTGCGGAAGTTCTCCACCACGACGTCGCTCCGGGCGATGAGCCGCCTGAGCAGCGCGCGGCCCTCCGGCGCCTTGAGATTGAGCGTCACGCTCTTCTTGTTGCGGTTGACGGCCATGAAGTACGTGGCCTCGCCGCCCTTGAAGGGGGGCCACTGCCGCGTGTCGTCGCCCTTGCCCGGCTCCTCGACCTTGATCACCTCGGCGCCCATGTCGCCGAGCAGCATCGTGCAGAACGGGCCGGCGAGAACCCGCGTGAGATCGAGCACCCGTACCCCCGCCAGCGGTCGGTCAGCCTTCGACACGTGTCCTTCCTTTCCAGACCCGCTTCACCACGCTGCGCGTGATGGCGTTGACCCGGTCGCCCGCGTGGCCGGCGCGCCGCCAGAAGAGCCGCGCGCGGTCGAGGGTGCCGAGGTGCGAGAAGTAGTAGATGCCGTCGATGGCCTCGATCGCCACCCGCGCGCCGATGCGGAGGCCGGTCGCCTCCGCGCCGTGACACACGAAGCACGCGCCGCCCTCCAGCTGCACCAGCGCGAGCGTGAGCGGCGAGCGGAAGCCCTCGGGCGGTGAGTGCAGCGTGGTGAAGGAGACGACCTCCCCCGCCCCCGGCAGCTGGAGGGGCTCCATGGCCACGGGATCGTGCGGGCAGAGACGCGCCGGCGGGGCCACGACGGTGCCGCAGCGGGGACAGCGCGAGGCCGCGATCTGCTCGATCACCGGGATTCCAGGAGGGTCACCCAGTTGTTCGAGGCCAGCCCGCCGATGGAGTGCGCGAGGGCGACGCGCTTGTCGAGCTGCCGCCCCGGCGCGCGCCCGGTGAGCTGCCAGACGCACTCGACGATCTGCGCGAGGCCGGTGGCAGCCAGCGGATGCCCGCGCGCCTTGAGCCCGCCCGAGGGGTTGACGGGCAGCCGGCCGTCGAGCGCGGTGTCGCCGTCGAGCGTCACCCGGCCGGCCTCGCCAGGCGGCACCAGCCCGAGGTCCTCGAGCGCGATCAGCTCGAAGGGGGTGAAGGCGTCGTGCACCTCCGCGAACTCCACCCGCTCGGGGCCGAAGCCGGCCATGGCGAACGCCGCCCGCGCGGCCTCCTGCGTGGCGCGGAAGCTCGTGAGCGCTCGCCGGTGGCGGAGGGCCAGGGTGTCGGTGCCCTGGCCGGTGCCCGCCACCCGCACGGCGGCGCGCTCGACGGTGAGCACGACAGCGGCGGCGCCGTCGGAGATCGGACAGCAGTGCATGAGGCGCAGCGGCTCGGCGATCATCCGGCTCGCCATGACGTCGTCCAGCGTCACCGGGGCCTGGAAGTGGGCGAGCGGGTTCTTCGCGCCGTGGGCGTGGTTCTTGACCGCCACCCAGGACATCTCCCGCTCGTCGACGCCGCGCCGGGCCATGAGGGCCCGCGTGACCAGACCGGCCAGGGCGGGCATGGTGGCGCCGTACCGGCGCTCGTGGGCGTCGATCGACCGGCCGATCAGCTCGGAGACCTTGGGCGTCGGCAGGTGGGTCATCTTCTCGCCGCCGACGACGAGGACCGTCCGGTGCAGGCCGGCCGCCACCTGGGCGAAGCCCGCGTAGAAGGCCGCCGCCCCTGACGAGGTGGCCGTCTCGATGCGGAGCGCGGGGACCTCGGCGAAGCCCATCGCGGTGGCCACGCTGGAGGCGAAGTTGCCGTCCCCGACGAACTCCTCGGGGTTCATGGCCGCCACCACGATCAGGTCGGGCCGCTCGCGCCCGGCCATCGCGAGCGCGTCAGCGGCCGCCGCGGCCATGAGGTCCTGAAGGGCCTCCGGCCGGCGTCCGATGCGGGTCATTCCGGCGCCGCTCACCCAGACGTCGAGCATCTGGTACCAGAGTGCCGCGACGGACGCAGGCGCGTCAACCTTTGGCCGGGTAGCGGTGCCGGGTAGCTGCTGGCACCCGCGTTCCGGTCGATGCAGTCGTCGCCGACCAGGGACGGGACAATGGGGCGAGAGACGCTGTGACAGGGAAAGGGACGGCGAGAAGAGGCTACTGCTTGGGCGTCGCGGGCCTCGGCTTCGGCAGCATGAACTTGTCGGAGTGATAGATGAACACCTTGCCGGTGTTGCCGAGCCGGGGAAGCCGCTTACCCTTGTCTCTATTCTTGTCCTCGTCCATCACGGCCTCCTTCCGGTGCGTCATGTTCTTCTACCACGTTCAATGCGGCGCCGCCAGCAACCAACCGATCGTTGGCGAAGAGCCTGAACTCGTATCGGCCTGGCCGTTCGAAGTCGAGCCCCTGCAGCCAGAACAGGTGCTCGGTCGACGCGAGTCGGTCCGGAATCATCGACTTCCGTTCCCTTTCGCCGAGCGCATGCTCGTCATCGAGTCGGACGAACTCGACACGTATGCCGTCGTCGCCCTGTGCATCGGTGATTCGCGCATAGACGACCAGCTGGCAGCGGGAACGCGGCCCCCGAGATACGATCAAAGATCCCGACCAGGGTGATCCTGTCCGTGCGCGCGTCACGAATGGCGCTCTCCGCACACAGGATCGCCGGCAGAACTGGATGGGGAAGCTCGTGAGCGGACATCAGGAAGCCGAGGGAAGGCTCAGGCGCGGCGGCCGCGGGAGGGGGGCGGGGGCGCGTCGACGTTGAGATCCCGCATCAGGCGCAGGAGGTAGGTGCGCTGGAGGCCCAGTGTCCGCGCCGCGTGGGTGCGGTTGCCGCTCGCTTGCTGCAGGGTGGTCTCGATCAGCCGCCGCTTGAAGTCCGAGACCGCGCCGTGATACCCGCCAGGCCGCGGTGGCGCTGGCGGGCCCTCGACGCCATCCAGGACCACGGTGGTGACGCCACACGCGGACACAGGGACCGGCGGCACGAGGACCGGCAGTGCGACCGTGGCGGCGATGGCACGATGGCCGTTGCCGGCTCCGCGGGCCGCCAGCCGCGCCGGCGCCGAGGCGTTGGTCCGCAGGAGGCTGGCGTGACTGCCGGGTCGTGGTCGATGCTGGTTGGCGCTCATGCCCTTTCGGTGATCGCAAGCCGAATGCCAGTCCAGAACACCGGGAATGCCGCGGAATCTGGATACGATGGGCACGCACTGCCCTGAATTCAGGGCGAAGTGCCGTGCGCGCGGTGCAGCGGCAACCCGGGAACCTGGAAACGCGAAAGGCCTGGAAACACGAAGGGCCCGGACACGGTGTCCGGGCCCTGGCGCGACGGCGAGAACGACGGATCAGGCCTTGGTGGCCGGCTTGACTCCCGGATTGTCCTTGAAGAACTCCTTGTTCAGCTCGATGAAGTTCTTCCACTGGTCCGGGGTCTCATCCTCCGCGAAGATCGCCTTGACCGGGCAGACCGGCTCGCAGGCGCCACAGTCGATGCACTCATCGGGGTGGATGAACAGCATGTCCTTGCCTTCGTAGATGCAATCGACGGGGCACACCTCGACGCACGCCTTGTCCTTCACGTTGATGCACGGCTCGGCGATGATGTACGGCATTCCGGCCTCCCAGGATAGTTTCGGCTGCGCTCGGGCCGCCCATTCTTCTATCGGAATCTCTCCGTGATGTCAAGGACTTGAGCCTTCCAGGCGGTCGGCTCACTGCGTCCGCAGCCGGGGATCGAGGGCGTCCCGCAGCGAATCGCCGAAGAGGTTGAAGGCAAAGACGGCGAGGCTGATCGCGAGCCCCGGGAACACCGCCATCCACGGCGCCGTCTCCGCGAACTGCACGGCGGCGCCGCGCAGCATCAGGCCCCACGCCGGCGTGGGCTCGGCGACACCGAGGCCGAGGAACGACAGCGAGGCCTCGAGAAGGATGGCCTGGCCGAGGAAGGCGGTCAGCATGATGAGATAGGGCGCCATCACGTTGGGCAGCATGTGACGCAGGATGATCCGGCGGTGGCGATAGCCGGCCGCCCGGGCGGCGTCGACGTAGGGCATCTCGCGGATGGCCAGCGCGCTCGAGCGCGTCACCAGGCTCGCCCGCGGGATCAGGGGGATCATGATGGCCACGATCACGTTGACGAGGCCCGTGCCGAGGATCGAGACCATGGCCAGGGCGAGGATGATCAACGGGAAGGACAGGAAGATGTCCATGACCCGCTGGATGGCGAGGTCGATCCGGCCCCCGAAGTAGGCGCTGGTCACGCCGATGACGGCGCCGACGGTGGCGCCGACGAGCGCCACCGCGAAGCCCACGAGCATCGCGGTGCGGGCGCCGTAGAGGATGCGCGAGAGCACGTCGCGGCCGAAGGCGTCGGTGCCGAGCCAGTGGGCCAGGCTCGGCCGCGAGAGCATCGCCGCGTAGTCCGTCGCCACCGGATCGTAGGGCGCCAGCACGCCGGCGAAGACGCCGGCCAGGATGTTCAGGAGGACCACCGCGGCGCCGATCGCCCCGAGCGGCCGGTGCCTCACGAAGTCCACCACCCCGTCCTTGACGCTCCGCTCGGGCGTCAGGTCGGCGAGCGCGACGACGTCCTCGAGGGGGCGATCGAGCGCCATCGGCTCAGTCGGCGGGAGCCTCGACGGCCCCCTCCGAGACCTCCCCCAGGAATGAGATTGCGCCGGCAAAGCCGGCGCTCGACCGAACCAATGAGTCGAGGAGCGTCATCGGCGCGATCTCAGCGGTACCGGATCCGCGGGTCGATCAGGGCGTAGGCGAGGTCGACGAAGAAGTTCACCATGATGAACACGAACGCCACCAGCATGACGAGGGCCTGGATGAGCGTGTAGTCCCGGTGGGCGACGGCGTCCACGAAGAGCTGGCCCAGGCCGTTGAGGTTGAACACCTGCTCGGTGACCACCAGGCCGCCGAGCAGGAACGCGAACTCGAGGGCGATGATCGTCAGCACGGGCAGCATCGCGTTCTTGAGGGCGTGGCGCGAGAGGATCAGCTGCTGCCAGAGCCCCTTGGCCCGCGCCGTGCGGATGTAGTCCTCGCGCAGCACCTCGAGCATCGCCGAGCGCGTCATGCGCGTGGCCACCGCCGAGTAGCGGTAGCCGACGGCGAGCGCGGGCCAGATCAGCTGGGCGAGGTTCTGGACCGGGCTGACCCAGAACGGCGTGTAGACCATCGGGGGCAGCCAGTGGAAGACCACGAGCAGGAACAGGATGAAGAGGATGCCCAGCCAGAACGAGGGAGTGGCCAGCCCCGCGATGGACGCGATCCGGACGGCGTAGTCGACCCACGTGTCCTGGCGCAGCGCCGCCAGCACGCCGAGCGGGATGGCGATGAGGACGGCGATGATCGTCGACATCACCGCCACCTGCAGGCTGAGCGCGAAGCGCAGCCTGAGCTCCTCCGTGATGGGGGCTCCCGTCCACATCGAGGTGCCGAAATCCCCGCGCAGGAGGCCACCGCCCCACACGAGGAACTGCTTCCAGATCGGCTGATCGAGGCCGAGACGCTGGCGCTCGATCGCCAGGCTCTCCTTCGAGGCGAACGAGCTCTCGCCCTGGAACCGGAGCGCCACGATGTCGCCCGGCACGATGCGCATGAGGAAGAAGACGAGCACGGCGACGCTGATGAGCGTCGGGATCATGAGGAGCAGCCGCTTGACGACGAAACTCGTCACGGGTGGATCGCCCTGGGGGTGATCGTGCCGGCGGCGGGCCGCCCCGCCGCCGGCGCCGGGGCGCTTACTCCGCCAGCCAGACGGTGTCCAGCTGCTGGTTCAGGTAGTGGCTGGGCGTGATGGTCCAGCCGCGCACGCGCGCGTTGTGGGGCACGATGCGATACCACTGCAGCGTGTAGAGATAGTGGACCTCCTCGTCGAGGAGGCGCCTCTCGAACTCCCGCACGAGCTTCTTCCGCTCCTCGACGCCGGCCGCCTGCCCCTGCTTCTGGTACAGGTCGTCGAGCACCTTGTCGGTGTAGCGGCTGAAGTTCGCCGCGTTCAGCTCCTTGGACTGGAACTTGTAGAGGTCGAGGTCGGGATCGACGGTGTAGCCGCACTGGAAATCCGAGGCGATCTCGAAGTCCCCGCCGCGCAGCACCGCGTAGATGTTCACCGCTTCCACCACTTCCTGGCGGACGTTGACCCCGACCTTGCGCCAGTTGTCGATGAGCCACACCGCCAGCGGCTCGTACGGCATGGGCACGCCGCGGTTCTTGTAGGTCAGCGAGAGATTCTCGGCCCCGGCTTCCTTGAGCAGCCGCCGGGCCTCGGCGCGGTTCTTCTCGATGTCGCGCCCGTAGCCGGCCAGCTTCTCCAGCTCGGCGGGCGGCGTGGCGAACGGGGTGCCCGGCACCTGCACGCCGCTCACGTCCTTGACGATGGCGATCCGCGACAGCGCCTTGGACCCCTCGTAACGGTCGAGGGCAAGGGTGAGCGCCTTGCGGACGCGCCTGTCGTCCAGGGGCTTCTTCTCGTGGTTCATGGCCACGAGGATCGCGCAGTTCCACGCGCTCTCCTGCACCGTGATCTTCTTGCCCAGCGCCTGCACCAGCGTGTCGCGCTCGGCCGGCGAGAAGCCGCGGAACTGGATGAACGCGCGCTCGCTGCGCACCGCCGCCACCTGAGCCGCCGAGTCCTTCATGATGATGGCGCGGAAGCCGTCCAGGTAGGGCTTGCCTCGGTCCCAGTAGCCCGGGTTCTTCTTGCCGACGAAGTGCGAGCCCCGCACGTGCTCGACGAAGGTGAAGGGGCCGGTGCCCATGACGTGGGTCTCGTACCAGCGCATGTCCTTGGCGAGGATGTCCGCCTTGTAGATCCAGTTCCAGGGGCTGGCCAGCGAGTTCAGGAACGAGCCCGAGGGGTGCTTGAGGTTGAAGACGAGCGTGTACGGGTCGGGCGCCTGGATGGCCTCGATGTCGATGTACTCACCCTTGCGATCCGAGGCCACGCCGGGGGGCGGGAAGACGATCTTGTCGTAGGAGGCCTTGGCGTCCTTCGAGGTGAACTCGCTGCCGTCGTGGAACTTGACCCCCTTACGGAGCTTCAGCGTGTACGTCCGGCCGTCGCGCGAGATCGTCCAGGACTCCGCGAGGCTCGGCGCGACCTTCACCCCGGTCCGGTCGCTGGGATCGGTGCGCAGCAGCGTGTTGTAGAACGGCGCGAGCGGGTGGATGACGCCGAACGTCTCCTCGCGGTGGGCGTCGTACGACGGCGCATCCGACGGCACGACGTAGACCATCTCGCCGCCGGAGCGGGGCTTGTCGTCCCCCGCCGGACCTTGCGCGACGGCCGGGGCCACCGCGAGGGCCACCACGGCCAGGGCCAGGAAGAGTCTCGAGACGAGCATGGGGATGCCTCCCGTGATGTCAATGATCTGGGCCACACGAGGAATCGCGAGCGCCGACGCCAGGTTCCAGATCAGTATGCGCGGTCTGACCACGCTGTCAAGAAGCGAGCGACCCAGGTCGAACGACTCAGGCGAGCAGGCACGCGGCCCAGTGGCCGGGCTTGACCTCTCGGAGATCGGGGATGACCCGCCGGCAACGGTCGACGGCGATCGGACAGCGCGGATGAAAGACGCACCCGGGCGGCGGGTTGAGCGGGCTGGGGACTTCGCCGCCCAGCACGATCCGCGGCCGCCCGGCCTCGATCTCCGGATCCGGTATCGGCACGGCCGCCAGGAGCGCCTTCGTGTACGGGTGCAGCGGGTCGTCGTAGAGGGCCTTGCGGTCGGTGATCTCCACGATCCGCCCCAGGTACATGACGGCGACGCGGTCGGAGATGTGGCGCACCACGGCCAGGTCGTGGGCGATGAAGAGGTACGTCAGGCCGAACTCGGCCTGCAGGTCCTCCAGCAGGTTGATGATCTGCGCCTGGATGGACACGTCGAGCGCGGACACCGGCTCGTCGCAGATGACGAGCGCGGGCTCCATCGCGAGCGCGCGCGCGATGCCCACGCGCTGGCGCTGGCCGCCGGAGAGCTCGTGCGGGTAGCGCCGCGCGTGCTGCGGCAAGAGCCCGACGCGCGAGAGCAGGTCGCGCACCCGCCGCGCGCGTGCGGCGGCCTCGGGAACGATGCGGTGGACCGCGAGCGGCTCGCCCACGATCGCCCCGATGGTCATGCGGGGGTTCAGCGAGCTGTAGGGATCCTGGAAGATGACCTGGATGCGCCGGCGCACGTCGCGCAGCGCCGTCTCGTCGAGCGTGGTGAGGTCGCGGCCCTCGAAGAGCACGCTGCCGCTGGTCGGCCGCTCGAGCTGCAGGATGCAACGGCCCGTCGTGGTCTTGCCGCAGCCCGACTCGCCGACCAGCCCGAGCGTCTCGCCGCGGGCGATCGAGAAGCTCACCCCGTCGACGGCGCGGACGACGCCGGGGGCGCCGCCGAACAGGCCGCCGCCGACCGGGAAGCGCTTGGTGAGGTTCCGGACCTCGAGCAGCGGCTCGCCGCTCAGCGGACGGCCTCGCGCTCGCGGCCCACGTGCACGGCCTCCCAGCACGCGCTCAGGTGCTCGCCGTCCCCGACCGGCGCGAGCGCCGGCCGATCGACCGGGCAGCGGGTCACCCGCCACGCGCAGCGGGGCGTGAACGCGCAGCCGGCGGGCAGGCGCGTGAGGTCGGGCGGCTGGCCCTCGATGGGCGCCAGGCGCTCGCGCCGCGGCTCGTCCAGGCGGGGCACTGAGCGCAGCAGGCCCAGCGTGTAGGGGTGGCGGGGGTTGCGATAGAGCTTGCGGGCCGTCCCCCGCTCCACGACCTTGCCCGCGTACATCACGTTCACGCGGTCGGCGTAGCGCGCCACCACCCCGAGGTTGTGGGTGATCACCACCATGGCCACGCCGAAGCGCCGCGAGAGGTCCTTCATCAGCTCGAGGATCTGGGCCTGGATGGTGACGTCGAGCGCCGTCGTCGGCTCGTCGGCGAGGATCAGCGCCGGGCGGCACGCGAGCGCCATGGCGATCATCATGCGCTGGCGCATGCCGCCGCTGAACTGGTGCGGGTACTGCCGGAGCCGTCGCCCCGGATCCGGGATGCCGACCATCGCCAGCAGCTCGATGGCGCGATCGCGGGATGCCGGGGGGGCGAGCCCGAGGTGGATCTCCGCGCCCTCGGTCATCTGACGGCCGATGGTGAGCACGGGATTGAGCGACGTCATCGGCTCCTGGAAGATCATCGCGATCTCGCGGCCCCGCACGCGCCGCATCTCCTCCTCGGAGAGCGCGAGGAGGTCCCGGCCCTTGAAGAGCACGCGGCCGGCGGTGATGCGGCCGGCCGGCGCCGCCACCAGCCGCATGATCGACAGCGCGGTCACGCTCTTGCCGCAACCCGACTCGCCGACGAGGGCGACGGTCTCCCCTTCCTTCACGTCCCAGGAGACGTCGTCGACCGCGCGGACGACCCCGCCGCGGGTGGCGAACTCGGTGGAGAGGTGCTCGACCTCGAGCAGCATCACTCGTGGCAGCGCGCGGCGGCGAGGTGCGCCTCGGCGCGCGGCTGCAGGCGCGCGTACTCGCGCACGATGGCCTCGGCCACGCACGGCCAGCGATGGTGGGCCGCCCACCGCACGCCCTCGCGGCCGAGACGCCAGCGCCGGTCCGGATCGTCCACGAGCGCCTCGATCCGCTCGGCGAGGGCCTCGACGTCGCCCTCGGGCACCAGGAAGCCGGTCACGCCGTCGCGCACGGTGGTCGTGAGCCCGCCGACGCGCGAGGCCACCACGGGGCTGCCGCATGCCATCGCCTCGAGGGCCACCATCCCGAACGACTCGTAATAGGACGGCACCACGGTCGCATCGGCGGCGACGTAGTAGTCGCGCAGCGCCTTCTGGGGCTGGGCGCCGACGAAGCGGACGATCCCGGCCAGGTCGGGACTCGCCAGCCGCGCGCGCAGCCGCGCCTCGTGAGCGCCCACCGCCTCGTCGATGTCGCCGCCGGCGATGACCAGCCGCACCGGCCGCCCTCGCGCGGCGAAGCGCGCGACGGCGTCGAGCAGCGTCTCCAGTCCCTTGATGGGCGCGATCCGGCCCACGTAGAGAACGAGCGGCCCCGCGGACAGCCCCAGCGCGGCGCGCGCCTCCTCCTGGGCACCCGGGGTGAAGAGCTCCGTGTCCACGCCGCACGGGATGACGGCGATCCGGCCGGCGCGCGCGTCGTAGTGGCGCGCCAGCTCGACCTGCTCGACGACGTTGGCGGCCACGATGCGGTCCACGGAGGCGACGATGCGCGTCTCCTCGCCCAGCCGCACCGCCGGCTCCAGCTCGTCCGGGGTCCGCGCCGCCCCGTTCTTCAGCCGGCCGAGCGTGTGGAACATCTGGAGCACCGGCGTTCCCCAGCGCTCGCGCAGGGCGAGTCCAGCCACGCCGGAGAGTCAGTAGTGCGCGTGGACGAGATCGTACTCGGCGGCGTGCCGCAGCCGCCAGGCGTCGACGCGGTCGACGAGCTCGTCGAGGTGCTCCGCGATCCGCTCGCGCTCCATCGGCGCCTCGGGCCCGGCGGGCACGTGGACGACGCGCACGCCGGGCGCGAACTCGACCACGCGGGGGATCGCGGGGTCCTGCGAGCGCGTGAAGACGTCGACGGTGAAGCCCATCCGCCCGAGTTCGCGCGACAGCTCGCGGACGTACACGTTCATGCCGCCCGTCTCCTTGCCGCCCAGCGCGGCGAGCGGGCACGTGTGCACGGACAGCATGGCGATGTTCACGGTAACGGGTCCCGCGAGGCCGGCGCGGACCGTGGGTGGCGTGCCGTGGGCACAGCGTGGCGATGTTGCATCGGGTCCCGCGAGGCCGGCGCGGACCGTGGGTGGCGTGCCGTGGGCACGGCGTGGCTGCGTGACCGTGTCCTCTGGCGTCTCGATCCCGCGCACTGGGAGGCGCCCGAACCCGCGTGGGTGGGCTTCACGCGATCTCCACGCGGTAGACGTTTTCGGGATGTGGGCCGAACTCGTACTTGTAGCGCTCTTCGCCGCGGAGGAAGTCGAAGCGGCGCATGCCGCGCTCGATGGCGTCGCGGACGAGGTGGCCGAGCAGGACAAGGCCCGGCGCGAGCGCGGCGCGGTCGGGATGAAACCCGGAGTTGTAGAGCCCGACCGTGCCCTCCCACTCGAGGATGATGAACGACGCGATCGGCCCCCCGGGCGTGTCGAGCAGCCAGAGACCGAGCGCGCCCGCCTCCGCGAGCCCGGCCGTCACGCGCCGGAAGAACGCGTCCATCCGCTCGTCCATGAAACGCGCCTTGCCGACGCGCGAGCGGCGGTGGAGCGCCAGGAAGTCGTCGAGCCGTCCGGCGGCCTCCGCGGGGGTCCGCACGCAGACCGGCCGCGCGCCGGGCAGCTCGCGCTCGAGCCGGCGCGTCTTGCGCTGCAGCTCATGCCGGTGCTTGCCGGGCAGCGACGCCAGGTACGCCTGCCACGACGGCGGCAGGTCCAGGACCGGGCACTTCTCCTCGAGCGCGACGGTCGCGGTCAGGCCCGCGCCGGCGGCGAGCGCCGGCAGCGCGGAGACGGTGACGGAGCCCTCGGGGACGGCGTGGAGCTCCCACCGCGCGCGCCTGGCCGAGCGGGCCTGCAGGAGCGCGAGCCAGGCCTCCTCCTCGCGGCCGTCATCGGCGAGCAGGTCGAGATAGTCCGAGACGTCGGCCCCGCCGACGATCTGGAATCGACCGGGCGCGATCTCGCAGAGCGGCAGGGCGGCCACGAGGCGGTCGTCGGCCCCCTCCACCGTCCAGATCTCCAGGCGGCGGCCCGCGGCGAACGCGCGGACCCACTCCGCTTGCCAGACCCACGAGAGGAACGGCGAGCGCAGGCGGCTGGCCGCGTGCAGGCGCGTCCAGGCGTCCGCGCCGATGGCGTCCAGATGGTCGCGGACCTCGACCTTCACGGATCTGCGTCGGCCGCGTCGGAGGCCGAGCCGGTCTCGACGGCGTCATCGCCGCCGGCGGTCTCCTCCATGGCCTCGTCCACGGCGTCGCCGAAGTCGTCGCCCAGCTCGTCGCCGAACTCGCCGCCCATCTTCTTCATGAACCGGGCGACGCTCGAAGGGTCGTCCTCGTCCAGGTCGCCGAAGCTCCCCGAGTCCGCGAGGGCTTCCATGCGGGCGTCCTCGGATTTCACCGTGGCGAAGCGCGACATGAGCCGGGTCAGGTTGGAGCCGTGGCAGCGAGGACAGGTGGGCGGGGGCGCGGTGGAGGGTCGGAGGACGAGCAAGCTCACCCGGCGTCGACAATCCTCGCAGTCGTACTCGTAAATGGGCATCGGGGTGTGAGTTTATCACGCGCGACGGCCGGGGCCGGACGCGCGACCGCCCCTTGGGATGCGCGGGGGCCGTCAGCCGGTGCGCGTCGTCTCGAAGAGGCCTTCCATCCGTCGGACGTTGGTGTCCCAGTCGAACGCCGTCGTGACCCAGCGCTGGCCGGCTGCGGCGATCTTCGCCCGGAGCGCGGCATCGGCCGCGAGCCGCTCGAGCTTCGCCGCCAGGTCGCCGACGTCCCGGCGGCGCGCGACCAGGGCGGTCTCGCCGTCGCGGGCGTAGTCGCGGCAGCCGCCGTTGTCGTAGGTGACGAGCGCCGCGCCGCAGGCCATGGCCTCCATCGGCGGCATGCCGAGCCCCTCGTCCCACGACGGGCACAGATAGACGTCGCAACCGCTGTAGAGAGCGGCGAGGCCGCGCTGCGGCGGGTTCTCGTGGAACTCGTCGTAGGCCGGCGCGCCGCGCGGGGCCTTGACCCCGAAGCCGACGAGGTGGAGCCCGGGGACGGCTCGCCGGGCGCGCGCCACGGCCTCCAGCCCCTCGGCCACCCCCTTCCACGCGTAGTCGTGGTGCAGCATCAGCACGCGCGGCCGCGGGGTCCTCACCTCCCCCGGCACGCGGTGGAAGAGCGCGGGGTCGACCGGGGTCACCAGCACCGTGGCCTCGGCGCCGAAGCGCTCGCGCATGACGTCGCGCAGCCACGAGGAAATGACCACCTTGGCCAGGGGCAGCCGGTACGTGGCGTCCACCTGCTCGGGCGCGCCGTGATAGAGGCTCTCGTAGTGCTGGACCAGATAGAACTTCGCGCCCGCGCGCGCGGGCGCCTCGGCCACCACGGGCGCCGATTGCCAGGCCGTCGCGACCACGACGTCGGCCACGCGGAGATCGACGCTCGACCAGCGTGGCACCCACCGGATGCGGGCGGCGAATCCGGCGATCCAGTCCGGGCCCGTACGCCGCGCGTTGCTCCACCACGCGCGCACCGCGCTCTTCGCCGGCACCACCACCTCCACGTCGTGGCCCGACCGCGCCAGCCGGTCCGCGTAGGTCAGGATGGCCCGGACGCCGCCGGCGATCCGGAGGTGCGGGCAGAGAAGCGTGATGCGGAGTGATCGCGCTGTCATCCCGAGGTGTGATGGCCGGGGGTTCCGGACCTCGCCTATAATGACACGGCCGACGCTGTCGATCTCGATGTCGCTCCGCCGACGTCGTGCTCGAATGGCGCACGGCGGGGGGCCGTATGCGAGTCGGACCCGGACCGCTCCACCTCACGTACTGTGGGTGAGGGATCGCCTGGTGTCATGAGGCTGAGGCTCTACCTCAGGCTCGGGCGCGTCTCCAACCTGCCCACGGTGTGGACGAACACCGTGGCCGCGGTGGTGCTGACGGGATGGGCGATCCAGACCGACACGCTGGTGATGCTCGTCCTCGCGATGTCGCTGCAGTACGTCGGCGGCATGTTCCTGAACGACGCCTTCGACCGCAAGATCGACGCTGTCGAGCGGCCCGAGCGGCCGATCCCGTCGGGCGCCATCAGCGCCACCGAGGTCTTCGCGATCGGCTACGGGATGCTGGCGGCGGGCACGGTGCTGCTCGCCGTGGCCGGGATGCGGACGACGGGCACGCCCTGGCCGGCGGCCGTGGCCGGCCTCGCGCTGGCCGCGGTGATCGTCTTCTACGACGCCAACCACAAGGCCAACCCGCTGAGCCCGTTCGTGATGGGCCTCTGCCGCGTCCTCGTGTACGTCGGCGCCGCCGTGGCCGTCACCGGACGGATGGTGGCGCCGGTGACGGCCGGCTCGCTCGTGCTGCTCTCCTACCTGATCGGTCTCACGTACGTGGCCAAGCAGGAGAACCTGCGCGAGTACCGCAACGTGTGGCCGCTGGCCTTCCTGTTCGCGCCCTTCGTCTACGCGGCCGGCGCGCTGGGCGCCGGTCCGACGGGCGCGCTGCTCTACGTCGGATTCCTCGCCTGGGTGCTGTACGCGATTTCGTTCCTCGTGGCGCGCCAGCGACTCGCCATCCCCCGCGCGGTCATCAGCTTCATCGCCGGCATCTCGCTCCTCGACGCCCTGCTGGTGGCCCGCCAGGGCGGCGTGGGGACGGCGTGGCTCGTGTCGGCCGGGTTCCTGCTCACGCTGTTCCTGCAGCGTTACGTCCGCGGCACCTGACCGCGACGCGGCGGCCCGCCGCGCATGGTCGCGATGTCGAGCGGGAACGCGCCCAGCGCGAGCAGGGCGAGGCCGGCGTGCCCCGGACCCGCGGCGCGAGCGCCTCGACCCCGAAGGGGCTGAACGCGTTTGACGGGATGCGCGGCATCTGGGACAGTACGGCGATGACCTCGACTCAGGGTCTCGTCGACGGCCTCGACGCGGTGGTCACCCGTCGCTTCGCCGCGTCCGGCGTCGCGTGGTGGCGGCAGACCCTCGAGCGGCTGACGGGCGCCGACCCGGGCGGTCTCGCCGAGGCCTTCACCGCCGCCAGCCGCAAGGTGGGCCGCCAGCCCTTGGCCCTGACGGCGGACGAGCGCCACGCGCTCACCCGGCTCGGCATGGCCGAGGCCATGATCGACCGCTCGACGACCGACGAGGCGGCCCGCATCGCGCTTCTTCTCGCCGTCGCCGTCGGCAAGGACGGCCTCGATCTCGAGCGGCTCGTCGACGACGTCTACCAGTCGGGCGACAACAGCGAGCGGCAGGCGGTGCTGCGCGCGCTCGCGCTGCTGCCGGAGCCGGAGCGCTTCGTGACCCTCGCCGCGGAAGCCTGCCGGTCGCACGTCCAGCCGCTCTTCGAGGCGATCGCCTGCGAGAATCCCTACCCGGCGGCGCATTTCCCGGAGCTGAACTTCAATCAGATGGTCATCAAGGCGCTGTTCACCGGGGTTCCCCTCGCGCGGGTCATCGGGCTCGCCGCGCGGATCACCCCGGAGCTCGTCAGGATGGCGAACGACTATGCGAGCGAGCGGACCGCCGCCGGACGGAGCGTCCCGCCCGACATCGCCCTCATCACATCAGCGGGAGGCCACCGGCCATGAGAATGTTCGATCCGCACATCCACATGACCTCGCGGACCACGCTGGACTACCAGGCGATGGCGGACGCGGGGATCACGGCCGTGGTCGAGCCCTCCTTCTGGCTCGGGCAGCCGCGCACCCACGTCGGCACGTTCGAGGACTACTTCCGGGGCCTCCTCGGCTGGGAGCGCTTCCGCGCCAGCCAGTTCGGCATCCACCACTACTGCACGCTGTCGATCAACCCCAAGGAGGCGAACAACGCGCGGGTGGCCCAGGGGGTCATCGACCTGCTGCCGCGTTACCTGTCCAAGGACGGCGTGGTCGCCGTCGGCGAGATCGGCTACGACGACATGACGGCCGAAGAGGACAAGTACTTCGCGGCCCAGCTCGAGCTCGCGATTCGCTTCGACCTGCCCGCGCTCGTGCACACCCCCCATCGCGACAAGAAGCGCGGCACCGAGCGCACGCTCGCTCTCGTCCGGGACGTCGGGTTCCCGGAAGAGCGCGTGCTCGTCGACCACAACACCGAGGAGACGCTGCCGCTCGTGCTCGCGACGGCCTGCTGGGCCGGCCACTCCATCTACCCGTTCACCAAGATGGACGAGGCGCGGATGGTGGCGCTCGTCCGGAAGTACGGGGCCGCGCGGATCCTCGTCAACAGCGCCGCGGACTGGGGCGTCAGCGACCCGCTCAAGGTGCCCAAGACGGTCGCCGCGATGCGCGAGGCGGGGATCGACGAGGCGGCCATCGAGACGATCGTCTGGCGGAACCCGGTCGCGTTCTTCGGCCAGAGCGGCAAGCTCGACGCCGCCGAGCTCGAGGGCTCCACCGACGTCGACCAGCGCCAGCTCTTCGAGGGCAACTCCGTCCTCCGCGGCCAGACCCCGGTCGTCCAGGGGGCGCGGAAGCCCGGCGAGTGACCCGGCGCACCCTCGTCCTCGACGTCGTCGGGCTCACCGGCGACCTCCTGGACGCGGGCATGCCGAACCTCCAGGCGCTCGCGCGGGACGGCGCCGCGCGGCCGCTGCGCACCATCCTGCCCGCGGTCACCTGCGCGGTGCAGTCGACGTTCACGACCGGGCTCCCGCCCGCGGGGCACGGCTGCGTCGCCAACGGCTGGTTTTTCCGCGACCTCGCCGAGGTCGCGCTGTGGCGGCAGTCGAACCGCCTGGTGACGGGCGAGAAGATCTGGGACGCGGCGCGGCGGCGTGACCCCGGCTTCACCTGCGCCAAGCTCTTCTGGTGGTACAACATGTACAGCACGGTGGACTTCGCGGTGACGCCGCGGCCCCTCTACCCCGCCGACGGCCGGAAGATCCCGGACGTCTACAGCGAGCCGTCCGAGCTGCGCGCGGAGCTGACCCAGCGGCTGGGCCCGTTTCCGCTGTTCAAGTTCTGGGGACCGGCGGCCGACATCTCCTCGACGCGCTGGATCGCGGACTGCGCGGGCTACGTCGACGAGAGCTACCGGCCCACCCTCACCCTCGTGTATCTCCCGCACCTGGACTACAACCTGCAGCGCCTCGGGCCGCGCCATCCCGCCCTCGCGGGCGATCTGCGCGCGGTCGACGACATCTGCGGCGGGCTGATCGCGCGGGCGCGCGCCGACGGCTCGCGCGTGATCGTGCTGTCGGAGTACGGGATCACCGACGTCAGCGGCCCGGTCCACATCAACCGCGCGCTCCGCGAGGCGAAGCTCCTGCGCGTGAAGACGGAGCTCGGGCGCGAGATGCTGGATGCCGGCGCCTCGGAGGCCTTCGCCGTCGCCGACCACCAGGTCGCGCACGTCTACGTGCGCAAGCCGTCGCTCGTCGGCGACGTGAAGCGGCTGCTGGAGGGTCTCCCCGGCGTGGAGGTGGTCCTCGACGAGCCGGGCAAGCGCGCGGCGGGGCTGGATCACCCGCGCTCGGGGGAGCTGGTGGCCGTCACCGAGGCCGACCGGTGGTTCACGTACTACTACTGGCTCGACGACCGCGTCGCGCCCGACTTCGCGCGCACCGTGGACATCCACCGCAAGCCCGGCTACGACCCCGCCGAGCTGTTCGTCGATCCGGCGCTCCGGTGGCCGAAGATCAAGATCGCCGGGAAGCTGCTGCGCAAGAGCCTCGGGTTCCGGTACCTCATGGACGTCATCCCGCTGGACGCGACCCTGGTCAAGGGCTCCCACGGCCGGCCCACCGATTCGCCCGGCGCGGGCCCTGTCTTCATTTCGAGCGAGGGCAGGCTCGTCCCGGACGGCGAGGTGGCGGCAACCGCCGTGAAGGACCTCGTGCTGGCGCACCTATTCTCCTGAGCGGAGCGCGCAGCGAAACCCGAGCGCCCTACTGTAAGTACCGAGCGCATCGAGTACCGAGCGCATCGAGTGCCTCGCGCATTGAGTGCCGGGGGAGTTCGAGGGGGGTCGCCCCCCCGACTTCAGAAGGCGGTCGCCCCCCTCGACTTCAATAGTCAAATCGCCATCGACACCTGACCCGTCCGGCGGTACGCCGCCGGGTCGAGGACGGCGTTGAGGCACCAGACCTCGTCCGAGGCCAGCGCGCGCTCGAGCGCCGGGGCGAGGTCCTGGGGCCTGGTGATCAGCGCGCCGCGACCGCCGAGGGCTTCGGCCATGAGGTCGAAGCGCGTGGTCGGCAGCGAGGTCGCCACGCTCCGCGCCTCGCCGAAGAACGAGAGCTGGGGGTTGCGGATCTGGCCCCAGCCACCGTCGTTGCCGACGATGCACGTCATGGGCAGGCCGAAACGCACCGCCGTCTCCAGCTCCATGCCGTTCAGCCCGAGGGCGCCGTCGCCCGCGATCAGGAGGACCGGGCGATCGGGATGCAGCAGCTTGGCGGCGATCGCGAACGACGGGCCGACGCCGAGACAGCCGAACGGGCCGGGATCGAGCCACTGCCCCGGCCGATGGAGGGGCACGAACCGTGACGCGCAGCTCACCACGTCGCCGCCGTCGCCGACGACGATCGTGTCGGGCGTCACCACGCGGGCGATCTCGGCCGCCCAGCGATAGTGGGAGATGGGCGTGTCGTCGGAGCGGGCCTGCTCGTCGAGCCTCGCGCGCGCCTGGGCCTCGCGCTCGCGCAACGCGGCCAGCCACGGCGCCGTCCGCGCGGCGGCCGTCCTCGGCACGAGGTCGCCGATCTGGCGCAACACGGTGTCGATGTCCGCGGCGACCCCGAGCTCCAGCGGCCGGTTGCGGCCGAGCTCCGCCGGGTCCACGTCGACCATGACCACCTTCGCGTCATCGGCGAACGTGGGCGGCCGCCCGTAGCCGAGCCGGAAGTCGAGCGGAGCGCCCAGCACGAGCACGAGATCCGCCTGCGCCAGCGCGAAGCCGCGCGCGTGGGCGAACGCGTTGGGGTGCGCGGTGGGCAGCGTCCCGCGGCCGGCCCCGTTCATGAACACCGGCAGGCCCGCGCGCTCCGCGAGCGCGGCGAGCGAGGCGTCCGCGGCGTCCCAGTACGCGCCGCTGCCCGCGATGACGACGGGACGCTCGGCGGCGCCGAGCAGCGTCTGCAGCCGCGCGAGCGATCCCGGATCGGCGCCCGGCCGCGAGCGGTGGACGTACCGCGTGGGGATCGGGGCCAGCCGGTCCTCCAGCGTGGTCATCAGGAGGTCGACGGGAATCTCGACGAACACCGGCCCCGGCCGCCCGGTGAGCGCCGTCCGGATCGCGGTGGTCAGGACCTCGGGGATCTGGCGCGCCTCCGGCACCGTCCAGGCGCCCTTCGTGACCGGCCGCAGCAGACCCACCTGCTCGGTCTCCTGAAGCGCACCGAGCCCGCGGAGCGCGAGCGGCGCGGCGCCGCCGATGAGCAGCAGGGGGCTGCGTGCCGAGAGCGCGTTGGCCACCCCGGTGACGGCGTCGGTCACACCGGGGCCCGCCGTCACGAGCGCGACGCCGACGTTGCGGGTGAGGCGCGCGCAGGCATCCGCCGCGTGCGCGGCCGCCTGCTCGTGGCGCACGTCCACCACCGCGATGCCCTCGTCGAGGCAGCCGTCGTAGATGGGCAGGATGTGGCCGCCGCAGAGTGTGAACACGTGGCCCACGCCCGCCTGCTTCAACACCCGCGCCACCAGCTGGCCGCCCGTGAGATCGGACATGTCAGGCTCCCCTCACCAGAACTTCTCCCACTTGACCGCCTTGCGCTCCATGCCCTTCGCCATCAGCACCTGGCGCACGCGGTCGATGGTTCCGCCGCCGCCGGCCACGTACGCCACGACCCCCGCCACGTCGTCGACCACCCGGTCGACCACCGCCGCCACATCGCCGCGCTCACCGTCCCAACCGGCCGGCGCCTCGCGAACGACCGGGCGATACGTCAGGCCCGAGGGCCGGCGTGTGAGTGCGGCGAGCTCGCCACCGTACACCAGCCACGAGGGGTCGCGCGCCCAGTACACCAGCGTCGCCTCACGCGTGCCCGACACGGCGTAGAGGTTGGCGAGGATGGAGCGGACCGGCACGATGCCGATCTCCTCGGCGACGAAGAGCAGGCGTCGCGTCTCGTCGCGTGCCAGGGTGAAGCCACCCAGCGGGCCCTTGAAGCCCACCTCCGCGCCGGGGGCGAGCGCGTGGAACCACCGCGAGCCGATCCCGCCCGGGGCCACGTCGGCGCAGAGCGTGATCCGCGCCGGCGCGCGCGGGCTGGAGGCGATCGAGTACGCGCGCACGATCTTCGGGCCGAACGGCACGGAGACCCACTGGCCCGCCTCGAAGGCGAGCGCCGGCGGCTCCAGCATGTCGAGATCGGCCTCGAGGATCTCGGCGGCGAGGGCCCGGACCGCGGCGACCCGGGCGCGGCACTCGCGCGGCCGGGTGGCCATCGCTCAGGACGGGCGGAACCGGGGCAGGATCTCGGCGCCGATCGTCTCGATCTGCTCCCGCTCCTCGTCCGGGTCGCAGATCGCGTTGATGAGGAAGGTGCGACATCCGGCGGCGCGGAAGCGCTCGAGCTGCTCGCAGCACTGCTCGGGCGTGCCGATCACGCCATACTTCTGCGCGAGCGGTCCGAAGTCCTGGGCGTAGCGCCTCGACAACCGCTGAACCCACGCCTGGCGCGCGCGCTCGTAGTCGCGGCCGACGGTGATGAACGTCAGGTGCGCGGTCGCGAAGCCGTCGAGGCTCCGCCCCTGCGCCTGCGCGGCGGCCCGGATCTTCGCCAGGCTCTGGGCGTAGCGCTCGGGCGTGACGACGTACGACACCCAGCCGTCGCCCTGGCGCCCGGCGCGAGCGAGCGCGGCATCCGAGCGGCCGCCGATCCAGATCGGGGGACCACCGGCCTGCACGGGCTTGGGGTCGATCGACACCCCCTCGAAGTGCGTGAAGCGGCCCTTGAACGTCGCCGGGCCGTCGCGCCAGAGGGCGCGCACCACGTCGATCCCCTCGGTCACCCGCGCGCCGCGCTCGCCGTGCGGCACGCCCGCGAGCTCGAACTCCCTGGGGTTCTCGCCACCCACGCCCACGCCGAAGATCAGCCGGCCGCCCGAGAGCGCGTCGAGGGTCGCGGTGACCTTCGCCGCCACCGCCGGCGGCCGCAGCGCCAGGAGATAGACCGCCGTGCCCAGGCGGATGCGCGAGGTGATGCTGGCGTACGAGGCCAGCAGGGTGAGCGACTCGTAGATGGGCCCGTGGAACGAGAGATGATCGCCGCACCAGAGCGAGTCGAAGCCGAGGGCCTCGATGCGCCGGGCGAGCGTCCACTGCTCGGCCGGCGGGTGCAGCATGACGAACGCGCCGAACGAGACCGCGTCAGCGGGGGAAGGCATCCTTCACTCCTCCGTCCACCGTGAGCGTGCAGCCCGTGGTCTTGGCCGAGCGATCGGAGGCGAGGAAGAGCACCGCCTCCGCGACGTCCTCGGGCAGGATGCGGGCGGCGAGGAGGTTCCGCTTGCGGTAGAAATCCTCGAGCTGCTCGACGGGGATGCCCTGGGCCGCCGCCCGCTGCCGCCGCACCTCGTCCGACCAGAGCCGCGAGTCCTGGAACACCGCGTCGGGGTTCACGATGTTCGAGCGGATGCCGTGCGGCGCCCCCTCGAGCGCGAGCACCTTGGCGAGCTGGGCCTCCGCCGCCTTGGACGCCGAGTACGCGGCGAAGTCCTTGCCCGGCGACATGACGTTCTTGGTCGCCACGAAGACCAGCGCGCCGCCGAGGCCCTGGGCCGTGAGGATGCGCATGGCCTCGCGCGCGACGAGGAAGTGCCCGGTGGAGTTGACCGCGAACGAGCGCTCCCAGTCGGCGAGCGCCATCTCGGCGACCGGCGCCGAGTGCGCGATGCCCGCGTTCGAGACGATCACGTCCACCCCGCCGTAGGCGAGCACGCACTCCTCGAACACGCGGCGCACCGAGGCCTCGCTGGTGACGTCCATGGCCAGGCCCAGCGCCCGGCCGCCGCCGGCGGCCTTGACGATCTCGTCGGCCACCGCGCGGGCGCCCGCCTCGTCGAGGTCGCCGATGACCACGTGGGCGCCCTCGGCGGCCAGCCGCCGCGCCGCGGCGCGGCCGATGCCCGAGGCGCCACCCGTGACCACGGCGATGCGCCGCGCGAGCTCCTTCTCCGGCGGCGCCAGGGCCAGCTTGTAGAGCTCCAGGGGCCAGTACTCGACCTCGAAGGCGTCCTGCGAGGTCAGCGAGGCGTAGCGGCCGAACGCCGAGGCCTGGCCGATGACGTCGATCGTGTGGTGGTAGATGTCGCTCACGATGCCCGCCGTGCGGCGATCGCGCCCGGCGGTGAACATCCCGAGCCCGGGCACCAGCACCACGCGCGGCAGCGGGTCGGTCAGCGCAGCGCCCTCGAAGCGATGGCGCTCGAAGTAGGCGGTGTAGTCGCGCTCGAACTCGCCCAGCGCCCCGTCGATGGCCGCGCTCACCGCCGCGGGATCGTCGGCGCGCTCGAGCGGCACGAAGCACGGCAGGCGCTTGGTGTAGATCGTGTGGTCCGGCGTGGCCGGGCCGACCTGCGAGACGGCCGCCGCCTCGACCGACGAGACGAACTCCGTGACCGGCGCCGAATCGTCGAAGCTCACGACCGCCCGCCGCGCGCGGCCGAGCGCGCCGCGCAGCCGTGGCGCGACCGCGATCGCCACGCGCCGCCGCGCGGCGGGCTCGAGCACGGGCACGCGCGAGCCCCCGAAGACCACGCGACCGCGCCGGCGCTCGGCGATGGCCTCCTCGGCGCGGGTGATGAGGCCGATCGTCGCCTCGTAGGCCTCGCGCACCGTCGCGCCCCACGTGATCGTCCCGTGACGCTCGAGCACGAGGGCGTGGGCCGCCGGATGATCGCGGATGGTGTCGGCGACCTCGCGCGAGATGCGGAAGCCCGGCCGCCGGTAGGCGAGGGCGATCACGTCCTTGCCGTAGACGGCGGGGATGACGTCGCGGACGTGATCGTTGTTGGTGAGCGAGGCGACCGCGTCGGCGTGCGTGTGCACCACCGCGCCCGCGTCGACGAAGCCGTGGAGCAGCGTCTCGATCGACGGCCGGGTGCCGCCGGGATCCATGAGCGCGTGGCCGAGGTAGCCGACCATCTCCTGGTCGCCCATGTCGTCCCGGTCGAGGAGCGCGCGGATGTCGTCCATCCTGACGCCGGGGAAGTCCCGGGGCTGGACCGACTTGAGGTCGGAGCCGCTGCCCTTGACCCGCAGCACCGCGATCTCGCGCCCGCGATGATCGCGCTCGACACGCTTGATCGACGTGTTGCCGCCGCCCCAGACCACGAGCGAGGTCTCGGCGCCGACCAGGCGGGAGGCGTACACGAGGAGATCGAGGTCGGAGAGGCCGGCGGCCTCCGCGTCGTTCCAGCGCGAGCGCATCGCCGCCACGATAGCAGGAACGCGCGGACGACGGGAGGGGGTGATTTCCCGCCGATCGTGGCGGCGCGCATCCTCGCCCCGGCCTCGCTCTTGAGCGTGCCCCCGCGCCGACAGTATGATCGGCATGGCGCCTCGGCGGGCCATGACGTCGTCGGGTCCCCCTGCGCCACATCCGAAGACCTGGGAGGCCGGTGATGAGCGCCCCCGTCGACAACCTCATGATGGACTACCCGCTCACGATCACCCAGTTCTTCGAGCGCAGCCGGCGGCTGTGGGCGAAGAAGGTCCTCTCCACGCGGGTGCCGGGCCAGCCCCTGTTCCGCTACACCTATGCCGACTTCGCCGCCCGTACGCAGCGACTGGCCGGCGGGCTGACGGCCCTCGGGATGCGCAGGGGCGACCGGGTGGCCACGCTGGCCTGGAACAGCCACCGGCACCTCGAGCTGTACTGGGCCATTCCCTTGATGGGCGGCGTGCTCCACACCCTCAACTTCCGCCTGGCCCCCCGGGATCTCACCTACATCGTCAACCATGCCAGGGACACGATCGTCTTCTGCGACGCGAGCACTTGGCCCGTGCTGGACACCATCCGCAAGGACTGTCCGAGCATCCGGACCATCGTGGTGATGAAGGACACCCCCGAGGCCCCGGTGCCGCCGGGGGCGCTCGAGTACGAGTCCCTGCTCGCCTCGGCTACGCCCGCCGCGGCATGGCCGCAGCTCGCGGAGACCCAGGCCGCGGCGATGTGCTACACGTCCGGGACCACCGGCAACCCCAAGGGCGTCGTCTACACCCATCGCGCGATCTACCTGCACTGCCTCGCCGAGTCGATGACGGACACCATGGCGCTCTCCGAGCGGGACGTCATCCTGCACATCGTGCCGATGTTCCACGCCAACGCCTGGTGCGTGCCGTTCGCGGCGGTGATGCTCGGCGCCACCCAGATCTTCGGCGGCCCCAATCCCCAGCCGCGCGACATCGCCGGGATCGTGCAGGCCGAGAAGGTCACCTTCGTGGGCGCGGTGCCCACGGTGTGGATCGCGGTGAAAGAGCTGGTGGAGAAGGAAGGGTACGACATCTCCTCGATCCGCATGATCCCCAGCGGGGGCTCGGCGGTGCCGCCGAGCCTGATGGACGTCTTCGAGAAGAAGTTCGGCGCCTCGATGATGCACGCGTGGGGGATGACCGAGATGACGCCGCTCGGCACCATCTCGCGGCTCAAGTCCTACATGCGCGACCTACCGGACGCCGAGCAGCTGGCCATCCGGGCCAAGCAAGGCTACGCGGCCGCGGGCGTCGATCTCCGGGTCGCGGACGAGCACGGTCGGGAGGCGCCGTGGGACGGCACGACCATGGGCGAGATCCAGGTCCGCGGCCCGTGGATCCTCAAGTCCTACTACGACGCTCCCGAGAGCGCGGACCGCTTCACGCCCGACGGCTGGTTCCGGACCGGCGACCTCGCCACCATCGACGCCGAGGGCTACATCCAGATCACCGACCGCACGAAGGACGTCATCAAGTCCGGCGGCGAGTTCATGTCGAGCGTGGCCCTCGAGAGCCTGATCATGGGCCACCCCGACGTCCTCGAGGCGGCGGTCATCGCCGTGCCGCACCCGAAGTGGATCGAGCGCCCGCTGGCCTGCGTCGTGCCCAAGGCCGAGGCCAAGGGCCGGCTCACCGAGGGCGACATCATCGAGTTCCTGCGGCCGCAGGTGGCGAAGTGGATGCTGCCGGACGAGGTCGTCTTCATCGACGCCGTCCCGAAGACGGGTGTGGGGAAGTTCGACAAGAAGGTCCTGCGCGAGCGCTACAAGGGCTGGCAAGCCAAGGACGGGTAGGCGTTCGCCGGCACCATCCGTTCCTTGACAGGACGGCCGAGCCCCTCTAGAGTCGACGCGTAAGTCCGTAGATTCTCGGTCGACCTGGTCGATCGCACCGCCCGACAGGAGGGCCTCACCATGGCATCGATGACCCGCCGGACGTTCGTCGCCTCCGGCACCGCCGGCCTGGCCGGCATCCTCGCGAGCCGCGTCGCGCCCGCCGTGGGCCAGACGCGGGAGATCTCGTACCTCTGCTGGAACAACTTCGCCCCGGCCTCGGACAAGAAGCTCGGGGAGATCGCGCAGCGGTTCACCAAGGACACGGGCATCAAGATCAAGATCGACCACATCTCGCACATGGGCCCGCAGCAGACGAAGTACGCCTCCGAGGTGCAGACCCAGGCCGGTCACGACCTCGTCGAGATGCGCATGCACTTCCCGTGGCTCTACGAGCCGCAGCTCGTGGACATCTCGGACGTGGTGGGCGAGCTCGAGAAGAAGTACGGCAAGGCCATCCCCTCCGCCTACGAGTGCGGGCACGTCAACGGGGTGTGGCGGGCCGTCCCGCAGTACCACGGCATGTTCGTGGCGACGTATCGCGAGGACCTCTTCAAGAAGGCCAGCCTCAAGGTGCCCGACACCTGGGAGGACCTCTACGTCGTCGGCAAGGAGCTGAAGAAGATGGGGAACCCCGTGGGGATCCCCATCAGCCAGAACTACGACTCGATCTCCACGGCGGGGCCCGTGCTGTGGTCGTTCGGCGGCATGGAAGTCGACAAGGACGGCAAGACCGTGCGCATCAACTCACCGGCCACCGTGCAGACCGTGGAGTGGTACAAGAGGATGTTCCGCGACTGCATGGAGCCCGAGGTGCTGTCGTGGTCGGACGCCAGCAACAACGAGTCGATCCAGCAGGGCAAGGCCGGCTGGATCCACAATCCCGTCAGCGCCTACATCGTCGCCAAGCAGCGCAAGCTCGTCACCGCCGACGGCATCAACCACCACCGGAGCCTGGCCGGACCGCACGGGCGCCACGAGACCGACACCCCCCGGTTCATCGGCATCTGGAAGTTCTCGAAGAACATCGAGCCCGCCAAGGAGTGGATCCGCTACCTGCTCGGCAAGCGCGAGGTCTACGACGAGTACATCATGTCGGGCGACGCCTTCAACCTGCCCGCCTACGAGAAGCTGCAAGATCATCCCGTGCTCAGGACCGATGCGAAGTACGTGGCGCTGAAGGGCGAGGGCGTCCAGTACCACGCGTACGGCTGGCCGGCGCCGGGCTCGGAGAAGGTCCAGCTCATCACCAACACGTACCTCCTGCCCAACATGCTGGCGAAGGCGGTCACCGGCACATCCACGAAGGACGCCATCGCCTGGGCGGAGAACGAGATGAGGAAGATCCTGGCGGGATAGCGCCGGCGTGGCGATCGGCACGCTGCCCGTCACCGCGACCGCACGCGGGTCCTTGCGGACCCGCGTGCGCGAGCTGCTCGACCGCGAGGCGATCCTGGGCCCGCTCTTCATCACACCGGCCCTGATCCTGATCCTCCTGCTCGTCGCGTATCCGTTCTGCATGGCGCTGTACTTCGCGCTCTCCAACGCCTTCATCGGCCGACCGAGCACGTTCATCGGCATCAGGAACTTCGTGCGTCTCTGGGACAGCGACGCGTTCCGGCAAACCTTCCAGAACTCCTTCGTGTTCACGGCCTCCGCCGTCGCCATCAAGGTCGTGCTCGGCATCAGCCTGGCGCTGCTCCTGAACCAGCAGCTGTGGTTCAAGCGCGTGATCCGGGGCGCCGTGCTCCTGCCCTGGGTCATCCCCACCGCGCTGTCCACGCTCGGCTGGTGGTGGATGTTCAACTCGCTCTACAGCGTGGTGAACTGGACGGGGATCTCGCTCGGCCTCATGAGCCCGCCGGGCCCGAACTGGCTCGGGCAAAGGTACTACGCGATGACGGCGGTGGTGCTGGTGAACGTCTGGCGCGGCTTGCCCTTCTTCGCCATCACCATCCTGGCCGGCCTCGTCTCGATCCCGCAGGAGCTCTACGAGGCCGCCGAGGCCGACGGGGCGGGGGCCCTGGCGCGGTTCTGGTACGTGACGCTGCCGATGCTGAAGGGCGTGCTCGCCATCGTGGTGCTGTTCTCGACGATCTTCACGTTCAGCGACTTCAACATCGTCTACATCCTCACCCACGGCGGCCCGATCAACGCCACCCACCTCTTCGCGACGCTGGCCCGCCAGGTGGGGATCGACAGCGGGCGCATCGGCGAGGGCGCGGCCATCTCGCTCTACCTCTTCCCGCTCCTGGCCCTCATCGTCTTCGCCCAGCTCCGCTACGTCCGCAACCAGGCGAACTAGGGACGATGCCGGTCGCGAGGCGGCCGTTCGCGAGGAAGCTGAGGATCCACGCCCTGCTGCTGCCGTTCCTGATCTTCGCGCTGTTCCCCTTCTACCACATGACCCTGACGTCGCTGAAGCAGGACCGCGAGCTCTACGACCGCCACGGCGTGCCGTTGATCATCCGGCAGGCCCCCACCCTCGAGCACTACGCCAAGCTCCTGTGGGACACCGAGTTCCTCACCTGGACGAAGAACAGCCTGCTCGTGACGTTCATCGCCACGGGAGTCTCGCTCGTGATCGGCACCATCGCCGCGTACGCGCTGGCCCGCCTCAAGTTCTTCGCGGTGGCATCGATCGGCACCGGGATCTTCGTGACCTATCTGGTGCCGACCTCGCTCTTGTTCCTGCCCCTCGCCCAGGTCGTGAACTGGATCGGGCTGGCCGATTCCAAGTGGGCGCTGGTGGTCACGTATCCCACGTTCCTCGTCCCCTTCTGCACGTGGCTCCTGATGGGCTACTTCCGCACCGTGCCCAAGGAGGTCGAGGAGTGCGCGATGGTGGACGGCGCCACCCGGATCCAGGCGCTCTGGCGCATCGTGCTGCCCATCGCGGTCCCCGGGCTGGTGTGCGCGGCGCTGTTCGCCTTCACGCTGTCGTGGAACGAGTTCATCTACGCGCTGACCTTCACCTCGTCCTCGGACCAGATCACCGCGAGCGTGGGGGTGACGAGCGAGCTGATCCGCGGTGACATCTACTTCTGGGGCTCGCTGATGGCGGGCGCCGTGCTGGGCTCGGTGCCCATCGTCGTCCTCTACGTCTTCTTCCTCGACTACTACGTCTCCGGGCTCACCGCCGGCGCGGTGAAGTAACGGCGCCCCGCGGGCGGTGAAGCAGCGCTCGCTCGCACGGCGCCGCCTTTCAAAGCTCGCCCTGTTCGAGCGCGGGCTTCGCCCGCGCAATCCTGTTGTTGTCCCTGGGGGAGGCTCGGAGGGGGCCGTCGAGGCCCCCTCCGATTTAGACCCGGCGCCCGAGCAGCCAGGGCACGCCGATCAGCATGTACACGGTGAAGAAGAACACCCCGACGATGAGGCCGTAGAGCCAGAAGTCGCGCTTGCGGATATAGCCGCACGCGTAGTAGATCGGCAACGGTCCGGTGGCGTACGGCGTCAGCACGCCCATCAGCCCGAGCGTGTAGCCGAAGAGCAGTCCCCAGAACTTCCCCGAGAGCGTCGGGACGCCGACGGCGATCAGCAGGAACACCGGCAGGAGCGCGGTGGCGTGGCCCGAGGCCGTCGCGAGCAGGTAGTGCGCGAAGAAGAACACGCCCGCCAGGACGAAGATGGCGGTCGAGCACGGGCTCGTGAGCGGGCAGGGCGGGCTTGCCGGGCGGCATTGTACCCGGCTCGCTCGACGGGCCGGCGGGCCGTTCTATTCGCGGGACGCGAGGGCCAGCCTGGCGTAGTACGGCAGGAAGCCGCGCAGCTCCCAGCTCACCCGATCCGTCGAGGCGAGGAAGTCGCGAAAGGACACCGCGTACCGCAGGGGCGCCAGCCGCTGGGCGACGGCGAAGGCCTCACGCAGCCGATAGTCCGGCGCGCGGCCAGCCCACGACGCGAGGTAGGCCTCGCGGAGCGTCGCCGGGACGTCGGGGAAGCCGGCGAGGCTCTCCTCGGCGCCGAGGACGAGCAGGAAGAGGCTGAAGAACGGGTGGCTCAGGGCGGCGTCTTCCCAGTCGATGAACAGCGGCTCGGGCGCGGCGAGCACGTTCGCGCCCCAGAGATCGCCGTGGTCGAGAGCGTCGGGGATCCCGAACGACGCCAGGCGATCGCAGAGCGCGGCGGACTCGTCGGCCAGCGCGGGCAGGGCGGTCGCCTCGCCCGCGGTCAGGCCATCGGGCTCGCCGACGAGCATCGCGGCCTCGTCGGCAAGACACGCGGCGATCTGCTCTCCGAGCCGCCCGAGCCTGCGGTCCTCGCAGCCGAGCGCGAGCACGTCATCGCCGCGGCCGGCCCAGGCGGCCTGCAGCGTGCCGTACCTGGCGGCCGCGCGCTCCCACGCCGCGACGTCGGTCACCTCCTCGAGCGACGGGTGGGCCGAGGCCTGGGACAGCATCCACGGCTCGGTGAGATCGACGGCCACGACCCTGGGAATCGACCGGGGATGCTCATGGGCCAGCGTCGCGGTCAGGCGCAGCTCGCGCTCGAGGCGGGGCGGCACGGCCTTCAAGTAGTAGGCGACCGGGCCCGCCTGAAGGCGCAGGACGCACGAGGTCTCCCACGCCCGCACCTGCTCCACCGTGCCGACGGGTCCGAGCCCGTGGCCGGCGAGGGTGGCCTCGACCCACGCGACGGCGCGTCGCCGCCATCCGGAGCGCTGCCACGGCCGGCCGCCGTCCACGTCATCGTCACACGAGCGGCCGAGCCAGTCCGTGAGGATCTCGCGGTGACGCTCCGCCATCGGCAGCCGCGCCACCTCGCCTGCGCCCAGCCACCGGGCCTCCGGTCGCGGCGGCGCCGCGAGCTCCATCTCGTGGATCCATTCCGACTCGCGGCGCCCCGGGTCGAAGGTGTGGCCGAGCGTCCGGAGCACGGTCGCCTCCACCGACGCCGTCTCGCGCAGCCGGCGGTTGACGGCGCCGGCGTCACCGGGATGGATCGGCGCCATCGCGAACCCCGGCAGGGCCCACCCCGGCGCGGCCGGGACCGCGAGCGCGGCGGGCTCGAGCGGATGGCGGACGACGCAGACGTGATGACAGAGACGCGACGGCGAGAGCGCCATGGCCGGCGCGAGGATATCAGGAACGCCGGCGCAGGACCTCCAGCCAGTAGCGCGACCTCGGCGCGTACGTCGCCGCCTCGGGGCCCCAGCGATACTCCGTGCGATCGGCGGACACGATGTCCGCGACGCCGACGCGCTCGAAGTGACGGACCTTGTACTCCTCGGCCCAGGCGACGAGTCGCGGGTCGGACCGCTCCCCGGCCATCCAGGAATAGTTCACCCAGACCATGACGAGGTAGCGCGGCGCGGCAGCCTCGATCTGGCGGATCATCTCCTCCTGCATCTGGCGCGCGTAGCGCTGCGGCTCCATCAGCGGGTACACGTAGAGGTAGCCCGTGGCGGCCCGCCGGCGCGCGTAGAAGTAGATCTCGGGCTCCGAGCCGATGACGGCCACGCGCTCCGTGGGCGCCGTCAGCTCGCGCAGGAACCGCGCGACCTGGACGGCTTCGGGGTACGGGTTGGCGTGATACGCCTCGCGCGTGAGGGCCCCGGCCGGCATCCGGAACAGGAAGTCGGACTGCTGGAAAAGCGTCGCGCCCAGCGCGAGCACGGCGACCAGCGCGGCGACCTCGGCCACGGGCCCCCTGCCGAGCAGCCAGCGCACGAACGCCCCCGCGCCGACCCCCGCGAGCAGCGCCATCGCCGGCAGCAGGAGGATGAAGTAGTGCGGGCGGAAGTAGAACCCCGCGAGCGTGGAGAGCACCGACGCCGCGGCGAGGAGCCAGAGGAACGGCGCCCGGCGGGCCGCGCCCCCGTCCCAGAGCGGCGCCGCGAGGCCCAGCGCGGCGAGCGCGAAGAGCGGCCAGGCGGGGGGCACGATCGCGCCGACGGCCTCGACCAGCACGCCCGGCGCCGAGGACACCGGGCGCAGTCTCAGGTACTCCCACGCGTAGGTCACCGTCCAGAACCAGAAGCGGCCGAAGACACCGGCCCAGGCCAGCGCCCCTGCGGTCAGCGCGCAGGGCAAGAGCACGCCCGCGCCGAGCGCGAGCATCAGCGAGCGCCAGCGCGGGTATCCCCGGCGCGTCTGCCAGGCGATCCAGGCGGCAGCGAAGGCGATGAAGAGCGCGCCCGGCTGCTTGACGAGCAGGGCCGCCGCGAGCAAGACCCCGGCCGCGAACGCCGCGCCCGCGCTCTCGCGCTCGACCGCGCGCATCACGAGGAGGATCCCGCCGACCGCGAAGGGCACCACGAAGTGCTCGGTGTACGCCGCGAACCCGAGCACGGACTCGCCGACGGAGAGCACCGCGTATCCCGCCGCCGCCATCCAGGCCACGTGATCGTCGAACAGCCGCCGCCCCAGCACGAAGATCAGGACGACGCTCACCACGCTGGCCACGATCAACCCGAGGTGGACGCCCCACGCCGTCTGCCCGAACACCGCCAGCATCCCCGCGTACACCACGTAGATCCCCGGCAGCCGCATGTTCCACGCCTCGGCGAACGGCGCCACCCCCTCCAGCATCAGCTGCCCGACATACGCATACTCCCCCTCATCCCGATTGAGCGGCATATCAAGAAATCGAACCCGCAACCCCACCGTCAACAGAACGACGAGCAGCAGCACACCCCACGGCCACCACCGAAGAAGCCCGGCGCCCTGTTGCCCACGCGTCACGTGCCGAGCCCCGCGATGGCACGTAGACTCCCGCGCGTCTTACCGCGTGAAGTGACCTCGCGGCGGCGGGTGGCGGACGGGTGGGGGACGGGGGTGCGAAAGCCGTTGGGTACGGGTCGAAGTCTGCGAACGCGCAACGCGGCGCGCGGACACGCCGTCCGGACATCACAGTCAGTCGGCTTTCGCACCCCCGTCCCCCACCCGTCCGCCACCCGCCGACCCGCCGCCACCCCGCGAGGCAACCCGCGCGAGCACGCTACGGGAAGATCCCGAGCTCGAGGTACGAGCGCGCGACCTTGTGGATCGCGCTGACGAACGCCGCCGTGCGCAGGTCGTGGATCCGTGCGTCCCGCTGCTTGATCTCGCGGATCTGCTGGTAGGCGCCGATCATCGTCTCCTCGAGCCCGGAGTTGACGAGGTCGATCTCGTCCGGGCCGCGGACGATCTGCCGGCGCTCCGCCTCCGCGAAAGGACGGCCGGTGGCCTGCTCGATGGCGGCCAGCATGCGCTCGGAGGCGGCCTCCTCGAACCGCTTGCCCACCCGCCCGAAGCGGACGTGCGAGAGATTCTTGACCCACTCGAAGTAGGAGACCGTCACCCCGCCGGCGTTGAGGTAGACGTCGGGGATGATGAGCACGCCCCGGTCGAGCAGGATCTTCTCGGCCTCGGCCGTGGTCGGGCCGTTCGCGCCCTCGGCGATGATCCTCGCCTTGATGCGTGGCGCGTTGTCGGCCGTGACCTGGTTCTCCAGCGCGGCGGGGATGAGGATGTCGCAGTCCAGCTCCAGGGCGGCGCCCGTGGGGGTCAGGGTCCGAGCGCCCGGGAACTCGCGGATGGTGCCGCGCTCCTTCTGGTGCCGCACCACCGCGTCGACGTCCAGCCCCTGGGGCCGGTGCAGCCCGCCATCGCGCTCGGCGACGCCGACGATGACGCAGCCGGCCTCCTGGCAGAACTTCGCGCTGTGGTAGCCGACGTTGCCGAGCCCCTGGACGACCACGCGCTTGCCGGCCAGCCCGCGCGCGAGACCGAGCGCCTTCATCTCGTCGGCCTGGTCGCACGCCTCGCGCAGGCCGTAGTAGACGCCGCGCCCCGTGGCCTCCACGCGCCCGCTGATGCCGCCCTGCGTGACCGGCTTGCCCGTCACGCAGGCCAGGGCGTCGAGCTGGCCGGGGTTGAGCGCCATGTACGTGTCGGCGATCCACGTCATCTCACGCGCGCTCGTGCCGTAGTCCGGGGCGGGCACGTCGATGCCCGGGCCGATGAAGTTCTTGTTCACCAGCTCCGAGGTGTAGCGGCGGGTGATGTGCTGCAGCTCCTCCTCGGTGTACTGCTTGGTGTCGACCCTGACCCCGCCCTTGGCGCCGCCGAACGGCACGTCGACGATGGCGCACTTGTAGGTCATCAGCGCGGCGAGGGCCATGACCTCGTCCTGGTTCACCTCGGGGGCGTACCGGATGCCGCCCTTGACGGGCAGCCGGTGGTGGCTGTGCTGCACCCGCCAGCCCTCGAACACCTCGTACCCCCGCGAGGTGCGGACGGGGAACTGGATGGCGTAGACGGCGTTGCAGGCCTTGATCTGCTCCAGGAGCCCGCGGGGATAGTCGAGCAGCGCCGCGGCCTTCTCGAAGTAGACGTTGACCGTCTCGTAGAAGCTCAGGTGATTGCCGGCCATGGCGCCTCCTTGCGAGCCTACGCCTGTGGCCAGTGTCTCAGATGAGCCCGACCTCCACGAAGAAGTCCGTCAGGCCTGGAGCAGGCCCTCGACGCAGGTCACGGCGTGACCGCCGAGCCAGATCGCGCCGTCGTCGAACTCGACGGTGACCCGGCCATCGCGGCCGAGGCAGCGGCCCTGGCGGGCGACGTACGTGCGCGCCTCGAGCACGCGGTCCCGGCGCACCAGCGCGGCCACGCACCCGTTGCCGCTGCTGCACACCGGATCCTCCGGGATCCCGTCGCCGGGGGCGAACGAGCGTACCTCCAGGTCGGCGCCGGCCCCCGCGGGGTAGAGTCCGAACACGTTGACCCCGGTGATGCCGATCGGGCTCAGGGCCGCGAGCCGGCCCATGTCGGGCGCGAGCCCGCGGACGGCGTCGCCGCTCGCGAGCTGGAGGGTAAACCACACCGGCCCGACGTCCACGATTGCCGCGCGCTGGATGCCGGCCGCGGCGACGCCGAGCGCTTCGGCGACCGCGGCGAGCTGCGCCGGGGTCGGCTCGCGGAACCCCGGCGCGGGAAGGGCGAGGAGCAGCCGGTCGCCGTCGATCTTGATCTCGACGAGGCCCTTGCCGCACTCCTGCACCACCCGTCCCGTCGCCTTCGGCTTCAGGCCGTGCCGCAGCGCCGCGTGGGCCGAGCCGATGGTGGGATGGCCGGCGAAGGGCAGCTCGCGCCTCGGCGTGAAGATGCGGAGGCGGTAGTCGGCGCGAGCGTCGGCCGCCGTGCAGACGAACGTCGTCTCCGACAGGTTGGTCCACGCGGCGATCGCCTGCATCCGCTCCGGCGGAACGGCGTCGCCGTCGAGCACGACCGCGACCGGATTGCCCTGGAAGGGCACGGCGGTGAACACGTCCACCTGCTGGAAGGCGAGCGGCGGCATCGCGAAGTCTCCCCGGGGGCTACCAGGACGAGCGCAGCGCGCGCTTGGCGGCGGCGATGCGCCGCTCGTCCCGCCGGTAGAACGTCCACTGCTTGATCCGCGTGGCCCGGACCAGCCCGGCCCGCGACAGGATCTTGAGGTGCTCGCTGGCCGTGGGCTGGCTGATGAGGAGCTTGCGGGCGATGAACACCCCGCACACCCCGTCGTCCACGAGGTCGCCGAACTCCTGAGGCGGGAAATGGGCGCGCGGCCGCTTGAGCCAGGCCAGGATCTGCAGGCGGCGCTCGCTGGCCAGCGCCTTGGTCACCTCCACGGAAATCATCTTCGTCACTTTGCCAAATGGCTAAGTCCGTGTCAACATCCTCCCGGGCGGTGCCGGATCACCACGGATGGCGACGACGATCGACCGGGCGAGCATCGCGGCGACCTACGAGGTCATCCGCCCGTACCTCCGCCTGACCCCCGTCGTGGAGGCCGACGGCCGCGATCTCGGCCTGGGGACGTTCCCGCTCGTGCTGAAGCTCGAGTCGCTGCAACGCTCGGGCTCCTTCAAGGCCCGGGGCGCCTTCGCCAATCTCCTGCTGCGCTCGATCCCGGCCGCCGGCGTGGTGGCGGCCTCCGGCGGCAACCACGGCGTGGCCGTCGCGTACGCCGCGCAGCGGCTCGGGGTGCGGGCGCGGATCTTCGTGCCCACCGTCTCCTCGCCCGCCAAGATCGAGCGCATCCGCGCGTACGGCGCGGAGCTGGCCGTCGGCGGCGATCGCTACGCGGACGCCCTGGCGGCCAGCGAGGCGTGCGTCGCCGCGACGGGCGCCCTGCCGGTGCACGCGTTCGATCAGCCGGAGACGCTCCTCGGCCAGGGCACGATCGCGCTGGAGCTGGAGGCGCAGGCGCCCGCGCTCGACACCCTCCTGGTCGCCGTCGGCGGCGGCGGGCTGCTCGGGGGGATCGCGGCGTGGGCCGCCGGGGCGACCAGGCTCATCGGGGTGGAGCCCGAGGGCGCACCGACGCTGACCGAGGCGCGCCGGGCCGGACGGCCCGTGGATGCGGCCACCGGCAGCATCGCCGCGGACTCGCTGGCGCCGCGCCGGGTCGGCGAGCTGATGTTCCCGATCGCGCGCGCCTGGGTGCACGACGTGGCGCTGGTGAGCGACGCGACCATCCGGCGCGCCCAGGAGGTCCTCTGGGCGTCGATGCGGATCGTCGCGGAGCCGGGCGGGGCGGCGGCGCTGGCCGCCCTCCTCGAGCGGCGGTACGAGCCCGCGGCCGGCGAGCGTGTCGGCGTCATCGTCAGCGGTGGCAACACCACCGCCGTCGACTTCGGCCGCTGAGCGGCGCCTCAGACCAGGCCGATCGCCGCGAAGAACTCCCCGATCACGCGCTGGACCTCCGCGCGGTGCGTGCGGTTGGGAAAATGCGGCCCCCCCTGGACGACGTGCAGCCGGGCGCCCGGGATCGTCTCCGCCACCCGCCGCGACATGGCAACGGTCGGGAAGCGGTCCTCGGAGCCCGCGATGACCAGCGCCGGGCAGCGGATGCGCGCGCAGTCCTCGAGCCAGTCGGTGCGCGCCGTGTAGGTCTCGTCGAGCAGCGCGAGCAGCGAGGCGACGGAGTGCCGCCGCAGCCCCTCGGTGACCTCGGCGTACCGCTCCGGGCGCGCCTTGAGGCGAGCCAGCGCGTCGTCCCCCATGCGCAGGCGGACGTTGGCGTCGAAGTACTCCTCGAAGCGGCCGGCCTCGACGAGCGGACGGTGCCACCTCCACCACTCGACCTCGGCCCCTGTCGCCGCGTACGGCGGCCCGCTGATCGAGACGACCGCGCGGACGCGCCCGGGCGCGTGCGCGGCCGCCCAGAGCGACAGCGCGGCGCCCATCGACGCCCCGCCCCACACCGCGCCGTCGAGGGCGAGATGGTCGAGCAGGCGCAGCAGGTCGCCGGCCTTGCGCTCGTAGACGTAGTCCTCCACGCGCTCGAAGCGCTGGCTGAGCCCGTGGCCCCGCGTGTCGGGGCAGATCACGCGCACCCGGTCGAAGAACGGCTCCAGGTCCGGCAGCATCCGGGACGAGTCCTCGACCGAGCCGCCGTGGATCCACAGCACGGGGGGCTTCGCGGGATCGCCGGCCTCGCGCCAGTGCAGGCGCACGCCGGTGGACAGGACGGTCTCAGGCAGGATTCACGGTCCTCATCTCCGCCGAGGCCATGGCTACTCGATAACGACGAGGACGTCGCCGGGGTTCACCGTCGCCCCCGCGGCGACCCGCACTTCCGCCACCGTCCCCGCGCCCTTCGCCCGGAGCTCGTTCTCCATCTTCATCGCTTCGATGACGACCAGGGGATCTCCGGCCTTGACCGCGTCGCCCACGGCCACCGCCACGTGCGTGATCTTGCCCGGCAGCGGCGCGGTCAGCGTCTGCGCGGCGTGCCCGCCCCCGGCGCCGCCGCGCGTGCGGATGATGTGGCGCGCCTGCTCCTCGACCTGCACCGCGTAGCTCTCGCCGCCAACGTCGACCAGGGTGACGCCGTCCTGGACGCTGACGTCGGCCACGTAGGACCGGCCGTCGATCAGGAGCGAGTAGATCCCGTCGCCGCGCAGGCGCGCGTCGATCTCCCAGACGCGCTCGTCGATGGTCACACGGTATCGGCCATGGTCGGGGGCGACCTCGACGACGTGGCTCTGCCCGCCCAGCGTGGCGACGAACTTCATCGACGCCAGCCCGCCCGCTGCCAGCCTGCCGTCGCTCCGAGCCGCCACTCCGGCGCCTCGGCAGGCGCCGCCGGGGGGAGCGCCGCGCGCGTCAGCCGGTCGACCTCCGCCAGCACGGCGGCGACGATCGCGATCGACTCGTGCCGCCCTTCCGCGGCCTGGAGCGTCGGCGCCATCCGGTCCATGAAGGCCGTCGACAGGTGGCCGGCGCGGAACTCGGCGTCGGCCATGATGCGCTCGAGCACCGGGATGGTCGTACGCACCCCGACGATCCTGTACTCCGCGAGCGCACGGGCCATGCGCTCGATCGCGCTCGCCCGGTCGGCGCCCCACACGATCAGCTTGGCGAGCAACGTGTCGTAGAAGCGCGGGACGGTGTAGCCCTCGTACACGCCGGAGTCGTCGCGCACCCACGGGCCCGCGGCGGGCCGCAGCCCGGTGATCGTCCCCGGCGAGGGCAGCCAGCCGCCGAAGGGGTCCTCCGCGTTGATCCGGGCCTCGATCGCCCAGCCACGCTGCCGCACGTCGGCCTGGGCGAAGGCGAGCGGCTCGCCCCCGGCAATCCGGAGCTGCTGATGGACGAGGTCGATGCCGGTGACCAGCTCGGTGACGGGGTGTTCGACCTGCAGCCGCGTGTTCATCTCGAGGAAATAGAAGTTCCTGTCGGCATCGACCAGGAACTCGACGGTGCCCGCGTTCACGTAGCCGGCCGCGCGCGCCAGCCGGCAGGCCGCTGCGCCCAGCCGCTCGCGCATCGCCGCGTCGACGAACGACGACGGGCTCTCCTCCACCAGCTTCTGGTGGCGGCGCTGGATCGAGCACTCGCGCTCGCCGAGGTGGATCACGTGGCCGGCGGCATCGGCGAGGATCTGGACCTCGATGTGCCGCGGCTGCTCGATGACGCGCTCGAGGTAGATGGAGGCGTCGCCGAACGCCGCGCTCGCCTCGCCACGCGCCATGCGCAACGCGGATTCCAGCTCGGCCTCCGCACGCACGAGCCGCATCCCCTTGCCGCCCCCGCCGAGCGCAGCCTTCACCATGACGGGATAGCCGATCTCGCGGGCGACCCGCCGCGCCTCGTCGTCGCTCTTCAGCGGGTCGATCGTGCCCGGGACGGCGGCGACGTCGACCTCGCGCGCCAGCCGCCGCGCGGCGGTCTTGGAGCCGACCGCACGGATCGCCGAGGCCGGGGGCCCGACGAACACCAGACCCGCCGCCGCGCACGTCTCGACGAAGCCGGCGTTCTCGGCGAGAAAGCCGTAGCCGGGATGGATGGCCTGGGCGCCCGCCTGCCTGGCCACCCCGATGAGGGTGTCGATGCGCAGATAGCTCTCCGCCGCGGGCGCCGGCCCGATGCAGTACGCCTCGTCGGCCTCCTGCACGTGCAGCGCCTCGCGATCGACCTCCGAGAACACCGCCACCGTCGCGATGCCGAGCTCGCGGCACGCGCGCATGACGCGCACGGCAATCTCGCCGCGGTTGGCGACCAGCACCTTGGTCAGTCGTGGCATGACGCGTCGCATTCTATCGAAACTGGGCCCCGGGGAGGCAGGGTACATTCAGGGGCGCGATGGACGCGCCCGACGGTCTCCGCATCGTAGTGCCGCTCGTCATCTTCCTCCTGGCAGGCCTCCGTCAGTCCCGCGACGGGCGTGCATCGCTGTACTTCTCGACCGAGCGCTGGAGCTACGCCGATGCCGCCGTCGTGCTCATCGTCTACACCGCGACCGGGGCACTGCTGGCTGGCCGGCCTCGCGACCTCCGGGTCGGGGGTCTTTCCTTCGTGGCCATCGCCGATACTCTCATCGTCCTGGTCTTCCTCGCGATCCTGCTTCGGCTCAGGTACCGGTGCAGGCTGAGCGCGGTCGGCATGAGGAAGCACTCGCTCTACTACGCGGCGTGGAGCTTGAGAGGCGTCAGCGCCACAGTCGCGATCGCGGGCGGCCTCGTGATCCTTGGCTACCTGCTCCGCGGAGGCTCGCTGTGGACGCTCGTCGGAGATTCGGGCCCGCGCAGCCTCGGGAGCGTCATCGAAGAGCTCGTGCGCTGGGCGCCGCTCTGGTGGCTTTACCTGATCGTCATGGCACCGTTCGTCGAGGAGTTGATCTTCCGAGGCCTGATTCTTCCGCCCTTGGCGAGACGATGGGGTTTCACGGGGGCCATTGCGTTGACCGCTGCCATGTTTGCCTCCGGGCACGCGTATGGCGCGTATCCCATGCTCCATGTCGGGGCTTCGTTCAGCGTCGCCCTGGTCTACGGTCAGCTGTATCGCCGAACGCGCTCGATCGTCCCCGGGCTGGTGTTCCACGCGACGCTGAACACGGTCGCGATTTCTGTCCAGATTGCGAAGCGCCTCGATCACCCCATCGTGCTCGTGCTCTGGGCGGCGATCGGCGGCGCGCTCGCATTCCTTCCCCTTCGTCGCCTGGTGAGAATGCTGGAGCCGCCCGATTCCAGGCTGAGACTCGGCGCCCGGGCATCGCAGCGCGACGACCCGCTGTTCGGGTCCATCCGCTACATGGGCGATCGACTGATGTACTGGGAGGGCAAGGCCCCGCTCGTGCCGGGTGCTGCGCCCGTGGACGTCCTCATCGACGGCACGTTCGACGACGACATGGCAGTCCAGCACGAGTTCGGCCGGAGCCTGCGCGAGCGCTGGCCCGACCTCCGTGAGACCATCGAGCAGGAGTTCGAGAAAGTCCGGCTCCGGCACGATCTCGACGATGTTGAGCATGGGCCCGGCCTGGGTGGGTTCACGGTGGCCTCCGTGAGCGTGCCGAGAGCGGCGCTCGACGAAGCCGACTGGGACGTGTCCTTCCACCTTCCATCCGCCTACCGCTTTCTCACCGTGCGAATGCGGGGCCCCCAGCCAATCGGGATGTCCGGCTCGGGCTTGCCGCCGCGTCTCCTTCGCTCCGAGCGCGTGTAGTCCGGCTCTTCACCGTTCCCATCCGGACACGCTTGAATGCGGCACGTTCCTGCGATAGAGATGGGGCATGTCGCCGACCGAGTACGAACAGCTCGTCGAGTTCCTCGAACGGCAGTTCACGGCAATCGACCTCCGCTTCAGCACCATGGATCGGCGCTTCGACGCCCTGACAGCCGAGCTCCGCGGCGAGATCGGCGCCCTCCGTCGCGAGATGCTCGAGCACTTCGATGAGATCTATCGGAGATTCGAGCGGGTCGAGCAGGATTACCAGGCACTCACCCAGGCGCTGCGCCGCATCGAGGCCGCGCTCGCCGATGACATCGGCCGGCGCGAGATGCTCGAGCGCGGCCTCGCGGAGCTCAAGCAGCGGATGGCCGAATTGCAATCCCGCATCGACGATCTGGAGCAGCGCTTCGGACGCTAGGCGGCCGCGCGCGCGAGCCGCCTCACGGCGCCATCGCCCGCAGCGCCTCGCGCAGGAAGCTCTCGTCGACGACATCGCGCTCGAGCACGGCCGCCTTGATCAGCCTCTGCTTGAACCACCACGCGGTCTGGCGCCCGACGTCGCCTGGCAGCAGGCGTCCGTCCCGGTCCTGGTAGGGAAAGCCCTTGCGGATGAGCTCGACCGGCGCGCCGGTGTACTTCGAGGCGATGGCCACGAGCTCATCGTACTCTGGGCCAGACTTCGTCTTGATGGCGGCGTCGAAGTGGTGGCGCGAGGACTTGACGTAGCCCTTCATGAAGGCGACCGCGCGGGCGCGGTCCTTCGCGAAGCGGTCGGCATACATCGCCTCGGCGAGGCTGAAGAAGCCCACCGCGAGCCCGACGGCCACGCCGCCGAAGGCGCCCAGGGCGAAGCCCAGCACTATGCGCCGCAGGCTCACGGCGACAGCGCCGGCTTTGCCCGCGCACCCCCGGGGGGAGGTCCGGAAGGGGGGCAGAGCCCCCCTCCGAGGTGTCAGCGAGGGCTTCGCGCGCCTGGGACTTGATCAGCTGCCAGATCCGCTCCGCGGCGTCGATGAAGGCCGGCTCGCCGGCCATGCGCTCGTCGCGCGGCCGCTTAAGCGCGATCGGCACCTCGGCGAGCACGCGGCCGGGACGGCGCGAGAGGACGAGCACCCGGTCGGCCATGAACACGGCTTCCTGGATGTTGTGGGTGACGTAGACGATGGTCTTGCGGGTACGCTCCCAGATCCCCAGCAATTCCTCCTGCATCAGCTGCCGCGTCTGGGCATCGAGCGCGGAGAACGGCTCGTCCATCAGCAGCATGGCCGGCTCGACGGCGAGCGCGCGCGCGAGGCCCACGCGCTGGCGCATGCCGCCCGAGAGCTGGTGCGGGTACCTGGCCTCGAAGCCGGCGAGCCCCATCGTCTCGACGTGCTGCCGGGCGCGGCGGGCGCGCTCCTCACGCGGCACGCCCCGCTCCTCGAGCCCGAACTCCACGTTGCCCTGCACGGTCCGCCACGGAAACAGCGCGAACTCCTGGAAGACCATCGCGCTCAGTGGCCGGCCCACGGGCGCGTGCTCGACCCAGACGCCGCCGGCGGTCGGCACGAGCAGGCCCGCGAGCACGCCGAGCAGCGTGGACTTGCCGCAGCCCGACGGGCCGAGGACGGCGAGGAACTCCTCGGCCTCCACGGCGAGACTGATCTCGCGGAGGGCCTCGACGCCGTGGCCCCGGCGGTCGGCGTAGGTCTGGCTGACGCGGTCGACGACGACGCGCACGAGCTACACGGTACCGCGAACGTCCCCGCGGAGACGATAGCGCTGGATCTTGCCCGTGGCCGTCTTCGGCAGCTCGGCGACCACGTCGATGGTCGCCGGCACCTTGTAGCCCGCCAGCCGTTCCCGGACGAACGTCGTGAGCGCGGCCGCCAGCGCCGCCGTGCCGGCCGTCTCCTGGTGGAGGACCACGAAGGCGTGGGGCCGGAGCAGGCCGGAGGCGTCCTGGCGCGCCACCACCGCGGCCTCGACGACGGCCGGGTGCTCGACGAGCCGCGCCTCCACCTCCGCGGGCGAGACCCACTGCCCCGCGACCTTGAGCATGTCGTCCGAGCGGCCCTCGAAGTAGAACCATCCCTCGGCGTCCTGCCGGAACATGTCGCCCGTGCGCAGCCACTGCCCGAGCATCGTGGCCGCGGTGCGCTCGGGACGGTTCCAGTACGACGGCGCCGTCGTCGGTCCCTTGATCAGGAGGTGGCCGGCGGCGCCGGGGGGCACGGGCTGGCCGTCGTCGTGCACGATCCGCGCCTCGAACCCGGGCACGAGGCGCCCCGTCGAGCCGCGCCGCGCCTGGCCCGGGCGGTTGGCGATGAAGTCGTGCAGCGCCTCGGTCGATCCGATCACGTCGGTGAGCTCCAGCCCGAAGCGCGCGCGCCAGGCGTCGAAGAGCGCCGGCGGCAGCGCCTCGCCGGACGACACGCAGAGCCGGAGTGACGAGAGGTCCCAGCGTCCCGCGGCGTCCTCGACCTGGAGCATCCGCGCGTAGAGCGTCGCCACGGCGAAGAACACCGTCGGCCGCTCGCGCGCGATCACCTCGAAAGCCCGCTCGGCCGTCAGCCGCTCGGGCTCGAGGACGGACGCCGCGCCAACGCGCGCCGGGAACAGGAGCGTGTTGCCCAGCCCGAACGAGAAGGAGCACTTGGAGGCCGAGAAGCAGAGATCGTCCGGCCCGACGCCGAACACCTCGACGCCCACCCGATCGGCGGCGGCGACACAGTGGTCGTGGGTGTGCAGGGCACCCTTCGGCGCGCCGGTCGAACCCGACGTGTACGCCCAGTACGCGACGTCGCCGGCCGAGGTCGGCGCGGGGTCGAGCGCCGGCGACGCCTGGGCGAGCGCCCCCTCGAACGCGCCACCGGTCGCGAGGAGGCTTCGCAGCGCGGGGCAGCGACCGGCGACGGCCCGCAGTGGCTCCGCAATTCCGGGCTCGACCACGGCGGCCGTCGCCCCGCTGTCGTCGAGCAGGAACTCGTACTCCGCCGTGGTCATGAGCGTGTTGACCGGCACCGCGACGGCGCCGATCCTGGCGGTCCCCCAGAACGCTGCCGCGAACGCGGGCGAGTCCTCCAGCGCGAGCAGCACGCGGTCGCCGCGGCCGACGCCCCGCTCGCGGAGCGCGTTGCCGCAGCGGTTGACCTGGTCCGCGAGCGTGGTGTACGTCACGGCGCGCCCGGCGAAGCGGAACGCGGTCCGGGCGCCCCGCCCCTCGGCCAGGTGGCGGTCGACGAACACCTCGGCGATGTTCAACGCCCGAGCCATCTCGTATACACTACGTGAGTGCGGATCGTCTGGGGCGTCTCGATCGTGCTCGCCGGGTGCTTCGGCGGCGCCGTCGCCTGGGGCGCGGATGCCCCGCCCCGCGCAGACGTCCCCGCGCGTGCGGACGCGCCGGCGCGTGTGGACGCCCCGACGGGCGCGACTACCCCGAAGCGCGTGGACCCGCCGGCCCTCGAGGAGCGCGCGGCCGCGATCGAGCGATCGTCCAAGGCTCCGGACGGCGACCGCGTGGTCGTGGGCCACCTCTCGCGCAAGCTCGGCGTCCCCGTCGAGACCCTTCGCATGCAGCGCGCCCGGACCGGGCTCGGCTGGGGCGATCTCCTGATCGCGAACCGCCTGGCCGGGGACACCGGCCTGCCGGTGGAGCAGCTCGCCGCCGAGTTCCGGGACGGCGGCAGCTGGACGGCCGTCGCGCGGGCTCACGGCGGACGGGTGGAGGCCTTGATCCAGGATGTCGGTCAAACCCAGGAGGCCGTCGAGCGCCGCTCCGAGGACCGGGCGCCGCGAACGGACGTCGGGGTCCCGACCGTCCGGCCCGGGAGCGGCATGACCCGGCCGCGCTACTGACGCCCCCGCGCGCCTCGAGGCTCGTGCTGGCGCATCCGGACGCCGCCGCCGTGGCGGGTCTGGCCCTCCTTCCGTTCGTCCTGATGGCGCGCGCGCTCCTGCCCGGCCGCGTCCTCTCGCCGGCGGACTTCGTGCTGACCTTCCCGCCGTGGGCCGCGATCGCCCCGGGCCTGCGCGCGGCCAACAGCGTGCTCGTGGACGTCGCGCTCCTCTTCCAGCCTGCGCTCGTCTATGCGGCGGGCGAGCTGCGCGCCGGACGCTTCCCGCTGTGGAATCCTCACGAGTTCACGGGCGCCCCGTTCTTCGCCAATCCCCAGACGGCGCTGCTCTTCCCGCCGAACTGGCTCGCCTTCGCGCTGCCGCTACCGCTCGGGCTGACCCTCGCCGCCATCCTGAAGCTCTCGATCGCGGGCGTGGGCACGTACTGGTTCCTGCGCGAGCTCGGGATCCGCCCCCTCGCCGCGCTCGTCGGCGGCCTCGCCTACCAGCTCGACGGGATGCTGGTGACGTGGCTCGGCTGGTCGACGGCCAACGTGATGGCCGTCCTGCCGCTGCTCTTCGCCAGCGCCGAGCGGCTGCGCCGGCGGGGCGGCGGGCGGAGCGTGGCCGCGCTGGCGGGCGCCGTCGCGCTGGTGCTGGTCGCCGGGTACCCGCAGATCGCGCTGCAGGGCCTGCTCGCCACGGGCGTGTGGGTGCTCTATCGCGCACGCGGCGCCGGCGCGGCGTTCGTGCTGAAGAGCGCGGCCGGCGCCGGGCTGGGCGCCAGCCTGGCGGTGGTGCACCTGCTGCCCTTCGCGGAGTACCTGCGCCAGAGCTCGGTCTACCAGTACCGCGCCGTCTGGCTGCCGGACCTCTCGCCACCGCTCCGGACCGCGCTCGCGCTGCTGATGCCCTACTACTACGGCCACCCGCCCGGCTCGGGAGGCTCCGCGTTCTGGGGCTACTGGAACTTCAACGAGATCAGCCTCTCGGTCGGGCTCGTGCCGTGGGTGGCCGTGCCGGTGGCGCTCGCCGTCGCGTGGACGCGGACGGGCACCAAGGTCTTCACGGGGCTCGCGCTCTTCGGCTTCGTGATGTTCTACGGCGTTCCCGTGATCGGCCCCGCGCTCGCGCGCCTGCCCGGGCTCTCGCTCGTGATCCCGCATCGCGCCGGCGCGCTGCTCGCCTTCGCGCTCGCCGTCCTCTGCGCGATCGGGCTGGACGCCGCCCGCGAGGTCCCGCCGGCGCGGCGGCACCGCGCGCGTCTCGCCCTCGCGGCCACCGTCGTCGCACTGCTGGCGGTCGCCTTCACGGCCCTGGTCACCGACTGGCCGACCCACGCCCGCCTCGGCGCCGGCGTGGCGGCACCGGGGCGGTACGCGGTCTTCCTCGTCCTGCTCACCGCCGCGGCCGTCCGCACCGTCATGCTCCCCGAGGCTCTCCACCCGCGCTCGTTGCTCGTCGGGCTCGTGGTCATCGAGGTCGCCTCCCTCGTCCAGCTCGCCGCGACCTACAACCCGGTGATGAGCGCGCGGCTGCTGTATCCGCCCCCCACGCCGGCGCTCCGCTTCGTCCAGGCGGAGACGGCGCGCGACGGCGGGCGCGTGTCCCTGCCCCTGCCCAACATGGCCAAGCTCTACGGGCTCTCCGAGGTCAGCGGCTACGACGGCATGACGCCGCGCCGCATCGAGCAGGTGGCGAGCCCCGGGCTCGACCTCGGGCTGCTCGCGAGCGGCGGCCTGAGCGTGACCGCGCCCCCGACGTCGCCCGTGTACGATCTCCTCGGTATCCGCCACGTGGTGGTGGCCCCGCGGGCGCCCGCCCCGGCGCCCCACTTCGAGCTCGAGTACGACGGCGGCGACGCCCGCGTGTACCGCAATCCCCGCGCCCTGCCGCGGGCGTTCGTGGCCGGCGCCGCGCGCTGCCTGAGCGACGAGGCGGCGCTGCGCGCGCTCCGTGACGGAGCCATCGACGTCCGCCGCGAAGCCGCGCTCGCCGACTGCGACGGCCCCGACGTCGCGGGCAGGCTCGCCGCGGCCAGCGCGACGATCACGGTGTCCGAGCCCGCCCGCGTGGTGATCGATGCGGCGGCCGATGCGCCCGCCTACCTCGTGCTGACCGACACCGCCTTTCCGGGCTGGCGCGCGTGGGTCAACGGCCTCGAGCGCCCGGTGCGGCGCGCCGATCACGCGTTCCGCGCCGTCGCGATCCCGCCCGGGGCCTCGCGGGTGGAGTTCCGCTACCGGCCCGCCTCGGTGCGCGCCGGCCTCGCGCTCACCATGGCGGCCGCGGTGATCGTCGCGGTGCTCGCCCTCCGCCGGCCCGGAAGTCGGGTCGGCGCATGAGCCGGATCCAGCGCGTGGTGATCCTCGCCAGCCTCGTGCTCCAAGGCGCGGCCGGCCGTCCCGCGCTGGCCGCCGACCGGCCGCTCGGGCCCGCACCATTCGTCGTGACGGTCAGTCCGGGAACATGGACCGAGGGCGCGCCGGTGGCGATCGCGCTCGAGCCGCAAGCCGGCCGCCTCTCGCGCGAGCGTGCCGACGTCTACCTGATCCGCGTGCCGCCCGGCCTCGTCGTCCGGCGCTACCTGGCGCCCACTAACACGTGGGCCGTGCGGATCCCCGTCGCCTACGGGCGCGACGTCGCGCTGCCGTCGGCGCTGCACGCGTCGTGGCGCGAGGAGGGGCCGCTCGGCTGGTCGACGATCCTCATCATCTTCGTACCGCCGGGCGCCGATCCGCACCAGCGCGCGAACTGGCTCTGGCGTCCGATCATCGTGAAGTCCCTCTCCCGGGTGACGCCCACCGCCGCCTGGCCCGCGGGCCTGACCCTCCTGGCGCCGCTCGGCCTCGCGAGCGCCGTCGCCGTCGGCCTCGTGGTTCGCGCCGGCCGCCCACGGGCCTGACCGCGTGTTGCTCGACATCGAAGCCCTCCTCGTGCGGCTCGTCCTGAAATGGTCGAGCGCGGGCCTCACCATCAGACCTGGCGCGGAGGAGGCGGCGCTGCGCGACTTCGAGCGCCTCCATGGCGTGAGCCTGCCCGAGGATTTTCGCCTCTACCTCGCCACCGTCGACGGCATGCACGAGATGGAGTGGGACTCGGACCTGATCCACTTCTGGCGCCTCGAGGAGATGCGCTCCCTGCTCGAGGAGATCTCGAAGGTCGAGGACCCCGAGCCCCTGCGCGGCTTCTTCGTGTTCGCCGATCACTCGATCTGGGCCCACGGCTATGCCATCCGCCTGACGAGCGACTACGACGATGCCGGTCGTGTCGTCCTCGTGCACTCCCGCATCGGCACCATCGCCCATTCCTTCACCGAGTTCCTGCAGCTCTACCTCGACGCGCCGGGCGACCTGTTCCTCGCCTGAGGGCGGCCGGTCGCGCTGCCGATGGCGGCACCGTCAAGGACCTACGGGCGCGCGTCCAGCACGTGCTCGCGGACCGCCGCCGCGGCCACGGCATGGCCGCGAGCATTCCAGTGCGTGTCATCGCGCCACCACAGCAGCGCGCGGTCACGCGCCCACGCGCGGGGCGCGGCGGTGAGCAGCGCGGGCTTGAGATCGAGGAAGGGCACGCCCTGCTCGCGGCAGACCGCCGCCAGCGCCCCGGCGAAGCCGGACGGCGCGGCGGTCGTCGACCACGGCGGGGCGCCGTCGAGCAGCCAGGCGTAGACCTCCTCCTTCGACGGCACCAGCACCACCGACAGGCGCAATCCCCGGTCGCGCGTCATGCGGGCGGCCGCCGGCACAGTGTGCGCCAAGAGCGGCCAGCTCGGGTGAGCGCGGATGGCGGCGACATCGCGGCGACGCCGCTCGTCGTAGATCGAATAGAAGAGCACCGTGCCCCCGCCGGGGAGATCGCGCTCGAGCACGCGGCCGACGTCGCGCGCGCGGGTGGCCAGGCGATCGACCACCTGGCGCACGGGCGACCGGTTGCGGAACGTCTGCCACGACACGGCCAGGGCCGCCGCTGGCCCGTTGCGCGGGATGGCGGCGAGGTCGACCGTCGCCGAGTAGACCTCGTCGAGGTCGTTGCCGGTGAAGATCGCCCACAGCACCGGCGTGCCCGCCGGCGCGCCGAGCCGATCGATCTCCAGCCCGAGGGTGACGTACTCCTGCCACGGGCTCATGGTCGTCACCGAGAGGTTGTAGAGGCGGCGGCCGCGCCCGAGGCGCGTTCCCCACGTGTCCTCCCGCGTGGTGCCGACACCGACCCCGAACGAGTCGCCGAGCAGGATGAGATCGGGCGCCGCGCCCAGAACGCCTGGCTCGTTGGGAAACCCGGCCGCGTCGGTGGTGAAGCGCACCCGCCGCGGCTCGCGGGCGGCGGCGAAGCGCGGGCCGCGCGCGAGGTCGCCGCTCACCTCGGTCTCGACGTCCACGTTGGACTCGAAGCGCGGCACGATGGGCAGCGGTGGCCAGTGGCGGACGAAGGCCTCGTCGGGCCGCGCGTAGAGCCAGCGTGCGGTGAACGGGCGCGCCGCGGTGTCGGCCGCGGCGGCGCTCACCGCGAGGGCGGCCAGGCCGAGGGCCAGGCGCCCGGACCACGGGGCGCGTCGAGCCGGCAGGGCCAGCGCCATGGCGACGAGGGCGATGAGCAGGTAGTACCCGGTCCACCGGGAGGGAACCGTCCCCGTGACGAGCGGAAGAAGGACGCTCGCGGCGTACGCGTGGAACCGGGCGACGCCGCGCGACGCGGTCATCACGGGGGCCAGGCCGTTGCCGGAGGCGGTATCAGCGGGCGTGGATGTCGAGCGCGCTGAAGAAGTACGCGATCTCGAACGCGGCCGTCTCCGGCGCGTCCGAGCCGTGGACGGCGTTGGACTCGATCGACGAGGCGAACGCCTTGCGGATGGTGCCGGCGGCGGCCTTGGCGGGGTCCGTCGCGCCCATGAGGTCGCGCCAGCGCCGGATGGCGTCGTCGCCCTCGAGGACCATCGGCAGGCACGGGCCCTGGGTCATGAACTCGCAGAGGCTCTGGTAGAAGGGCCGCGCCCGGTGGACGGCGTAGAAGCCGCCCGCGTCCTCGCCGGACATGTGGATCATGCGGGCGGCGAGGATCGTGAGGCCCGCCTGCTCGATCTTCGTGATGATCTGGCCCGCCACGCCCTTGGCCACGGCGTCGGGCTTGATGATGGCCAACGTTCGCTGCACGCTCATGCGCCGATCACCTTCGCCACGGTCGCTCCCATGTCCGCGGGGCTGCGCACCAGCGTGGCGCCCGCGCTCTCGAGCGCCTGCATCTTCTCGGCCGCCGTCCCCCTGCCGCCCGCGATGATGGCGCCGGCGTGGCCCATCCGCCGGCCGGGCGGCGCCGTCTGGCCGCAGATGAACGCGACCACGGGCTTGCGCACGGCCTGCTTGATGAACCCGGCCGCGTCCTCCTCCGCCGTTCCCCCGATCTCGCCGATCATCATGATCGCACGCGTCCCGGGATCGTCGTTGAAGAGCCGCAGCGTGTCGATGAAGCTCGTGCCGTGGACAGGGTCCCCGCCGATCCCCACGCACGTCGACTGGCCGACGTTGCGGGCGGTGAGCTGGCCGACGACCTCGTAGGTCAGCGTGCCGCTGCGCGAGACCACGCCGACCTGGCCGGCCCGGTGGATGTGGCCGGGCATGATGCCGATCTTGGCCTGGCCCGGCGTGATGACGCCCGGACAGTTCGGGCCGACGAGCCGGCTCTTCGTGCCCGCGAGGAACTGCCGGGCGCGCACCATGTCGGCCACGGGGATGCCCTCGGTGATGCAGACGATCAGCGGCACCCCGGCGGCGGCCGCTTCCATGATCGCATCCGCGGCGGCGGGCGGCGGCACGAAGATCAGCGCGCAGTCGGCCCGCTCCCTGTCCACGGCCTCCTCGACGGTGTTCCACACGGGAAACCCCTCGTGGGTGGTCCCGCCCTTGCCCGGGGTGACGCCGCCGACGACGGCGGTCCCGTACTCCTTGCAGCGCGCGGCGTGAAAGGCGCCTTCCCGGCCGGTGATGCCTTGCACCACGACACGCGTGCTCTTGTCGACCAGGATGCTCATTGTAACGGGGTCCGCGAGACCGGCTCGGACCGTGGGTGGCGTGCTGTGGGTACGACCCGGCGATTTTGCATCGGGGTCCGTGAGATCGGCTCGGACCGTGGGTGGCGTGCTGTGGGTACGACCCGGCTTTGCATCGGGTTCCGCGAGATCGGCTCGGACCGTGGGTGGCGTGCTGTGGGTACGACCCGGCTTTGCATCGGGTTCCGCGAGATCGGCTCGGACCGTGGGTGGCGTGCTGGGGGTACGACCCGGCTTTGCATCGGGGTCCGTGAGATCGGCTCGGACCGTGGGTGGCGTGCTGGGGGTACGACCCGGCTTTGCATCGGGGTCCGCGAGATCGGCTCGGACCGTGGGTGGCGTGCTGGGGGTACGACCCGGCGATTTTGCATCGGGTTCCGCGAGGCCGGCTCGCCCAGTAGGTGGCGTGCTGTGGGCACGATCCGGCTCCGAGCGCTCACACGCGCGCTCCCCTGGCCAGGGCCACGGCCTTGCGGGCGCCGTCGCCCATGTCCTCGGCGTTGGTCAGCGCCAGGCCGGACTCCGCGAGCATCTTCTTGCCCTGCTCGACGTTGGTGCCCTCCATGCGGACCACCACGGGCAGCCTGAGCCCGAGCTTCCGGACGGCCGCGATCACGCCCTCGGCGAGTCGGTCGCAGCGCAGGATGCCGCCGAAGACGTTGATGAAGACGGCCTTCACCCTCGCATCGGACGACAGGATCCGGAAGGCGTTCTCGATCTGCTCGGGCGAGGCGCTGCCGCCCACGTCGAGGAAGTTCGCCGGCTCGCCGCCGGCCAGCTTGACGATGTCCATGGTGGCCATGGCGAGGCCCGCGCCGTTGACCATGCAGCCCACGTCGCCGTCGAGCTTGATGTAGTTGAGGCCGAACTTCGAGGCCTCGACGTCGAGCGGGTCCTCCTCGTCGATGTCGCGGAGGGCGGCGATCTCCTTGTGGCGATACAGCGCGCTGTCGTCGAAGTTGAGCTTCGCGTCCAGCGCGAACACCCGGCCGTCCTTCGTGACCACGAGGGGGTTGATCTCGACGAGCGAGCAATCCTTCGCGAGGTAGAGCGCGAAGAGGTCGCGGATCAGCGCGACGCCCTGCTTGAACTGGTCGCCCCCGAGCCCGAGGCCGAACGCGAGCCGCCGGGCCTGGAACTCTTGCAGTCCCAGCGCAGGGTGCGCCCACTCCCGGATGATCTTCTCGGGCGTGCGGGCGGCGACCTCCTCGATCTCCATGCCGCCGGCCGGCGAGGCCATCGCCACGTGGGTGGAGCGGCCGCGGTCGAGCGTCATCGAGAGGTAGAGCTCGCGGTCGACCACGCAGGCCTGCTCGACGAGGACCCGGCGAACCTTGATGCCCTCGGGCGGGGTCTGCGGGGTCTTGAGCATCGTGCCGAGGATCTGCGTCGCCGCGCTTTCGGCGCCTGCCGGATCGTCGGCGACCTTGATCCCGCCGGCCTTGCCGCGCCCGCCCGCGTGGACCTGGGCCTTCACGACCACGCGGCCACCCAGCCGCTGCGCGACCTCCCGCGCCTGGGCGGGCGTGTCGGCCACCTCGCCGTTCGGCACGGAGACGCCGAACTCGCGCAGCAGCGCCTTGGCCTGGTACTCGTGAACTTTCACCGCCCGAGACCCTCGATGCCGAAGATCATGGGAGCGGTTCGAGCTGGCGACGCATGCGCTCCCCCCGTTTCCCACACGCTCCGGCCCTCACGCGGTGCGCGTGGCCTTCTGCCCGCGGAACTTCCGTAGCAGCCACACGACGGGATCGAAGAACTCGTCGGCCATGCGCTCCTTCATCGGGATGATGCCGTTGTCGGTGATGTGGATGTGCTCGGGGCACACCTCGGTGCAGCACTTCGTGATGTTGCAGAGCCCGATGCCGGCCGAGTCCTTCACGAAGGCCCGGCGGTCCCGGTTGTCGAGCGGGTGCATGTCGAGGCCGGCGATCTTGATGAAGAGCCGGGGGCCGGCGAACGCCTTCTTCTTCTCGTCGTGGTCGCGGATCACGTGGCAGACGTCCTGGCAGAGGAAACACTCGATGCAGTTGTGGAACTCCTGGATGCGATCGATGTCCTCCTGCCACATCCGGTACTTGCCGTCGGCGTCGGGGGGCCGCAGGCGCAACGGCGGCACCGACTTCGCCTTCTCGTAGTTGTAGGAGACGTCGGTGACGAGGTCGCGGATGATCGGGAAGGTCCGGAGGGGCGCGATGGAGATGGTCGAGCCGGGCTCGAAGAGGTTCATCCGCGTCATGCACATGAGCTGCGGCTTGCCGTTGACCTCGGCGCTGCACGAGCCGCACTTGCCCGCCTTGCAGTTCCACCGGCACGCGAGGTCCGGAGCCTGGGTGGCCTGGATCCGGTGGACCAGGTCCAGGACGACCATGCCGTCCTCGGCGTCCACACGGTAGTCCTTGAAGCCGCCGCCGGTGGCGTCGCCGCGGAAGACCTGCAGCGTGAACGTCGCCATCACTGCCTGTCCTCGAACAGCTTCCGGAGATCGTCCGGCATCTGGGGCAGCGGCTCGCGGCTCCCCGTGATGGAGCCGTTCTTCAGGCGAAGGACCACGTTGACCTTCGCCCACTCCGGGTCGAGCTGCGGGTAGTCCTCGCGGGTGTGCCCGCCCCGGCTCTCCCGGCGCTCGAGTGCTGCCCGCGCCGAGCACTCGGCGACCGTCAGCAGCGAGCGGAGATCCAGCGCGGTGTGCCAGCCCGGGTTGTAGGCCCGGCCGCCCTCCACGCGCACCTTGTTCGCGCGCTCCTTGAGGCCCTCGATCTTCACGAGGGCGTCCTGGAGCTCCGTCTGGTTGCGAATGAGGCCGACGAGGTTCTGCATCACGTCCTGCAGCGCGGCCTGGACGGCATAGGGATTCTCGCCGCCGCTGCGCGAGAACGGCTCGAGCGACTCGCGCGCGAGCGACTCCACCTCGGCGCTGCTCACCGTGAGCTGGCCGCCGAAGTCCTTGGCGTAGAGCGCGGCGTAGAGCCCGGCCCGGCGGCCGAAGACGAGGAGGTCGGAGAGCGAGTTGCCCCCCAGGCGATTGGAGCCGTGCATGCCGCCTGCCGATTCGCCGGCCGCGAAGAGGCCCTTCACCGTGCCGGCCGTCGTGTCGGCATCCACGCGCACGCCGCCCATGACGTAGTGGCAGGTGGGCCCGACCTCCATCGGCTCCCTGGTGATGTCGACGTCGGCCAGTTCCTTGAACTGGTGGTACATCGAGGGCAGGCGCTTGCGGACGTAGTCGGCCGGCCGGCGCGTGTTGATGTCGAGGAAGACGCCGCCGTGCGGGCTGCCCCGTCCCGCCTTCAGCTCCGAGTTGATCGCGCGGGCGACCTCGTCGCGGGGCAGCAGATCCGGCGTGCGCCGGTTGTTCTTCTTGTCCTCGTACCAGCGGTCCGCCTCGGCCTCGGTGTCGGCGGTCTCGCTCCTGAAGAACTCCGGGATGTACTTGAACATGAAGCGCTCGCCCTTGGAGTTCTTGAGCGTCCCCCCGTCCCCGCGCACCCCCTCGGTGACGAGGATGCCGCGCACCGAGGGCGGCCACACCATCCCCGTCGGGTGGAACTGCACGAACTCCATGTCGATGAGGTCGGCGCCCGCCCACAGCGCCAGCGAGTGTCCGTCGCCGGTGTACTCCCAGGAGTTCGAGGTGAACTTCCAGGCCTTGCCGATTCCGCCGGTGGCGATCACCACCGCCTTGGCCTTGAAGAGCACGAACTTGCCGGTGTTGCGCCAGTAGCCGAAGGCCCCGGCGACGCGGTCCCCGTCCTTGATCAGGCGCTCGATCTTGCACTCCATGTACACGTCGATGCCCTGGTGGATCGCGTGGTACTGGAGCGTGCGGATCATCTCGAGCCCGGTGCGGTCGCCCACGTGGGCCAGCCGCGCGTAGCGGTGGCCGCCGAAGTCGCGCTGGAGGATCAGGCCGTCCTTCGTCCGGTCGAAGAGCGCGCCCCACCGTTCCAGCTCGAGCACGCGGTCGGGCGCCTCCTGGGCGTGCAGCTGGGCCATCCGCCAGTTGTTGAGCATCTTGCCGCCGCGCATGGTGTCGCGGAAGTGGACCTGCCAGGTGTCCTCGGGCCACACGTTGCCCAGCGCCGCCGCGATGCCGCCCTCCGCCATGACGGTGTGGGCCTTCCCGAGCAGCGACTTGCAGACCAGCCCGACCGACACGCCCTGCGCCGCCGCCTCGATGGCCGCCCGCAGCCCCGCGCCCCCGGCTCCGATGATCAGCACGTCGTGCTCGTGTGTCTCGTACTCCGCCGTCGCCATCAGAAGCCCGTCACGTTCGAAGTGGTAGGACCAAGCACCGCCCCCCCGACAGGACCCGCGCCGATGAGCCGCCCGCCCGATCGACGGAGCATCAGAACATCCTCAGGTCCCGGATGAGGCCCATGGACACCAGCCGGATGTACAGGTCGGTGAGCCCCACGGCGAACAGCGAGAGCCAGGCGAACAGCGGGTGATGCTCGTTCAGGCGGCTGACCAGGCGCCAGAGCTTGTAGCGGACCGGCGCCCTGGAAAACGAGTCCACGTGGCCGCCGCAGACGTGCCGGCAGGAGTGGCACGAGAACGTGTAGGCGGCGAGCAGGACGACGTTGATCCACATCACGAGCGTGCCGATCCCGAGGCCGAACCGATGTCCGCCGCCCGGGGCCGGAAAGCGGAAGGCCAGCAGCGCGTCCCACGTGAGGAAGACGATGAAGATCACCGCGACGTACCACGCGTACCGGTGCAAGTTCTGGACGATGAGCGGAGACCGCGTCTCGCCGGTGTAGCCCGCTTTCGCGTCACGCACGGCGCACGCGGCGGGCGCGAGCCAGAACGAGCGGTAGTATGCCTTGCGGTAGTAGTAGCACGTCAGCCGGAACAGGCCCGGGCCCCACAGGATCAGGAACGCCGGCGACAGGATGCCGATGATCGGCAGCCGCACATCGGGCAGTCCCCAGCCCAGCGTCAGGTGGAGACACGTGGCGGAGATGCACGGCGAGTAGAAGGGCGACAGGTACGGCGGCACGAAGTAGTGCGCGTTCTGCAGGGCCGCCCACGTCGAGTAGACGATGAACGCGCCGAGCATGACGACGACGGTGACGGGCAGCGCCCACCAGGTGTCCTGGCGGAGGTGCGCCGCCGCGATGGGCGGCCGCGCCGCCACGCCCACCCGCCCGCTCTGGTCCTTCAGGACCCGGCCGATCATGCGCCCTCCCGCGCGTACGCCTTCTGCCCGTCCGTGTAGAGGTCCCCGCCGTGGCAATCGTAGAGCACGATGGCCGGGAAGCCCTCGACCTCCAGCCGGCGGATGGCTTCGGTGCCGAGGTCCTCGTAGGCGACGACGTCGAGCTTCTTGACGAACTCGGACAGCACCGCGCCCGCGCCGCCGATCGCGCCGAAGCACACGCTCTTGTATTGCTTGAGCGCGTCTTTCACGGCCTGCCCGCGGTAGCCCTTGCCGATCGTGCCCTTGAGCCCGAGCTTGAACAGCGCCGGCGTGAACTTGTCCATCCGGCTCGCCGTGGTGGGCCCGACGGACCCCACCACGTTGCCCGGCCGCGCCGGCGACGGGCCGGTGTAATAGATGATGGCGCCCTTGACGTCGATGGGCAGCGGCTGCCCCTGCTCGATCAGCGGGAACAGCCGCCCGTGGGCAGCGTCCCGCGCCGTGTAGATCACCCCCGTGATCCGCACGCGGTCACCGGACTTCAGTGACTCGACGTCCGCGTCGCTCAGCGGCGTCCGGATGTCCTTGATCCCGTCGGCGGCGGCCTGGATCATCTCTGCCTCAACAGCTCGATGGTCTTCGGCGCCTTCGTGCCGCGCATGGTGCCGCGCGCCCGCTCGCCCTCGAAGCTGACCGTCACCGGCAGCCGCATGAGGTTGAATGACAGCTCGTCGCCCTTCAGGGTGCCGTAGAACGGCCCCGTATAAGTCCGCTCGGGCCGCGTGCCTCGCGTCTCGTACCGGCCGACGACGACCGGGCGCTCGACCCTGTCGATGGTGAGGCACATGTACTCGGAGTACTGGGAGAGCGTCATCCAGCGGCCGCACCACTCGCCGAGCAGCGCCTCGGGCCCGAGCTCGGCGCGCGCCTGCGTCGCCGGGGCGACGGCCACCGCCGCGACGAGCGCCATCGCGGCCGCGCGGCTCACAGGGTCACTTCCTTGTGCCGGTGCGCGTGGCACTCGATGGTGACGGACACGGGCAGCGAGGTGATGTGGCAGGGGTACGCGAGGACGTGGATGCCGAACGCGGTGGTGTCGCCGCCGTAGCCCTGAGGGCCGATGCCGAGCCGGTTGGCGCGGTCCAGCAATTCCTTCTCCAGCGCGTCCAGGGTGGGATCAGGATTCGGCGAGCCGAGCTCGCGAAAGAGCGCCCGCTTCGACAGGATCGCCGACTTCTCGAAGTTGCCGCCGACGCCCACGCCGAGCACGAGCGGCGGGCATGCGTCGGGGCCCGCCGTCCTCACGCACTCCAGCACCCAGTCCTTCACGCCTTGCAGGCCATCGGCCGGCGTCAGCATCTTGTACTTCGAGCGGTTCTCGCAGCCGCCGCCCTTGGCCATCACCAAGATCCGGAGCGCGGCGCCCGGCACCACGTCCGTGTGGATCACCGCCGGCGTGTTGTCACCCGTGTTCACGCGGTCGATCGGCGAGCGCACCATCGACGCGCGCAGGTACCCCTCGGTGTACCCCTGGCTGACGCCCGCGTTGATGGCGTCGGAGAGCGCACCGCCGGTGACGTGGACGTCCTGGCCCAGCTCGACGAAGCAGATGACGGTGCCCGTGTCCTGGCAGTAGGGAATCATCTTGGTCCGCGCCATCTCGGCGTTCTGCTTGAGGATCTGGAGCACCTGCTTGCCCGCGGCCGAACGCTCCGTGGCGAGCGCGCGGTCGAAGGCGCGCAGCATGTCCGGCTCGAGCTGATAGTTCGCCTCCACGCAGAGCTTCTTGACCGCGTCGGTGATGGCGGAGACGTGGACGTCTCTCATGGCGCGCCCTGTCCCGGCGGCATGGCCGCCCTCGCGCGCGGCGATCTGGGCCATCGTCAGGTCTTCCTTGTGGGTCGCCATGCCCCACTGGTTACCGAACGGGTCCTCGAGCCGGGCAAACCGGTCGCCCCAGAACATGTCGGTGGGCGGCATCAGGCTGGTGCAGCCGGCGTCGGTCGCCCGCTTGAACGCGGCATCGACGTCGGGGACGTAGAGGAAGATCGAGCCCGTGGTGCCCCCGAGCGACTTCGGCGATCGGCACGTGCTGCCGGGAAGCTCGTCGCTCAGCATCACGACCGAGCCGCCGAGGGTGAGCTCGGCGTGCATGATCTTGCCCCCCGGCCCGGGCATGCGCTCCTTTTCCCTGGCCCCGAAGGCGCGCCGGTAGAAGTCGAGCGCGGCGACACCGTCGTGCACGGTCAGGTAGGGCGTGACGCTGTGGTACCCGGAAGGAATCGGGCTGACGCGGCGCGCCCTGGGCGCCGCCTTCTTCACCCCGGCTGCCTTCGCCCGCGACGATGCTCGAGCGGGCGGCTTCGTGCGCGCGGTACGCCTGGCCATGATCGCGCTCCTTCCTAGAGCTTCAGCTTGTCGACCAGCTCCCGCACCGCCGCCGCGGACTTGTCGAAGGCCGCCTGCTCCTCGGCCGTCAGCGTGATCTCGACGATCTGCTCCACGCCCTGGCGCCCGAGCTTGACCGGCACCCCGACGTAGAGGCCCCGGGTCCGGTACTGTCCGTCGAGATACGCGGCGCAGGGCAGGATCTTCTTCTTGTCCTTGAGGATGGCCTCGACCATCTCGACGGCGGCCGCCGCCGGCGCGTAGTACGCGCTGCCGGACTTGAGGAAGTTGACGATCTCGGCGCCGCCGTTGGCCGTGCGCGTGACGAGCGCCTGGATCCGCTCGGGCGTCAGCAATTCGGTGATGGGGATGCCCGCCACCGTCGAGAAGCGCGGCAGCGGCACCATGGTGTCGCCGTGGCCGCCGAGCACGAACGCGGTGACGTTCTCCACCGAGACGTTCAGCTCACGGGCGATGAACGTGCGGAAGCGCGCGGAGTCGAGCACGCCGGCCATGCCGATCACGCGCTCGGACGGAAAGCCCGATCTCTTCCACGCCAGCTGGACCATCGCGTCCAGCGGGTTGGTGACGAGGATCAGGATCGCGCTCGGAGAGCGCGGCACCACCTGCTCGACCACGCCGCCGACGATCTCGGCGTTCTTGAAGAGCAGGTCATCGCGGGTCATGCCCGGCTTGCGGGCCAGACCGGCGGTGATCACGACGATATCGGAATCGGCCGTCTCCTCGTACCCGTTGCTGCCGGTGAGCAGCGCGTCGTAGCGGTGAACGGGCCCGGCCTGCAGCAGGTCGAGGGCCTTGCCCTGCGGGATGCCCTCGATGACGTCGACCAGCACCACGTCGCCGAGCTCGCGCTCGACGGCATACTGCGCGGCGGTGGCGCCGACGTTGCCCGCGCCCACCACCGTGATCTTCGGTCGTGCCCCCATGGTCAGTCTCCTCGCCCGGGCTCAGAGCTTCTTCATGCTCTCGATGAGCGCCGTGCCGAACTCCGAGCACTTGACCTCCCGGGCGCCCTCCATGAGCCGCGCGAAGTCGTAGGTCACCACCTTCGACTGGATGGTCTTCTCGAGGCCCGCGACGATCCGGTCGGCGGCATCCGTCCAGCCCATGTAGCGGAACATCATCTCGCCCGACAGGATCACCGAGCCCGGGTTGACCTTGTCCTGCCCCGCGTACTTGGGCGCGGTGCCGTGGGTGGCCTCGAAGAGGGCGTGGCCCGTCTCGTAGTTGATGTTGGCGCCCGGCGCGATGCCGATGCCGCCCACCTGGGCGGCCAGCGCGTCGGACAGCAGGTCGCCGGTCAGGTTGCACGCGGAGATGACGTCGAACTCGTCCGGCCGGGTGAGGATCTGCTGCAGGAACGCGTCGGTGATGGCGTCCTTGACGAGGATCTTGCCGGCCGGCGGCTTGCCGCCGCAGTCGTCCCACGACACGGTCCGGTCGCCGAACTCGCGCTTGGCCAGCGCGTAGCCCCACTTCATGAACATGCCCTCGGTGTACTTCTGGATATTGCCCTTGTGGACGAGGGTGATGTTCCGCCGGTTGTTTTCGATGGCGTATCGAATGGCCGCGCGAATCAGCCGTTCCGACCCCTCCTTCGACACGGGCTTGATCCCGATCGAGGAGGTGTTCGGGAACCGGATCTTGGTGACCTTCATCTCCTTCTGGAGGAAGTCGATGACCTGCCGCGCCTCCGGCGTCCCCTGCTCCCACTCGATGCCCGCGTAGATGTCCTCCGTGTTCTCGCGGAAGATCACCATGTCGACCTTGTCCGGGCGCTTCACGGGAGACGGCACGCCCTGGAAGTACTTCACCGGGCGCAGGCAGACGTAGAGGTCGAGCACCTGCCGGAGCGTCACGTTGAGCGAGCGGAACCCCTCGCCGATCGGCGTGGTCAGCGGGCCCTTGATGGCGACCAGATACTCGCGGATGACGTCGAGCGTCTCCTCGGGCAGCAGGTTCGGCGGGCAGTCCGCGCCGTAGACGGCCTGCGCCTTGTCGCCCGCGTAGGTCTCGGCCCACGCGATCTTCTTCTTGCCACCGTACGACTGCGCGACGGCGGCATCCAGGACCCGGACCGACGCCTGCCAGATGTCGGGGCCGGTGCCGTCGCCCTCGATGAACGTGATGATCGGATTGTCGGGCACGCGCAGCTTGCCGTGGTCGATCGTGATCTTCTCGCCCGCGGGGATCTTGACCTTGCCTGCCATCACACGCCCTTTCCTGGCTTCGCCGCCCTGTCGTGGGGATCGCGCGTGCCGTCCTGCATCTCAGACGGCCGCGCCGGTCGTGGGATCGAGGGCCTGGCCCGCGTTGAGCGCCGAGCCCGCCCGGAACCACGCGATCTGCTCCCGTGTCAGGGTGTGCCGCGCCTGGACCTCTTCCGTCCGCCCGTCCGGCTTCCTGATCAGGATCTTCACGGGCTGGCCCGGCGCGAGCGCCGCGAGACCGGTGATCGAGACCCGGTCGTTCTGCTCGAAGCGGTCGTAGTCGCGCCCGTCGCTGAAGGTCAGGGGCAGGATGCCTTGCTTCTTGAGGTTCGTCTCGTGGATCCGCGCGAAGCTGCGCACGAGGACCGCGACGCCGCCCAGGTAGCGCGGCGACATGGCAGCGTGCTCGCGGCTCGACCCCTCGCCGTAGTTCTCGTCGCCGATCGCCATCCAGAGCTGGCCCCTGGCCTTCAGCTCGCGCGCGATCCTGGCCAGGGGCTGCCCGGCCGCGCCGCTGAGGGGGTTGGCGCCCTTGCCCGTCTCGCCCGTGAAGGCGTTGAGCGCGCCCATGAACATGTTGTCGCTGATCCGGTCCAGGTGGCCGCGGAAGCGCAGCCACGGCCCCGCCGGCGAGATGTGATCGGTCGTGGTCTTGCCCTTGGTCTTCACGAGGATGGGCAGATCGACGTAGTCCTTGCCGTCCCAGGCCGGGAAGGGCCCCAGCAGCTGCAGACGCTCGCTGTTCTCGGCGATCTCGATCTTCACCGTCTCGGGATCGGCTGCCGGCTCCTCGTAGCCCTCCTGGCCCCGGGCGAAGCCGTCGCGCGGCAGCTCTTCCGCCTCGGGCGCCGTGAAGCGCATCGGCTTGCCGTCGGCACCCGGCAGCGTGTCGGTGAGCGGGTTGAAGTCGAGCCGGCCCGCGAAGGCCAGCGCCGTGACGATCTCCGGGCTGGTGATGAAGGACAGCGTCGCCTGGGATCCGTCGTTGCGCCCCGGGAAGTTCCGGTTGAAGGAGGACACGATCGTGTTCGTCTCGCCGGCGCCGATGTCCGTCCGCTTCCACTGCCCGATGCACGGGCCGCAGGCGTTGGCCAGCACGGTGCCGCCGATCTGCGTGAACCGGTCGATCAGGCCGTCCCGCTTGATGGTCTGGAAGATGCGCTCGGAGCCGGGAGTGACCAGGAACTTCGCCCGCGCGCGCAGGCCGGCCCGGGAGCCCTGCATGGCGACGTGCGCAGCGCGGCGCATGTCCTCGTAGGAGGAGTTCGTGCACGAGCCGATGAGGGCGTTGGTGATGGGCGCCGGCCAGCCGTTCTCCCGGACCTCGGCGGCCAGCTTCGAGATCGGCCGCCCGCGGTCGGGCGAGTGCGGCCCCACCACGTGCGGCTCGAGCGTGTCGAGGTTCACCTCGACGATCTCGTCGTAGAACTTCGCGGGGTCCTGCGCGGTGGCGGGGTCGGCCACCAGGTGCTCGCGGAACTCCTCGGCGAGCGCCGCCAGATCGCCGCGGTCCGTGGCGCGCAGGTACGCCGCCATGCGCCCGTCGAAGGGAAAGATGGAGGTGGTGGCGCCGAGCTCCGCGCCCATGTTGCAGATCGTGGCCTTCCCCGTCGCGCTGATCGACTCCACACCCGGCCCGAAGTATTCCAGGATCTTGTTGGTCCCGCCCTTCACGGTGAGCAGGGTGCACAGGTACGTGATCACGTCCTTGGGCGCGGTCCAGCCCGAGAGCTTGCCGGTGAGGCGCACGCCGATGAGCTTGGGATGCAGCACCTCCCACGGCAGCCCGGCCATGGCCTCGCCGCAGTCGGCCCCGCCGACGCCGATCGCGAGCATGCCGAGCCCGCCGGCGTTCGGGGTGTGCGAGTCGGCCGCGATCATGAGCGTGCCCGGGGTGGCGTAGTTCTCGAGCACGACCTGGTGGACGATGCCCGAGCCCGGGCGCCAGAAGCCGAGGCCGTACTTGCGCGCGGCGGAGCGGATGAAGTTGTAGACCTCCTCGCTCTCCTTGATCGCGCGGCTCAGGTCGTCGGCCGCGCCGCTCTCGGCCCGGATCAGGTGGTCGCAGTGGATCGTCGAGGCCACCGCCACACGCTGGCGCCCGGACATCATGAACTGGAAGAGCGCCATCTGGCCGGTGACGTCCTGCAGGGCGACACGGTCCACGCGCAGCTGGAGGATGGCGCGGCCGCGGTCCCACTCCTGCGCGTCGAAATTCCAGCAGTGGGCGACCAGGATCTTCTCGCTGAGCGTGAGGGGCTGACCGAACTTGCGGCGGGCCTGCGCGAGGCGGTCGGGCATGGAGGCGTACAGGGCGCGGAGTGGCTCGGCGGCGGACATCGCGGCCTCCTCGTCGGTTCTCAGGGCAGCACGCGCACGCGCGCCCCTCTCCGAAGCCCGGAAAAGGGGCGCACGGGCGACGAATCACTTTAACGCTATGCGGCGTGACGGTCAAGGACGGCGCGGAGTTACCCGGCGCGCCGGCAAACGGCGAGCGGACTCAGCCCAGCCAGGGACGCAGGAGCACGACGGCGCCGCCGATGACGAGCAGGATCCCGGCCGCGCGCGCGACCCGCCCGCCACCCGGCACGGCCTTCTCGGCGAGGACGAACGCCGCGAGCGCCACCACCCAGACCAGGTTCATGACGCCCGCGACGAACAGGAGCGCCATCAGCAGCCAGCAACACCCGACGCAGTACGTCCCGTGCCGGAGCCCCATCACGAACGCCCCGCGGGCGCCTTCCCGCCACTCGGTCATGAGGAACGCCAGGGGCGACCGACAGTTCGCGAGGCAGGCGGCCTTGAGCCGCGACCACTGGAACACTCCGGCCGCGACCAGGAGCGAGCCGCCGAGGACGGGACTCGTGGCCAGCATGGCGGGCGACAGGAACGCGACGGCGTGCAGCGCCCACTGCGCGAGCGCCGCGACGGCGGCGAAGGCGGTCCAGAGCAGGACGTAGCCGGCGGCGAACACCCCGATCCGGACGGCCGGCCGGCCCTGCTCGAGACGTCGACGGTTGATGGTCGCGAACATCAGGATCATCGGCGACGCGGACGGCAGCATCATCGCGACCATCATCACCGCCCACATCACGAACAGCAGCCCGGCGTCGACAAGGCTCCAGGGGCGGAGGGGCGACATCACCATGCCCATGGCCGCGTGCATCTCCATCGCCGACATGCCCCGCGCGGCCTGGACGAGGTAGACCCAGGCCAGCGCGGCAAGGATCGCGAGGGCCGTGAGGGTGACGGCGCGATCCCGCCGGGCGAGCGCCTCGGCGGTGAACATCGGCGCCGCGCCGCTACTTCGCGTTCGACCAGTCGTACTGGTAGTGGATCCAGCTCGTCTTGTCGAACGCGACGGAGAGGCCCGCCGCGGAGGCGTGGAACGAGCCCTGCCCGGCCTCGCCCTTCTTCCAGATGAAGCCGTCGGGCAGGTCGACGTTGACGATGTTGTCCTCGCCGGTGACCGGGCTCTTCAGGGCGTCGCCGCGCCCCTCTCCCACGCCCTCGATCCGGAAGGTGCTCTTGCGCCCGCTGCCCTCGATCGTGATCTTCGCCTTCACGAGGCCGGCCACCTGGAAGGTCGGGCCGAGCACCTCCCAGGGCAGGCCGCCGAGCTGACCGGTGAAGATCTGGGCGAGGGCCTCGACCTGCTTGTCCGTGGTGGCGGGATCGACGACGAAGGCCGCCTGGCCGTTGCCCTCGTGGATCGCCTTGGGCCACACGAAGATGCCGGCGCCCTTCACGCCGCCGAGGTCGACGTCGCCGCACCGTCCCGTCCTCACCGTGAAGCCGACGAGCGCGCGACAGCTGCCGTCCTTGGAGTTCGGGAAGCCGCCGAAGTTGCAGCCGCAGCCGAAGTCACAGTTGCAGAACTCGTATCCCTCGCCGATCATCGTCCAGCGGGTCGCCGTGGCGGTCGCCATGATGGCCTCCTTCGCGCGTGGAGGAAGGTGGGACGGCGTGACTCTATCGAACGCGGCGAACGGCTGTCAACCCTCACGGGGCCGGCGCCCGCGCGGGATGCCCACCGCCCGCCGAACCGCGGCGCGCCGCAATTTCAGGATCGAATCGGTGGGCGACAGCCCCATCGGGCAGACGTCGGTGCAGGTCCCCTGCCCGTGGCACCGCGTGAGGGCATCCTCGTCGAGGAGCAGCGGCCAGCGCTCCTCGGCGCCGCCCTCGCGGGAATCCCGCTGCAGCGTGAAGGCCCGGTTGAGCGCGGCGGGGCCGGGAAAGCGCGGGTCGTGGGCGACCATCGTGCAGGCCGACAGGCACATGCCGCAGCCGATGCACTCGATGGCGACGTCGATGGCGCGCCGCTCGGCCCCGCCGCCCGGCACGAGCGCGTAGGAGTCGGCCCCGGCGCGGGGCCGAAAGGCGCCATCGACGGCGCGCAGGCGCGCGTTGAACGGCGCCATGTCGACCACGAGGTCGCGCAGGACGGGAAAATGGTAGAGCGGCCGGACCCTGAGGGTGACGCGCCCGAGGTCGTGCACCCGCATCCGGCAGGCCCAGCGCTCGCGCCCGTTCACCACCATGGCGCAGGAGCCGCACATCCCCACCCGGCACGCCCAGCGGAACGCGAGCGTCGGGTCCTGCTCGCGCTGGATGGCGACGAGCGCGTCGAGCACGGTCGTGTCGGCGCCGGCCTCCACCTCGTACGCCTGCCAGCGGTGCGCGCCGTCACCCCCGGCAGTCCCCGGCGTGCAACGAAAGACGCGGAGGGCCAGCCTCATCGGAGGATCTTCGCGTACGTCGCCTCGTCGAAGCCGACGAGCAGGGTTCGTCCGCGACGCAGCGTGGGCGCGCGAAGGTTCCCCGTCGGCCCGAGCATCGCGCCGGAGAGCACGGCCCAGTCCGGCCTCGTCTTCCTGAGATCGAAGTGCAGCACCTTCTTGCCCCTGGCCGCGTAGACCTCGTCCACGTCCTTGAGCAGCGCGCGGGCCTGCTCCGGCCCCATCGTCGCTTGCTTGGCGTCGACCGTGGTCGCGACCTCGATCTTCTTCTTCGCAAGGAACCCTTGCGCGCGGGCGCAGGTCTGTCAGCCCTTGCGGTGGTAGCGCCAGTCCACCCGCGCCATGTCAGCGCTCCTTGCCGTGCCGCGCGACGAACGCGGCGACGGCGCGGCCGATCTCGGCCGGCGAGTCCTCCTGGATGAAGTGCGTGCCCCGGACGGTGACCTCCTCCTGGTTGGGCCAGCGGCGGCAGAACTCGCGCTGGGCGCCCACGAGGATGGACCCGGGCTCCGCGTTGACGAAGAGCTTCGGCACGGGACTCACGCGCAGCCACGCCGCGTAGGCCGCGACGATGCCCGCGACGTCGACGGGCTGGCCCTCGATGGGGATCTCCCGCGGCCACGTCAGGGTCGGGCGGCGGGACTCGCCCGGCTCGGCGAACGGGCGCCGGTAGACGGCGTGCTCCTCGGGGGTGAGCCCGCGCATCACGCTCGCCGGCAGGATGCGCTCGACGAAGACGTTCTTCTGCAGCACCATCTCCTCGCCCGCCGGGGAGCGCATGCCCTGGAAGACCTTGCGGGCCGCCTCCGGCCACTCCTCCCACGTCACCGGCCGCACGATGGCCTCCATGTAGACGAGGCCGCGCACGCGCTCCGGATGTCGGTTCGCCCACCAGAACCCCAGCGCCGAGCCCCAGTCGTGCATCACGAGCGTGACGTCGCGGAGCGCGAGCGCCTCGAACCAGCTGTCGAGATAGCGCTGGTGATCGACGAAGCGATAGGACCCGGCCGGCGCCCGACCCGACTCACCCATGCCGACGAGATCGGGCGCCAGGCAGCGCGCGGCCGGCGCCACGTGGGGGATCACGTTGCGCCAGAGGTACGACGAGGTGGGGTTGCCGTGCAGGAACACGACGGGCGCGCCGGCGCCCGTGTCCACGTAGGCCATCTCGGTGTCGAGCACGGTCGCACGGCGGCGGGGATGGGGATCGTGCGCGGAGATGTCGGTCATGCCGCGATTCTACCCGCGGGCGGTGACACCGCGCTCGTGCGGCTGCGCCACACTGCGGCGCGCACGCGATCGACGGACGCCGACGGCACCCGCTCGAGGACGAGGACCTCGGCGCCGCGGTGCTCGATCGCGAAGCTCGCGCCCCCGTCGCTCCAGTGCAGCATCGCGCCCGCGCGCGGGAAGCCCGTCCCCTTGATCCGCGGATGCCGGGTCTCCATGACCGTCGTGTACGCGCGAGCGAAGCCGTTGGCGAGGGCCGGCGTCTCGAACGCCACGAGGTAGACGATGCCGAAGCGCCCCTGCGCGTCCTCCCAGATCCGGTAGCGGTCGCCGCGCCAGCCGAGCGCCGCGGCGCGGCCGGCCGCCTCGCCGAGGTGCGCGCCGAGCACGCCGCCCAGGCCGAACTCGCCCATCTCGTCCTCCGCCGTCGGCACCGCCGGAGCGAAGAGGGCATCGAGATCGGGCAGGCGGACGATCACGGGGTCCTCCCGGCGAACCAGGAACTTCGCGGGGTGCATGATCTGGCTTGAGGAGCGCGGCGGATCGCGATAGAGGTCCGGGAGTCGCGTCCACGGGGCGCGCTGCCGGAACTGCTGCATGAAGCCGACGCCCTCCTGGTACGGGAAGAGCAGCAGGTCGCGCAGGAACCTCGGGGCCTCCTTGAAGAGCGGTCCCGCGCCGGCGGACACGGAGGGCAGGCGGAAGCTCTCGGTGACGGGAAGCGAGGCGAAATCCTTGCCCTGCGCCCGGAGCAGGAAGTCGAGGGTCAGCGCCACGGCCTCGCCCTCGATCAGCGCCTGGCGCGCGAGCAGCTGGTCGCCCCGCCCCGCCTCCCTGGGCAGGAACGCCTCGATCGAGATCTGCGTGTCTTGCAGTCCGTGGACCAGCTCGTGCACGAGCGCCATCGCCTGCTCGTCGGCGCCGAGCCCCTCGCCGACGACGATGCTCTTCGTCGACGGGTCGTAGAAGGCGGCGAGCTGCTCGGCGAGCAGGCTCACGAGGAGCGTGCGGAGGTCGTACCCCGCGGGGATGAGGCCCCAGGCGACGAGCGACTTGCGCTCGGCCTCGAGGCGCTCGGGCGGATACTGCCGGGCCAGCTGCGCGTCGATGCCCTTGCGGATCTCCTCACGGGTCCGCCGCGCGATCGGCGGCGGCGCCCCCGGATCGGCCACGCCCTTGAGAGTGGCCAGGGCCCGGTAGACCGACGCGACGAGCGCGTCGAGACCGGAGGCCGGCGGGGCCTCCTGGGCGACGGCCATCCCGGCGAGGATGACGACGAGCATCGCGGCCACGATCGGGCGCCTCATGGCCGGCTCTTCCAGATGGCGGCGCGGATGCGATCGACGGCGCCGCCCGCCACGCGCTCGAGGATGAGCACCTCGGGCCCACGCCGCTCGATCACGAAGGCGATGGGGCCGTCGGTCCACTGCAGCACGGAGTCCGGACGCGGGAAGCCCGTGCCCCGGAGGTGGGGGTGACGGCGCTCGATCATGGCCGTCCACACCCGCGCGAAGCCGTTGGCCGTCGAGACCGTGTCGAAGGCCACGAGGGCGACGATCGTGAAGCGCCCCGCGGCATTCTCCCAGATGCGATGGCGGTCGCCGCGCCAGCCCACGGCGGCCCGCCGGGCACGCGTCAGACCCAGGTACGGCTCGACGGCGGAGCCGAGCGTGAACTCGCCCAGCTCGTCCTCGATCACCGGCGTGACCCCGGTCACGAGCGCGTCGAGATCGGGCAGGCGGATCACCAGCGGGTCCTCGCGCCGTCCGAGGCGCTTGGAGGGGTGCAGGATCTGCGCGGTGGATCGAGGCGGGTCCCGGTAGAGGTCGGTGACCGTCGACCACGCCGCTCGCTTCTTGAGCTGCTGCATGAAGCCGACGCCCTCCTGGTAGGGGAAGAAGAGGACGTCGCGCAAGTACTTCGGCGCGCTCCGCACCGCCGGGCCGGCCAGGCCCGGCGCGAAAGAGATCGAGCGGACGTCGTCGAGGCTCGGGATCGAGGTGAATTGCAAGCCCTCGGTGCGGAGCAGGTACTCCATCGACAGCGCGACCGCCTCGCCCTCGATCAGCGCCTGCCGGGCGAGAACCTGGTCCGATCGCCCGGGTTCCTTTGGAATGAAGGCGGCGAGCGACGTCTGCCGGTCTTGCAGCGCGTGCACGAGCTCGTGGACCACGGTCAGCGCTTCCTGGTTGACGCTCTTCGGCTCCGCCAGGCCGATCGAGCGCGTGCGCGGGTCGTAGTAGCCGGCGAGCTGCTCGCTCACGACCCCCGCGATGAGCGCCTTGAAATCGTACGCGGGCGGGATCAGGCCCCAGGCGACCATCGCCTTGCGCTCGGCCTCGAGGCGCTCGGGCGGGTACTCGCGCGCGATCTCGACCTCCAGCTCCTTGCGGATCTCTTCCCCGGTCTTCCTCGCGATCGGCGGCGGCGGGCCGGGCTCGGCCATGCCCTTGAAGTCCGCGAGCATCCGCCACGCCCGCTCGACGAAGGCGTCCATGCTCGCCGCGGGCGGCAGCGGCGGGACGGTCTGCGCGCGGGCGACGACGGCCGCGACGAGCGCGAGGATCCCGGCGGCGGCCAGGCGGCGCGTCGCGCTCACGGGAGGTGGACGACCTCGAGCTCGAGCTCCGGAAAGTCCCTCGGCGTGCCGTAGAGCGCCGGCAGGCCGCGCGGGTCGAGGAAGTCGCGCTTGAAGGCGTCGACGTCGTCCCGCGTTCCGGTGCGAAACGCGACGTGGTTGATCCCGGGCCGCTTGCGGTGGAAGCCCGCGCCGCGATGCTCGGCGGCGATGATCCAGAGATGGGCGCCGCCGTCCGGACCGGCGGCGCCAAGGTGCCCGTCGCTCTGCGACACGATGCGGTCACGTGAAGACCCGCCGCGCGGCGGGGCCGACGGGCGCGGTCGGCAGGGGTCAAAGGGACCCGTATCCCGCCAGGCGACGGCGGACACAGCGCGCCCAGATGGAGCCCAGCCGCGACGGAGCAGCGGACGCGTGCGGCGTGGTCCGCTTGACCCCTGCCGACCGCGCCCGTCGGCCCCGCTGCGCGGTGCGTCGTGGTGACGTGGGCGGGCGGTCTCCACGTCAGTACCAGCGCCACAGCCAGACGATGACGAAGAGCGCGGCGGCGGTCAGCAGGGCCAGGGCGAAGAGCACCTTGTGCCAGCGGACGGGCAGGCCCACGTCGAGCAGCAGCGCGCGCACGCCGAGCAGGGCGTGGAGCAGCGCGAGGGCCAGCAGCGCGGCCTGCACACCGCGACGGAAGGGATTGACGAGGTGCAGCGCGATGACGACGAGCAGGAGCACGGCGGCGGCGCGCTGGATGAGCCAGGCCCACATGCCGGCGCCGGTGCCGCGCCAGCCCTCGGCGGTCGTCCACTCGCGGCGGAGCACGGGGGCGTCCATCAGCGCGGCGCCTCGGCCCGGCGTCGCTCGCCGGCGAGCCGGCTCACCACGATGCGCCCGCCCGCGATCACCAGCCTCACGTCGCCGAGCGCCTCGATGCGCTCTGCGGGGTTGCCGCCCACCGCGAGGAGATCGGCGGCGAGGCCCGGCGCGATGCGGCCGGTCTCGTGCTCCAGTCCGAGCGTGCGCGCGGCGACCGCGGTGGCCGCGCGCACGACGTCGAGCGGGGCCATGCCGGCCTTGACCATGAGCGCCAGCTCGGGCACGAGGCTGGCGTGGCTGTTCAGGGGGGTGCCCGCGTCGTTGCCCGCCGCGATGGTGACCCCGTGGCGGAGCGCGATCTGGAACGCCTCGCCGTGCTGGTCGCGCACGGCGTCCGACTTGCGCACCATGAACTCCGGGATCCCCGCGCCGAGGCCGCCGCTCGAGATCGCGTGCGGAGCGCTGAGGGTGGCCACGAGCACGACGCCGTCGCGCGCCATGCGCTCGGCGAGGGCTTCGGTCAGGTAGATGCCGTGCTCGACGCTCGTGATGCCGGCCTCGATGCAGTGCTCGATCGCCTTCTCGGCGATCGCGTGGGCCGCCGTGCGGCGCCCCGCCTTGCGCGCTTCCTGGACGGCGGCGCGGATCTCGTCCAGCTCGAGCTGCGGCGATTTGGGATCGACCCCGGGCGTCAGCACGCCGCCGCTGGCCAGGATCTTGATGACGTCCACGCCGGCCTTGAGCTGCTCGCGCACCGCGCGGCGCACCTCGTCGGGGCCGTCCGCCTCGCGTCCCAGCCACCAGCCATGGCCGCCCGTCATGCAGATCCCCCGCCCGGCGGCCAGGATCCGCGGACCGGGAACGAGGCCGAGGCGGACGGCGTCGCGCACGGCGAGCTCGAGGTACTCCCGGCCGCTGAGATCGCGCACCGTGGTGACGCCCGACTCGACGGTGTGTCGCGCGCGGGTGATCATCTTGACCACGGTCATGCCCGGGCTCTCCTCGCGCAGCGCGCGCGGGGGATCGGCCTCGGCGCCGAGCGCGAGGTGGACGTGACAGTTGATCAGCCCGGGCAGGAGCGTGAGCCCGCCGAGATCCAGGGTGCGGCCGCCCCCGGCGGCGCCCTGGGCGTCGGAGACCACCGAGGCGATCCGGCCGTCTTCCACCACGACGGCCCGGCCCGCGACGGGATCGCCGACGCCGTCGAACAGCCTCGCGCCTCTGAGGACGAGTCGTTCCATCTCAGATCTCCATGAGGTCGTGGCCGACCACGACCTCGCCGTCGAAGTGCGTGCGCGCCGCGTCCCGCCACATCGCGTCGGTGACGGCGGGATCGTCGGCGGGCACGAAGTGCGAGAGCACCAGCGTGCGGACCCCCGCCGCTCGCGCCACCCGTCCGGCGTCTTCCACCGCGGTGTGGCTGGCGATGATGTGCTTCTTGAGGTCCGGCGCGTTCGCCACCCGCGCCACCAGCCGGTCCACGGCGGGGACGTACAGCACCTCGTGGACGAGGACATCCGCGCCGCGGGCGAGGCGGATGAGGTTCTCGTTCATGGTGGTGTCGCCCGAGATCACGATCGAGCGCCCGGGCCCGTCGAAGCGGAACGCGAAGGCCGGCACCACGGGCGGGTGATCGACGAGGGCGGCCGTCACCCGCACGCGCTCGTCCTGCATCACGAGACCGTCGGCCGTGATCTCGTGCGGGTGCAGCAGCGGCGCCAGCGGCGGGCGGCCCTCGTCGGCCATGCGGGTGGCGATGTCGTAGGCGTTCATCTCGAAGAACAGCCGCGTCATGCGCGCCAGCGGCGGCGGCCCCCAGGCGTCCACGCGCGTGCGCAGCCCGCTCGCCCAGGCCAGCCAGACGAGGTTGCCGTAGTCGGCGTTGTGGTCGGAGTGGTGGTGCGTGACGAAGACCTGGCGCAGGCCTGTGAAGGGCACCGCGCACGCCGCGAGCTGGCGGGCCACCCCGTTGCCACAATCGACGACGTAGGCCACGCCGTCGACGACGATCACCTGCGCGGGCGCCCCGCGCACGACGCGCGGCCGCGGCCCGCCGCCCGTGCCGAGCAGGATCAGGCGCATGGCTCGTGTCCCCGTTCCAACGTCATGTCAACGTCGCGCGCGGCAGGGCCGGCGGGGGCGGTCGGCAGGGGTCAAGAGGACCACGCCGCACGCGTCCGCTGCTCCGTCGCGGCTGGGCTCCATCTGGGCGCGCTGTGTCCGCTGTCGGTTGGCGGGGTACGGGTCCCTTTGACCCCTGCCGACCGCCCCCGCCGGCCCTGGCTGGACGCCCCGGCCGAATCGTCACTTCGCTTCGGGGACGAGACACTAGTCGCCGACCTCGATGGCTGCACGCGTGGCGACGGTGTCCGGGCGGGCGCGCGTGAGCACGACGGGCTGGACCGAGTGCGTCGGGAGGCCGTTGCACAGGCGGACGTGGACCGAGAACGGGGGACCCGGCGCCGGCGCAGGGAAGTCACGGCGCCAGTGCGCGCCGCGGCTCTCGCGACGCGCGAGCGCGCTCGCCGCGATGAGGCGGGCGACGATCACCTGGGAGTCGAGGTTGAGCCAGTCCTGCCAGGCCGTGCTCAGCGCACGTCCGCCGCCGACGCCAGCGGTCCGCAGCGCACCGTCCACCGCCTCGATCTCGGCCAGCGCGGTGGCGAGTCCGTCGCCATCGCGGACGAGGCCCACGCGATCCCACATCACCTCGCGCAGCCGCCGCTGCAGGTCGTAGAGGGCCGGCGTGAACGGGCGCGCCAGGGGCGCCTCGGCGCGAGACATCGCCGGCTCGGCGGCGACGGAACTCACACGCGGCGACGGACGGCCCTCCACGAACGCGGCCATCACGTCGCCGGCGATGCCCCCGAAGACCGTCGACTCCCCCACTCCGTTGCCGCCGAGGCGGTTGGCGCCGTGCACGCCCCCGGTGTCCTCGCCGGCGGCGAAGAGCCCCTCGATGGCAGTGCGGCACGACGGGTCGATCACCACGCCGCCCATCATGAAGTGCGCGGTGGGCGCGACCTCGACCGGCTCGCGCGCGAGGTCGCGGCCGAAGTCGCGGCAGCGCTTGACCATGCCGCGGAACGTCCGTTCGACCGTCTCGGCGCCGAGGTGTGAGACGTCGATCCACACCCCGCCGTTCGGCGTGCCGCGCCCTTCCGTCACCTCGAGGAACGAGGCGCGCGAGACCAGATCGCGCGTGGAGCGCTCCAGGCGCGCGGGATCGTAGCGCGCCATGAACCGCTCGCCCCCGCCGTTCCTGAGATGCCCGCCGGCGCCGCGCAGGCCTTCCTCGAGCAGCGCGCCCGTCATGAGCGAGCCGGGGATGACGAGCCCCGTCGGGTGGAACTGGACCATCTCCATGTCGCGCAGGACCAGGCCCGCGCGGTAGGCCAGCGCGATGCCGTCGGCCGACTTGTCGGCCGAGCACGCGATGACCCTGTACATGGTCGGCCCGCCGCCCATCGCGAGCAACGTGGCGCGCGCCCGCACGAGCAGGAAGCGCCCGCTTCGCAGATCGAGCACGAGGGCACCGGCCGCGCGGCCCGCGTCGTCCCGCACGAGGTCGACGGCGCGGCAGTCCTCGAGCACGCGGATGTTCGCGCGCGCCAGGACCTGCTCGGTGAGACGGCTCATGATCTCGATCCCGGTGAGGTCGCCCTTGTGCACGGTGCGGTCGTGGCTCTGGCCGGCAAAGGGCTTCTGGTGGATGCGCCCCTCGGGCGTGCGGTCGAACAGGCAGCCGTAGCGCGACTCGAGCTCGAGGACGCGGCCCGGGGACTCCGTGACCAGGGTCCACACCAGTTCCTGGTCGTTGATCCACCCGCCGCCCGCCAGGGTGTCGAGCAGGTGGGCCTCGAGCGAGTCCGGCGCGGCCAGCACGGCGTTGTAGCCGCCCTGGACCATTCGGGTGCACCCGGCGCGGCCGAGCAGCCCCTTGACCACCACCGCGACGCGGAGATGCGGCGACGCGTCGGCGGCGTGCAGCGCCGCGCAGAGGCCCGCGCCGCCCGCCCCGAGCACGAGGACGTCGGCGTCGATGGTGTCGATCACGACGCGAGCAGCTTCTCGATGGCCAGGCGCCCGCGCTCGGACGTCCACGGCTTGGTGCCGAGGGCCTTGCCGACGAGCCGCCCGGTCCGGTCGAGGACGAACACGGTGGGCGTGGCCGAGACGCCGTAGGCCTTCGTCACCCTCCCGTCGGGGTCGAGGAGCACGGGCAGCGTCACCTGGTGCGTGGCGGTCCAGCTCACGACGGTCTCGGGGCGCTCCTGGATGTCGATGGCGACGATCTGCAGATCGCGGTAGGCCGCCTGCAGCTGCTGCATCGTCGAGGGCAACTCCCTCGTGCAGTGCGGTCACCACGTGGCGAAGAAATACAGGAGCGTCGCCCGGCCCGTGAGATCGCGGAGGCCGACCTGCCGGCCGTCGAGCGCCGCGAGCGTGAACGGCGGCGGCACCTGACGGTCCATGGGAAGGATCTCGAGGTCCATGAACAGGTCGTCGAGCGAGCCGACAACGACCTCGGCCCGGGCAACCTGGCGCTCCGTGGGGCGGCGAGCGCGCATCTGGACCGCGCCCACGATGGCAACGACGGCGACGAGAGCGGCGGCGGCGGCGACGAAGCTCGTGCGTGCCAAGGGCCTTATCTTACAGGACGCGGACGCGCGGACGCGGATCCAGCGTGACCCGCTTGAGCCGTCTCAGGTGCGCGGCGACGACGTCCCACGCGGGCGGCCCGTCCGCCTCGCCGAGGCTGGCCCATCCCGTCGCCTTGTAGCGCCTGGCCGCGTCGAGCGGACGTCCGCCGATCCTGACCTCGCTGATCCGCCGGCCGGCCGGGCGTTGCGGGGCGATGGCGTACGTCAGTCCGCCGAGCCGCACCATGTCGCCGCCCTGACGGTAGTACGGGTCGCGGTGGAAGAGGTTGTCGGCGACGTCCTCCATCACCCGGACGATCTCCGCGCCCGTCATCTCACGGGCCCAGGTATTCGCGTACGTGATGCCGGTGTGGCCGTAGACGTCCTCGAGGGTGATGGCCTGGCCAGGCAGGATCGTGATGCCCCAGCGGAAGCCGGGCGAGAAGGCGACCTCGGCGTCCGCACGCTCCAGGAGCGCGTCGAGGATCACCTCGTCGAAGGGGCCGTTGAAGGTGCCGCGGCGATAGAGCAGTGAGTCGGAGACCGCGAGCGCCTCGCCGAGCCGCGCCGCGTGGGGCGCCCGGACCTCGGCGATCAGCCGCGCCATCGCCGCGTCCTCGGGCAGGTCGCGCGACAGCACGGGGATCAGACGGTAGCGGTGCGCCACGGGACGGCCGCCCCGCACGTCGAGGTCGAGACGGCTCAGGAACTTGCCGTGCGCGCCCGAGTTCACGACGAGGGTCCGCCCGACGGTGATCGGCGCCACCAGCGGGTCGTGGGTGTGCCCGCCCAGGATCACGTCGAGGCCGGCCACCCGTGCCGCGAGCTTGAGGTCGACGGGCAGGCCGTTGTGCGAGAGGAGCACGACCAGATCCGCGCGGTGCCGGTCGCGCAGGGCGTTGACGTGGCCCTGGAGCGCGTCCTCGGCGATGCCGAAGGTGAGATCGGGCGTGAAGCGCCGCGGGTGCGCCACCGGCACGTAGGGGAACGCCTGCCCGATCACGCCGACCTTCACCCGGCCCGCCTCGCGGATCGTCCACGGCGCGAAGACCGGATCGCCGAAGCCGACCTCGCTCACGTTGTGGGCGACGAAGTTCCCGCGAAAGAGCCCGCGGCTCTCGCGGTCCCCGAACAGCTCGCGCACGCGCTCGAGGCCGTAGGTGAACTCCCAGTGCGGCGTGACGACCTCGACCCCGAGGAGGTTCATGGCCCGGACCATGTCCTCGCCGCGCGACCAGAGCGCCGTCGCCGAGCCCTGGATGGTGTCGCCGCCGTCGAGCAGCAGCGTGCGTCCCGGCCGCGCGGCGCGGATGCGCGCGACGAGCGTGGCGAGGTGGGCGTAACCGCCGAGGCGCCCGAAGCGCGCGGCCAGCGTCGCGAAGTCGACCGACGAGCACGCGTAGGCCTCCAGGCTGCCGCGCCGGATCTGGTGGTGCCGCAGCAGCGCCTCGCCGGTCAGGTACGGCGGCCGCCCGCGCTCGGCACCGACGCCGATCAGCGTGTCGGGCTCGCGGTAGTACACGGGGACGAGCGAGGCGTGGGGGTCGGTCAGGTGGAGCAGCGTCACGTTGCCGAGCGGCTCCATCTCCAGCAGCCGCTCCGCCGCGTCCGCGCGCTCCAGCGCGCGCGGCATGATCCCCGCCCCCGCAGCCACCGCGGCGACCTTCAGGAGATCGCGGCGACTAACGTCCACGCGCGCCGCCCGACTCGGAAGGTGCGCTCAGGACACTGGGCCTCGATCAGCTCGCACACGCTCGAGATCGATCGAAAGCCGGATCTTGCCCCGCAACGCGCGAAGCCGCTCGTATGCCTCGCTCGCCGCGACCGGCCCGAGACCCTGGCGGATGGTGGCCATGACGCCTCGCCCGGTTCGTGCGCAAGCTCTCCGAAACAGCTCGCTTTCGACGCGTACCGTCACCGTGCGCGTGCTCATGGCCGCGATGCTATCAGATCAGTGTCTGATGCCGGGCACGCTCATCGGCTTGCCGACGTCGAACGACGTCAGGTAGAGCTCGAGCTCGGCGTACTCCACGGCGTCGGCGGCGAGCATGTTGGCGCCCAGCGGCGTCATGCACCACTGGAAGCGCTTGCGCAGATCCCAGAGCTCCGACTGGCTCGTCCGCCACGTCGGGAAGTGGCGCGTGAGGCCCTCGCGGACGTCGGCCAGCATGCGGCCGCCGAGGAAGTGGTTGGCGCCACCATCGGGCGTGTGACAGTCCGCGCACGCGTGGTTGCGCTGGCCCACGCGGCGCTCGAAGGAAGCCCGGCCGCGCGCGAGCGCGGCGCGCCCCTCGGGGCTGGTGGTGTCGATCGCCACGGGCAGGCCGTTGGACGCCATCTTGATCAGCACCGTCATGCGGAGGTTGGCCTCGCTCTCCGCGAGATAGGCCGCGCCCGTGGTCTCGGGTCCGTGGACGGTGAGCCAGTCCTCGACGCTCATCACCCGTCCCTGGGAGGCGACGTGACGGGGATAGCGTGCGGCGACGCCCTTCATCGCGAGCTCCGGAGGCCCGACGTGGCAGTCGGCGCACGCGCGGTCTGCCGGCCCCTTCGTGCTCCACTCGGCCTCCGCCTGGTCGGCGAGCAGCACACCGGGGTTGTTCGTCGCGTCCAGGTTGTCGCCGAAGCCGACGGGCCGCCGCCGCGTGGCCGGATCGCGCTCCGGGTCGGTCTCCGCGGGGCGCGGGCCTTTGAGGGTCTGGAGGTACGCGACGACGTCGCGCACCTCGCCCGGCGTCAGCACGCCGGTGGCGCCCCACGGCGGCATCACCGTCTTCGGGAAGATCGGGCGCGGATCGAAGACGAGCTGGTAGAGATAGCCGTCGGTGAGCCCGCGGTCACCGACGGTCGAGAGGTCGGGGCCCACGTTGCCCGCCGGCCACACGTCGGCGCCGGGGACCAGGTGGCAGCCCGTGCACGGGCCCCTGGCCCGGCTCACGAAGAGCGCACGGCCCTTGGCGGCGTCGCCGGGCGGACCGTCCGGCACCGTGACGCTCGCGACAGGGACCTCGGGACGGGCATCGCCGTAGGCGTACGTGCGGAACCGGCCGAAATCGGTGGTGTCCAGCCCTTGTAGCGCACGGCCACGCGCCTGCCGTCGGGCCACGTCATCACCGCGCCGATGGCCGGAGCGATGGCGCGCGAGGGGCGGGGCGGACCGGCGGACGGCGCCTGGGAGGCGAGCGACGGCGCCCCCGCCGCGGACGAGGACGGCGCGGACGATCGGCCGCACGCGGCGAGCAGGAGCGGGATCAGCAGCCAGGCGAGCGGGGGCATCGCCTCAGGCGAGCTTGATGTCGGCCAGCCCTGCGTACTTGCCGCCGGTGGTGTCGAGGAACGTGATCGTGAGCGGGCCGGGATCGGTCGCGCGGAAGGCGAAGGTGAACGAGGGGTTCTCGCTCACGCTCTGGGTGGTGTCGAGGGTGAGGATCGTCCGGCCGAGATACGTCACCGTGACCTGGTTGATGTACCGGTAGGCCTTCTGGACGATCTTGCCCTGCGCATCCCGCTCGATGCGCTCCATGGGATGGATCACGAGCGCGCGCACGCGCACGACGTCGCCCGCCTTGATCGAGGAGGGCACGCGGATGCGGATGCGCCCGACGTCGTCCGCCACGCTAGCCTCCGCAGCCGCCGACGGTCACCTTGACCTCGCGTCGGACCTGAAGCAGCGTGCCGTCGCTCTGCTCGACGATGGCGCGCACGTCGGTGGTCTCGCCGAGGCGGATCGTCTCGCCCACGAAGGCCTGGCCCATCTCGGGCGTCAGCGTGGCGCGCGTGACCACGGGGATGCGGTTCTTGTCGGCGACGAGGTAGATCGTCTTGACGTGGTTCGCCGCCGTCATCGGCGAGGCGGCCTCGACGGAGACCTGCACGAGCGCGCCGTTCTCGGCGATCGGCGGCGCCTCGAGCTTGATCACGCCGGCGCCGTCCTTCAGTGGGCGCGCGCCGAAGAGCCGCTTGAGGGCGGACTGCACGCTTTCCTGCCCGCCGAGGGCCGGCGCCTGCGCGCCAGCCTGAGCCCAGGCCGAGGTCGGAGCCCGTGTTGCGAGCGCGCCCACGACGCCGGCCGCGCCGGCGCCCCTGAGCACCATCCGCCGCGTGATTCCATCGGTCATCGTGAGCATCCGCCCGTCGCCATCATCAGGGCGAGTATACGCAATTCTTGACCGAGAAGTGAGGGTTCTAGTCCTCTACCTTATATGTACTCACGTCCGGCCTGAAGGCCCGGGGCAGCCAGAGCGGCCGGCGGAGGTTCCCCGGGCCAGGCGCGGGCCGCGCTAGCGCGAGCCAGTCACGATAGACGGCGTACGACTTGTTCGTGTCGACGACGATGTCACCGTAGCGGTCGTCCGGACCGGCGCGCGCGACGCGTACGCGCTGGTGCCAGCAGTGCTGGCCACTGACCGGATCGGGCTGGACGGGAAACGTGAGGTTCTGGTTCACGCCCGACTCCTCCCACCAGATCCGCCCGGAATCCGGATCGGTGCTCGTGAACGGCGCGATGCCGTGGACCTGGCGCATGCGCCACTGCCCCGGCGCCGCCCGCTCGAGCTCGACCAGCGCGGTGGACCAGCGCTCGCCGCCGGTGTCCTCGCGCAGCCGCCACCGGCCGAGGTGATGCGAGCACGCGATGATGCCGGGACGGATCGCCTCCGTCACCCACGCCCGGTCGACGAAGTGGCCGATCGCCGTCTCCACGCGCAGCAGGTCGCCGGTGGCGACGGCGAGACGCGCGCCGTCCTCGGGGTGAATCCAGATCGGGTTCGTGTGCGAGATCTCGTAGAGCCACTTGGCGTTGCCCGAGCGCGTGTGGATCAGGGTGGGCAGCCGGAAGGTCGGGATCAGCACCATCTCGCCCTGGGCGCGGTCGAGGTGGGCCCAGTGCACGTGGCTGCGGATGTACCCGGGGACGGCCTGCTCCGCCCACTTCCACTCCTTCAGCGTCAGCGAGTAGAACTCGAGACGGCGTGACGGGGTGGGAAAGCCGACGCGCGCCACGCCGTCGACCTCCACGCCGACGGCCTGGCCGTTCTTGCTGACCACCCGCGTGGCGGGATCGACGGTGGTGCCCTCGAGGTCGCGCGCGGGCAGCGGCTGCTCGGCCGTCCGGTAGACGCCGTCCGCGACGAGGAACGCGCCGTACTTGCGCATGTAGGCGAGCGGCGTCAGCCCCTCGCGCTGCGCGGTCTCGGGCAGGCCCGGCACGCTGTGCTCGAAGATCCAGCGGTAGAACTCCTCGATCCGGAGCTTCTCGCCCGGACGGTACGGCGACTCGAAGTACTTCCGGATGCCAAGGGCGCCGTCGGGATCGATCCGCCACGAGAGCTCGATCCAGAACTCGTCCTCCTCCCACACCTGCCCGATGCCGGCGGCCTCGTGGGCCTGCCACGTCCAGTCGAACGTCCGGCCCTGGCGCTCCAGCATCAGGCGCAGCACCGGCTGGCGGAAGCCGATCCAGCGCGCGGCGTGGGTCTCCTGCGACATGAGGTCGTGGCGCTCGGAGGCGTGGCCCATGGGCAGCACGTAATCGGCGAACCACGCCGTCTCGCTCCACACCGGGGTCAGGCACGCATGTCGTTCGACCTTGCTTTCATCGGTGAGCATCTCGATCCACGACATGCCGTCGGGGTTGGTCCACACCGGGTTGTAGACCCGCGTGAAGTACATGGCGAGCTTGCCGCGGCCCTCGCGCAGGAAGTGCGGGAGCAGGAACGACATCTCGAAGAACGAGAGCGGGTACTCGCGCGGCATCAGCAGCTCGCTCCACACCTTGCCCGGGGGCGGCATCATCGGCGGCGCCGGGACGGCCTTGTTCCAGGCGCTGGGCGCGGTGCCGCCCGGGGTGCCGACGCTGCCCGTGAGGACCACGAGCAGCTCGAGCGCGCGCGCCACCTGCCAGCCCCCGAGGTTGCCCGCCGCGGTGTTGCGCCAGATGTGGGTGGCCAGCGCGCCGGCGGCGTCGCCGACGGCGCGCGCGACCTCGCGGATGGCCGCGGCGTCCACCCCGCTCTCCTCCTGGGCGAACTCGGGCGTGAAGCGCGCGTAGAGCTCGTCGAGCGCGCGCTCGAAGGCCTCGAACGTCACCGGCAGGTCGGGGCGCTCCTCGCGCAGGTACTCGTCCCAGTTGACCCACTTCCGGACGTAGTCGCGGTCCCAGCGCCCCTCGCGGATCAGCACGTGGGCGATGGCCAGCAGCAGGGCGGCCTCGGTGCCCGGCCACGGCGCCAGCCACCAGTCGGCCATCGACGCGGTGTTGCTGAGGCGCGTGTCGATGACACAGATCTTCGCGCCCCGCATCTTGCCCTCGATGATCCGCTGGGCGTGGGGGTTGAAGTAGTGCCCGGTCTCGAGGTGCGAGGAGAGCAGGAGCATGAAGCGCGCGTTGGCGTGGTCGGGCGACGGGCGGTCCATCCCCATCCAGAAGGCGTAGCCCGCCCGCGCGCTCGCCGAGCAGACGTTGGTGTGGCTGTTGTGGCCGTCGATGCCCCAGGCGTGGAACACGCGCTGCAGGTAGACGAGCTCGTGGCCCGGGCGCCCGAGGTGGTACATCACCTCTTTCTGGCGTCCCTCGACGAGCGCGGAGCGGATCCGTCCGGCGATGTCGGTGAGGACCTCGTCCCACGTCACGCGCTCCCACTTGCCCTCGCCGCGCCCGGCGGCGCGGCGCAACGGGTAGCGGATGCGCTCGGGATCCTCGATCTGGTTGAGGGTGGCCGGCCCCTTGGCGCAGTTGCGCCCGCGGCTGCCGGGATGCGCGGGGTTGCCCTCGAACTTCTGGATGCGCAGGGTCTGCTTGTCGACGTAGGCGAGCAGCCCGCAGGCGGCCTCGCAGTTGAAGCAGATCGTCGGGACCAGCGCGTACTCGCGCTTGACCTTGCGCGGCCACGCCACGGGGTCGTACTCCTCCCAGTGCTCCCAGCGGCTCGCCGGCGGATAGCTGGCCAGGCCGCCCTCGCGCGGCGGCAGGTCCCGCGCGCTCGGATTCAACGGCTCACTCGATGGCGTCTCGGGCACGGGCGTGGGCTCGGGCATGGCCTCTCTCAGCTCAACGGGACGGCCTGACCGGCGCGGATCCAGAGGTCCTCCCAGATCCACAGCCCGGCGAGGGCACAGAGCGCCCCGAGGGCGCCGTAGACGGTCAGGCCGGTGAGCGCGCCGGCGAGAAGGAGCGCCACCGGCGCCTCGAGCCCCAGGGTGACGGCGCCCCACCAGAAGCGGCGGGCGAAGCGGCCGCGCGTGACGAGGGCGGCGGCGCGGGCGACGTCGACGTTGGCGTGCGAGCCGTAGAGCTCGGCCAGCTTCACGACCGCGTCGGCGATGAGCGCGACACCGAGCACGAGGCCCAGCGGCGCGCTGCCCACCCCGCCCCCGATCACCGCCTGGGCCAGCAGCAGCGAGGCCGCGCCGGCGACGACCGCGGCGACGAGCAAGTGCACCAGCAGCAGCGGGCTCTGCCAGAAGTCACGCCCCTCGGCCTGGCCGAAGAGCAGTGCGCTGTAGCCCGCCGCCGCCGCCGCGAGCAGGACCGCCGGCACCGCCAGCACGTCCAGCAGGCCGCGCGAGCCGCCGGCCCCCGCCACCAGCCACGCGACGGCGACCGCGCCGTGGGCCATCAGGATCCACGCCCCGCGCACCAGCCACGAGCGCCAGTTGGGCTTGAGCAGGATGTAGTGGAAGCGGTCGGGCCGCTTGAGGTCCGCCACGAGCAGCACGGTCGTCAGCGCGAGGAACACCAGCGCGATCAGCGGCGCGACGATGCCGCTGAGCCGGCCGCCCGCGGACTGTCCGCTGATCCATCCGGCGGCGCCGACGAGCAGAGCGCCGGCGCTCACCGCCTTGGTCCAGAGATAGGCGGACACCCGCCCGCCCCAGGGCCGCGGCGCGTGCGGCACGTCGTACACGGGCCGGCTCAGCGCGGCCTCGCCCGGCGCCTGCAGCGCGGCGACCATGGTCACGAGATCGAGCTCCGCGGCCGGCCGCGATGCCCACATGTAGCTCTGGGCCGGCTGCTGGAGCGCCGGCGCGAGGGTCGAGGCGTCCGCGCCGAGGTAGAAGACCTTGGGCCGGGTGCCCTGCTCGGGCTTGCGCACCTGCACCTGCTCGCGGCCCACGAGCCGGGCGATCGGCGTGCGCGGATCGTCGAGATCACCGGCGACGATGGCCTGCACCGGGCAGACGATCACGCACGCCGGTTCCAGCCCGACCTCGACGCGGTGAGCGCAGTAGTTGCACTTGGCCGCGGTGTTGGTGTCGGGGTCGATGTAGAGCGCGTCGTAGGGGCAGGCCTGCATGCACGACTTGCAGCCGATGCAGCGCGCGCCGTCGAAGTCCACGATGCCGTCGGGGCGGCGGTAGAGGGCGACGGTGGGGCAGATGGTGACGCACGGCGCGTCGTCGCAGTGGTTGCAGCGCAGCACGGCGAAGTAGCGGCGCGTGTCGGGGAACGTGCCGCGCTCGACGTACTTCACCCACGTCCGGAAGGCGCCGAGGGGAACCCGGTTCTCCTCCTTGCATGCCACCGTGCACGCGTGGCACCCGATGCACTTCCCCTGGTCGATGACGAACCCGTACCTCACGCGCTCTCCGGGCTCATGGTTCGGCATTTCACCGCTCGGCCGGGCGCTCGCGCGCGCCGATTCGGAATTGCAGTGCTCGGCCGGGCGTGCTCCGCACGCCCGCCTCGCACACCGTTCGGCTCAGCACCAGGGCGGCGCTTCGCCTCACACCGCCGTGCACCCCGTTCGGCTCGCAGCGATCGCGGCTTCGGCGCTCCGCCGCTGCTCACCTCACACACTGCCAACCATCTCACCGCTCGGCCGGGCGTGCTCACGCGCGCCCATTCGGAATTTCAGTGCTCGGCCGGGCGTGCTCCGCACGCCCGCTTCGCACACCGTTCGGCTCAGCGCCGCGGCGGCGCTTCGCCTCACACCGCCGTGCACCCCGTTCGGCTCGCAGCGATCGCGGCTTCGCCGCTCCGCCGCTGCTCACCTCACACACTCCCAACCATCTCACCGCTCGGCCGGGCGCGCTCACGCGCGCCCACCTCGCACCCCGTTCGGCTCGCAGCGATCGCGGCTCCGCCGCTCCGCCGCTGCTCACCTCACACTGCCATCTCATGGGGCCGACACCGGAGTGATCCAGCGTTCGATCAGGTCGAACCAGACGCGGATGGCGGTCACCGCGATGACCGTGAAGAGGAGGAGCTTGAGCTGGCGGCCGCTCAGACGACGGCTGACGGCGGCGCCGACCTGGGCGCCGGGGATGGCGCCCGCGGCGACCGCGAGCGCGGGAACGAGCGGCACCTGTCCGGTGATGACCTTGCCGACGAAGCCCGCGAGCGCGCCGACCGCCGTGATCCCGAGTGACGACCCGATGGTGACCCGCAATGGGACGTGTACGATGACGAGGAGCAGCGGCACGAGCAGAAACGCGCCGCCCGCCCCCACGATCCCGGCCGCGCAACCGACGCCCATGGCGACGGCGGCCGCCCGCACCCGGCTGAACTCGACGTTCTCGGCGAAGATCGGCATCTCGGGCGTGTCGGGCTGGACCGCGAGCAGGATCCCCGCGGCGATCACCATCAGCCCGAAAACGAGCAGCAAGACGTTGGCTGTGACGTAATGGGAGGCCACCGCGCCCGAGAACGAGCCCACCGCCATCGACACGCCCCCGACCCACGCGAGCGGGGCGCTGACCGCCCGGTGGCGCCCATGCGCGATCGCGCCCGAGAGCGCGGCGACCATCACCTGCGCAAGGGTGATGGCCGCCACGGACTTGACGTCGAGGAGCCCGACGCCGAGCGCTGGCGGCGCGTAGAGGAGCAGCGGGATCATCACGATCGCGCCCCCCACCCCGAGCATCCCCGAGGTCATGGCCCCGACGAAGCCGAGCAGCGAGAGGGCGCCGATGAACGCGACGGTCAGCAGGTCACCTCAGGCTCGAGTAGTACGCCGCCAGGTCACCGAGGGTGTCGTCGGGCACCGCCTTGAGCAGCGCCTTCATCTTGGTGACCGCCTCGTCGCCCGGGCTCCGCCTCTCCGCCTTGAAGAGCAGGAGCTGGTTGCGGAGGTAGCCGGGCGGCTGGCCGCCGATGTCGGGCACGCCCTTGTCCGCGTCGCCCTTGCCCGCCGGTCCGTGACAGGGCGCGCACTGGGTCGAGGCCGTGCGCCCGCGCTCCACGGCGGCGGCATCCAGCTTGACGCGCGAGGGCTCCCGCCTCTGCGCGGCGAAGTACGCCGCGATCTCGTCGAGACCGAGGACCAGCACCTGCTTGGCGTAGGGCTCCATCTCCGGGGAGAGCCGCTTGCCCGAGGCGTAGTCCTGGATCGCCTTCTTGAAGTACACGGGATGCGCGCCGGCGAGGATGGGCATCGCGTCCGACCGGCTCTGGCCGGCCGCGCCGTGGCATGCCGCGCAGTTGAGGACCTTGCTCCCGGCGCCGTCGAGCGGCCCCGCCGCCGCGAGCGCCGCCGTCGCTGCCACCACCACGCCGAGCACGCCCGCCGCGAGAAGCACGCGCATGTGTGTCATAGCCTCGCCCTCATCCGAGGATGTCGGACCAGATCGACGTCGCCCAGCCGACCGCCTGCTGGCCGTAGATGGCGCTCGGCCCCGGGGTCAGCTTCTGCTCGATCTGCACGACCTTGCCATTGTCGATGCGATAGGCGTTGACCACGGCAATGGCCTCGCGGTCGTTGATCCAGCTGTAGCAGGTGTTCCCGGGCGGCAGCGGCGACGGCGGCCGGCCGTTCAGGAGATTCACGATGTTGACGGCCGCGATCTTGCCCATCGCGTTGGCGACGTTGCCCGACTTGGGCGCCGGGATCCCGATGGTGGAGTCACCGACGACGTGGACGTTCCTGTGCTTGACCGACTCGTACGTGACGTGGTCGACCTGGCACCACCGCTTGTCGTCGCCCACGAGGCCGGCCTGCACGGCGATCGTGCCCGCGCGCTGGGGCGGGATCAGGTTGACGACGTCATACGTCACGGCGTCGCCGAACTCCGTGGTCAGGGTCCGGGTCGACGGATCGACCTTCACTACGCGGCTGCGCGGCCGGTAGTCGATGTTCGGGTACGACGCCTGCCAGACTCCCCGGAAGAGCGCCGTCTTGGAGACGATGTTCTCGTTGGCGTCCAGCACGATCACCTTCGACTTCGGCCGGGTGTTCTTGAGGTACCACGCGACCTGGCAGATACGCTCGTACGGTCCGGGCGGGCAGCGGTAGGCCACCGGCGGAATGGAGATGACGAACACGCCCCCGTCGCTCATCGACTGGATCTGCTTGGCCAGGGCCGTGGTCTGCGGACCTGCCTTCCAGGCGTGGAGCACGGTGTCCTTCGCCTGCGGCAGCCCCTCCACCTGCTCCCACTGGAACTCGACGCCCGGCGCCACCACGAGGCGATCGTAGGTGTAGTAGCCCTCGCCGACGCGCACCCGCTTCGTCTCGGGCTCGATGGCGGTGGCCTCGGCGCGCACGATGGTGACGCCGTGGTTCCGCCGGAGGTCGCCGTAGCCGAACGTCAGGCTGCTCAGCGGGCGCACGCCGCTGAGCACGAGGTTGCTGAACGGGCAGGAGACGAAGCGGTCGTTGGGCTCGAGCAGGATGACCTCGATCGAGGGATCGGCCAGCCGCACGTACTTCGCCGCCGTCGCACCGCCCCAGCCGCCACCGACCACGACCACGCGCCGGCCCGACTGCGGCTGCAGGTCGCCCGCGGTCTTCGCCGTCGCGCACCCGGCCGCGGCCAGCGCCGCCGCCGAACCCTGGAGGAACCGCCTGCGGGTGATCGTCATGGCTCGCCCTCCGTGTTGACCCCGGCCATCATACCGGTTGCGCGGGCGCCGCGGCAGTCTCTCGCGCTCACCGCAGCGCGCTGACCGCGCCGGAGCGCTCGTTCCACGTCGCCAGGACCGCCCACACCGCCATCACCGCCACCACCAGCGCGACCGCCCCGCCCCAGCCCAGGGCCGCGGGCAGGAACACCGCCCGGCCCAGACGGCCGAGCCCGACCGTCTGGACGAGGGCCACGCGCGCCAGCGATGCCCCGAGGGCGAACGTCGCGAGCGCGGCCCACAGCTTGACCTGTCCTTCGCCCGCGCGCCAGAGGGTCCCCGCGCCGCAGCCGCCGGCCAGGGTCATGCCGATGCCGAAGGCGAGCCCGCCGGCCAGCGCCCCCACGCCCGCGCTGGCGAACACCCACTCGCCCTTGTCCTTGAGATCGGTGAACTTGAGGATCGCGAAGCCGAGCATCGACAGGGTGACGGCCAGCGCGCCCGCCCGCGTGTGCTCGGCGTCGCCCGTCATGAATGGCTCGCGGAAGGCGCGCACCAGGCAGAAGCGCGAGCGCTGGAAGACCACGCCGAAGGCGACGCCGAAGAGCAGGAAGAGGCCCTGGGCGACGTACCCGGCGCGGGCGTAGAGCCATGGCAGGGCGAGCAGGGCGAGCGCCAGCCCGAGTCCGGCGGCCGGCTGGCGGCCCGGCGCATCCTCGCGCGCGGCGCCGAGCACGCGGGCGCGGCCGGCCGACCATCCCGGCCGGTGTTCCATCTCCCAGACGAGATACCGGATGCCCGCGAACGCTCCCGCCGCCAGTCCCAGCATCATGGCGAGGCCGGCGAGGCTCAGCGCGCTCGTGGCGCTCAGGAAGCCCCCGATGTTGCACCCGAAGGCGAGCTGGGAGCCCACGCCCATGAGGGCGCCGCCGGCGAGTGCCTTGACGAGCTCGCCGCGGGGCGGCAGCCGCAGCGCGAACTGGCGGCTCAGCAGCGCCGCCGCGCAGCCCCCGGCGATGACGCCGAGATTCAGGATCGAGCCCGAGGAGAGCCAGGGCGCGACGAGATCGGGCCGCGCCAGCACGCCGGCCCCCGTGAGGGCCCAGTCACCCCAGTTCCTGACCCCGTCGGACGCCGTCCACGGACGGTCGAAGGCGAAGAGGAAGACGTTGATGGTCGCCACCAGCACGGCCGCCGGCCACACCGGCCAGGGCTGGCCGAAGGCAGCCTCGTACTGCTCGGAAAACAGAGGCTTCGGCATCGGACGGTGATGGTATCATCCTTCAACTCTCGCGTTCCCCCTGGTGACATGAATCTGGCGGCTCTCGGCGACGACAACGTCACGACGTTCGGCGAGTACCCCGCCCTCGCGTTCGAGGGGCGCGAGATCACGAACGTCGACCAGCAGCGCGCGGCCAACCGTCTCGCGAACGCGCTCGGTCGCCTTGGCGTGGGCGTGGGGGACCGCGTGGTCGTGATGCTCCCGAACTGCCCCGAGGTCACGCAGGCCTACGCTGCGATCCTCAAGCTCGGGGCGGTCATCGTCCCGGTCGTCTTCCTGCTGAGCCCCGAGGAAGTCCGCCACATCCTGGCGCACTCCGAGGCCAGGGCGCTCGTCACCTCGCCCGAGCTGGCGGCCAAGGCCGAGGGCTGGAGCGGCCTGGTCGTGCTCGTGGGGGGCGAGGCGCCGGGAGCGCGCAATTACGAGGCGCTCGTGAAGCCCGAGAGCGACCGGTTCGCCATGGTCGACCGCGCCCGGGACGACATCGCCGTCATCCTCTACACCTCGGGGACGACCGGCCAGCCCAAGGGCGTCGCGCTCTCGCACCACAACCTCGCGAGCAACGCCCGCGCCGGCGCCAGCCTCTACGAGCTGGACCGCGCCGCCTGGTCGCTCGCCGTGCTCCCGCTCTCCCACTCCTACGGGCTGACCGTGATGAACGCGGGCAACATCCTCGGCACGCGCGCCGTCCTCCTGAAATGGTTCAACCCCGAGGCCGTGCTCGAGGCGATCCAGCGCTACCATGTGCAGTCGATGGCGGGCGTGCCGACCATGTACGTCTACCTCCTGAACTTTCCCGAGGCCGCGCGCTTCGACACCTCGTCGATGCGCGCGTGGGGCTCGGGGGCGGCCCCCCTGCCCGTGGAGATCGTCGAGCCGTTCGAGAAAAAGTTCGGCGGCGCGCTCATGGAAGGCTACGGCCTGACCGAGGCCTCGCCGGTCGTGTCGGCCCATCGCCTCTCGGGCGAGCGCCGGCTCGGCTCGGTCGGCCAGCCGATCCCGGGCGTCGAGGTGCGCATCCTGGACGACGACGACCGCGAGGTGCCCGGCGGCGAGGTCGGCGAGGTGTGCGTGCGCGGCGACAACGTGATGCTCGGGTACTACAAGATGCCCGAAGAAACCGCGCGAGCCATCCGGAACGGATGGCTCCATACCGGCGATGTCGGGAAGCTCGACAAGGACGACTACCTCTACATCGTCGAGCGCAAGAAGGATCTCATCATCCGCGGCGGCTTCAACATCTTCCCGCGCGAGATCGAGGAGGTGCTCTACGCTCATGCCAAGGTCGCCGAGGCGGCGGTGGTCGGCGTGCGCGACCCCCTGATGGGCGAGGACGTGCTGGCGTGGGTCGCGCTCAAGCCCGGCCAGCACGCGAGCGCCGAGGAGATCATGGGCTTCTGCCAGGAGCGCCTGGCCAAGTACAAGTGCCCCAAGCAGGTGCGCTTCGTCGACGCCCTGCCCAAGAGCCCGATCGGCAAGATCCTGAGAAAAGAGCTGCGCGCCCGCGCGGTCTGAACGGAGAGGCGACATGTCCTGGACCCGTCGTGAACTGCTGGCCCTCGGCGGCGCCGCGCTCGGGGGCGCCGCGCTTCCGACCGCCGCGCGCGCGCAGACGCCCAAGCGCGGCGGCACCGCGAGCGTCCGGATCTACGATCCGCCGCACTTCGATCACATGCTGATCATCTCCTTCAAGACCAACATCGCCCTGTCGTTCACGCACAGCCGGCTCGTCAAGCACAAGACGGGGCCGGGCGTCGCGCCGGGGACGTTCCCGCTGGAGGGCGACCTCGCCGAGTCGTGGACGCAGCCGAACGACACGACGTACGTCTTCAAGCTCCGCCGCGGCGTCAAGTGGCACCACAAGCCGCCGGTGAACGGCCGGGAGCTGACGGCGGAGGACGTCAAGTACACCCTCGAGCGCTTCGTGACCGTCAAGGGCAACTCCAACGCCTACATGCTCCGCCCGATGGAGCGCGTGGAGGCCGTCGACCGCTACACGGTGAAGGTCACGCTCAAGGAGCCCTTCGCGTGGTTCCTCGACATGCTCGCCTCGCCGATGGCCATCGCCGTCGTGGCCAAGGAGTGCGTCGACAAGTTCGGCGACCTCAAGAAGGCCGAGGCCGTCATCGGCACCGGCCCCTGGATGCTCGACTCCTACAAGCCGAACCAGTCGCTCACGTTCGTGCGCAACCCGAACTACTTCCTGCCCGGCCTGCCCCACATCGACCGCGTCGAGGGCAGCGTGGACGAGGACACGTCCTCGCGCCTGGCCTCCTTCACGACCGGCAAGTACGACATCGGCGTGGAGACGGTGGCGGGGAACATCAACAAGGTCGACTGGGTCCAGATCAAGGACGCGCTGAAGCAGAAGCGGCCCGGGCTCAAGGTTGTCGAGTTCCCGGGCAACGTCATGAGCCACGTCTCCATGCGCACCGACCAGAAGCCGTTCAGCGACGTGCGCGTGCGCCAGGCCATGTCGCTCGCCGTCGACCGCCAGGGCCTCATCGACGCCGTGCTGGAGGGCGCCGGGGTCTTCAACGCCGCCGTGCCCGCCGCGCTCAAGGAGTGGGCGCTGCCCGTGGCCCAGCTCGGCGAGGGCGCCCGGTACTTCAAGCACGATCCGGCCGAGGCCCGGCGCCTGCTCGCCGCCGCCGGCTACGCGAACGGCTTCACCGCCAGCATCTGCTTCACGACCTACGGCTCGACCGTCCTCATCGACTCCGCGCAGCTCATCCTCAAGTCCTTCAAGGACGTCGGCATCAGCGCCACGCTCGAGCAGAAGGAGTACGGGGCCTACATCGCGACCTGCTTCAACGGCAACTTCCCGTCGATGACGTACGGGCCGCAGACCCCGTTCCTCGAGCCCGACAACTTCCTCTTCGCCCAGTACTACCCCGAGGAGCCGAAGAACCAGAGCCACATCCACGACCCCGTCGTCGCCGACATGCTCGTGCGCCAGCGGCGGACCTTCGACGTGGCCAAGCGGCGCGACATCATCCACGAGATCCAGCGCTACCTGGCCAAGCAGCAGTACTACGTGCAGGTGCCCTCGGCCATCTACACCTCGGTGTGGGACGGCGCCCTCAAGAACTACGCCCCCAACCTCGGCTACGACATCGGCGGCCGCCTGACCGCGGCCTGGCTGGATCGCTGACCACGATCATGATCCCGCGCGCCTTCCCGAGCGGGGGGGGGTATCGGCGCGAGCAGCGCTCGCTGCCCCCGACGTCGAGGATCGCGTGCTGAAGCGTTATCTCGTGAAGCGGCTGTTCGTCGCGCTGCCGTCGTTGCTCATCGCCTCGCTGATCGTCTTCACGCTGCCGCGCCTCATCCCCGGCGACGTCGTGCAGCTGATGCTCGAGGAGAAGGCCTACGCCAAGGACCTGGACGAGATGCGGGCCAAGCTCGGCCTCGACCGCCCGATCTACGTGCAGTACTTCGACTGGCTCGGCCACATCGTCCGTGGCGACCTCGGGGAGTCGCTGTGGACCAGGCGGCCCGTGACCGAGGAGCTGCAGCGGCGGCTGCCGGTGACGATGGAGCTCGGCTTCGTCGCCATCTGCATCGCCATCTGCATCGCCCTGCCCGTCGGGATCATCTCGGCCACCCGCCAGGACACGCTGCGCGACTACACCGCCCGGAGCGCCGCCATCCTGGGCCTGTCCGTCCCCGGCTTCTGGGTCGCCACCCTCGTGATCGTGCTGCCCGCCATCTGGTGGGGATGGCGCCCCGTCACCGGTTACACCGAGTTCTCCGCCGACCGGATCGGCCACCTGGTGCAGTTCGTCCTGCCCGGCGTCATCCTGGGGATCGCCTCCGCCGCCGCGCTGATGCGGCTCACGCGGGGCATGCTGCTCGAGGTGCTGCGCCAGGACTACGTGCGCACCGCCTGGGCCAAGGGGCTCCGCGAGCGGGTGGTCGTGCTCAAGCACAGCCTGCGCAACGCGGTCATCCCCGTGATCACCGTCCTCGGCATCCAGATCGCCCAGATCGTCAGCGGCGCCGTGATCATCGAGACCATCTTCGGCCTGCCCGGGATGGGACGCTTCCTCTTCGAGGCCATCAACCAGCGCGACTACCCCGTGATCCAGGGGGTGAACCTGGTCGTGGTCTCGGGAATCGTGTTCGTCAACCTCGTCATCGACGCGCTCTATGCCACCATCGACCCAAGAATTCGCTATTAAGCTCGGCAACGGGCTTCCCCTGGAGAGCGGGGAGGCCGCCCGCCGCGCGGCCTTCCCCGTCCGCGCGGCCCGCTCCATGTGGTGGTTCGCGCGGCGCAAGCCGCTGGGGGCGATCGGCGCGGTCATCGTGATCGCGATGCTCGTGATGGCGGTGTTTGCCGAGCGGATCGCGCCGTTCGGCTACGACGAGACCATCCGGGGCGCCCGCATGCGCGCGCCCGGCCCCACGCACTGGCTCGGCACCGACAACCTCGGGCGCGACATGTGGAGCCGGATCGTCTACGGCGCGCGGGTGTCGGTCACCGTCGGCTTCGCCACCATCCTGCTCGGGACGGTCGCCGCCACCGCCGTCGGCGTCTCCAGCGGCTACTTCGGCGGCGGCTACGACATCTGCGTGCAGCGCGTGGTGGACGCCTGGATGTCGTTCCCCTTCCTCGTCATCGTGCTCTCGGTGATGGCCGTGCTGGGTCCGGGACTGCTCAACGTCATCCTCGCGCTGTCGGTCATCATCGCGGCCACGTCATCCCGCGTGATCCGCGGCGCCACCATCGGCATCGCCGCCAACACCTACGTCGAGGCCGCGCGCGCGCTGGGGGCCGGCCACCTGCGCGTGATCTTGCGATACATCCTGCCGAACGTGATGGCGACGATCATCATCCTCGCCACCATCGGGCTGGGCGGGGTGATCCTCGCGGAGTCCGGCCTGTCCTTCCTCGGCTTCGGCATCCCCCCGCCCTACCCGTCGTGGGGCGCGATGCTCTCGGGATCCGGCCGGACGTACATGTTCCGCGCGCCGTGGATGGCGCTGTGGCCGGGGGTGGCCATCTCGCTCGGAGTGTTCGGCTTCAACATGCTCGGCGACGCGCTGCGCGACGTGCTCGATCCGCGGCTGCGGGGCGCGAGCGGGCGCACGACGTAGTCACCCGTCGCGATAGAGCGCGGCGCGGTGGGTGTCGGGCAGGAAGGCGTAGACGGTGCTCCGGGCGGCGTCAAAGGCCAGCGTGTGGGCGCCCCTCTCCGTCCGGACGACCTCGCAGCGCCGGAGGGCGGCGGTGTCGAAGACCTCGATCATCCCCGGATCAGCGATCGCCACGTAGAGGCGACCCAGTGCGGCGTTGAAGAAGATGACGTCGGGCACGCCGCCGAGCTCGGTCTGGCGCAGGATCTCGCCGGAGTCGGCCTGGACCTCGACGAGGAGCCCGCCGTCGCACGCGCAGAACACCCGGCGTCCGATCCGGTCCAGGTCCAGGCCGTGCGGGCCCGCGCTGGGCATGCGCACCACGCGCTGGCGGGTCGCGGGCTCGGCCGCGTCGAGGACGACGATGTGCGGCGGCTCCATGACGTTGACGTGGAAGGCGTCGGCGTCGGGGTCGAAGACCGTCCAGCGCGTCCGTCCCGGCACCGGGACCTCCGCGATACGTGTCATCCGCCCGACGTCGACGATGGACACCGTGAACGACCCCGCCACGGAGGGATCGCCCACGTTGGCGGCGAGCAGCCGGCGGCGGCGCGGGTCGTAGGCGAGCCCGTTGGGTCCGATGCCGACGGCGACCTTGACGACGCGCGGATCGGCCAGCGAGAAGATCCCGACCGTGTTCTCACCGCGATTCGACGTGAACACGAGGTCATCCTCGTCCGACACCAGGGCGCCGGCCACGCCCGCGAGATCGGGGACGTCGCCGAGAAGGCGATGGGTGGCGCCGTCGATGACCTCGAGCGCGTCGTTGGCGGTGTGCGCGACGTACACGCGCCCGCTCCCGCGATGCACCGCCGCGTGATCGAAGCCGCCGCTCTTGGCGTGAGCCGGCAGGTCGACGTAGCCGAGCAGCTCGAGCGCCATGGCGGTTCCTCCGCCTCTCGAACGAGGATGGGGCGGTGTCGGTGCGCCGGCGTCAGGCTCTCAGGCCGCGAATCGCGAGCACGCGCCTGCCGCTCGGCGCGCCCGCCATCTCCTCCACCGCCCACCGGCCGTCCACCGTCGTCCAGCCATCGATTCCCTTCGTCTCGAAGTCGAAGCGCTCGGCCGGCAGGTCCGCGGGCACCGCGATCTCGACGGCCGCCGCGAGGGCGTGCCGTCGTGCGGTGAGCCCCCACCCGCCGGCGAGCGCCAGCCCCGCGCCGAGGAACCGCCGGCGTCTCACGCGGCGCCGGTCCGCTCGCGGCAGTACGCGTAGAGCGCGTCGTAGGCGTGGAACTGACGCGCCATGTTGTCGTGGTCGTCCTTCGCGATGAGCCGGAAGCCGGAGGCCAGCGCGTAGAGCCCCGCCGACTCGGGCGTCAGCTGGCGCGCGTCGGTGTCGGCGCCGCGGACGATCACCGCGAGCTCGCCCAGCGCCCGGTCCTCGAGCTTGTACTTCTCGAGGAACGCGTCGAACGAGCAGTGCGCGCCGTGATGGCCGAGCTCGACGCCGCCCACGTCGTAGGGGATCGCGCCTTCGCGCGCGGCAACGGTCATGACCTCGCGGTCGGGCGCGAACAGGAACGTCGGGTCCTTGTCGATGAAGCGCGCGATGAGCCACGGACAGGCGATGCGGTCGACGCGCGCCTTCTCGCGGGTGATCCACTTCATGATCTCGCTCCTTTCGGCCTCAGGCCCGGCCCCGGAGGGCCGTGTAGAGACCGTCGAAAATGGCCATGCCTCGCTCGAGCAGCTCCTGATCGTCCTGGATGCCGGTGGCGAGCCCCTTGAGGGTGAGGTCGACGCCCGGCGCCTCCGTGCGCGTGAACTTGCCGTCGGCGAGATCGGCCTCGTGCACGATCTCGGCGAGGGCCTTGATGCGCCGGTCCTTGATGCCGAAGCGCTTGACCAGGGTCTCGAACGTGCAGTCCTCGCCGTGATGGCCGAACTCCACGCCGAGGATGTCGAAGGGGATGCCCTTGCGCGCGGCGTCGGCGGCGTCCGCGAACGCGAACTTCGCGGCGGGGTCGAAGAACCGCTTGACCAGCCACGCCGAGGCGATGCGGTCGATGTGCGGCCGCGGGCGCGTGACCCAGGTGCTCCCGGCCGGCGGCAGCGCCTCGTGGCCGCCGCGGGCGCCGCGCGCGGCGCGCGGCCTCGACTCCAGCGCGCGCAGCCGCCTCGCCGCGGCCTCCCACGCCGCCCGCGCGCGCTCGCCGAGGGGGCTGCGGAGGTAGTCGATGGCGTCGATGCGGTCGAGCTCGCGCTTGAGCGCGTCCAGCCGGGCGCGGATGGCGGCGGGGACGCCGCGATGCGCGCTCTTCAGGCGGTCGATCTGGGCGCCGGCATCGCGCACGCCCTGGAGCACGGCCTGGTAGTCGGCGGCGCGCGCCCGGTGAAAGAGGTCGCCGACCTGCTCGTCGCTCATCGTCTCGATGCGGTCGACGCGCAGGAGGGTGGCCTCGCCGCGGAAGGTCTGGACCTCCTGGACGAGCCACTGGAACCGCTCCGCCGTCTCGGGCGTGTCCGGCAGCAGCCATGCGGCGCCGCGCAGCTTCACCGCGCCCATCCGCTGCAGCTTGCGCCACACCCCCACGCGATGGCGCGTGGGCGTGGGGGGCAGGCTCAGGAGCAGGGTCAGCCAACGCATGGAGGGAAAGTAACACTTGATACTACCTCTGTCAATCGTTACAATCACGAACAGGCCGAGGGGGCCCGACACCCCGGCCCACGGAGGCGAGCATGGCCAGCGAGCCCTCACGAACCCGGATCCCGATCGGCGATCTCGTCCGGTACTACCTCCGGCTCGGGCTGGTGGGCTTCGGCGGCCCGGTGGCGCTCTGCGGTCAGATGGAGCGCGAGCTGGTCGGCGAGAAGCGATGGCTCAGCCGCGAGGAGATGCGCGAGGCGATCGCCGTCTGCCAGTCCCTCCCCGGCCCGCTCGCCATCCAGGTCGGCATCCTCATCTCGTACCTGCGCGGCGGCTTCTGGGGCGCGTGGGCGGGTGGCTGGGCGTTCATCCTGCCCAACTTCGTCATCGTGGCGGCCCTGGGCGCCCTCTACGTGCACTTCGGGGGGCTGCCGTGGGTGACGGCGATCTTCTACGGGGTGAGCCCGGCCGTCATCGCGCTGATCCTGCACTCCTGCTGGCGACTGGCCAGGCTCGGCATGGAGGACCGACTGCAGTGGGCGATTGCCGTCGTCTGCTTCGGCGTGACGGTCCGGGTGCAGGCGGAGGTCGCGCTGCTCTTCATCGTGGCCGGCCTCGTCGGCATCGTCTACTACGGCTCGCTCTTCCGGCGCGGGCAGGCGACGGCGGGCGGGACCGCGCTGCTCCTGCCGCTCGTGGCCGGCGCGGCCACGCCGGGCCCATCCGGCGCCACGCTCGCGAAGCTCTTCGGCTTCTTCGTCAAGGCCGGCTCGCTGACCTTCGGCAGCGGCCTCGTGATCGTGCCCTTCCTCGAGAAAGGCCTGGTCCAGCACATGGGCTGGCTCAACGAGCGCGAGTTCCTGATCGCCGTGGCCATGGGCATGCTGAGCCCCGGCCCGGTCGTCATCACGGCGACGTTCGTGGGGTACCTGGTGGCCGGCTTCTGGGGCTCGCTGGTGGCGACGATCGGCATCTTCCTGCCGTCGTTCCTGCTCGTGCTGATCGTGGCGCCCATCCTCGTCCGCCATCGCGGGAACGCGAACGTGCAGGGCTTCGTCAAGGGCGCCTACGCGGCGGCCATCGGCACCATCCTCGGCGCCTGCGTTCTCCTCGGCCGCATCGCCATCGGCGACTGGCTCACCGTGCTCATCGCGCTCGCCAGCCTCGTCGTGCTCTTCCGCTTCAAGGTGAGCAACCCCGCGCTGGTCGCAGCGGCGGCGATCATCGGCCTCATCGCCTTCCCGCTGCTGAAGCCGGCGTGGGTGTTCGTGAAGTAGGGCCCACCGCCGGCGCCCCCACGTCAGGACACACGCCCGGGGCGTGCTCGCGGTCGCCACCAGCCGAGCCCGAAGATCGTCCCCGCCGCGAGCGCCTGCGCCGCGAGGGCCGCCGTCTCCGCGCGTCCACCCAGCGCCGCCTGCACGAGCGCGTCGTCGAAGGCCATGTCCGCCGCCACCCAGCCCAGCACCGCACCCCCGATCCAGACGATCCACGTCCAGCGGTTCATCAGCCACGCGAGCAGGCCGCTGCCCCAGACGACGATCGGCAGGGAGAGCGCGATGCCGAGGGCCACGAGCGAGAGGTCGCCGTGCGCCGCCGCCGCCACCGCGAGCACGTTGTCGAGGCTCATCGCGGCGTCGGCGGCGACGATGATCCAGATCGCCTGGCCGAGCGTGGCTCCCGCGCGGGCGGACTCGGCACCGCTCCCCTGGCGGACGACCTTGACCGCGATCCAGAGCAGGACGAGACCGCCGAGGACCTGCAGCAAGGGAATCCGCAGCAGCAGGGTGACGACGGCGATGAAGGCGAGCCGCAGGACGACGGCGCCCGCCGTGCCCCAGACGCGTCCCCACAGCTGCTGGCGCGGAGGCAACGTCCGCACCGCGAGCGCGATGACGAGCGCGTTGTCGCCCGCGAGCGTCAAGTCGATCAGGACGATGCCGAGCAGCCGGAGCCAGAACTCGGACGTCATGGCTCAGTCAAGCAGGGCACGGAGCACCGCGGCGACCAGACGGAGCACCACGACTGCGGCCACCGCGAACGCGAGCATCTGGATGTGGAACTTCGACATCGGCTCCTCCACACGCATGGACGTGTCAGGGACCGGCGAGATCGCCGGTCGTCCGGCGCGGCGCGGAGGAACGGGTCAGGCGTCTTCGGCGGCGGGCGGATCCGACGACCGCTGATGAGAACGGGCGGGCGGGCGAGCGTGGGGGGCCGCCGCGACCGGCGGCGACCGTCTGACGGTCGGCGCCGGCGGCGGCGCTTCGAGAGGTGTCCTGGCCGCCGGAGAGGAGGCCGGCTGCGCCGGCGCCGCCTGGACCTCGCGGCGGATGCCGTCGTCCACGCCGGCGCGCTCCTCCAGGTCGAAGGCCCCGGGCAGCGTCGGCGTCCCGACGTCGAAGGCGAAGTACGCCAGGAGCCAGAAGAGCGCGCGGCGGAAACGCATCAGTGCTTCTCGGCCTTCTCCTTCTCGCCCTTCGCCTCCTTCACGACCTTGTCGGCCATGAAGGCGGGGACCTCCTCGTAGTGGGAGAATTCCACGGAGTAGCCGCCGCGGCCGCCCGTCATGGAGCGCAGCGCCGGCTCGTAGGTCAGCATCTCCGCCATCGGCGCCTGGGCGCGCACCACCGCGGTCTCGCCCGCCGGTTCCATGCCCGCGATCCGTCCGCGCCGGGAGTTGAGGTCGCCGATGACGTCGCCCGCGTTCTCCGAGGGGCAGGTCACCTCGACGTTCATGATCGGCTCGAGCAGGATCGGGTGCGCCTCCATGAAGACCTTCTGCAGGCCCATCGACGCCGCGATCTGGAAGGCCATGTCCGACGAGTCCACGTCGTGGTACGAGCCGTCGTAGAGCGTCACCTTCAGATCCACGATCGGGTAGCCGGCGAGGATGCCGCGCTTCATGCAGTCGCGCACGCCCTTCTCGACCGAGGGGATGAAGTTGCGCGGCACCGAGCCGCCGAAGATGTCGTCCACGAACTCGAAGCCCCCGCCGCGCTGCATGGGCTCCACGCGCAGCCAGGTGTCGCCGTACTGGCCGCGGCCGCCGGTCTGCTTCTTGTACTTGCCCTGCCCCTCCGCGCGCCCCTTGACGGTCTCCTTGTACGGGATGCGGGGCGGCAGCAGGAGGACGTCGACGTTGTACTTGCGCTTCATGCGCTCGACAACCATCTCGACGTGCATGTTGCCCACGCCGGAGACGAGCAGCTGCTTGGTCTCCGGGTCGAAGTGGTAGTGCACGGTCGGGTCTTCCTCGGCCAGCCGCGCCAGCGCGTTCGAGATCTTGTCCTCGTCGCCGCGCGTCTTGGGCTGGATGGCGAAGTTGATGGCCGGCTCGGGGAAGGTGATGCGCGGCAGCTCGAACGGCTGCGCCTCGTCCGAGAGGGTGTCGCCCGTTTGCGTGTCCTTGAGCTTCGGCACCACGCCGATCTCGCCGGGCCCGAGGGCATCGACGGTCTTCTGGGTCTTGCCCTGCAGCCAGGAGACGTGTCCCATCCGCTCCTTGGCGCCGCCGCGCGACACGTTGATCACGTTCGAGTCGGGACGCAGCGTGCCGCTGTACACCCGGAAGAGGGAGAGCTTGCCCACGTGCGGGTCGCTGAGCGTCTTGAAGACGAGCGCGGCGACGGGCGCCCTGGCATCGGCGGCGCGGGTGCCCGCCTGCTTGGCCTTGAGGTCCGTGCCCGCCGCCTCGCCGCGCTCGGCGGGCGACGGGAAGGAATCGACGATGAGGTCGAGCAGCGCGGCGGCGCCGACGCCCTTGGTGGCGCAGGCCGCGAGCACGGGCACGATCTTGCCGCCGACGATGCCCGCGTGCAGGGCCGTGAGCATCTCGGGCTCGCCGAGCGAGCCTTCCTCGAGGTACTTGGCGAGCAGGTCGTCGTCGGTCTCCGCCGCCGCCTCCACCAGCTTCTCGCGGTACTCCTTCACCCGCTCGGTCAGGTCGGCGGGGATCTCGCCCTCCTTCGGCTTGCCGTCCGCGAACGTCGTCGCCTTCATGGTGACGAGGTTCACGTAACCCGAGAACCCGTGCTCCTCGCCGACGGGCAGGTGCACGGGAACGAGCCGGCCCTTGAGACGGCGGGTCAGCGAGTCCAGGGTACGGAAGAAGTCGGCGCGCTCGCGGTCGAGCCGGTTGACCACCACCGCGCGCGGCAGCTCGTACTCGCTCGCGAATTTCCAGACCTTCTCCGTCTGGACCTGCACGCCCGCCACGGCGTCGACGACGACGACCGCCGCCTCGACCACCCGCAGGCCGGCGCGGGCGTCCGCGATGAAGTCACCGTACCCGGGGGTGTCGACCAGGTTGACGTGGTGGCCCTTCCAGTCGCAGTACGCCACCGAGGTGTTGATCGAGATCTTGCGCTTGATCTCGTCCGGATCGAAGTCGGTCGTGGTGGTGCCGTCGTCGACCTTCCCGAGGCGGGTCACGGCGCCGGCCGCGAACAGCATGGCCTCGACCAGCGACGTCTTGCCCACCCCACCGTGTCCGACGACACCGACGTTTCGGATCTTCCCGATTTCGACGGTCATTCACGGCCTCCCGAGGACGGCTTGCGGTGGGCCGATGCTACCACAGCGTTGCGCGCGGTTCACCGGGGGCGGGGCGAGGGGCCTGCGGGAATCCGACTGACTGGCTCTCGTTGCGTCGCGCGCTGGCATCGTATCGCGTCGGGCGAGAGCACGCGTACCCCACGGATTCCCTCAGGCCCCTCGCCCCACCCCCGCCCCGCGTCGATCTGGCGGACCGTCGCGGGGCATCGGGCCCCGCGGCGGCGAACCGTAGAGACCGCCGCTAGACACGGCGGGGTGGGAGGTGGTGGCGGTACCAGGCGAGGGTGGCGGCCATGACTTCGGTGAAGGCCGGGTCGGTGTAGACCTCGTAGTGACCGTAGCCCTCGAGGATCACCAGCTTCTTGGGCTCACCGGCGCGGGCGTGCAGGGCGATGGATTCCTCCGGTGGCACGAGCCGGTCGTCGTCGGTGGTGATGAACAGGATCGGGCGCGGCGCGATCCTGTCGACGACCCATTCCGGGTTGAACTGCATCGTCTCGTCGACGTACTCGAGCGGGATCTGGCTCACGGCGGCCGGATTGTTGCGCCGCGCCGCGGCAGCCAGCTCGGCGGATTGACGGTCGGGCAGCAGGATCCCCTCGCGGGCGACCAGCTCGGACGTGCCCTCCTGCGCGCGCTTCGCGCGGTCGCGGGCGGCGCGCTCCAGCAGATCGTGCCACTCGTCGGGCCGCCGGACGCTCCGCATCCAGCGCGCGCCGTTGCCGATGCCGACGACGCTCACCGTGCATTTCACGCGCGCGTCGATCGCCGCGGTCCACACGACGGTGGCGCCGCCATAGCTCGTCCCGTAGATGCCGAGCCGCTCGGCATCGACGTCGGGCTGCGCGCCCAGGAACGTGAGCGCGGCCTGGACGTCGGCCACGCGGCTGTACGGCGCCAGCCGGCTGCGCGGGCCTTCGCTGTCGCCCCAGCCCTTGTAGTCGAAGGTGAGCACGACGTAGCCCGCCTCGTTGAGCACGCGGGCGTTGTCGGGCAGGTACAGGTCCTTGACGCCGGTGTAGCCGTGACAGAGCACGATGCCGGCGCGCCGCTCGCCTGGCGCGATGCCGTCGGGCCGATAGAGATCGCCCACCAGCCGCAGACCCTCGCTGTAGAAATGGACGGGCGTCTTCATCGCGCCCTCACATCAGGCTCTCGACGGCCTTGCCGACCTCGAGGGTCGACGCCTTGCCCCCGAGGTCGCGCGTGACCGTCTTGCCGTCCTCCACCACCCGCTCGATGGCGCGTACGACCGCCAGCGCGGCATCGGCGTGGCCCAGGTGCTCGAGCATCATCGCGCCCGTCCAGATCTGAGCGATGGGGTTGGCGAGGCCCTTGCCCGCGATGTCGGGCGCCGAGCCGTGCACGGGCTCGAACATGGACGGGAACTCCTTCTCGGGATTGATGTTGCCGCCGGGCGCGATACCGATGGAGCCCGCGATGGCCGGGCCGAGATCGGAGAGGATGTCGCCGAAGAGGTTCGACCCCACCACCACGTCGAACCAGTCGGGATGCTGGACGAAGTGCGCGGTCAGGATGTCGATGTGGTACTGGGCCGTCTTGACCCCGGGATATTCCTTGGCGACCGCGGCGAAGCGCTCGTCCCAGTACGGCATGCTGTGGATGATGCCGTTCGACTTCGTCGCGGAGGTCACGTGCTGGCGCCGCTGCCTGGCGCGCTCGAAGGCGTAGCGCATGACGCGATCGCAGCCCTTGCGCGTGAACACCGCCTGCTGCACGGCGAGCTCCTCGGGCGTGCCGGCGTAGAGCCGTCCGCCGATCTCCGAGTACTCGCCCTCGTTGTTCTCCCGCACGATGAGCATGTCGATGTCCGCCGGGCCGCGCCCGGCCAGCGGCGACCGCACGCCCTTGAGCAGCCGCACCGGTCTCAGGTTGACGTACTGGCGAAATCCCCGGCGAATCGGGATGAGGAGGCCCCAGAGTGACACGTGGTCGGGCACCCCGGGAGAGCCGACGGCCCCGAGGTAGATCGCCTCGAACCGCCGCAGCTGATCCAGGCCGTCGGCGGGCATCATGCGACCGGTCCTGGTGTACGTCTCGCACGACCAGTCGAAGTGCTGCCACTCCAGCTCGAAGTCGAACTTCCGCGCCGCCGCGTCCAGGACGCGGATGCCCTCGGGCAGCACTTCCTTGCCGATGCCGTCTCCCGGAATGACCGCGATGCGATGCTTCATGGATCTTCCTTTCGGTGGACGCGGGCTACACGCGCAGCGCGCGGATCACCCGCTCGACGATCTCGTCGTCGCCGCCCGTCAGGTCCGTTGGCGCCGGCAGCGCGGGCGGCGCGTACTTGATGCCCGCGCCGGTGAAGACCATCACGGTCTCGGCCTCGCGCGTGATGGCGCCGCGCTCCTTCAGGCGGACGAGCGTGGCCACCAGCGCCGCGGCCTCGGGGACCGTCCAGATGCCCTCGAGCCGCGCGACGAGGTGCTGCGCGTCGACGATCTCCTTCTCGCTGACCGCGACGGCGTCGCCGCGCGTGTCACGCAGGATCTTCAGCATCTGGCGCCCCGCGAACGGCGACGGCACGCGCAGGCCCGGGGCCTCGGTGGCCGCTGGATTCTCCCACGCGGCCGTCGTCTCCGCGCCCTCGTGGAACGCCTTGACGACCGGCGCGCAGCCCTCGGCCTGTACGGCCACGAAGCGCGGAAGCGGGCCAGTGACCCAGCCCATCGTGCGCAGCTCCTCGTAGCCCTTCGGAATGCCCACGAGCCCGGTGCCGCCGCCCGTGGGATAGAGCAGCACGTCGGGCATTCGCCAGCCGAGCTGCTCGGCCAGCTCGAGGCCCATGGTCTTCTTGCCCTCGAGGCGGTACGGCTCCTTCAGGGTCGAGAGATCGAACCACCCGACCCGGGGCGCCACCTTGGCGACGATCCGTCCGCACGTGGCGATCGACCCCTCGAGCGTGAAGACGTGGGCGCCCGCGATGAGCGCCTCGGCGATGGCGCCCGCGGGCGTGGCGCGGGGCACGACCACCGCGACGGGCCGCCCGCAGCGGGCGCCGTACACGGCAGCGGCCCCACCCGCGTTGCCCGCGGAGGGAATGACGAAGCCGCGCGCGCCGAGCGTGCGCGAGCGCGTGATGGTCATGCCGAGCCCGCGGGCCTTGAACGACCCCGTGGGGTTCTGGCCCTCGTCCTTGGCCCAGAGCCGCCCCAGCCCGAGGTGGGCGGCGAGACGCGGAAGGGCCAGGAGCGGCGTGCCGCCTTCACCGAGCGTGACGGGCTCCTCGCCGTCGTCGAGCGGGGTCAGCTCGCGGAAGCGGTACATCCCCGGCGGCCGCGAGCGGAGCGCCTCCCTGGTGACGGCCTTCGCCACGCGCGCGAGGTCGTAGCAAACCGCCAGCATCTGACCGCAGCGCTCGCACACCGTGAGCAGCCGCTTGGCGTCGTGGCGCGCGCCGCACACCGTGCACTCGACGTGGGAGACGAAGCTCACGGTCTCACTCCTGGGGCCGGGCGATCTTGTTCTCCAGCACGCCGATCTTCTCGACCTCGGCTTCCATCTTGTCGCCGACCTTCAGGAAGCGCCCGGTGGCTGCGCCCACGCCCTGGGGCGTGCCGGTGGCGATGACGTCGCCCGGGCGCAGCGTGAAGCCCTGCGACAGGACCTCGATGCACTGGTCGACGGGGAAGATCATCCTGGAGGTGTGGCTCTTCTGGCGGGTCTCGCCGTTCACGCGCAGGGCGATCTCGAGCGCCTGCGGATCGGGGATCTCGTCCGCGGTGACGAGTACCGGGCCCATCGGGCAGAACGTGTCCATGGACTTGCCCTTGAACCACTGCTGGTGGCGCTTCTGGAGATCCCGCGCGGTCACGTCGTTGACGATGGTGTAGCCGAAGACGTGGCCCAGCGCCTCGGCGCGCGCGATGTCGCGCCCGGTCTGGCCGATCACCACCGCGAGCTCGACCTCGTGATCGAGCTCCTTCGTCGCCGCGTGATGGGTGACCGGCGCGTCCGGCCCGACCACGCACTCCGGGGCCTTGGTGAAGTAGACGGGATGGGTCGGGGCCTCCGCGCCGCGCTCGGCGGCGTGCTCCGCGTAGTTGCGGCCCAGGCAGAACACGTTGCGCGGCGGCCGCGGGATGGGCGCCTCGAGCCGCGCCTGCTTGAGCGGCAGGCCGAGGCGGCCGCCCGTCAGCGCGTCGATCCCGCCGCGCTCGGCCAGGCCGCGGCCGTGCCCGACGATCTCCCGCGCCTCCTGCCACAGCGCCGGCCCGCCCTCGATCAGCCCGAGCATCGTCCCGGGAAAGCTCCGGCCGCGCCGCACGGTGCCGCGCTCCTGCGCCATGTCAATGGCCAGGCGCTGCAGGTCGAGCACGACCTCCTCACCCGCGACGGTGACGAGCGCCCCGAGCCGCGGCGTGGCCCGCCCGCGCCGATAACTGACGAGTCTCATGCTCGCGCTCCTTCCAAAAAAGAAAGGCGGCGCGGGCGCCGCCTTGGCCTGTCAGCACGCGGGTCAGATCGATCGGCGCATGGTCTCCCGCGCGGGCAGCGTCAAGCCGCGCTCGCGCGCGATGCGCTCCAGCTCCTGGGGCAGCGCGAAGCGCACGTCCTCTTCCACCACGTGCACCTCGCGCACGGGCACGCCGCGGCCGCGCAGCGCCTCCACGGTCTCGCTCACGAGGCCCTCCGGCGTCGAGGCGCCCGCGGTGATGCCCACGCGATGCACGCCCTCCAGCCACTCGCTGCGGATGTCACTCACGTCGGCGATGAGGTAGGCGCGGGTGCCGTTGTTCCGCGCGACCTCGACGAGGCGGTTGGCGTTGGAGCTGTTGGCGGCGCCGATGACGAGGACCACGTCCGCGTCGGCGGCGATCGTCTTCACCGCGGCTTGCCGGTTCTGCGTGGCGTAGCAGATGTCGTCACGGGACGGGCCCACGATGGCCGGGAACTTCCGGCGCAGGGCCTCGATCACGTCGCGCGTGTCGTCGACGGAGAGGGTGGTCTGCGTCAGGTAGGCGATCTTCGCGGGCTCGGGCACCTCGAGCTTCTCGACCTCCTCGACGGAGTCGATGACGAACATCCGATCCGGCGCCTCGCCCACCGTGCCGATGACCTCGTCGTGATCCTGGTGGCCGATGAGGATGATGGAGTAGTTCTCCCGCGCGTACCGGATCGCCTCCAGGTGGACCTTCGTCACCAGCGGGCACGTCGCGTCGATGACCCGCAGCCCGCGGCGCCGGGCCTCCGCGCGCACCTCGGGCGCGATGCCGTGGGCGCTGAAGATCACGGTCGTGTCGTCCGGGACCTCGGCCAGCTCGTCGACGAAGACCGCGCCCTTGGCGCGGAGGTCCTCGACCACGTGGCGGTTGTGCACGATCTCGCGCCGCACGTACACGGGCGGCGTGCAGACGGACAGGGCCAGCTCGACGATGTCGATGGCCCGCTCGACCCCCGCGCAGAAGCCGCGGGGGCCGGCGAGCACGATCTCGGCGATGGAGGTCGTTGCCATCAGATGGCCCTCAGGGAAAGAAGAACGAGACGCCGGCCATGCCGGTGTTCGCCTCGAAACCGCGGTTGCGCTTGTAGAGGTGGCCGTTGGAGACGTGGTCCAGCCGGTAGCCGGCGTAGAGCGCGGTGCGGTCGGTCACGAAGTACTGCGCCCCCACGCCGCCGAAGAGCAGGAAGGTGAAGACCGAGTTGATCTCGATGGCCTTGAGATCGGTGCCGCCGGCGGCGGCGAAGAGCTCGGCGTAGGGCACGAAGCGCCCGATGGCGAGGAAGTGGTACTTGAACTCGAGGCCGAGGCCGGCGTAGTAGCGCTGGGTGGGGGACGTGTACAGCTGGTAGATCGGCTCGAGCCCGAGCTCGAAGGCGCCGTAGAGCGGGTTGTCCACGCCGAGCGTGGTGCCGAAGGGCAGCACGGAGAGCCGCACGCCGCCGTAAACCATGTCGAGCCCGGTCTGCACGCGATGCTTCTCGAGATTGCTCTGACTGCCCCCGCCTCCCTCGAGCGAGAGCACCCAGGCGCCCTTCTTGAAGGTCTCCTCGGGCTCGAAGGCCCCGGCGCCGGCAGGGACAGCGACGAGCACGGCGAGCGCGAGCGCCTGGCTCAGGCTCCCGCGCCTCACTGGATCAGCACCTTCAACGCGTCTCCTCCCGCCATCAGGCCGAGCGCCGCCGGGACCTCCGTCAGCCCCATGCGGTGCGTGATGAGCCCGTCGGGCACGATCGTCTCGGACTCCAGCAACTCGACGGCCCGCCGGATCAGCTCCGGCGTGTGGTGGAACGCGCCCACGAGCGCGAGCTCCTCGTAGTGCACTCGTCGGGTGTCGAGCGACACCGACGTTCCCGGAGCGCAGCCTCCGAAGAATACCACGGTTCCGCCACGCTCCACGGCAGCCACGGCCTGCTCCCAGACCTCCGGTCGGCCCGTGGCGTCGATCGTCACGGAGGCTCCCCGCCCTCCCGTCGATCTTCGAATGTCGCCGACCACGTCCTCGGTGGCGCGGGCATCGAGGCACTCGGCGATCCCGAGCCCGCGGACGCGGTCGAGCCGCCAGCCGGCCTTGCCCACCACCACGACGCGGGCCTTGCGCGCCGCCGCCACCATCGCGAGCAGGCAGCCGAGCGGCCCGTGACCGAACACCACCACGGTCTGCCCGGCCTCGACGCGGCCCCGCTCGATGCCCAGCAACGCGCAGGCCAGCGGCTCGGCGAACGCGGCGCGGGGGGCCGGAGTGGCGGGGGCCAGCGGGACGACGTTCCGGGCCACCAGCCGCGGCGGCAGCGCGATGGCCTCGCCGTAGGCGCCGTTGACGAAGAGCAGATCCTCGCAGAGGTTCGCCCGGCCGGCGAGGCACGACGGGCAGGCCCCGCACGGGGCCGAGTTCGCGACCGCGAGCCGGTCACCCTCCCGGACGTCGCGCACGCCGGCGCCGACGGCGGTCACCGTCCCCGCGAGCTCGTGGCCGAAGACCGTCGGCACGACCGGGATCATCACGGGGTGGCCGCGGCGCAGGGTCTTGACGTCGGTGCCGCACGTCAGCGCGGCGTCGATGCGCAGCACGACCTCACCCGCGCGCGGCTCGGGCCAGGGCAGCTCCTCGAATCTCAGATCTCCGGGCCCGTGGAAGACCATGGCCCTCATGGCGTCACGTACACCTTGAGCGCCGTGCGGCTCTGCATGAGCGCGATGCCCTCGGCGAGCCGGTCGAGCGGCAGGCGGTGGGAGTACAGGGCCTCGACCTCGATCGCCCCCTCGGTGACCAGGCGGAAGGCCTCGCCCAGGTCGCCGGGCGACGACGAGTACGTCGTCGTGATCGTCAGCTCGCGCTGATAGAGCGTCTCCAGGGAGAGCGGCAACGCCTCGCCGGCGCCCCCCGCGAAATAGTGCACGGTCCCGCCGTCGCGCAGCGTCTGCGCCGCCCACGGCAGCGCCGGGGCGCCGCCCCCCGTGACGATCACGGTGTCCGCGCCCCGATGCGCGGAGCGCGCCCGTACGTCCTCGCCGGCCTCGTCCGGCGCCACGGCGATCGCGCCGAGCTTGCGGCCGAGCTCCTGGCGCGCGGCGATCGGGTCGACCCCGATCACGGTGGCGCCGGCGCGCCGCGCGAGCTGGACGAAGAGCGAGCCGATCGAGCCCAGGCCGGCGACCACCACGACGTCGCCGGGCGCCGCGGGCGCGCGGCGCATGGCGCGCAGGCAGCAGGCGAGCGGCTCCACGAACGACGCCGCCTCGTCGCTCACGTGGTCCGGGACGCGGAAGGTCGCGTGGCGCACGTTGACGCCCGGCACGCGCACGTACTCGGCGAAGCCGCCGGGGTCGAGGGTGCTCGCCTTGAACGCCCGGCACATCGAGGCACTGCCGCGCGCGCAGTAGTGGCAGGCGCCGCAGGGCACGTGATGCGCGGCGACCACGCGGTCGCCGGCGGCGAAGCTGTGCACCGCCGCCCCGGCCTCGACCACGTCGCCCACCAGCTCGTGACCGAACACCGCCGGCGCCTTCGTCGACGGCGCGACGAACTTGGCGATGTCCGAGCCGCAGAGCCCGCAGCCGCGCAGGCGCAGCAGCAGCTCCTCAGGCCCGATGGCGGGCCGCGGCCAGTCCTCGGCCGCCAGGCGCCCCCCGCCACGGAAGACGGCCGCCTTCACGCCGCGCGACCCGGATCGACGCTCGCCCGCACCCGCGCGCCCGCCCAGCAGCGGAGCGCGATCGCGATCTTCCTCCGCGTGGGCAGCGCCACCGGCTCGCCGAGCACCCGGAAGGCGCGCGCCTCGATCTCCGCCAGCAGCGCGCGGTAGATCGCGCCCATGATCTCCGCCGCCACCAGCGAGCGGGCGTCGCCGGCGGGGAACGCCTCGCGGGCGGCGCGATAGTACTCCTTGGCACGCTCGGCCTCGTGGCGCATCAGCCCGACGAACCTCTCGCCATAGCGTGCGGCGCAGAGGTCCTCGCCCGTGACCCCGAACTTCCGCAAGTCCTCCTGGGGCAGGTACACGCGCCCGTTGCGGGCGTCGACCCCGACGTCCCGGATGATGTTCGTCAGCTGCAGCGCGATGCCGAGGTTGACGGCGTAGTCACGTGCGCGGGGATCGCGGTAGCCGAAGATCTCGATGGCGGCCAGCCCCACCGCGGAGGCGACCCGGTAGCAGTACGGGATCAGGTCCTCGATCGTCTCGTACGTCGGATGGTCGAGGTCCATCTCGACGCCGTCGACGACGGCGAGCAGCGCCTCCCGCGGGATCGGGAACGTGCGCACGGCCGCGGCCAGCCGCTGCGCGATCGGGTGCTCCGGCGCGCCCCCGTCGTAGCATCGCGCCACCTCCGCGCGCCAGCCGGCCAGGGCCGCGCGCTGGGCGGGGGCGCCCGCGCGGTGGCCAACGCCCTGCCCGACGCCGAGATCGGCGATGTCGTCGACGGTACGGCAGAAGGCGTAGACCGCGTAGAGGGCCTTGCGCCGCGGGCGCGGCAGGGTGAGGAACGCGTAGTAGAAGTTCGAGCGGCTCTGGCGGGTCAGGCGGGCGCAGAGCTCGCCGACGTTCACGAGGCCGCCCGCCGCACGGCCCGCGTCCGGCGCGCGCCGCCGTGCTCCCGGAACCACGCGACGGCGTCGCCGAGGGCCTCGCCGACGTCGGTCTGCGGCAGCCCGAGCTCGCGCACGGCCCGGGCCGGGCTGAAGTACATGTGCTTGCGCGCCATGCGCACAGCGGTCAGCGAGGCCTGCGGGGTGCCGCCGGTGAGCCGGGCCGTGCCCTCCATCACCGCGGCGCCGAGCCAGGCGACCGCGTAGGGCACGCGCACGCGCGGGGGCCGCTGGCCGGTGATGGCGGCCAGCCGCCGGCAGATCTGCTCCAGCGAGAGGTTGGCGTGGCCGAGGATGTAGCGCTCGCCGATGCGGCCACGCTCCGCGGCGAGGAGATGCCCCTCGGCGACGTCACGGACGTGGACGACGTTGAGCCCGGTGTCGAGCGTCGCCCACATCCGGCCTTGCAGGAAGTCGAGGATCATCTGGCCCGTCGGCGTGGGCTTCACGTCCCAGGGCCCCACCGGCGCCGACGGATTGACGATCACCACGGGCGCGCCGCGGGCGGCGAAATCGCGCGCGATCTCCTCGGCGAGGAACTTCGACGCCTTGTACGGCCCCACCATGTCCGCCAGCGACACCGGCGTGTCCTCGGTGCCGGGGGTGCCGTCCTTCGGAATGCCCAGCGCGCCGACCGTCGAGGTGTAGACGATCCGGCGCGCGCCCGCCTGGGCCGCGGCGTCCAGCACCACGCGCGTGCCGTCCACGTTCGTGCGAAAGAGCAGCCGCGGGTCGGGCGCCCAGAGCCGGTAGTCGGCGGCGATGTGATACACGGTGTCCGCGCCGGCCGTGGCCCGGTCCAGCGCCGCGCGATCGAGCAGATCGCCCTCCACGATCTCGACCGGCGCCCCCTCGAGCGCCCGGCGATCCCCCCCCGCGCGCGCGAGCACGCGCACGCGCTGTCCGCGCTTCAGCAGCGCCCGGACCACGTTGGCCCCGACGAATCCCGTCCCGCCGGTCACGAGCGCCACGCCCACGAGCCTATCCTTCCGAGCGCCGGGTCGGCCGAGCAACATCCCGGGCAGGCGCGCCGCCCTGCGAGGACGCCCGCGCCACGCGGGCCAGCGCGGCGGCAACGGCGGCGAGCGCGGCGGCGGTGCCGCGTCCGAGCGAGAGGGCGCCGGAGATCGTGCGGGGGCGCGTGAGGGCCAGCCGCACGGCGGAGGCCGTGCGCAGGCGGCCGCCCGGCTCGACGAGGGCGGCCAGCTCGGGCGGCACGCTCTCGGCGGCGGTGTCGGAGACCGCGCGCACGACCGCGGCGGGCACCCCGCGCCCGGCGGCCCATGTCAGGATGGCCGCTGACTCCATGTCCATGGCCACCGCGCCCGTCTGCACGAAGAGCCGGGCCTTGGCGGCAGGGGTCGCGGCGACGCGCGAGACGGACAGCAGCCTCGAGGCGGCGACGAGCGGCGGCAGCGGCGCGGTGAGCAGGCGCGCGCCGTCCTCGGTGAGCACCGCGTCGGGGATCACCAGATCACCGGCGGCGAGCCCCGGGGCCAGGGCCCCGCACACCCCGGCGGAGACGACCACCGTGGGAGCGCGCCACGCGGCGGCGCGCCGCGCCAGCTCGACGGCGCCGATCCCCACGCACGCGATCTCGAGCAGGCCGCCGCGGAAGTGGGCGCGGTCGCCGCCGGGAACGGCCTCGAGGGCGAGGTGGCGGGCGAGGCCGCGGGCCTCGATCTCGACGGCGGTGAGGACGAGGAGGGAGGTCACACCCCGGCGCCGGCGGCCTTGCGCCGGAGCCACGCCTCGTACGACTTGCCGGCCGCGGGGTCCCTGCCCGTGAAGTGGATGGTGTGGATCTCGGCGTACGGCACGGTGAGCGCGGCGCCGTCGCTGGCCTGGAACATCTGGAGGAACGGCGCCGGTCCCCCGGTCTCGCGGTTGTAGACGTACCCGACGATCGGGTCGGCGCCGCGCCGCAGGACGGTCACGTCGCCCCGGTAGTCGAAGGCCTGGTCGACGATCTCGGGCAGCGGAACCTCGGAGGGGTGAGGACACCAGCCTTCGAGCGGGCGCTCGTCGGCCGCCTCGTCCGGCGCCGGCGAGGTCATGGCTTCCCGGTGATCGTCGCCACCACCGTGTCACGGAAGCCGCGCCACGAGGAGAACGTGTGGTTGACGGCGGTGGGCTCGTGGCCGCAGTGGACCATGCAGTCCTGGCACTTCTCGTTGCCGCTCGCGCGGCCGTAGCGCTCCCACGGCGTGGTGTCGAGCAGCTCCTGGAAGGTGGCGGCGTAGCCCTCCTGCAGCAGGTAGCACGGGCGCTGCCAGCCGAACATGTTGTACGTCGGGTTGCCCCAGGGCGTGCACTCGAAGTCCTGCTTGCCCATCAGGAACTGGAGGAAGAGGGGCGACTGGTTGAACTTCCAGCGCCGCTTCGGGTTCGAGAGCATCTTCGAGAACAGCTCGTGGGTCTTCTGCCGTCGCAGGAAGTGCTCCTGGTCCGGCGCCTTCGCGTAGCTGTAGCCCGGCGACAGCATCATGCCCTCGACGCCGAGGTCCATCATCTCGTCGAAGAACATCTGCATGGACATCGGGCTCGCGTTGTCGAAGAGGGTGGTGTTGGTGGTCACGCGGAAGCCCCGCCGGAGCGCTTCGCGGATGCCCTCGACCGCCTCGTCGAACACGCCCTCGCGGCAGACCGCGTCGTCGTGGTCCTGCCGCAGGCCGTCCATGTGCACGCTGAACGAGAGGTACTTCGACGGCGTGAAGAGCCCCTCCTGCAGCTTCTCCTTGAGGAGGATCGCGTTGGTGCAGAGGTACACGTACTTCTTCCGCGCGACGAGCGCCTCGACGAGGGGCCCGATCTCCGGGTACATCAGCGGCTCGCCGCCCGGGATGGACACCATGGGCGCGCCGCACTCCTCGACGGCCCGCAGGCACTGGTCCACCGTGAGGTGACGCTTGAGGACGTGGGCCGGGTACTGGATCTTGCCGCAGCCCGCGCACGCGAGGTTACAGCGGAAGAGCGGCTCGAGCATGAGGACCAGCGGGTAGCGGGTGCGGCGGCGCCTCTTCTGGCGCAGCACGTACGTCGCGACCGTGACCATCTGGGAGAACGGAACGCTCATGCTCTCTGCACTCTCCTCGCCCCCAGGCCTCTCCGCGGCGCGGCGCGGCGGCCGACGTACACGAGCGCGAGCAGGAGCGCCGCGTGGATCGCGAGGCCTGCCAGCATCAGCCGGCCCTCACCGATCAGCGCCGTCATGGTCGCGTTGAAACCCAACACCGCGTAGTATAACGTGACACCCGGCCAGAGCAGCCGGCCGGTGACACCCCCGCCCAGGGCCAGGAAGAGTCCCACGCCGGCCGTGCCCACCAGCCACCAGCCGCAGAAGTTGGACAGGGGCACCCCGAAGTAGACCCCGCCCGCCGGGTACTCGAAGATCCGGCCGAGGAACCAGCGCTCCCCGCGCACCGCGAGCGGATCGATGACGACGTCGATGGCCATCATGAAGAAGCCTGCGGCGAGCGCGATCGGCCATCGCCGCCGCTCGCCCTGCCCCAGGGTCAGGCGCGCCAGGCAGAGCGACGCGTAGGCCAGGAAGGTGAACGACAGGCAGTCCATGAGCGGCACGTCGGCCAGGTAGAGCTCGCGGCCGCGCGTCGCGCCGGTATACGCGTAGTAGCCGAACGGGATCCCCGTGCGTGTCGAGGAGAACTCCGACAGCCAGGCCAGTGGCCAGACGATGGCGCCGAAGGCGAGGGTGCGGCGGGCGCCGAGGTCGAGGGCGCCGGCGACGAGAAAGCCGGCGAGGAAGGCGAAGACGTACGGGCGGAGCAGGAACGTCCCCCACAGGAGCGCGGCCTCGTGCGCGATGTCCATTTCTCGCGGCGAATCGGCATGTTACCATCCCCCACCGTGAGCGGCCTCGACGACGCCATCGCCCGGGCTCAGGCGCACCTGCTGGCCTGCCAGGCCCCGGACGGGCACTGGGTCGGCGAGCTCGAGGCCGACACCACCATCACGGCCGAGCACCTCCTCCTCGGCCACCTCATCGACCGGGTGGACCGCGAGCGCGAGGCCAAGGCCGTGCGCTACCTGCGCCGGCGCCAGCTCCCCGACGGCGGCTACAACCTCTACGAGGGCGGTCCGGCGAACGTCTCGGCGACCATCAAGGCGTACTTCGCCATCAAGATGGCGGGCGTGCCCGTCACCGATCCCGCGATGGTGCGGGCGCGGGACTGCGTGCGCGCCATGGGCGGCCCGACGAAGGCCAACGTCTTCACCAAGATCCAGCTCGCGCTCTTCGGCGAGTACGACTGGAACGGCGTGCCGGCGATGCCCGTGGAGATCATGCTGTCGCCGCGGGTCCTCTTCGACCTGAACGACGTGTCGTACTGGTCGCGCACCGTCATCGTGCCGCTGCTCGTGATCATGGACCGCAAGCCCGTGAAGTGGCTGCCGCCGCATCTGGCCCTCGACGAGCTGTGGCCGGTGCCGCGCGAGCGGGCCAGCCTGCGCTTCCCGCGGATGCCCGAGCCCTTCTCGTGGCGAGGCCTCTTCTGGAAGAGCTTCTTCATCGCCGTCGACGACGGGCTCAAGATCTGGGAACGCTTCTCGCCCCGTCCGCTGCGCAAGCGCGCGGTCGAGGCGGCGCGGCTCTGGCTCGAGGAGCGGCTGGCCCTGCCCGGGGGGCTCGGCGGCATCTACCCGGCCATGGCCAACGCGATCCTCGCGATGCGCCTGCTCGGCTATCCCGACGATCACCCGCTCGTGGCCGGCCAGCTCAAGGAGATCGAGGCCCTCGCGGTCGAGACGCCCGACGAGATCCACTACCAGCCCTGCCTGTCGCCGATCTGGGATACCAGCCTCGCCGTCAACGCGATGGTGGAGAGCCTCTGGGCGGCGGATCACCCCGCGCTGCGCCGCGCCGCCGAGTGGATGCTCGATCGCCAGGTGCTGGTGCCCGGCGACTGGCGGGTGAAGCGCCCGCACGTCGCGCCCGGAGGCTGGGCGTTCCAGTACGACAACGACGTGTATCCGGACGTGGACGACAGCGCGATGGTGCTGATGGGCCTGGAGAAGGTGGCGGGGCTCGACGCCGACCGCGTGCGGCAGGCCAAGGAGCGCGGGCTCGGCTGGGTGCTCGGCATGCAAGGTGAGGACGGCGGCTGGGCGTCCTTCGACGCCGACAACAACCTGCTCTACCTGAACAACATCCCCTTCGCCGACCACGGGGCGCTCCTCGATCCATCCACCGAGGACCTCACCGGGCGCGGGCTCGAGCTGCTGGGCACGCTGGGGTACGGGACGGACTTCGAGCCCGCCGAGCGCGCGATCGCGTTCATCCGGCGCACCCAGCGCCACGACGGGTCGTGGTTCGGCCGGTGGGGCGTGAACTACATCTACGGGACCTGGTCGGTGCTCCGGGGCCTGCGCGCGATCGGCGAGGACATGAGCGCCGACTACGTGCGGCGCGCCGTGCGCTGGCTGGTCGCGCGCCAGAACCCGGACGGCGGCTGGGGCGAGACGTGCGCGAGCTACGACGACCCGGGCCAGGCCGGCCAGGGGCCGTCGATCCCGAGCCAGACCGCGTGGGCCGTGCTCGGGCTCGTGGCCGCGGGCGCCGCCGCCGAGCCCGCGGCCGAGCGCGGCGTCCGGCACCTGCTCGAGACGCAGGCCGCCGACGGCGGCTGGCAGGACACGTCCTGGAATGGCACGGGCTTTCCGCGGGTCTTCATGCTGAAGTACCACTACTACGCCAAGTACTTCCCGCTCTGGGCGCTGGGAGCGTATCGCCAAGCCACGCATGCCTGACCCCGCCCCGTCGGCCGCCCTGCGTCCCGTCGAGGCCCTCGGCGATTGGACCATCTCGATCATCGCCTCGCTCGGGCGCTTCCTGACGTTCTTCCTCCGGGCGCTCGGCTCGCTGGTGACGCCGCCCTTCAAGTTCAACGTCTTCGTCGACCGCGTCGACTACATCGGCTTCCGCTCGCTCCTGATCATCCTGCTCACCGGGGCCTTCACGGGCATGGTGCTGGGCCTGCAGATCTTCCTCACCCTGTCGCGCTTCGGCTCCGAGGCGTTTCTCGGACCCGCGGTCGCGCTCTCGCTCATCCGCGAGCTCGGGCCCGTCCTGGCCGCGCTCATGATCACCGGCCGCGCGGGCTCCGCCCTCACCGCCGAGCTCGGCATCATGCGCATCACGGAGCAGATCGATGCGCTCGAGGTCATGGCGCTGAGCCCCTTCCGCTACCTCGTGGTGCCCTCGATCCTCGCCGGGCTCGTCACCTTCCCGCTCATGACCGCGCTCTTCGACGTCATCGGCATCCTGGGCGGCTATCTCGTCGGCGTGAAGCTGCTCGGGCTGTCGGCCGGGACCTACTTCGGCGAGATGCAGACGTTCGTGGACATGCGGGACATCATGACCGGCTTCTGGAAGTCGGTCCTGTTCGGCGTGGTGGTGACGTGGGTAGCCACCTACAAGGGCTTTCACGTGGGCCACGGCGCCGAGGGCGTCGCGCGGGCCACCACCCAGGCGGTGGTGCTCGCCTCGGTGCTCATCCTCATGTGGGACTACTTCCTCGGCTCGGTGCTGCCGTGATCCCGTCATGATCAAGGTCGAGAAGCTCGTGAAGTCGTTCCACGGCCAGCCCGTGCTGCGTGGGGTGGACCTCGAGGTGCCCCAGGGCTCGATCACGATCATCATCGGGCGCAGCGGCGGCGGCAAGTCGGTCTTCCTGAAGCACCTCATCGGGCTCCTGCGCCCCGATTCCGGCCGCGTGGTGATCGACGGCACCGACGTCACGCACCTGGAGGGCGGCGAGCTGGACCGGATCCGCCAGCGTTACGGGGTGGTCTTCCAGGGCGGCGCGCTCTTCGACTCGCAGACGTGCGGCGAGAACGTGGCCTTCCCGCTGCGCGAGAAGACGCGGCTGTCCGGCCGCGAGGTCGCCCAGCGCGTGGAGGCGTCGCTCGCCCAGGTGGGCCTGGAGGGCGTGGGGCGCAAGTACCCGGCGGAGATCTCGGGCGGCATGCGCAAGCGCGTGGCCATCGCGCTGGCGCTCGTGACGGAGCCCCAGATCGTGTTCTTCGACGAGCCGACCACGGGGCTCGACCCCATCCTGGTCAACTCGATCCACCACCTGATCCGGGACCTCCACCGGCGCCACGGGTTCACCGCGATCATGGTGAGCCACGAGATCCCGGAGATCTTCGAGATCGCCGACACGGTGGCCATGCTGCACGAGGGGCGGATCGTCGAGCACGGTCCGCCCGACGCGATCCAGCGGTCCGCCAACCCCGTGGTCCAGCAGTTCATCCGGGGCGAGCCGGAGGGCCACTAGCGAAGCGGCAGTCGGGACATCGAGGAGCGCCACGGCGCAGCATGGGCGCTCCGAGCGTTGGGGGGGTCTGGGGCCCGGAGCCCCCAGCAAGGAGAGATCCATGGAGCGGACCAAGGTCAACCTCGTGGCGGGGTTCTTCGTGATCTTTGGCCTCTTGGCCCTCGGATACCTTTCGATTAAACTCGGCAGGGTTTCGTTCCTGGGCGGCGGCGGGTACCTCGTCACCGCCAACTTTCCATCGGTGGGCGGCCTCAAGACGGGGTCGAACGTGGAGATCGCGGGCGTCGAGGTCGGCCGCGTGGAATCCATCGGCCTCGCCAAGGACTACGAGGCCCAGGTGACCCTGCGCATCAGCACGGGGGTCAAGCTGCAGGACGACTCGATCGCCTCGATCAAGACCAAGGGCTTGATCGGCGAGAAGTACATCCGGATCAGCCCCGGGGGATCGGAGAAGATCATCCCGGCAAACGGGCGGATCCGTGAAGTGGAGGCGCCGGTGGATCTCGAGGAGTTGATCTCGAAGTACATCTTCGGCAAGGTGTGAGAGCAGGGCCGAGGAGGAGGGTCTCGATGACGCGCACCGTCCTTCGCGTGGCCGTGTCCGCCCTGGCGGCGGTCGCCTGCTTCACCATCGGGCCCGCCGCCGCCGGTGTGCCCACGGATCAGCTGAAGGGGCAGATCAACCGCGTGCTCAAGACCCTCGCCGACCCCGATCTGAAGAAGGAGAACCGCGCCAAGGACCGCCGGCAGGCGGTACGGAGGATCGCGGAGGACATCTTCGATTTCTCCGAGACGGCCAAGCGCTCGCTCGGCACGCACTGGAACCAGCGCACGCCCGCCGAGCGCGAAGAGTTCGTGCGCCTCTTCTCCGATCTCCTGGAGCGGTCGTACATCTCGAAGATCGAGCTCTACAACGGCGAGAAGATCCAGTACGCGGGTGACACGGTGGACGGCGAGCTCGCCGTGGTCCACACGAAGATCATCACCGCGCAGAACAGTGAGATCCCCGTCGACTACCAGATGTACCGGAAGGGCGACCGGTGGCTGGTCTACGACGTCAAGATCGAAGGCGTCAGCATGGTGTCCAACTACCGGACGCAGTTCAACAAGATCATCCGGACGTCGTCTTACCAGGAGCTCGTGAAGAAGATGAAGACCAACCAGGACGAGTTCCGGGAGCGAGAGAGACAGCAGACGCGGTCGTGACGGGGCCCGCGCCGCGCGCCGAGGGCGCCGTCAGCGGCGCCCGGTTCGCCGGCTTCCTTCTCGAAGCCGGCTTCGACCTGTTCACCGGCGTGCCCTGCTCGATGATCGAGGACCTCATCGTCGAGCTCGAGTCCAGCCCCCACGCCTCCTACCTGCCCGCCGTGCGCGAGGACGCCGCGGTGGGCCTGGCGGGCGGCGCCTGGCTGGGCGGGCGCCGGCCCGCCGTCCTGCTCCAGAACTCCGGGCTTGGCACCAGCCTGAACGCGCTGGCCTCGTTCTCGCTGATGTACGGGCTGCCCGCGCTGCTGCTCGTGACCTGGCGGGGCCACGAGGGCAGGGACGCGCCCGAGCACCTCTTGACCGGCGAGATCACCCCGCACCTGCTGGAGCTCCTCGACCTGCCGTACCGGGTCCTGTCGCGCGAGTCCGCCGCCGCCGACGTGGCGTGGGCCGCCGGCGAGACCGAGGCCCGGCTGGCGCCGGTGGCGCTCCTGCTGCCGCCCGGCGTGCTGGCCACGGGCGAGGTGGCCGCGGGCGAGGCCCCGCCCTCGGCCCCCGGCGTCGCCGCGCGCGCCACCCGCCCGCCGCTCACACCGTCGCTCTCGCGGCTGGCCGCGCTGCGCGCCGTGGTGAAGGACCTCGACCGCGAGCCCGTGGTCCACGCCAACGGCTACATCTGCCGCGAATCCTTCTCCGTGGCGGACCGGCCCCAGAACTTCTACATGATCGGCTCCATGGGCCTGGCCTCCTCCATCGGCCTCGGGGTGGCCCTGGCCCGGCCGGACCTGCCCACCCTGGTCTTCGACGGCGACGGCAACGTCCTCATGAACCTCGGCACCCTCGCCCAGGTCGGCGCGGTGGCCCCGCCGAACCTCGTGCACGTCGTCTTCGACAACTCCGTCTACGGATCGACGGGCAACCAGCGCTCGCTCTCCGCCTCGGTGCGCCTCGACGCCCTCGCCGAGGCGGCCGGCTACCGGCGCGTCGCGGCGGTGACCGACGCGGACGCGCTCGTGGAGACGGTCCGCGCGATGCGGCGGTCCGACGGCCCGCACTTCGTGCTCGTCAAGGTCACCACCGAGGAGGCGAGCGTGCCGCGCATCCCCCACACCCCGCCCGAGATCCGCGACCGCTTCCGCGCGGGAGTGCGGACGGCGTGAAGGCGATCATCCTCGCGGCCGGCGTGGCCCGCCGGCTCGCCCCCCTGACCGACACCACGCACAAGTGCCTGCTGCCCGTGGGCGGGCGGCCGCTCCTGGCCCGGATGCTCGACGCCCTGGCCGCCGCGGGTGTGCCGGAAGCCGTGCTCGTGGTGGGTCACTGCGCCGAGCAGGTGCGCGCGCTCGCCGGCGGGGCCTGGAACGGGATGCCGGTGCGCTACGTCGACAACGACGCGTACACGGCCGGCTCGGCGCTGTCGCTCCACGCCGCGCGCGCCCACCTGGAGGGCGGCGCCCTGGTCATGGACGCCGACGTGCTGTTCCCCCGGACCTTCCTGCGCCGCCTGCTCGCGGCGCCGGCGGCCAGCGCGTTCCTCGTCGACCGTGGCTTCCACGACACGGGCGAGGAGGTCAAGGTCTACACCCGCGGCGCGGACGTGATCGCGCTCGGCAAGAAGGTCGTGCCGGACTCGTGGGAGGCCGTCGGGGAGGGCGTGGGCTTCTTCAAGTGCGGCGCCGACGCGGCGGGCGACGTCGTGCGCAATCTCGCGCAGGTGGCCGCCGGGACGGGCGGGCTCAACGAGTACGAGGACGCCCTTCACCTGCTGGTCGGCCAGCGGCGCGTCGGCTGGGTCGACGTGACGGGCCTGCCCTGGACGGAGATCGACTACGCGGAAGACCTGCGCCGCGCACGGGACGAGGTGCTGCCGGCCGTGATCCGCCTGGACGGCGCGTGATCCGCCGCGCGATCCTCTACCTCGCGGATCCCGAGGATCGCGCCGCCGCTTCCACGCCCGTGCTCGGCTTCACGCTCGCCTTTCGCGCGCTCGCCGCCGCGGTCCGGGCCGGCGCCAGCGAGGTCTTCGTCCCCGCCATGCTGAAGCGCCCGGCCCTCGAGCGCGCGCTGGCGTCACGCCCCGCGATCGCCGCTCGGGTCCGCTGGCTCGGCGACGACGCCGCCCCGCCCGACGGTTCCGCGCTCCTGATGCCGGCGGCCGCGCTCGCGCCGCCGGCCGCGATCGCCCGCCTGCTGGCGGCGCGGGCGCCGGCCGTGCTCGTGGCGTCCGAAGAGCACGCCGCCCCCATCGTCCTGGCGCCCGCGGCCCTCGTCGCCGACCTCGGCCCCGCGCTCGCCGTCGGGTTGCCCGTCGGCGACGACCTCACGCGAGCCCTGAAATCCCTCGAGGTCGTGCGCGTGGCCACCGAGGGATGGTACGCGCGCACGCCCGGCGAGGAGGCGCTCACGGCACACCTTGGTCGCAGCGCGATCGACACCTCCCTGGACCGCGCCTTCCACCGGCGGCTGTCGCGTCCCCTCAGCCGGCTGGCCATCGCCTGGGGAGTGGCCCCGAACGTCGTGAGCCTGGCCAGCCTGGGCATCGGCAGCATCGCCGCCGCGTGCTTCTGGCACGCGACGCCAGTCACCGCTCTCGTCGGCCTCGCCCTCTACGCCGCCTCCGTCGTGCTCGATCACACCGACGGCGAAGTGGCGCGGCTCGCGCTCGCCGAGTCCGCACTCGGCGCCTGGCTCGACGTCCTCAACGACACCATCGTCCACGCCCTCCTCGTCCTCGCCATGGCCATCACCGTGTCCATCACGTGGGCTCCCGCGACGCTCGTCGGCATCGCGGGCACCCTGGGCGTCATCGCCAGCGCCCTCGCCGCCAAGCTCGCGCCGCCCGCCTCCGGCGCCGCGGGGAGCGTCCTCCACGCCCTCGGCACCCGCGACGGTTTCTACGCCTTGCTGATCCTGTTCGTCCTCGGCCTGACCCTGTCGCCCGCCGCCCTTCCCGCTCTCCTGGTGGTCCTCGCCCTCGGCTCCAACACCTACTGGCTCCTCCGCCTGGTGCACGGGGCCCTGTCCCGCTAGCACCCGTCCACAACGCGTTCGAGCCCGCGAGACCAACCTCACGGCGGGGGTGGCGGGAGTGAGGCTGGCCGCCGCCCGCAGCGCGGTGACCTCTTGGATGGCCGCGTGATGTCTTCGACCTGCGATTGACCATCGAAGTCTGAAAGCGAGGACGGCGGCCAGCCTCACTCCCCGCCAGGACCCCCGTGACGTCGCTCCGCGAAGACGAACGACGTCTGGGGGAGGAAGGGCTAGCGCGAGCGCGCCCCGCGGAAGACCGCGGAGAAGCCGAAGTAGGCGATCGCATCCTTCATGTTGGACACGAACCGCTTGCCCGGCGACATCGAGCCGTCGGTGACGTACTCCATGGTGAGGCTGACGCGCTCCTCCCCGTCGCCGAGCGGCGTGATGGCATGCCAGAGCGTGTTGCCGTTGAAGAGCACGAGCGTGCCCGGCTCCGTGCGCAGCGCGAGCTCCTCCGGCGGGTGCCCGGGCACGCGCTTGTAGGGCTGGCAGAGGAGCCGGCTCGACGAGCGCTCGATCAGCCCCACCAGCACCGTGTAGCGCGCGCCGCGGTAGTACGACGTGTCGTAGTGGAAGCCGATGTGATCGCCGGGTTCGGTGTAGAAGTAGAGCGCACAGCGATGCGGGTCGTGCTCGGGACACTCGCCCACGGGCGCGCGCGTGACCCCGCGCAGGAAGGCCAGGAACGCCGGCGAACGGTAGAGCGCGAGGATGGCGGGCGCGCGGCCGGCGAGGGTGTGATAGCTCACGCTGCCGCCCTTCTTGTGCCGCGGGATGTAGCTGCGGTGCGCGGCGGGACGGACGGCGTCGACCTCGGCGACCATGCGCGCCACCAGCGCCGGGGGCAGACAGTCGCGCAGCATCACGAACTCGTTCTGGCGCCAGTACTCGCGCTGCACCGCCGCCGCGTCGATCGCCCCGAGGGCGTGCGCGATCTCGTCGCTCACGGAGCGGTATGTTACACTGGCGGCGTTTTTCGGAGCGCAACGCACCGTCGTCAGGTCCTGCCGGTCGGGTCACGCCGGCGAGGGGAGGCCCCGTGGGAGCCGTTCGAGTCGCCATCATCGGCGTGGGCAACTGTGCCTCGTCGCTCGTGCAGGGCATCCAGTACTACCGTGACGCGGCCGACGACGGCTTCATCCCCGGGCTCATGCATCCCCGCCTGGGCGGCTATCACGTGCGCGACATCGAGTTCTCCGCGGCCTTCGACGTCGACGAGCGCAAGGTCGGTGCGGATCTGTCCGAGGCGATCTTCCGCGAGCCCAACAACACGGTGAAGTTCGCGGACGTCCCCCTCCTCGGCGTGCCCGTTTCCCGCGGCATGACCCACGACGGCCTCGGCACGTACCTCTCGCAGGTGATCCACAAGGCGCCCGGCTCGACCGCCGACATCGTGGGCATCCTGCGCGACACGGGCACCCAGGTGGTGGTGAACTACCTGCCCGTGGGCAGCGAGATGGCCACCAAGTGGTACGTCGAGCAGGTGCTGGAGGCCGGCTGCGCCTTCGTCAACTGCATCCCCGTCTTCATCGCGCGGGAGGCGTACTGGCGGCGGCGCTTCGAGGAGCGGGGCCTGCCCGTGGTCGGCGACGACGTGAAGTCGCAGGTGGGCGCCACCATCGTGCACCGGGTGCTCACCAAGCTCTTCATGGATCGCGGCGTGCGGCTCGAGCACACCAGCCAGCTCAACTTCGGAGGCAACACCGACTTCTACAACATGCTCGAGCGGGAGCGGCTCGTCTCGAAGAAGATCTCCAAGACCGACTCCGTGCGCTCGCAGCTCGGCCACGACCTCGGGACGGACGACGTCCACATCGGCCCGAGCGACTACGTGCCGTGGCTGAAGGATCGCAAGTGGGCGCACATCCGGCTGGAAGGCCGCGGCTTCGGCGACCAGCCGGTCAACGTGGAGCTGAAGCTGGAGGTCTGGGATTCGCCGAATTCCGCCGGCGTGGTCATCGACGCCATCCGGTGCTGCAAGATCGCGCTCGACCGGGGCATCAAGGGCGCGCTGTTCGCACCCTCGGCGTACCTGATGAAGTCGCCGCCCGAGCAGTGGCCCGACGACGCCGCCCGCCAGCGGCTCGAGCGGTTCATCTCCGGCGAAGAGTAGTTGGCCCTCGCGTCCCGGACCGGACGCCTCCTGCGGCGGCTGGTGCAGGCCGCGTGCGCGCGTCCTGGCCTCACCGTCACCCTCGGCTGCGCGCTCGCCGCCCTCGGCGTCTGGTACACCCTCAGCGCGCTGACCTTCGCGACCTCGACCCGCGCGCTCATGCCCAGGGGCCTGAGCTACATCGAGCGGTACGGGGAGTACGACCGGGAGTTCGGCCAGCTCGACGACGTCATCATCGCCGTCGAGGCGCCCTCGCCGCAGGAGGCGAAGGTCTACGCCAACCGGCTGGTCAAGGAGCTCCGCGCGACCAACGCCGCGCTGGCCCGCATCACCTACCGGATCGACCCGAAGCAGTTCGAGGGCCGAGCGCTGCTCTATCTCTCCCGGGAAAAGCTCGTCGAGATCCGCGATCGGATCTTCGACTACCAGGAGTTCCTCGAGTCGTTCGCGGCCCGCCCCACCCTCGATCAGCTGGTGGACGGCCTCGGCACCCAGGTCGCCTCCGGCTTTGCCGGCGCCTTCCTCGACCTCGGCCTCGACACCGGCGGCAAGAACCGCCACGACCTGACGTTCATCGAGGACCTCGTCACCCAGATGTCGGCGCGGCTCGACCGCCCCCTGCCCTACCGCTCGCCGTTCGGCTCGCTGTTCTCGGTCACCGGCGGCGACGAGGGCGGCTACTTCCTCTCCGACGACCAGAAGATCCTCTTCATCCTCGCGGAGGCGATCAGCAAGGACAAGAGCTTCACCGACAATCGCGAGGCCATCGAGGGCGTGCGCGGCGTCATCGCTCTCCTCAAGCGCGACTTCCCCGAGGTGCGGGTCGGGGTCACCGGCAAGCCCGCGCTGTCGAACGACGAGATGGTGGCCGCCTTCCGCGACAGCCAGTCGGCGACGTTCCTCGCCTTCGCCCTGACCCTGGGGCTCCTGCTCGTCGCCTTCCTGCGCGTGGGCAAGCCGGTGGTCATGCTGTTCCTGCTCGCGGTCAGCCTCTGCTGGGCCATCGGGCTGGCCACCCTCGTGGTCGGCCACCTCTCGCTCTTCTCGGTGATGTTCATCTCCATCGTCATCGGGCTCGGCATCGACTACGGCATCTACTACCTGTTCCGTTACGAGGAGGAGCTGTTCCTCGGCCGCAACCTCTCCGAGGCGATGGCGATCACGGCCGGGCGCAGCGGCCGCGGCATGCTCCTCGGCGCGGTGACGGCGGCGGGAACGTTCTACGTCCTGATGTTGACCGATTTCCGCGGGCTCCAGGAGCTGGGCTTCATCGCGGGCAGCGCGATCCTCCTCTGCTGGCTCGCCATGATGACCATCTTCCCGGCCGCACTCACGCTCATCGACCGGCGCCACGCGGGGCGGCCGGAGACCACCATCCCCCGCGCGATGGCCCTCGAGCGCATCCACGTGCCCCTCGTCGACCACATCGTCCGCTATCCCAGGACCGTGCTCGCGCTGGCGACCGTCCTCACCGTGGTGTCGGCCTACGGACTGGCGCACGTCGGCTTCGACTACAACCTGCTCAACTTGCAGGCCAAGGGCACCGAGTCGGTGGTCTGGGAAAGGCGCATCCTCGAGACGGCGCATCGCTCGGGGTTCTCCGCCCTCGCCTCCGCCGACTCCCTCGAGGAGCTCAAGCGCAAGCACGACGCCTTCGCCGCGCTGGGAAGCGTCTCGGAAGTCGACTCGGCGCTGCTTCTCATCCCGCAGGACCAGGCGGGGAAGCGGAAGATCATCGGCGACTTCGCGGCGATCGTGGCCCCGGTGCGCATCGCGCGGCCGCTTCCCCTCGACCTCGACCGCCTCACCAGCGCGCTCGAGACCCTCGGCCGGCGCATCAACATCGCGGCCACCGAGGCGCCCCCCGGAGAGGCCAAGGGCAAGGTCGGCGCGGTGGCCGCCGAGATCCGGCGCCTGCTCGCCAAGCTCGAGCGCAACGACCGTGACACCAGCGAGGCCTCCCTCGGGCTGCTGCAGTATCAGCTCTACCGGGACTTCCTGCGCAGCTTCCAGCGGCTGCAGAACAACTTGAACCCGCGCCCGGTCGGTCTCACCGACGTGCCGGGCGAGATCCGCCAGAAGTTCATCAGCAAGCAGGGGCGCTTCCTGCTCCAGATCCATCCGGCCATCAACATCTGGGACCGGGACGCCGCCGCGAGGTTCGTGCGGGAGCTGCGCTCGGTGGATCCCGACGTCACCGGCACGCCGATCATCACCTTCGAGGCCATCCGCCTCATGGAGCGCGGGGCCAAGCAGGGCACGGTCTACGCCGTCCTGCTCGTCACGGTGATCACGTGGCTGATGCTCCGCCGGCTCCGCGAGACGTCCCTGGCGCTGCTGCCCCTGGCGCTCGGGATGATCTGGACGGTGGGGCTCATGTACTTCGTCGGCTTGAAGTTCAACCTCGGCAACATCTTCGCGCTGCCGCTCATCCTGGGCGCCGCCGCCGAGTACGGCCTGAACGTCGTGCTCCGCTTCATGGAGGGCCAGGACCTCGGCGGCCCGCTCATCGCGCGCAGCACGGTGATGGGCGTGCTCGTGGCCGGTCTCAGCACGATCGCCGGCTTCGGCAGCCTGCTCCTCGCGGACCACCGGGGGATCTTCGGGCTCGGCCTGCTCCTGACCCTCGGCTCGGCGACCAGCCTGGTCGCCTCCCTGGTCGTACTGCCCGTCCTCCTGCGGATGGTCGAGCAGATGCGCGCCGCCCGCCGTCTCCGCCGCACCGCCGAGCGCGCCCAGACGCCCGTGGAAACGCATTAGCGCACGTTTTAGTTTTGAGAGGTGAACGGACCAGGCCATGATCGCTCAACGCCCGCGAGAAATGCGGGGAGTCTGCGATGCCCCGCTGGCGCGGAGGGCATCATTCAGTGGGTGACCCAGCATCTGGTCCGATTCGCCTCACGCTCGATCCCCCGCTTCGCGTCGAGTTCGGGGGAGCCACGGTGACCTCCGATGCTGGTGCTCTCGTGAGAGCGCGGACGCTCCCGTGAGCATCGGCCCCGGCGACAAGGCGCCGAGCTTCGCGTGGCCGGCGGTCAACCGGGAAGGAACCGTCGCCGGACGCACATCGAGGGGAAGGATCTCGGCGACGTGACCAGGCTTCCCGGCGGGGACGAGATCCTCGCCGCGGCGCGCGCGCTGCAGACGTCGCGGCATCAGGAGCTTCGCGGCATCGAGCCGCGATCGCTCCGGCGCTTCGGTCAGGCAGGTGATCGGTGCCGCGCGGCCGCGATCTCCACCAGGTTGGAGTGCAACGCGGGGCCGCCGCCCATGTCGGCGGTGCGATCGCTCGTCAGCACGTTGACGCCGGCGCCGCCAGGGTGGAAGCGGTGCCACCAGATTCCCTCGATGACGGCGACCCCCGGGCGCGTGGCGTCGGTGATGCGCGCGGTGAAGCGCGCGGCGCCGCGGTCGTTGAACACGCGCACCTCGTCGCCGTCGCGCACGCCCCGCGCGGCGGCGTCCTCGGCGGCCAGCATCACCGTCGGCGTCTTCTGGCGGCTGCGCAGCAGGTCCGACTGGCTGAAGGACGAGTTCAGGAAGAAGCGGTTGGGCGGCACGATGCACTGCAGCGGATAGCGCCGCGCGCGCTCCACGTCGTCGGGGCCCTCGAGGAGCGGCATCCACGTCGGCAGGGCAGGTAGCCCGGCCGTCGCCAGCGCCTCCGAGTAGAGCTCGACCTTCCCCGACGGCGTGGGCGCGCCGTGGGCGAAGGGCAGGTACGGGCGCGGCACGTTGATGCGCACCGAGCGCTCGCGGGCGAGCTGGTCGTACGTGATGCCGCGCACGGTCTCGTCGCCCGCGGCCAGCGCCTCGTCGATCACCTGCCCCACCGGCTTCGCGTACGCCTCGCCCGCCACGCCCATCGCGCGGGCGAGGAGCCCGAAGGTCTCCCAGTTCGAGCGCGCCTGTCCCTGCGGCGGCAGCACCGGCTCCGCCAGCTGCAGGTACAGGTGGCCGAAGGAGCGGTAGAGGTCCTCGTGCTCCATGGACGTCGTGGCCGGCAGCACGATGTCGGCCCAGCGCGTCGTGTCGGTCAGCACCTGCTCGTGGACGACGGTGAAGAGATCCTCGCGCGCCAGGCCCCGCAGCACGACGTTCTGGTCGGGGCAGACGGCGGCGGGATTGGAGTTGTACACGTACAGGCCCTTGACCGGCGGCGCCATCGCCGGATCGGTCAGCGCGCGCCCGAGCTGGATCATGTTGACGATGCGCGGAGCCGGCATCGGCATCAGATCGGGGCGCTCCAGCGCGGCGAAACCGAGGCCGAAGGCGCCGCCGGTGGAGAGCAGGGCGCCGCCGTGCGGATCGGCGTAGGCGCCGGTCAGCGCGGGCAGGCACGCCAGCGTGCGGCACGTCATGCCGCCGTTGTCGTGGCGGGAGAGCCCGATCCCGATGCGGATGAACGTGCGCGGCGAGGCGCCGTAGCGCCGGGCGAAGGTGACGATGCGCTCGGCGGGCAGGCCGCAGATGGCCGCCGCGCGCTCGGGCGGCCAGGCCTTCACGTGCTCGGCCAGCGCCTCGAAGCCGACCGTCGCGCGATCGACGTAGTCGCGATCCACGAGCCCCTCGCCGATCAGCACGTGCATGACGGCCAGGGCCAGCGCGCCGTCGGTGCCCGGTCGCACCATCAGGTGCTCGTCGGCGCCGGCCGCCGTCGGCGTCCGGTAGGGGTCGATGCACATGACCCGGGCGCCGCGCGCCCGCGCGGCCTTCACCAGCGTCATCACGTTGATCGTCGAGTAGGCGGCGTTGATGCCCCAGAGCACGATCAGGTCGGCCCCCACCATCTGCTCGGAGTCGTTGCCCGTGACGGCGCCCACGGTGGCCTTCCAGCCGGCATACGCGGTGGTCACGCAGATGGTGCGGTCCAGGAGGCTGGCGCCGAGCGCGTGAAAGAGCGGGTGGCCGGCGTGAAACTGCACCTGGCCCATCGTGCCCGCGTAGGAGAAGGGCAGGATGGCCTCGCCGCCGTGCGCGGCGATGATGCCGCGCCAGCGCCGCGCGATCTCCGCCACGGCGTCGTCCCACGAGGCCGATTCGAAGACGCCCGCCCCCTTTGGCCCGACGCGGCGCAGCGGCTCGCGCACGCGCAGCGGCGAGTGCACGCGCTCGGCGTAGGCGTGGACCTTGCCGCAGATCACCCCGCGGGTGAAGGGATGGTGCGGGTCACCGACGACGGTGGTGATCCGTCCGTTCTCGACGCTGACCTCGAGGGAGCAGCACGACGGGCAATCGTGCGGACACACCGAGCGCATCGCCGCCATTCTAGTATGATGGCGCCCCGAGATGCTCGCCCGCCTCAAGGCCCTGCACCCGTTCCAGAACCCGGACGCCCAGCGCCTGGCGATCCTCTTCGCCGTCGTCTACTTCTCCCAGGGCATGTACCACGTCTCCGATCAGACGCTCACCCTCACGCTCAAGGAGCGCCTCGGGCTGTCGGCCTCCCAGGTCGCGACGTTCGGATGGATCACGCTGATCCCGTGGGTCATCAAGCCCGCCTACGGCCTGCTCTCGGATTCGGTGCCGCTGTTCGGGCGCCGGCGGAAGAGCTACTTCCTGCTGACGTGCGGGCTCGCGACCGCCGCCGGCCTGGTCCTGGCGGCCATGGGCGCACCGACGTACTGGGGTCTCGCGCTCTTCCTCACCGTCATGGGCCTGGGCATCGCCTTCACCGACGTGCTCACGGACGCGATGATGGTCGAGAACGGCAAGCCCCTCGGGCTCACCGGCCCTTTCCAGGCCGTCCAGTGGGCGGCGATCAACGTCGCGACCATCCTCGTCGGCGTCATCGGCGGCTACTTCGCCGAGCGGCGGGATCTGGGCTCCGGCTTTCTCGTCGGCGCCCTGTTCCCCTTCCTCGCGCTCGTGATGGGGGCCGCGTTCATCCACGAGCCCCCGGCGAAGTCTTCGCGCGAGGAGCTGCGCGCGACGATGCGGGGCATTCGGTCGGCCCTCCGCGAGCGAAACGTCTGGGTGGTGGCGGGGTTCATCTTCTTCTGGACCTTCAGCCCGTCGATCGGGATCCCGCTCTTCTACTACCAGACCGACACGCTCAAGTTCAGCCAGCAGTTCATCGGCCTGCTCGGCTCGCTCGGAGCGGGCGCGGCCATCGTGGGCGCGGCCCTCTACGCGCCGCTGTCGCGCAAGGTCTCCCTGACGCGCCTCATCGCCGGCGCGATCGGCGTCGCCATCGCCGGCACGCTGATGTACCTCTTCTATCGCGACCGGGCCTCCGCGCTGATCATCGACACGCTGTTCGGCGGCATCGCGATGATCACCCAGCTTGCCTTCCTCGACCTCGCGGCCAAGGCGTGCCCCAAGCACGCGGAGGGGACGTTCTTCGCCCTGCTGATGGCGGTCTACAACCTCGGCGCCCAGGGCTCGCAGGTCACGGGCGGCTATCTCTACGACTGGCTCGGCTATGGCCCCCTCGTCATCGTGTCGGCGGCGATGACCGCGCTGGCATGGGCCCTCGTGCCGCTCGTCGACATCGCGGGCATCGAGCGGCGGGCGCGCGCCGCCGGCCCCGCGCCGGAGATCGCGCGCGCCGCCCGATCCTGACCACCGCGCCGGAGCACAGCCCGTGGATCAGGAGCTCTCGTCCTCTCCGGGGTGCGCGGACACCTCGGCGTGCGCGCGCCGGAGCCAGCGCAGCGCGTGGCCCAGGTCGGCGGGCTCGTTGACGTCGATCTCGATCCAGCCGCGCCGTGCGAAGCGCCGGTGCGGCCGCACCCCCGGCACCGCCAGCGCGCGGGCCTGGTCCCGCGCGCCGAGGCGGAGCCAGAGATCGCGCTCCTTCTCGTGCAGCGGGAACGTCGCGAACAGGCGGTCGCCCACGAAGTAACCCCAGCGCCCGAACATGGGCGTGATGCGCACGCCCGGCCACGCGCCGAGCGCCTCGTTGAGCCGGCGCGCGGGGCCGCGGCCGCCGCGCTCCAGCGTGCGGCGGGTCTTGCGCCCCTTGCCCAGCCCGCGAAAGCGGCGCGGAGCGGCTACGGCCAGACCTGCACGTACGCCGCGCGCGAGCGCTCGCTCACCGCGAAGTGCGCGTCGTAGTCGGCCTTGAGGGCCTTGAAGTCCTCCGACTCCATGAGCCGGTGGAAGGTCGCCTCGTCCTGCAGCTCGTAGACGGCGATGTACTGGAACCGGTCCTCGGGCATGATCGCGCGGTAGCGCCGCGCACTCACCGCGCCCTTGAAGCGCAGGAACTGCGGGCAGTGCTCCTCGTTGTACCAGCGGTTGAACGCCGCTTCCTGGTCCTTGGGGATCGTCGCCTTCACCGTGAACAGCACCGTGGGCATCGCTGACCTCCCGGATGGGGGCTCCGGGCGCCCCCCAAGCCCCCCAACGGTCGGAGACGCCGCAGCAAAGCTGCGGCGCCCCTCGAAAGCGCGATTCGCTCGGAGCGATTCTGCCATTGACACGCCGGGGTCGCCATGCGAAAAGACGCCTGCCATGAGCCCGACCGCCTCCCGCGCCCGCGTTCGCTTCGCGTCCGTCGAGGGGGCCGCCGCGCTGTTCACCCCCGCGTTCTGCGACTACCTCGTCGCCCTCCACGAGCGCCTCACCCCGCGCGCCAACGACCTGCGCGCCCAGCGCGCGGCGATGCTCGCGCAGGCCCTCCAGGGCACGCCGCCCGCCCACGCCCCGCGCAGCGCCGCGACCACGGGCACCTGGCGCGTGCCGCCGGTGCCGGACGATCTGCGTACGCCGGGCATCGAGATCTCCGGGCCGTGCTCGATCACGAGCATGTTCATCAACGCGCTCAACCCCGGCCCCGAGGGCGAACGGGCCGCGGGCGATCTCGACGACGACGAGGACTCGGGCGGCCACCGCCTCGTCGACACCGTGCGCGCCGCCCACAACCGGCTGGCCGCCGTGCACCGCGAGCTGTCGTTCGTGGACCGCGAGCGCAACCGCTCCTACAAGATCGCCGAGGGCGAGCTGCCGTTCTTCATGCACCGCGAGCGCGGCATGCACCTGGACGAGCCCGACGTCACCGTGGACGGCGCGCCGGTCAACGCCGCCCTCCTCGGCACCGCGCTCACCCTGTTCTACGCCGGCCGCGCCCAGGCCGAGCGCGGCCAGGGCATCTACTTCTACCTGCCGAAGCTCGAGGCCGCCGCCGAGGCGCGCTGGTACCGCGACCTCTTCGACGCCAGCCGCGAGGCCCTGCCCTTCCTGCGTGAGGCGGTGATCCGCGCCGTCGTGCTCGTCGAGTCCCTGCCGTGCGTCTACGCGATGGAGGAGATGCTCTGGGAGCTCGGCCCGTACGCGGCCGGGCTCAACGCGGCGCGCTGGGACCTCAAGGCGAGCATCTTCGAGTACGTGATGGCGGATCCGGCGTCGGTCTGGCCGGACCGCTTCGGGGTCGACATCAAGACCACGCCGTTCCTGGCCGACATCTTCCGCCGCCTGGTCGCCATCTGCCTCAAGCGCGGCGCGGTGCCCATCGGCGGCATGGCGACGGCGTTGCCGAGCAGCGACCCCGAGGTCAACCGGGTCGCCGGCGAGGCCATCCGCGCCGACAAGGAGTGGGAGGCGCGCCAGGGCTTCATCCGCGCCTGGGTCGCGCACATCTTCCACATGAAGACCGCGGCCGACCCGTTCAAGCAGCTGATCGCCTCGGGCTGGGCGCCGACGGCGGCCATGGCCGACCCCGAGAGCTACCCCGTGCGTATCGAGGTGCCGAAGGGGCCCGTCACCCTCGAGGGCACGCGGCGCAACGCGCGCATGGTCGTGGAGTACCTCGAGGGCTGGCTCAACGGCCGCGGGGCCAAGGGCATCGACAGCCTGGCGGGCAAGCCCGGCGTGCACCCCGCGCTGATGGAGGATCTCGCCACCGGCCGGATGTCCGTCGCCCAGATCGCCCAGCGCATCCGCCACCGCGCGAAGACCACCGAGGGGCCCGAGGCCGTGCACGACTTCACCCTCGTCAAGCGGCTCATCGCCGAGGAGACCGACGACATCCTCGCGCGCCTGCGCGCCGCCGTGAAGGACGACGCCCCCTACCGTGAGGCCGAGACGCGCTACCGCAAGGCGCAGCGGATCGCGCTGCGCTGGATCAAGAACTACGCCGACCTGGACTTCCGGAGCCTGGGCTCCTACACCCGCGCCAACCTCGACCGCATCGCCGCCGCCCCCGACGCGTTCTGAGCGGCCGCCACGGCGCGCCCACGCCGCGCACGAAACACGTCCTTGATGCCTCACGAGCTTCACGTCATACACAGCGCGTCAGCCGGTGGCTGTTTGATGCGGGCGCTCACCCTTGGCGCAGACGATCTCCTCGTCAGCCACGACGACTTGTCCTGTGGGCCGCTGCCCTCGTTTCACTCCCTCGAGCAGTGGAGGTCGGTGCGAGAGGAGTACTGGTTCCTCTTCGCTTCGATGCCTCGGCTCCTGAGGTTGATTGGCGCTGATCCAGTCCGCCTCGGCGCGGTCCAATTCACACGGGTGCGGAAGCCCGATCTCGACGCCTGGGGGCTGGCTCTTCTGGACCCCGAGCAGCTCAAACAGCATCCACCGCGAGAGGCTCTCTCGGTCGACGCGGTCTTGGATCTCGAGCGCACCTGGGAGGCGATAACATGCCCGGATCCCATTCGGTTACTCGCTCTGCTTTCCTCTGCGACGGCTGCTCGACCGCTACCCGGATCACCATGGTCGGTGATGGGTATCTCTTCTCACGGCTGCGCCGCCTGGGTGATCCAGCGCTCGCTCACCCGCTCGTCGCCTTCACCGGGGATTGCGACACGATGCGCGGGTGCACTGTGGCGCTGACCGAGGCGGGGCAGTCGGTGCTCGAAGGTCGGCAAATGCTGAGAAGTTGAACGGCATCGACGATTGGGTGCTCGGCGTGCACCTGAGCTCCTCAGGCGGGACGGTCTGGTAGCGGACAGGGGACGGGTTGGTTCGTGAATGAGGATCGACCATCCGTATGCCGAGTCCCGTTCTGGCCGGTCTGCCGTGGTGCTACGCTTTCCGCATGCTGGCCCGGCTCCTCGGCGTCGTCGCCGCGCTCGCGCTGACCGCGCCGGCGCTCTCGCTCGCCGTTGCGCCGCGCGCGGTCATCCTCTCCACCACCACGAGCACGCAGGATTCCGGTCTGCTCGACGTCCTCGTGCCGATGTTCGAGAAGCGCTCGGGCTACACGGTCAAGCCGATCGCCGTCGGCACCGGGCAGGCGCTCGCCCTCGCCGCGCGCGGCGAGGCCGACGTGGTGCTCGCCCACGCGCCCGGCCTCGAGAAGAAGTACGTGGCGGAGGGCAGGCTTCTCAACCGCCGGCTCGTGATGTACAACGACTTCGTCCTCGTCGGCCCGCCGGAGGACCCCGCGAAGATCAGGGGCACCAAGAAGGCCGCCGACGCGATGCGCGCGATCGCGTCGAGCCGCTCGCGCTTCGTCTCCCGGGGCGACAACTCCGGGACGCACCTGCTCGAGCAGTCACTCTGGAAATCGGCGGGCGTGGACCCGGGAGACGGTTGGTACATCGAGGCGGGCCAGGGCATGGGCCCCACGCTGACGCTCGCGGACGACCGCCGGGCCTACACCCTCACCGACCGCGGGACCTACCTGGCCTTCAGGAACCGGATCCGGCTGCCGGTCCTGCTCGAAGGCGACAAGCCTCTGCTGAACATCTACGCCGTCCTCGAGGTCAACCCGGCCAACGGCCCGCGCGTGAACACCGCGGGCGGCAAGGCCTTCGCCGACTTCATGCTCGCGCCGGAGACCCAGGCCGTCGTCAGGACGTACGGCGTGGAGAAGCACGGCCAGCCGCTCTTCGTGCCGATCGCCGGCTTGAAGGAGGAGGACGTCGGCGGCAAGGAGTAGCCGTCGATCTGCTTGAAGCCCTTCACGTACGACGGGTGCGCCATGTAGCGCGGCCACATGCGGCGGGCAGCTTCTCGGACAGCGCTGCCATCGCCGCGACCAGCGCCACCGCGAGCGCGGCCATGACGAGCCGTGCCGCTCGCGCCATCACGGGGGCTCTACCAGTACCGGGTGATGTGCAGGTGCACGCCGTGGCTGGCCTCCGGCTCGATGGTGACCTCGCCGGTGCCGCGCAGGAGCCTGGTGCCGTCGCGGTCGAAGGCGGCCATGAGCGTCGGGAAGTCCTCGGCCACCAGCGAGAGCGCCACCAGCCCCTCGTGCCCGCCGACCTCGTCGGCGGGCACCACGAGCAGGCTGCCGCGGGCCACCCCGAGCATGATCCGCGGCCCGCCGTTCATCGCGACCTCCGAGAGACCGAAGAGCGCCTGGAGGCGCGCCGCCGTCGGCCGCGGCTCGCGGGCCCCGATCACCAGGCGCTTGAGCTGGAGCGACGACGATGCCGGCGGCTCGTCCCCGGGCGGGGGCGTCGCCAGCTCGGTCAGGATGCCGGCGCACGCGCGCGGGTGCAGGAAGGCGATGCGGCCGGCGAGCCCGGGCCTGGGCGCGGCGTCGAGCACCTCGACGCCGGAGTCCCGGAGACGCGCCAGCGTGCCGTCGACGTCCGGCGTCTCGAAGCAGAGGTGATGCAGGCCCTCCCCGCGCTTGGCGAGGAAGCGGCCCACGCCGGAGTCGGGCGCCAGCGGCTCCAGCAGCTCGATCTCGCTGTCGCCGGCGGCGAGCAGCGCGGCGCGAACGCCCTGGTCGCGCAGCTCGGCCTCGCGCCGCAGCGGCAGGCCGAGCGTGTCGCGGTAGAAGCGGTACGCTTCGGCCAGGCGACTCACCACGATGGCGACGTGATGAATGCGTCGGATCACGCGCTCACCGTACCCGAGGCCTGCCCGTCAGGCAAGCGGGTCTCAGGCTTCGCTGAACAGCCGCTGGAAGTCGCTCCACGGGATGGGCGCGGTGGCGGCGACGCGCGCGTTCTCCTCGACGTGCGCCACCGACTTCATGCCCACCAGTGCGGTGCCGACCCCGGGCGTGGAGCGCACGAACTGCAGGGCCCGCTGGGCGTTGGTGGCCAGCCCGGGCAGGAACTCGGCGATCACCGGCGGCAGGTTGCGCGTGAGCTGACCCTGGTAGACCGAGGCCGAGGCCATCACGTAGACCCCGAGCCGGCGCGCCGCCTCCAGCGCCGAGACCGTCTCGTCGCCCACCCGCTGGTTGGCGCGCACGAACGCCTCGGGCATGGCGAGGTTGTAGGGCAGCTGGATCACCTTGAAGTGATGGTCGGGCCCGCCGACCTCGCGCGCGACGGTGACCAGCGCCTCGAGCGACAGCAGATCGGCTGCGCCCGGCGGCTGCCGGTAGCCGTTCCACGTCGCCGTCCCGTAGCGCGCGATGGCGCCGTCGCTCACCGCCTGCTCGAGCGCCCCGAAGGCGGCGCGGATCCGGCGCGTGAACTCCGCGCCGTCGACCTCGGCGAGCTGCCCCTCGGGGTTGTGGACGTAGTAGACGTCGATCGTCGCCAGGCCGAGGTTGGCGCGGCTGCGCGCGATCTGATCGGCGAGATAGCGCGGGGTCATGCAGTGCGAGCCGCCCACGACGTCCCCGGGGCCGACGATGCGGGGCCGCAGGTACGTCGCGCTGAAGTAGGCGCCGGCGTCGGCGGGCGCCTCGCGATCGAAGGGGATGTAGCCGCCCTTGGTGGCGACGATCACCTCGTCGCGGGCCACCACCCGGCGCGCGAGCAGGTCGGCCAGCGCGGCGCCGATCGCGCGCTCGCTGCGCTGGTGACGGTAGTTGATGGCGGTGTCGATGACGGAGATCCCGCGCGCGACGGCCTGGTCCACCGCCTGCTGGTAGAGCGCGTCGGTGGCGTCGTCCTCGAGCCCGAGGTAGGTGCCCACGCCGAGGCTCGGGGCCGCGAGCCCGTCGAGGTCCCGGAAATGACCGTCCGCCGCCTGGCGCGCCCGCGCCGCATAGCGCGCCGTGCCCTCCGCCGTCGCCCGTCCCGCGATCATCACCCCTCCCGATACACGAGCAGGATCGCGCCGACGCCCGCCAGGCACGCGCGCCAGAGCCAGCCCGGCCACGCGCCGCCCTCGGGCCAGCGCAGCTCCAGCCAGCGTCCCCAGCCCGCGAAGACCCCGAGCACCGCGATCGGGGTGTGGGTGACCTCGGTCAGGAACTCGTCCTTGAGGTTGAACATCGCGTGCGAGTGCGTGAGGAGCAGGCCGCCTCCGCCCGCGCAGAGCAGCGGGAAGACGTAGCCCCACGGGCGCACGGCGAGGCGGCCGCTCCGGACCATCCACTCGAACACGCCGAAGGCGATCACGAGCGCCACGAAGGCCCGGTGTTGCAGCACGTCGGGCAACGTCATGCTCTCCCAGAAGCCGGCCGGCCCCAGAGGCCAGGCGCGCGGATCGTTGCGCGCGAACAGGAAGGCGCCGAGGCCGAGGAAGAGGAGCGGCCAGGGCCGCGCCGCCCGCACGCCGGCGGCTTCCAGCAGCGCCAGCGCGCCCATCGCGAGCACGAAGATCCCCGCCCAGTGGTGGTTGTACTCCGACCACGCGCGCTCGATCGGCCGGCGCTCGCCGACCGGCGCCATCAGCGGATCGGCGGCGCGGATGAGATCGCCCACCGCAGGGCTGGCGAGCCGCGGCGGCGCCGGCACCAAGCGCGCCGCCACCTCGCGCGGGGTCGCGCGGTCGGCGACGACGTCGGCGGCGGGCGGCAAGGAGGTCAGCGACGCCGCCGCGAAGAGCACGGTCAGCCCCAGCCCCAGCTCCACCTCGACGAAGCGCGCCAGCCGGGTGGCCGGTGAAATTTCGGAATCGACGCGGCGCACGCGACGCCAGTTCGCGAGGGCGAGGCCGAGCGCGGCGAGGAACAGGACCACCTTGCTCAGGACCATCACGCCGTAGGCGGTGCCGACCAGCGCGCCGGGATCGCCCACGTACCGCACGGCGAGCACCAGGCCGGTGGCGGCCAGGACCGCCACCGACGCCGTCGCCACGATCGAGAACCGCGCGACCACGGCCAGATCACGCGGTTCGGGCTCGTGCCGCCGGCGCCGCGCGTAGAGCGTGAGGTGGGCCAGGCCGCCCACCCACACCGCGACGGCCGCCTGGTGGGCGGCATCGAGCCCCAGGAGCAACGCGCGCTCTTGCATCCGGGCGACCGCGTGACTCAGCGCGGCCGACGACGCGACGAGGGCGACGGCGAGGCCGGCGAGCGCCCACCAGGCGACGGCGCCCGCGGGTCGCCGCGCCAGCCGCGAGGCGAGCACCGCGAGGCTCGCGGCGCCGATGACGCGCGCGAGACCGGTCAAGGCGAAGCCGGCCTCCATCACCGCCGCCGCGGGCAGGCCGCTGCGGGCGAGATCGCCGGCGACGATCGCGAGCACGCTGGCTTGCGTGAGCGCGGCAAGCGCGGCGGCGCCCGCCACGACGCGCAGGGCGCCGCGGGTGGCCGCATCGGGCTTGGTCCCCGGCTCGGCGCGCAACACCAGGCGCGCCCACGCGACACCCCCCACGGCGAGCGAGACCCACGCGAGCAGCAGCCCGCGGAGCACGACGTCGAGGAACCCCGTCATGCTAACGCTTGACCGCGAACGAGAAGCGCCCGGTGACCACGTGACCGTCGGTGGAGAGCACCTGCCACTCCACGCGGTAGGCGCCGGCGCCAAGCTCCGGCAGGGTGGCCGCGAGCTGGTCGGCCGGGCCGCCGGTGAGCGGCGTGAGCTCGCGGGCCGCGCCGCCGGCCTCGATCAGGCGCACGCGACAGAGCGGCTTCTCGATGCGGTTGTTGAAGCGGAGGGTCAGCCGCGCGGGCGGTGTGGCGACGACCGCGTCAGGGGCGGGCGTGGACCCGAGCAGCAGCGAGTGGGCGGCGACGGGCACGGGCACGACGGCGAGGGCCAGGGCGCAGGCCCGGGCGAGCCGGGCGAGGCGGCTCACCGCCAGTCGTCGAGGACGAGATGGCTCGGGTCCTCGTAGTCCTCCGGCTTTCCGCGCTGCATGCGGATCATCGTGAAGTCGATCGCGTAGCCGCACTTGATCAGCGTACTGTAGGCGAGCCAGTAGCGCGAATAGACCGGCAGGATCACCCGCGCCAGCCCGAGCTCCGCCGCCAGGTCCTCGAGCGCGCCCACGAAGTGCTCGAGGTGCTCGGGGCGCTTCTGGGGGGGGTCGATGGCCAGGAACTTGACGTAGAGCGCGCCGGCCGGCGCCTCGCTGACGCCCGGGGTGTGGCAGATGGCGAAGCCGACGAGGTCGCGGCCACGCTCGAGCAGCATGGTGTCGCCCAGCGCGAGCCCGTCGACGATCTCGACCTCCTTGCCGTTGTCCATGCCGCGGCAGATCGCGTTGGTGATGCGGTGGAAGCGCGCGAGGGCCGCCTTCTTCTTGACCTCCTCGAGCGTCGAGAAGCGCCGGGTCGTCAGGCCGCCGCGCGCCGGCGCCGAACGGGCCCCAGGGATCCTCGGCTCGCGCCGGTCGACGAGCCGGCTCATGATCGCGCTGAGGGCCTTGGGCCGAAAGCCGGACTTGTGGAAGAGCGCCAGGTGCTTCGGGCTGGCCGGGTAGGTCACGAGCCCGTGCAGCGAGGCCTTGTTCTCGTCGAAGAATCCGAGCACGGCCTGGATGAGCTGCTGGCCGATGTCCTGGTTCTGATAGTTCGGCAGCACCGCGACGGGTCCGATCAGCCCCAGCGTGCCCCACGTCGCGCCGAGCGCGATCCCCACGATCTTGGCACCGTCCTCCTCGGCCACGAAGCAGCCCCACGGCTCCATGAGCCAGCGGTGGTGCACGTACTGGGCGCCGCCGAAGGGCTGGCGCGGGCGGGTGCCCAGCTGCCGCTCGAGGAAGTCGCTGAAGGTCTGCTCGAGGACGTCGCGGGCCCGGCCGAGATCGCCCTTGCGGACGCGGCGGACCTGGATCTTCGCTGAACGTCCCTGGGAGTCGAGGCCCGCGCGATCGACCGTCGCCCTCACGCCGACACGCCTGCCAGATCTTCCAGCAGCGTGATGACGGCAGAGTGGTCGAGGCTCCCGCGCCCCTTGACCCGGAGCGCGTTGAACAGCTCCTGCACGACCGCGGTCGTCGGCAGGGGCACGCCGAGCGCGCGCGCCGACTCCATGATCAGTCCGAGATCCTTGTAGTGCAGGTCGATCTTGAAGCCGGGATGGTAGGTGCCGGCGACGTAGTTCGGGGTCTTCTGGTCCAGGCACCGCGAGCCGGCGAGCCCGCCGGCCAGCGCCTTGAGGGTGAGCTCCCGATCGAGCCCGGCCTTGCGCGCCAGCGTGAGCGCCTCGCCGAGCGCGGTGAGGTTCAGGGCGACGATGATCTGGTTGGCGAGCTTGGTGAAGCCGCCGAAGCCGAGCGGGCCCAGGTGCGTGATGGTCTTGCCCATCGCCTGGAACACCGGCAACAGCCGATCGAACACCGCCCGGTCGCCGCCGACCATGATCGACAGCGCGCCGTCGATGGCGCCCTTCTCGCCCCCCGAGACGGGGGCGTCGAGCATCGCCACGCCCCTGGCCTCGAGCGCCTTGCCCACCTTCTGCGAGACGATCGGCGAGATGGTGGACATGTCGGCGAAGAGCAGGCCGGGCCTGGCGCCCTCGATGATGCCGTCCTTGCCCAGCGTGACAAGCTCCACGTCAGGCGAGTTCGGGAGCATCGTGATGAGGATCTCGCACTGGCCCACGACCTCGCGGGGAGAGGCCGCGGCCTTCGCCCCGGCGCCGACCAGCTCGTCCACGACCTGGCGACTGCGATTGTGGACGACCAGTGGGTAACCCGCCTTCAGGAGGTTCTTGGCCATAGGCCGTCCCATGATGCCAAGGCCAATGAATCCGATGACTTGAGCCATCGAACCTCTGCAGGGCGAAAGTACCGGCGGACCGGCCGCCGACAATTAACACGCCCTCATGAAGCCGGTCAAGCCTTATTCGTCACTAACTTGCCAGACACCCAGGTCTGGAGCACCTGGACCTCGGCCAATTCGTGCGGTTGGGACTGCAGGGGATTGGTGGATAACACGAGGAAATCGGCGCGCTTGCCCGCTTCCAGGCTGCCCCGATCGTGGCCGAGCCCGGCCGCCCGGGCTGCCCCGATCGTGTACGCCTCCAGGGCCTGCCGGATGGAGATGGCCTGATCCGCATCGGCCAACTCGCCGTGGCGCGTCCGGCGGCCGACCGCCGCGGCGATCCCGGCGAGCGGCGACAGGGAGCCGCAGGGAAAGTCCGACGAGAAGGCCTGGGAAATGCCCGCCTCGACCACGCTGCGGAACGGCCGCCGCATCAGGCCCGGCGGTGGAGCCGAGGTCACACCGTCCCACAGGAACGACGGCTGCGCCACCACCCACACGCCGAGGTCGGCGATGCGCCCGATGAGCTCGGGCGTGAGGAAGATGGCGTGGTCGATGCGGACCCGCTCGCGCCCGGCCGGCTCGCCGGCGAGCGCGTCCGCGATGGCGCCCGCCGCGGTCTCCAGCCCGACGTTCCCGATCGCGTGACAGACGACACGCCGCCCGGCGCGCCACGCCGACGTCAAGATTGCGGCGAGCTCCCCGCGCTCGTAGAAGAGAAAGCCCTGCGTCACCAGACGCCCGTCGCGCTCGAAGCGCACGGCGCAGCGATAGCCGCCGTCGACGAAGAGCTTCAGCCACGGTCCCGGCGCCGCGTCGTCCGGCGGGTCGAACCACCCGCGTGAGCCCACCATCGTCTCGACCACGTCGATGGCGAGCGCGCCCGCCTCGCGGGCCTGCGCGTAGCGCCGCGCCATGGCCGGCGTGACCGCCGCGTCCTGGATCGTGGTGATGCCCTGCGCGGCGTACGCGCGGCTCGCCGCCGCCGCGCTCGCCACGAAGCGGGTCTCCCAGCCCTCGCGCGAGCCGCGCTCGGCGTCGCTCATCGCGCGCTCGTACAGCAGGCCGGTGGGCTCCCCGCTCCGGTCACGTCCGATCTCACCGCCGCGAGGGTCGGGCGTGGCGCGCGTGACGCCCGCCGCCGCCAGCGCGCGCGAGTTCGCCACGCCCTGATGGTGACTGAAGTGCAGGAGCAGCGCCGGACGGTCGGCCACCGCCTCGTCGAGCTCGGCGCGCGTCGGGTCACGACGCTCCCGGAGACGGCGAGCGTCGTAGCCGAGCCCGCGCACCCATTCGCCGGGTGGCGTCCGCGCGGCCGCGGCGGCCATGGCGGATTGCAGGTCCGCGATGCTCGTCGCGTCCCGGCAATCGGCCCAGAAGGTCTCCAGGGCGCCGATCGAGAAATGGTTGTGCGGATCGACGAAGCCCGGCACCACCGTGCGCCCCTCGAGGTCGATCAGCTCGTAGTCGTCCTCGCGGAGCCAGAGGATCTCGTCGGTGCCGCCGACCTCCACGAGCCGGCCATCCTTCACCGCCAGAGCTTCGGCCACGGGCAGGGTCGGATCCATGGTCAGCACGGTGGCGTTGACGACGAGGGTGATCACGGGCGGCAGTCTACCGTAGACTGTCGGAGTGACCCCGACCGGCGCGATCGACGTCCACACCCACGTCCTGCCCGTCCGCTGGCCCGACTACGCCGCCCGTCACGGCGGCGCGCGCTGGCCGCGGCTCGAGGGCGATCCGGCGTCCGCCTGCCGGTTCTTCGTGGGCGACGCCTTCGACCGGACCCTGGGCCCGGAGGCCTTCGACCCGCTGCGCCGCATCGCGCATCTCGACCGCTGCGGCATCGCGGGCCAGGTGCTCTCCCCGCCCCCGGACCTGTTCTGCTACTTCGCCGATCCGGCCGGCGCGTTGGACTTCTGCCGGCTCCAGAACGACAACATCGCGCGCCTCGTCACCGCGCACCCCACGCGGTTCATCGGGGCCGGTACCCTGCCGCTGCAGGCCCCCGCCCTCGCGGTGAAAGAGCTCGAGCGCCTGGTGACGGACCTGGGCATCCGCTGCATCGAGGTCGGGAGCAACGTCGACGGCCGCGATCTCGACGACGAGTCGCTCGTCGAGGTGTGGGCGGCCGCGGCCGCGCGCGACGTCTCGGTCTTCGTGCATCCGGTGGCGCCGGTCCTGGCGCCGGAGCGGCTGCGCAAGCACCGGCTGAACCAGGCCGTGGGCTTCCCACTGGAGACCGCCCTGGCCATGAGCCGCGTGGTCTACGGCGGCATCGTCGAGCGCTGGCCCGATCTGCGCTGGTGCTGGGCCCACGGCGGCGGCGCCTTCGCGTACATCCTGCCGCGCGTCGACCACGGCTGGGACGTGCAGTCCGCGGGCCGGGCGGCCATCCCGCGGCCGCCGAGCGAGTACGCCGGGCGCTTCTGGGTCGATTCCCTCACGCTCTCGCCCCGGGTGCTGCGCTTCGCCCTCGAGACCTACGGCGAGGACCATGTCGTGCTCGGCAGCGATTATCCGTTCAAGATGGGGGTCGACGATCCGGTGCGGGCGCTCGCGGAAGTGGGGCTCGATGGCGCGCTCGCGCGGAAGATCCGCGAGGACAACGCGCGGGCGTTCCTCGGCCGCGGCGTGGGCTAGGCGGGGCGAGCATGGGCCCCTGGACGCTGCTCGTCCTGCGGGTCATCTTCGGCATCATCTTCGCGGCCCACGGCGGGCAGAAGGTCTGGGTGTTCGGGCTCGAGGGCACCATCAAGCTCTTCACCTCGCTCGGCATCCCCGCACCGGCCCTGACGGCGACCGGAGTGACGGCGGTCGAGCTGATCGGCGGCCTCGCCCTCGTGCTCGGCGTTCTGACGCGTCTGGCGGCGGGTCTGCTGGCGCTCGACATGCTGGGCGCGATCGTCCTCGTCGATCTCAAAGGCGGCTTCTTCGCGCCCCACGGCGTGGAGCTCCCGCTGGCGCTGCTCGCGGGTCTCGTCGCCCTGCTCGGCCTGGACCCCGGCGCGCTGTCGCTCGACGCCAGGAGGCTGTCGGAGCGCTGAAGACTCGCCAGATCATGGAAGTGCTTGCAGGGCGATCCCACGCCGCTTATTAATAGGATTCGGTCACCATCGCAGACAAGGAGACCGATCAGACGACCCTCGAAAGAAGTAGGCGCGCTGGGTCGCGGCGAATCGCGGTTTCAACGAGATCCCTCCGCCGGCGGCGCGCTGAGTCCGGGATGGCGCAGGCGATGGTGATGCTCGAGCTCCTCCACGACGACGAAGCCCAGGCGCTCGTACAGCCGGCGCGCGCTTGGATTCGTCTTGAGCACCGTGAGCGCGATCGCGAGCCCGCGACGGCGCGCGCCGCTCATCACCTCGCGCGTCACGGCCGTGCCGATCCCGCGGCCCTGATGCTGGGGCAGGATGCAGAGTGTGTGCAGAAATACTTCGGTTGCAGAGGCGACGGCCGTCACGAAGCCGACCTCGCGCCCGGCGCTCACGATGATGCGCGTGCCGCCAATGTCGAGCTGCTCGTGGAACTGGGCGCGCTCGAGCACCTCGTCCCAACAGCCCCGCGCCGCCGTAATCGCGTCACGAAGCGAGATCAGGAAGGCCTCGGTGAGGAACGAGAGATCGGCGGCGGTAGCCGGCCGCATCGTGGCCAGCGGAGTCCTCATTCGTGCCGTCGCGACCGGTCAGCAGCCTGGAAGGCCCTGAGGATGGATAAGAACGCCGAGGATACCCAGCCCTTGAGCAATGACAATGGCCCCGGTTAGCATCGCGCGATAGTCGCCGGGAACCGCGCTTTCGTGGTCCAGCGGCCGAATAACGGTTGGGGTGACCCTGCCAAGAAGCATCAGCGGCCAGATGAAAGCGGGGCCAATCTTGATGATGAGGTGAGCCCCATTTCGGGTCCACAACCACGCGAAGAGCCACGCATCCAAGAGGCCGAGAAGAACCCATGCCATCGTGCCCACGAGCTCACGCGGCGGAAGCCTCATCAAGCAGAGAGGGTCAGGGCTCTCGCTCAACGCCTGGAGAACTCCAAAAGCCAGGCCCGAAGCACCAACCATAAGTAAGGCTCCTCTGCAAAACGAATCGAGTTCCTCCTGGCTTATTCGTCGGCTGTTCACGAGCGGAGCCGCAAGCCACTTCATGAGGCCCAGATTGATAGCGACGACCAGAAAGACAATGAGCCAGAAGTAGCGCGAGAACAGAGACAACGTGTCAGGCGACACGGTTCCTAGCTCTGCGCGCTGACCACGATGCGATAGCCAAGGTCGAGCTCGGCACGGTCGCGCAGGTGGCCCCAGCGGCGCTGCCAGGTCCCGTCACCGAGGTCGCGGCGCAGTCGCGCGAGGCCCGAGTCGACGTCGTGGAGCTTGTGGAACGTCGAGATCGCCGCGCGGACGTTGGAGTCGAGGTACGCCTCGGGCCGCCGCCAGTACGCGCCGAGGAACCCGTCGACGCAATCGCCGGGGATCGGAAGCGGCCGCACCTCGATCCGCCCGAACGCCCGGCGGAGATCGTCCATGGTTGGGAAGATCGGCCCGTCGATCTCGACGATCTCGGGGAAGTACTCGCCTACCAGCCAGAAGTCCCTGATGGACGGATCCCACGTCACGATCACCACGCGCTGGCGGGCAACGCGCGCCAGCTCCTCGAGCCCTCGCCCGCGGTCGGGCCAGTGGTGCACGGTGAGGACGGCGAGCGCAGAGGCGAAGGCGGCGTCGAGGAACGGCAGCTCGGTGGCAGACGCCTGCACGGCCGGCGCTCCCCCCGGACGGCGCTGGCGGATCATCGTCATCGACGGCTCGACGGCGACCACGCGGCGGTCCTCGGGCTCGTAGGAGCCCGCGCCGGCGCCGACGTTGACGACGCTCTCGGCCGGCCCCAGCGCCCGGATGATGGCGGTGGCCAGGCGCGGGTCGGGCCGCCGCCGGCTCCGGTAGCCGACCCCGATCCGGTCGTAGAGCTCCGTCACCGCCGCCGGCTCCGATCCGAATCGATCATCGCCCCTGGAACTGGGGGCGGCGCTTCTCCGAGAAGGCCTTGACGCCTTCCTGGTAGTCCTGGCTGTTGAAGCACGCGGCGATGAGGCGATCGAGCAGCGCGAGGTCGCGCTGGGCCGCGGGCTTGGCGAGCTGGGCGACGGTCTCCTTGGCCGAGCGCAGGGTGAGCGGCGCGTTGCGCGCGATCGTCAGCGCGTAGTCGCGGGTGAAGCGCTCCAGGTCGGCCTTGGGAACCACCTGATTCACGAGCCCCATGCGCCAGGCGTCCTGGGCGCTGAAGTCGGTGCGCGCGGTGAAGAAGATCTCCTTGGTGCAGGAGGGGCCGACCAGGTGCATCAGCTTCTCCATGCCGTGGTAGTGGTAGCCGAGCCCCAGCCGCGCCGCGGGGACGCCGAAGCGCGCGTCGTCGGCCGCGATCCGGATGTCGCAGGAGATCGCGATGCTCACGCCGCCGCCGACGCAGTAGCCGTGGATCATCGCCATCAGCGGCTTGGTGAGCTTCTCCAGCGCGCCGTGGCCGCGGGCGGACACCCGCCGGTACTCCTCCTCGTCGGCCATGTTCTTGCGCTTGTCCTTGAACTGGGAGATGTCGGCGCCGGCCACGAACGCCTTGTCCCCCGCCCCGCGCAGCACCACCACCCGGATGGCGTCGTCGGTGGCGAGGTCGTCGGCGTACTTGGCCATGAGCTCCCACATCTCCTGGCTCACGGCGTTGCGCTTCTCCGGCTGGTTGAAGGTGATCCAGCCGATCGGGCCTTCCTTGTCGAGCAGCAGCTTGGGCATGTCGCTCATGGGGTCTCCTCTACCACTCCGTGGCGTAGCCGGTGAAGGCGCTCGGGATGCGCCGGATGTCCTGGACGAGATCGGGCGGGGCGTCCTGCCGCGTGCCGTAGCCGCCCGAGAGCCCGACGGTGTCCGAGATGCCGCCGAAGCGCCGCTCGATCTCGCGCGCGAGGTCTTCGTGGGTGCCGACCGCGGCGAAAAGCCGCACGACGTCGTCGGAGATCTCGCGGGCCATCGTGTCCCACTGGCCCGCCTTGGACATGACGTTGAGCTTGCGGCCGAGCTCGCCGAGGCCGTGGACCTCGAGCACGGGCCAGTAGGCCGGGGTCGAGGCGTAGAAGGCCACGCGGTAACGCACCCACTCGACCATCGCGGCGACGGCCGCCTCGTCGGCGCCGGTGGCGACGAAGCCGCCGCCGCTGATCTCGAAGCGCTCGCGGGAGCGGCCGCTCTTCATCATGCCGGCCCGCAGCTCGCGCAGGACGACGTCCTCCATGTACTTGCGGGTGCAGAAGCCGTGCAGGCGCACGCCGTCGCAGACTTCGCCCGCCACGCGCAGCATCCCCGGCCCCACCGCCGCGATCGTCACGGGCACCATGGGCTGATGGGTCGAGGTCGGGGTGAAGTTCGGGGTCATGAGCGTGAACTTGTAGTGCGGGCCGCGGTGATCCAGCTTCTCGCCCTTTTCCCAGCAGCGCCAGATGGCGCGCAGCGCCTCGACGTACTCGCGCAGGCGCGGCGCCGGCGGGCTCCACGGCACGCTGAAGCGGTTCTCGTTGTGGGCGCGCACCTGGGAGCCGAGCCCGAGCACGAACCGTCCGCGCGAGGCGGTTTGTAGATCCCAGCTCATGCTGGCCACCACCATCGGGCTCCGCGCGAACGCGATGGCGATTCCCGTGCAGAGCGTGAGGCGCGTGGTGTTGACGGCCGCGACGCCCAGGGCGAGGAACGGATCGTTCCGGTTCTCCGAGGTCACGACGCCGTCGTAGCCGGCCGCCTCCGCCCCGCGGGCCACGGCGGGCACCTGCGCGAGGTCGTCCTGGGGCAGCGTGGTGACCAGCCGCATCGCGGCTCGCTCAGGCCGGGGTGAACGTCGGCACCGGCGGGCCGCCGTCGGTCGGGGTGAAGACGACGCGCACGGGCTGGCCGACGCGCAGGGCGTCGAGATCGCAGTCGACGATGTTGGTCATCATCGACGGCCCTTCCTCCAGGGTCACGTAGGCGATGGCGTAGGGCACGGGCACGCGGCGCATCACGCTGTAGGAGTAGATCGTGCCGCGGCCCGAGGCCTCGCGCCACTCCGTCCGGTCGCTGAAGCAGTAGGGGCAGAGCGGGCGCGGGTAGTGGTGCGGCTGGCCGCACGCGGTGCAGACCTTGTACATCAGCTTGCCCGCGGCCGTCCCGTCCCAGAAGGCCTGGGTCTCCGGGGTCGGCTGCGGGGCGGGGATCGTCCGCTGCGCTGAGGCCATGGCTCACTCCCTGCCCATGATGACGGTGGCGCTGCCATGCCGGGTGGCGAGCGAGCCGCCCGTGCCGTGCGCGAGCGCCACGTCGCAGTTCTTCACCTGGACGGCGGGATGGGCCTCGCCGCGGAGCTGGCGCACCGCCTCGATCACCTTCGTCATGCCGCCGCGATTGGCCGGATGGTTGTTGCAGAGCCCGCCCCCGTCGGTGTTGAAGGGCAGCCGGCCGGTGCCGGCGATGAGGTTGCCGTCGGCCACGAACTTGCCGCCCTGGCCCTTGGCACAGAAGCCGAGATCTTCCAGCGTGATGAGCACGGTGATCGTGAAGCTGTCGTAGATCGACACGTACTTGACGTCGCCGGGCTTCACGCCCGCCTCGGCGAAGGCCGCCGGCCCCGACCAGACGGCCCCGCAGTACGTCAGATCGATCTTCCCGCCCATCTGGTGCTTGGGCGCCTCACCCGCGCCGAGCACCTTCACCGGCGGCCGACTGAGACGCTTCGCGATCTCGGGCCGGACCACCACGACCGCGCCGCCGCCGTCGGTGATCACGCAGCAGTCGAGCCGGTGCAGCGGATCGGCGATGATCGGCGAGTTGACGACGTCGTCGACGGTGACGACCTCGCGCAGGAGCGCCTGCGGGTTGTGCTGGGCGTGGTGGGAGGCGGCCACCTTGATCCACGCGAGCTGCTGGCTCGTGGTGCCGTACTGGTGCATGTGTCGCATGGCCGCCATCGCGTACATGTTCACGACGGTGGGCCCGTAGGGGAACTCGAACGGCACGTCCGGGACCCCCGCGCCGTAGTTGCGCGGCGCGGTGCCCGTCGCCATGCCTTCCGCCCGCGGCCGGCCGGCCAGCGTGATCAGCGCGACGTCGCACTTGCCCAGGGCGATGGCCTCGGCCGCGTGCGCGACGTGGATGACGTAGGAGGATCCGCCGGACTCCGTGGTGTCCATGTGGCGGAGCTTCAGGCCCATGTAGTCGGCCATCGACAGCGCGCCGAGCCCGGGGGCGTCGCCGGCGCAGAAGTAGCCGTCGACGTCGGCCTTGGTCAGGCCCGCGTCCTCCAGGGCCCCCCTGGCCACCTCGGCGTGAAGCTGGGCCAGGGACTTGTCGTCGGCCTTGCGCGTGGGGTGCTCGTAGACGCCCGCGATGTACGCCTTGCCCTTGATCGTCATGGAAGCGGAGTCTAGCACCGCCGGCCGCCGCTTGACAGCGCGCGCGAAGCGGGCGACAAGCCCCGTGGAGGCTCCCATGATCAGACGCTCGCTCCCGCTCGTGCTCGGTGCGCTGCTCCTCATCGGTGCTGCGGCGGTCGCCGTCGGCGCGCCGCCGGCCGGCCAGACGCCGAAGCGCGGCGGCATCCTGAACTCCGTGCTCATCGAGGACCCGCCCGGGCTTCTCATCCACGAGTCGGCCACGGTCTCGAACGTGTGGCCGATGAGCCCCTGCTACTCGAACCTCGTGTACTTCGACCCGAAGCAGTCGCTGGAGTCGGCGGACACCGTCATCCCCGAGCTCGCCGAGCGCTGGTCGTGGCAGGACAACTACCGCAACCTCGTGGTCTTCCTCCGCAAGAACGTCAAGTGGCACGACGGCAAGCCGTTCACCGCGCGCGACGTGAAGTACACCTTCGACGTGGTGCGCGAGGCACCCGACACCCCGGCACGCCTCCGGCTGAGCCCGCGCAAGGACTGGTACACGAACGTCGAGGCGATCGAGACGCCCGAGCCCCACACGGTCGTCTTCAAGCTGAAGCGCCCCCAACCCTCGTTCCTGCTCATGCTGGCCTCGGGCTACTCGCCGGTCTATCCCGCCCACGTCCCGCTCCCCGAGCTGCGCAACCGCTGCGTGGGCACGGGACCGTTCCGCCTGAAGGAGTACGCGCGCGGCCAGTCGATCGAGATGGAGCGCAACCCCGACTACTTCATCCCCGACCGGCCGTACCTCGACGGCATCCGCTACACGATCATCACCGAGCGGGGCACGCGCCTGGCGGCCTTGCAGTCCGGCCGGCTCGACGCCTTCGTCCCGCTCGAGATGACCAAGGCCATGGCGGACACCGCGAAGCAGAACGCGCCGACCCTGGTGATCACCGAGGTCGGGCAGAACGGCAGCGACAACGTCATCATCAACCACAAGCGCGCGCCGTTCGACAACCTCGCCGTGCGCCGGGCCGTCAGCCTGGCCATGGACCGCCACCAGTACGTGCGCGCCGTCCGCCAGAGCGGGGCCGTCGTCGGCGCGGGCATGATGCCCAAGCCCTACGGCGCCTGGGGGCTCCTCGAGAAGGACCTCAAGACGATGCCGGGCTACGGCGACTCGTCCAAGGACAAGGCGGAGGCCAGGCGTCTGCTCGCGGCCGCCGGGTTCGGTCCCGGCAAGCCCTTGCATGTCGATCTCGTCACGCGCACCCTCCCGATCTACCTGGATCTCGGCTCCTTCGTGGCGGACCAGCTGCGGCTGGTCGGCGTCGAGGCGCCGATCCGCCAGATAGAGACGAGCGCGTGGTTTCCCGCGCTCGCACGCCGCGAGTTCCAGATCGGCGCCAACCTCACGGCCGGCGGCTTCGACGATCCCGACGCCTACTTCTACGAGAACTACAAGTGCGGCTCGTCGCGCAACTACACGGACTACTGCAATCACGAGGTCGACCGGCTGATCGACCAGCAATCGGCGGAGCTGAACCGCGACAAGCGCCTGGCCCTCGTGTGGGAGATCCAGCGCCGGCTCGAGGCCGAGGTGGCCCGCCCGATGCTCGGCTGGCGCATCGAGTACTTCGCGACGTGGCCGCGCGTGCACGGACTCGTCCCGCACAACGCCCTGTACAACTACGGGCGCATGCAGGACGTGTGGATGGACAGGTAGGCGGCGCCCGGGGTGATGTCGCGATGAGCGCCGGCGATCGCACGGTCCGCGCGGCGCTCCCCGGCGACGCCGCTGCGATCGCGGCGCTCGTGCGGCTCGCGTTCTCGACGCAGTCGCGGACGACCGATCCGCCGCCCGGCGCCCTGAAGGAAACGCCGGCGACGATCGCCGGGCAGCTCGCCCGCGGCGGCGGGGCGGTCCTGGAAGCGGGCGGGAGGATCGTCGGCGCCGTCGTGTGGGCCGAGGAGGAGGGCGGCCTCTATCTCGGCCGGCTCGCGGTGCACCCCGAGCATCGCCGGCAGGGCCTCGCGCGAGCGCTCGTCACGAAGCCGAGGCCGAGGTGCGCTGCATCGCCACGAAGGCTTCGACGAGCCGACGTGGGTCCGGATGGAACGCGGGCTCCATTGACCGCCGCCTCCCCGCCGCGCCCGGCGAGCGCTTGACAGCGGCGATGGCCGGGTATCATGTGAGGCGCCACCGCTCATGGCCCAGGAGGCCGACGTGATCTCCCTGTCCGTCAACGGCCGTACCCAGCAGGTCGACGTCCCGCCCGACACCCCGCTGCTCTGGGTCATCCGGGAGCAGCTGGGGCTCACGGGCACGAAGTACGGATGCGGCGCGGCCCTGTGCGGCGCCTGCACCGTGCACCTCGACGGCGCGGCCGTCCGGTCCTGCGCGGTCCCCGTGTCCGCCGCGGCGAATCGACCGATCACGACGATCGAGGGCCTCTCGGCGACCGGCGAGCACCCCGTGCAGAAGGCCTGGACGGAAGTCGACGTTCCCCAGTGCGGCTTCTGCCAGCCCGGCCAGATCATGTCGGCCGTGGCGCTGCTGGCCAACACCGGCTCCCCGACCGACGCGGAGATCGACGCGGCGATGGCGGGCAACATCTGCCGCTGCGGCACGTATCAGCGGATCCGGGCCGCCATCCACCTGGCCGCGGCGCTCCAGAAAGGGGGCCGGCGATGACCCCGCGCATCAGTCGCCGCACCCTGCTCAAGGGCACGCTCGCCGCGGGCGCGGGCCTGGTGGTCGGTTTCCCTCTCGCCGGCCGGTCGCGTGCGCTGGCCCAGACGCCGGCCGTCTTCGCGCCGAACCAGTGGATCCGCATCGACCGCGACGGCGTGGTGACGATCGTGAACTCGGTGCCCGAGATGGGCCAGGGCTCGATGACCACCACGACCATGATCCTGGCCGACGAGCTCGACGTCCCGATCGATCAGGTTCGCATCGAGCAGGCCCCGGCCAACCCCGACCTCTACAAGAACCCCGTCACCGGCTCGCAGTCCTACGGCGGCAGCCGCGGCGTGCGCGACCATTACCCGACGTGGCGCAAAGCCGCCGCCGCCGCCCGCACGATGCTCCAGCAGGCCGCGGCCAACCGGTGGGGCGTGCCGGTGGAGAGCACGGAGACCGAGCCGGGAGCCGTCGTCCACAAGCCCAGCGGCCGGCGGCTGGCGTACGCCCAGCTCGTCGACGAGGCACAGACGCTGCCGGTGCCCCAGAATCCGAAGCTCAAGACGCCCGATCAGTTCCGCTACATCGGCAAGATGGTCAAGCGCCGCGACACGCCCGACAAGATCACGGGCCGCGGCATCTACGGGATGGACGTGGTCGTGCCGGGCATGCTGGTGGCCTCCATCGAGCGCTGCCCGGTGCTCCGGGGCAAGGTGAAGAGCTTCGACGCGACGGCCACGAAGAGGATCCCGGGCGTCAGGGACGTGGTCCAGGTCACGAACGGCGTGGCCGTCGTCGCCGACAGCTTCTGGACGGCGCTGCAGGGCCGCCGGGCGCTGAAGGTCCAGTGGGACGAGGGCGCCCTGGCCCAGGTGTCGAGCCCGGCCATCGCGAAGGAGTACGAGCGCCTGTCGAAGCAGCCCGGTCAGGCCGCGCGCAACGACGGCGATGCCGAGAAGGCGCTGGGCGCCGGCGGCAAGGTCATCGAGGCGGTCTACCAGGTCCCGTTCCTCGAGCACGCGTGCATGGAGCCGATGAACGCCACGGCGCACGTCACGAAGGACGCGTGCACGGTGTGGGCGCCGACGCAAAACCCGGGCGGCACCCTGGCCACTGCCATGCGGCTCACCGGCCTGCCGAAGGAGAAGGTCACCGTCCACACCACGCTGCTCGGCGGGGGCTTCGGCCGGCGCGGCGAGCAGGACTTCATCGTCGACGCCGTCGAGGTCGCCAAGGCCGTCGGCGCGCCCGTCAAGGTGATGTGGACGCGCGAGGACGACATCACCCACGGCTTCTACCGTCCCAGCACCTACAACGTGTTCCGCGCCGCGCTGGGCCCCGACGGCAAACCGACGGCGTGGCACAACCGCATCGTGGGCCCCGGACTCCTGATCCAGAAGGGCCGCAGCCCCGACTACCAGATCGACGGCGCCGCCGTCGAGGGCGCGCGCAACATGCCCTACGACATCCCGAACCTCCGCGTCGAGTTCGTCAACAAGGACTTCGGCGTGCCGCTGGGGTTCTGGCGCTCGGTCGGCGCCTCCCAGAACGGCTTCATCGTGGAGAGCTTCATCGACGAGGTGGCCCACGCGGCGGGCAAGGATCCCTTCGAGTTCCGCCGAGACCTGCTCGGCAAGTCACCGCGTCACAAGGCGGTGCTCGAACTGGCGGCGACCAAGGCCAACTGGGGCGCGCCGCTGCCCCCCGGGCGCGGCCGCGGCATCGCCGTGGTGTTCTCCTACAACAGCTACATGGCCACGGTGGCCGAGGTCTCGGTGGCGCCGGACGGCTTGGTGCGCGTGCACCGCTTCGTCAGCGCGATCGACGCCGGGCTCGCCGTCAATCCCGACCAGGTCAAGGCCCAGGTCGAGGGCGGCTCGGTGTATGGCCTCACGGCCACGCTCTACGGGCAGATCACCGTCGATCGCGGCCGTGTCCAGCAGTCGAACTTCAACGACTACCCGATGCTCAGGATCAACGAGATGCCGGTGGTCGAGGTCCACATCCTCGACTCCGGCGAGGCCCTCGGCGGTCTCGGCGAGCCGGGCGTGCCGACGGTGGCGCCCGCGGTCTGCAACGCGGTCTTCGCGGCCACCGGCAAGCGGATCCGCACGCTGCCGATCGATCGCAACGAGCTGAGGAAGGCATGACGAACTGGCGACCGAACAAGACCGTGGGCGAGATGGTGGAGGCCGCGAAGAAGCGGATCCAGAACCTCTCGAACGACCAGCTGCAGCAGGAGATGGCGAAGGGCGGCATCCAGGTGCTCGACATCCGCGACATCCGGGAGCGCCGCAAGCTCGGGTTCATCCCGGGCTCACAGAGCGTCCCGCGCGGCATGCTCGAGTTCTGGCTCGATCCGACGTCGCACTACTACTCCGGCAAGGTGGACCCAGAGAAGCGCATCGTCGTCTACTGCGCGGGGGGCCAGCGCTCCGCCCTCGCCGCCGACGTCCTGCGCGAGATGGGCTTCCCGAACGTCGCCCACCTGGAGCCCGGCTTCAACGGTTGGGCCGCCGCGGGCCTGCCCGTCGAGCGCGAGCCAGAGAAGGCCTAGTACGACTGTGTTATAAAAGCTAGGGAAATCAGGGGGGACGCTGCGAGTCTCGACGTATGCCGACTGCCGAGACCGCGCGCGCCGACCGGTTTGCCGCCTATGTGAACGCGCTGGCCGAGGCCCTGGGCCACCGGGAT
>JACQFL010000031.1 GCA_016200085.1 Candidatus Rokuibacteriota bacterium | reverse complement strand
TGGGAATGTTCGTCGAGCGCGTCTGGATGACCACCAAGCCCCTCTGGCGCCTCTGGCCGGTGATGCCGTGCGTCCAGCGCACTTACTCACCCGTCGTGCTTGCTTGCTGACGTCCGCCACTTTCACCACGGACTGCTAGGCGGCGAGGAGCGACGACCGAGACGTATGCCGCATACGTCGCGTGGCAGTGCGAGGTGAGCAGCGGCCGCCGCTGCGAGGCGAGCGGTGAAATGGCTCGGAGATCGAGCGACGAGCCAACGACGCAGATGCGCCCTTTTCATCGGCCCGCTTCACCGCAAAAGGGGAGCAACCGCCACCTGCGCCAGCTCCACGAACGGCGCCGGCATCACCCCCAGCAGCACGATGCCAATGAACGCGATCGCCAGCGCCAGGCCCCCCGCGAACGACGGCGCCAGGGTGGCGGCGGCACCCTCGGGCTCGCGCATGTACATGTAGACGACGACGCGCAGGTAGTAGTAGGCGGCCACCGCGGAGTTGAGCACGGCGATGACGGCGAGCCACACGTAGCCGGCCCGCACCGCGGCGCCGAAGAGGTAGAACTTGCCGAAGAAGCCGGCCAGCGGCGGGATGCCCACCAGCGAGAGCAGGAAGAACGTCAGCGCGAAGGCCAGCGCCGGGCTGCGACGGCCCAGCCCCGCGTACTCCCGCACGTCGACGGCGCCGTCGCCGTCGGGCTCCGGCGTGCCCCCCGTCCGCTCGCAGAGCGTCAGCACCCCGAAGGTCCCCGCGGTCGTGAACACGTAGGCGAAGAGATAGAAGAGGATGGCGCTCGTGCCCTGGGGCCCGCCGGCGACGAGGCCCACCAGCATGTAGCCGACGTGGGCGATCGAGGAATACGCGAGCATCCGCTTGAGGTTCGTCTGCGCGATGGCCACCACGTTGCCCACGGTCATGCTGAGGGCGGCCAGGATCCAGAGCAGGGCCGTCCAGTCCGGCTGCAGCGGGCGAAGGGCCGTGGTCAAGAACCGGATCAGCGCCGCGAACGCCGCCGCCTTGGAGCCGGTGGCGATGAGGGCCGTCACGCTGGTGGGCGCGCCCTCATAGACGTCGGGCGCCCACATGTGAAACGGCACCGACGAGATCTTGAACCCGAAGCCGACGAGGAGCAGCGCCACCCCGATGAGGAGCAGCGTGTCGTGCGGGTTGCGGGCGGCCGCCGCGGCCACGCGCTCGAAGTTGGTGCTCCCGGCGGCGCCGAACAGCAGCGCGATGCCGTAGAGCAGGAAGGCGGAGGCGAACACCCCGAGCAGGAAGTACTTCATCGAGGCCTCGCTCGACTGGCGGCGGCTCTTGAAGAGCCCGGCCAGCACGTAGAGCGAGAGCGACATCAGCTCGATGCCGAGGAACACGATGATGAGGTCGCCCGCGGAGGCGAGCAGCATCATGCCGCAGGCAGCGAAGAGCACCAGCGCGTAGTACTCGCCGGACTCGGCCCCCCGGCGTCTCAGATAATCCATGGAGAGGAGGACCACCAGCGCGGCCGCGTAGGCGATCACGATGTCGAAGAAGAGCGCGTAGCCGTCGAGCCGCACCATGTCGCGAAAGCCGCAAACGTCCGTGCCCCAGCGCACGAGCGCGATCACGAGGGCGGCGATGATCCCCGCGAGGGCCAGCGCGCCGAGGTGCTGCTTGCTCTCGCGCGGCGGCAGCAGGTCGGCCAGGAGGACCAGCATCGCCGTGCCAGCCAGGACGAGGATCGGCAGCAGCGCGTTCCACGCGATGGGCGGGGCGGGGATCGGCGTCACGGGCGGGCCTGCGCCGTCGCCGCGGCGGCCGCGGAGGCGCCCGCCTTGGACTCGACGCGCGCGATCAGGGCCTTCACCGAGGCCTCCGTGCGCCCCGTGAAAGGCGACGGAGCGACGCCGATCAGGACGATGAACACCAGGAGCGGGACAACCACCGCCCACTCGCGCGGGCTGAGGTCGCGCAGACGGCGGTTCGCCTCGGAGGTCACCTCGCCGAAGATGACGCGCTGGTACATCCAGAGCAGGTACACGGCGGCGAAGATGATCCCGGTGGTGGCGAAGGTGGCGAGCACGGGGTGGGCGCGGAAGGTGCCGAGCAGCACCAGGAACTCGCCGACGAACCCGTTCAGCCCGGGCAGCCCGAGCGACGACAGCACGACGACCATGAAGACCGCCGAGAAGGCCGGGATCACCGTCCACAGCCCGCCGAAGTCGGCGATGAGCCGGGTGTGACGGCGCTCGTAGATCATGCCGACCATGAGGAAGAGCGCGCCCGTGGAGAGGCCGTGGTTGATCATCTGGATCACGCCGCCGACCATGCCCTGCACGTTGAGGGTGAAGATGCCGAGCATCACGAAGCCCAGGTGGCTGACGCTCGAGTAGGCCACCAGTTTCTTGAGATCGGGCTGCACCGTCGAGACCCACGCCCCGTAGATCACCCCCACGACGGCGAGGGCGAAGATCACGGGGGCGTAGCGCATGCTCGCGTCGGGAAAGAGGGGCAGGCAGAAGCGCAAGAAGCCGTACGTGCCCATCTTGAGGAGCACGCCGGCCAGGATGATGCTGCCCGCCGTGGGCGCCTCGACGTGCGCGTCGGGCAGCCAGGTGTGGAACGGAAACAGCGGCACCTTGATCGCGAAGGCCAGCGCGAAGGCCGCGAACATGAGGTTCTGGGCCAGCCCGCGCGGCATCACCCAGCGCTCCAGCGTGGGCAGGTCGAAGGTGTAGGCGCCGGTGGCCGCGCCGTGCTGGGCGTAGAGGGCCAGGATGGCGACGAGCATGAGCACGGAGCCGGCCATGGTGTAGAGCACGAACTTGATCGCCGCGTAGATCCGGTTCTCGCCGCCCCACACCCCGATGACGAAGTACATCGGGATGAGCATCCCCTCCCAGAACACGTAGAAGAGGAAGAGGTCGAGGCTGACGAAGACGCCGAGCATGCCGGTCTCCAGCACCAGCATGGTGATCACGAACTCCTTGGTCCGGTCCTCGATGGCGCGCCAGGCGGAGCCCAGCGCGATCGGCGAGAGGAGCGTGGTCAGGAGCACGAGGAGCAGGCTGATCCCGTCGAGGCCCAGGTGGTAGCCGACGCCGAGCGACGGCATCCAGCGCATGTCCTCCACGAACTGGTAGTCGGCCTGGCGCGCGTCGAAGCCGGTCCAGAGCGCCAGCGAGACCACGAAGGCGAGCACGGCGACGGCCAGCGCGCCGCCGCGCAGCACCCCTTCGGCCCACCGCGGGACGGCCAGCAGCAGCACCGCGCCGGCCAGCGGCAGGAACACCACCACCGAGAGGAGGTGGCCCGTCATCGCGTCAGCAGATAGCCGACGAGGAGCACCGCGCCCACCAGCATGGTGAGGGCGTAGTTCACCACGAAGCCCGTCTGCAGCCGGCGGAAGCCCGCGGCCCAGCCGGTGACGGCGCGCCCGAGGCCGTTGACGATCCCGTCGATCACGCCGAGGTCAAAGGCGCGGGCGAGGAGGACGGACAGCGCGTAGAGCGGCTGCACGATCAGCCGGTCGTAGATCGCGTCCACGTACCAGGCGTTGAGCAGCAGCGCGTGCACCCAGGTGCGCGGCTGCCCGACCTCCTCCGCCTTCACGCGCCGAACGTGATAGAGCATCCACGCGAGCAGGATGCCGGCGGCGACGACCACCACCGAGAGGACGGCGAGCGCCAGCGCGGCCACGGGGCTGTGCGCCTCCTCGAGGCGCGCGAACACGGGAGCGAGGAACCGCTCGAACGGCGAGCCGTGCTCGAGCGGGATGCCCACCGCGAGCCCCGTCACCGTGGTGAGCACGGCGAGGATCACCAGCGGCCACGTCATCGAGCGAGGCGACTCGTGCACGTGGTGGGCGACCTCGCGCGACATGCGCGGCGAGCCGAAGAACGCCAGGAAGAACATCCGGAAGGTGTAGAACGCCGTCATGAAAGCGCCGGCCACGAGCAGCCCCCAGAGCACGCGCCGGTGGCCGAAGAACGCCGCGGCGAGGATCTCGTCCTTGGACCAGAAGCCGGCGAGGGGGAGCATGCCGGCCAGCCCGAGCGCTCCGATCCCCATGGTGATGGTGGTCGCCATCATGCGCTTGGAGAGGTCGCCCATCTTCCGCAGATCCTGCTCGCCGTTCATGCCGTGGATCACGCTGCCCGCGCCGAGGAAGAGCAGCGCCTTGAAGAAGGCGTGGGTGACGAGGTGGAAGATCCCCGCCGCGTACGCGCCGATGCCGACGGCGGCGAACATGTAGCCGAGCTGGCTCACCGTCGAGTACGCGAGCACGCGCTTGATGTCGGTCTGCACCAGCCCGATCGTCGCGGCGAAGACCGCCGTCGCCACGCCGATCGCCGCCACCACGTCCAGGGCCACCCCCGAGCGCTCGAAGAGCACGTGGCTGCGCGCGACCATGTACACGCCCGCCGTCACCATGGTGGCGGCGTGGATGAGCGCGGACACCGGCGTCGGCCCTTCCATGGCGTCGGGCAGCCAGACGTGCAGCGGGATCTGGGCCGACTTGCCGCAGGCGCCCATGAACAGCAGCAGCGCGATCCAGGTCGCCGTGGCCGGCTCCATGCTCCCCGCCGCCTTGAACACGTCGGCGTAGTCGAGGCTGCCCACGGCGACCCACAGCCACATGACCCCCAGCCCGAAGCCGAGGTCGCCCACGCGGTTGACGATGAACGCCTTCTTGCCCGCCTGCGCCGCCGCCGGCCGCGTGTACCAGAAGCCGATCAGGAGATACGAGCACAGGCCCACCGCCTCCCAGAACACGTAGAGGAGGAGGAAGTTGGAGGCGAGCACGAGCATCGTCATCGAGAACACGAAGAGGTTCAGGTACGCGAAGTAGCGCGCGTAGCCGGGGTCGTCGTGCATGTAGCCGACAGAGTAGACGTGGATCAGGAAGCCCACGCCCGTGATCACGAGGAGCATGACGCCGGTGAGCGGATCGACGGCGACGCTCACCGCCGTCGTGAACTCGCCCCCCTGGATCCACGGATAGAGGCGCGCGGTGACGATCTCGCCGTGCCAGACGCGCGAGAAGACGGCGCAGGCGGCGAGGAAGGAACCCAAGAGGGCGGGGACGGCGATCCAGGACGCCCGCCGGCCGGTGAGGCGTCCGAAGAGCATGTTGATCAGCGCGCCGGCGAGCGGGAAGGCGGGGATCAACCAGACGGAGGTCGACACCGGAGCACTCTAGCGACGCGGCCGGGGAAGTGTCAACAACGCTCTGCCTGATGCGTTCGCCACCACCTCCACCGGCCGCGCAGCCGCGCGCCGCCCGCAACCCGTGATTTCTGCTCGCGTCTGCTCCGGCATCCCGCTTGCGCCGTTCCTCCGCCGTCCGGCGCCCGTGCGCCGGCGACACGGAGGGCGATCATGAGCCATTGCGAGTGCGGCAGGGCCCTGAAGGGCGGGCGGCGGCGGACCGGGTGCGTCGAGTGCGGGCGGCTCGTGTGCCGCGCCTGCGCGATCGCCGTGCGGGCCGTCACGTATTGCCGGTGGTGCGCGCGCGCCGCCTCGCCGACGCGCGTGATCGCCGGCCGGCGCTGAGCGAGGGCCGGGCGGGCGCGCGGGGCATGCTAACATCGCCGTCGTGCCTCCGCGGTCCGGTACGAGGGTCTGGATCGTCGTGTTCCTCGCCCTCGTGCTCCTCGTCGCCGGCGCGGTGTCGTTCCTCGGCTGGCGGCAATCCATTCCCGCCCCGCGCGTCACCGGCACGCCCCCGCGGCTGATCGGCCACAAGGCGACGGCGACGTTCGTGGTGGAGGCCGCGGGCGGCCGTCTGGCGCGCGCCGAGGTGCGCGTGCTCCAGGGCGGCAAGTCGGTGGTGGTGGCGCGTCCCGAGGGCGCGCTGGGCCGGCGCGCCGAGGTGCCGGCGACGATCGAGGCCGCCGCCGCCGGGCTCAAGGAAGGCGGCGCGGCGATCGAGGTGTGGGCGCGCGACGACGTCTGGCGCCCGCTGCGCCTCGAGGACCGGGCGCTCGCCTCCTACCCGGTGACCATCGACCTCACCCCGCCCCGGCTCGACGTCGTCTCGGCGACGAGCTACATCGCGCCGGGCGGCGCGGGGCTCGTCGTCTTCCGCGCCGGCGACGCGGTTCGCGCCGGCGTCCGCGTCGGGGAGCTCGCCTTCCCGAGCTTCCCCGTGGGCACCGGAGAGGTGCCCATGCGCCTCGCGTTCTTCGCGCTGCCCTACGACTACGCCGCCGGCACGCCGATCGCCGTCACCGCCGAGGACGAGGCCGGCAACGTCGCCTCCCGCGGGGTGCCGTCCGAGCTGCTGCCGCGCAAGTTCCGCCACGACCGGATCGAGATCAAGGACGCGTTCCTCGAGGCCAAGGTCCCCGAGCTGCTGCCGCAGCGCCCGCCGTCGCAGCCGCTCATCGAGGCGTTCCTGGTGATCAACCGGGACTTGCGCCGCCAGGCCGAGGAGCAGAAGCGACGGATCGGCGCGACGACTGCCGACAAGCCGATGTGGGCGGGCACCTTCGAGCAACCCCGCAACACCAAGGTCTTCTCGAACTTCGCCGAGGTCCGCACCTACGTCTACCAGGGCCGGGAGATCGACACGCAGGTGCACTACGGCTTCGACCTCGCGTCGACGAAGCGGTCACCCGTGCCGGCGGCCAACGCGGGCCGCGTGGCCTTCACGGGACCGCTCACGATCTACGGCAACGTCGTGATCCTCGATCACGGGCTCGGCCTCATGACCCTCTACGCCCACCTCTCGACGATCGCGGTGAAGGTCGGCGAGGCCGTGACCAAGGGTCAGGAGCTCGGCCGCACCGGCACCACCGGCCTGGCCGTCGGCGATCACCTCCACTACGAGGTGCTCGTCTCGGGCGTCTCGGTGACGCCCGTCGAGTGGTGGGACACGAAATGGATCGGCGACCGCATCAGCCTGCCGTTGAAGGCCGCCGGCCTCCCCGAGATCGCCGGCGCCGAGGCCCGCGAGCCGTCGACCAGGCCCGCCGCCACGCCTCCGCGCCGTCGCCGCGCGCGCTAGACGTAACGGAAGAGCTCCTCTTCGCCGGCGGGGCTGTTCGATCCCCACCTCGCGTTAGCCCGCAGCATCAGCGCCCCCATGATCGAAGACGCAGATGCTCCGGCTGCGGCAGCCGTAATCAGCAGGAGCAACAACCCGGGAGCGCGCCCGCATCGGCGCCGCTCTGCAGTTTCCGCTTGACAGTTCTCCGCGAGCGCAATGGCGGCCGGTGGCAGCGCCCAGAAATTCCTCGCCCAGCGACACACAGGAGCGCGCCGAGGCGATGTTTGGGTTCCTCCCCCGCAAAAATGTCGGGCGCGCCTCCAATCCTACGGCCCCGGGGCTCCCAGGTGGCCGCGAAAGTCGGGTGTAGGGTCGCTCCAGCACAAGGGGGACGCACCATGGACCTGCGCTCGCTCGACCGGCTGGGCGACGAGATCGCCGAGCTGTCGGCCCACCTGGAGGCGGCCACCGCCCGCCTCCTCGATCTGATCCGCGAGTTCGACGCCCGCGACGGCTGGAACACCGGCTTCCGCTCGTGCGCGGCCTGGCTCTCCTGGCGCGTGGGGCTGGATCCCGGCGCCGCGCGCGAGCGCGTCCGGGTAGCGCGCGCCCTCGGAGGGCTGCCGAGGCTGGCCCACGCGCTGGCTCGCGGCGAGCTGTCCTACGCGAAGGTGCGCGCCCTGACCCGCG
>JACQFL010000034.1 GCA_016200085.1 Candidatus Rokuibacteriota bacterium | reverse complement strand
TTGACCTCGCGCTCGAACACGTGCATCTTCTTTCATGTAGCATGCTTCGGTGCCCGAGGGCAAGCTTTACCCACGATTTCTCGGGCCGTCAGCGCTGCCGACGGCTCGCCACCACCTCACCCGTGCGAAAGTAGGGCTAGCCTCCGCCCTCGCGCGCGGCCCACACGCATGAATCGCATCGGCCTGTTTGTGGGGGCTGTTTGGTGGTGGAGAACGGGCCTCCGGTCAGGCGTGCTGTCGACGCGGGGTGGCGGTCATCGCGATGCCGTGAGGCGGGCGATGAACCTCGCGGCGGCGGGCAGCGGATGAGGGGGCAAGGCCCTCCGCGATCCGTTGGGTACGGGTGGACACCGGCGCGCGCGCAACGCGGCGCGCGGACACGCGCTCGTGGAGCACAGTCAGTCGGATCGCGGAGGGCCTTGCCCCCTCATCCGCTGCCCGCCGCCGCGCCGCTCAGCGAACGCGTGACGGCGTGGCGACGAGGCTACTGCGGGTCGGGGGCGCCAGGGTGACCGGGGGGAGCGGTCGCCTGGCCCTGGCGCCCCTGGCGCAGCTCGTTCAGCAGCGCGCCGTCGACGGGCACGAGGTCGCCCTGCAGGACGCGCATCAACCAGCGCTCGCCGCAGGTGCAGTCGAAGACGACGCTCGACTGGAAGCTGCCCGACTTCGTGGCCGACAGGAGATGGATGCGGTGCAGGCGCAGGCCGTGATCGGCGGCGCAGGCGCGGAACCGCTGGTGCTGCTCGGCTTCGGTGGTGATCTTGACCATCAGGCGTACTCCGCCTCGACCTGCACCCCGCAGCCGCTCTCGCAGAACCGCACGGAGGGCCGCGGCGTGGCGAAGGGCTCACCGCATCCCGCGCAGGGCCGCATCCACCAGCCACGCGGCCCGACGTCGTTGCGCAGGAACACGAAGATCGCGAGCGGATGGGCGTCGCGCACCACCCGGCAGAGCGCGTAGAAGTCGAGACCCCGGCCGTTGTTGAAGAGCGTCACCACGTCCAGCTGCTGGGCGCGGCCGAGCGGGCGGTAGCGCGGGCCGTCGGCGGACTTGGCCGCCGGGACCCCGAGGCGGGCGAGGCGCGCGAGCACGGTCAGCACGCGCTTGCGGTCGCAGCCGAGGATGGCGGCCATGTCGTTCACCGAGCAGGCGCGGCGCAGGAAGATCACGGCCGCGATGAACGCGGGATCGACCTTGAGGACGACGGAACGTCGCTCCGGAGCGGTGGCAATCATGCGGGGATCTCCACGCGGGCCTCGAGGCCCAAAATTTCGGCGAAGAGCGAGCGGTACCGGGCGACGCTCTCGTCCTCGCGGGCATGCCCGTCCGAAGCTCCGAGCGCGCGGGCCAGCCGGACGAAGTCGGGCACGGCCACCGGCGGCAGCGCGTCGGCGGCGGCGTCCAGCGCGGCGTCGGGCAGATCGACGTGCCGCGCCAGCAGGAGCTCGCGCGGCACGCCGACCTTGACGGGCGAGGCCCCGCGGGCGACACGCGCGAGCAGACGCAGGGCGGCGCGGTTGACGTCGACCACGCGGTCGAGCACGCGAGTGGCGACGTCCGCCCACGGCCAGTGACGGCCTTCCGTGGCGTAGGTGTAACGCACGAGGGCCGAGGCGGGCTCGCCCACGGGCTCGCGCGCCGAGGCGACGAACGCCGCCTGCAGCTCGCGGTACCGGACGCGGGCGGCCGCCCGCGCGCCCTTGGCGGCCAGCTCCTGATCACGCCATCCCGCAGAGAGGCGCAGCCGTTCGGGCAGCAGCACGGCGAGCGGGTCGTGGGCCGGGAGCAGCGCCGGCAACGGCAGCCGGGCACCGGTGCCCACGCGCTCGAGGAAGCCCCGCGGCAGCTCGACGGCGGCGCCCCAGAGCAGTGCCGCGGCGGTGTCGGCGGCCGATGATGCCGGCAATCTCAGGATCTCGTCGGCCAGCGCGACGACGGCGGCGTTGAGCGAGACGAGCCCGAGATCCGGAACGCTGTCCTGGGCGCGCGACATACGCAGGCAAACGAGCAAGACACGTTCCAGACCCCGAGGAGCTACAACTTCACGATTCTAAAGACGCCACCCGATCAACCTGCCGGGGGCACCCGGCAAACACGCCCAGCCTCCTCTGGAAAACTTCCCGCCCCGACCCCGGGCGCTCCACCGCCCCTTCGACACTCCAGGCAAGCCGGCCCGAGCGCCACCTCGCCGCCGCTCCCCAATTTTGACTGAGCGCCCAGCCGGCCACTTCGACGGTACCCGGGCGACGTGCTTCCCGCGCCGGTTCGAGCGCCGGCTTCCCGCCGGCGAAACCTATTTATCCGCGGTCAGCCCCGAAGATTCGGGCCCAGCATTCACCTGAACGCCGTCGAGCGATGGGGGGCCCTCGAGGGGAGCAGCGCAGCGCTGCCCCCGGTCTTGACTAATGGTGACAGGTCACGCAGTCCAGGGGCGCGTGCGTGCCGCGGGTCGCGTTCTGGGCGCGATGGCACTCCACGCACCAGCCCATGGTCAGCGGCCGCTGCGGCGGATGCAGGCCGGCGAGGCGGAGGAGGTCATCGACGAGCGCGCGGCCGGTGTCCGCGCCGACGACGCGCATGCGCTCGACCGGGCCGTGGCACGTCTGGCAGGCGACGGCCGCGCGCACATGGGCCTTGTGCGGGAAGTAGGTGAACTCGGGCACCTTGAAGACGCGGACCCAGGGCACCGCCTCGCCGCGATTCGCGTAGCCGTGCAGCCTGGCGATCTCCGGGTTGTCCTGCGCGCCGACGATCTTGTGACAGCCCATGCAGCGCTGCACGCTCGGCAGCCCGGCGTAGTCGGAGCGTCGCGCGTCGGCGTGACAGTACTGGCAGGCGAGCTGGAAGGAGCCGGCGTGGATCACGTGGCTGAAGAGGATCGGCTGCCGCGGCGCAGGGGTGGGCGCGGCGAGCGCCGGCATGCCTTCGGCGCGTGGCGGAGGCTGGGCGATCGCGCGCAGGAACGCGACGATCTGAATCGCCTGGGCGTCGTTCAGGTTGCCGCGGAACGGCGGCATGGCGGGCGAGAGGCCTTCGGCGGGCCCGCCGTTCATGATGATGCTCACGAGCCACGCATCGGGCAGACCGTTCATGAGGTGGCCGTTGGCCAGATCCGCGGGCCTGGTGAGGAGTCCCCCCGCGGACGCGCCGTCACCGCGACCCGTGTCGCCGTGGCAGGGCGCGCAGTTCCTGAGGTACAGGCCCCGACCGACGTCCGCGTCCCGCTGAGACGGCCCCGAGGTGGCGCGTGACCAGACGGCAGTGACGGCGAGCGTCAGGACGACGAGGCCGGCGAGTCCCCACCACCGCCAGCGCATACCCGCCCCCGGGCGCGAGCTATTCGCGGATCAGCCGCTCGCGACGATTCAGGTAGAAGTGCCGGACGGAGCTGTAGAGGTCGAGCGTGGTTTCCTCGACGCCCTGGAACAGATCGTAGTTGAGCGCGCGGTCATTGACCGTGTCGCCGACCTTCATGACGAGGCGGTCCCAGAAGAACGGCAGGACCCACGCGAGCGGATCCATCACGCCGTCCACCGCCATGCCGATGCCATCGCGCACGGTCGTGGGCTCGAGGAACGGCAGGACCAGGTACGGCCCGGGGCCGGCGCCCCACACGCCGAGCGTCTGGCCGAAGTCCTCCGCGCTCTTCCTGATGCCCCAGTAGTCCTTGGCCGGATCGAAGAGCCCCCCGAAACCCACGGTGCTGTTGATGAGGAAGCGCGAGACCTCGCGGCCGGCCCCGCTGAACTTGCCCTGCAGCATGCTGTTGATGAAGCGCGGCACCCAGCGGATGTTGTCGAAGCCGTTGGCGACCACCACCTGCAACTGCTCGGGCATCACGGTCTTGTACGCCCTCGCCGCCGGCTTGAGCAGGTAGCGATCGAGCCCGCGGTTGAAGCCGAACATGCGCTCGTTGAACGACTCCCAGGGGTCGTACTGCTCGGCCTCGGCGGGCTCCTGCAGCGCGGCCGACGCGGCGGGGGTGGGGGCCGCGTCGGCGCCGCCGTCGATGGCGGCGGGCTCCGCGCGGGTCGCGCTCACGGCGGCGCCGGCGACGTCCCCAACGACGAACGGCTCGGGGGCGGACCAGTCGAACGGCTCACGCAGCACCACGGTCTGCGCCGCGGCCAGGGCCTCGGCGGCGGGGGGCGGGGCGGGCAGCGGCGCGGTCACGAGCGGCGAGGCGACGGCGGCCGGAGACGTGTCGATGCCGCGGAGCGCGTGCGAGACGCTCCCGCATCCGGTGAGCGCCAGGGCCACGATTGCGCATCCGACCAGCCGGGGGACGAAGGCCAATGCCGCCCTCCTATCTCGCACGCGAGCTCACGCCCGGTGATACAGGGTATATCGGCAAACCATAGCCGAAATCCGACCCGCATCCGAAATGCGATCGCCCCTGCACCGCCCGTCCGGACGTGACGGTCCGCATTGTAACGCATCCACACTTCGCGTAAGGTGGGATTCGTGAGCCGAGGGAAGGCCCGCGAGTTCTTCTGCGACGTCGTCTCCGAGAACGTGCAGATCCGGCTGAAGCGCGGGGCCGGTTTCGGCCGCCCGCCCGGCTACTTCGTGCAGTGCAACCAGACCGACTGCCAGTACGTCGAGGAAAACAAGCCTCCCTGCCCTCTGCACGTGGGCATGTTCGCGGACGAGATCCGCGCCGCCGACGCCGCGCGCGCCGAGCGCCGGCAGGAGTACGGCAGCGGATGAGCCGCCCGCCCCGGTAAAAGGCCACCCGGCCGCCGCGCGCTCCCCCCAGGCGCGGGCGCCACGCTTCAGCGTGGCAGCAGGACGACGGTGATCGGCGTGCCGAGGTAGGTGCGCGCCACGCGCAGCACGTCGTCGGCGCTGACCCGCTCGATGCCGGCGCGGTAGCGCTCGGGAAAGCCCTCCCCCGCCCCCTCGACCTCGTAGAACGCCAGGTACCAGGCCTGGCGGGCGTTCGTCCGCCGGTCCATCGCGTAGTTGCCGAGCAGGTACCCCTTGGCGCGCGCCAGCTCGTCGGGGCTGACGGCCGTCGTCCGGATGCGCTCGACTTCCTGGACCAGCGCCTGCTCGGCGCGCGCCGCATTGTCCGGCGCCGTGCCGAGATAGAGCACGAGGACGCCCGGCTCGCGGACGGGGTCGTAGTAGGCCGCGGCCGTGTAGGCGAGCGCCTGGCGATCCCGCAGCTCGGAGAAGAGCCGTCCGGCCATGCCGCCGCCGAGGACGGTCGACAGCACCTTGACCGCGGCGTGGTCGCCATGGTCGAGCGGCGGCGCGAGGGCCCCGATCAGGATCTGGGCCTGCTGGGCCGGCTGACGCACCACCACGCGCCGGCCCGTCGCCGCTGCCCGCGGCGGGGCGGGCTCGGTGGCGCCGGGGCCAGCCGGCCGGCTGCCGAAGAGCCGTTGGGCCTCGGCGAGGACCTCGTCGGCCCGGACCTGGCCGCTCACGGCGAGCACCAGGCGCTCGGGCTCGTAGGCGCGACGGTACCAGGCCGCGATGGCGGCGGCGTCGATGCGCCCCAGGGACTCACGCGTGCCGAGAAGCGGCAGGCCGTAGGGGTGCGGCCCGAAGACGGTGGCGTAGAAGACGTCGAAGGCGTGGGCCGATGGGTTGTCGTCGCGCAGCTGCACGCGCGCGAGGAGCTCCTCGCGCTCGCGGTCGACCTCGGCGGGCGCCAGCCGCGGCTCGAGGGCCAGCTCGGCCACGAGCCCGAGCAGCTCGCGCCAGAACCGCGCCAGCGCGGTCGCCTGGACCTGCGAGTAATCTACCTCGCCGCTGGCCGAGATCTTGCCGCCGAGGGCCCCGATGGCGTCGGCGAGGTCGCCGCCCGAGCGCCGGGCGGTCCCCTTCACCATCGCCGCGTGGACGAAGTTGGTGATGCCGGCGTTCTCCGCCGTCTCCCAGCGCGTGCCCATCCGGACGAGCAGCGAGACCGCGACCACGGGCGCACCCGGGTTCTCGCGCACGAGCAGCGTCACGCCGTTGGGCAGCCGCTCGCGACGCACCCCGCCGGGCGCCTGGGCCCCGGCCGGCACGACGGCGGCGGCGAGGGCCACGGCGAGCGCGAGCGCGAGGAGCCGGCGCAATCTCGAAGTCCGCGCGCCTGCGCGACGGGCGGAGCCCAGCCCGCTCGGGTCGCTCGGCGCGCTCACGGCCGCGCCTCGGGCACGAACTTGACCCGCGCGTAGTTCTCGTCGCCGAGATACTTGCGCGCCGCCGCCTGCACCTGCTCCCGCGTGATCGTCCGGAGCCGGCCCAGGTACGCCAGCTCGTCGGCGAGGGTCCACGTGGTCTCGGCCTGGCCGTAGTCCTTGGCGAGCCCCTCCGCGGTCTCGATGTCGAAGGCGTAGTTCGACTCCGCGGTCACGAGGGCGCGCCGCAGCTCGGCGTCGGTCACGCCCTCGGCGCGCACCCGCCGCACGACCTCGAGGATGGAGGCCTCTGCCGCGTCGAGATTCGCCGCCGCCAGCCGCGACTTGACGGTGACCAGCCCCGACCGGTCCCAGGCGCCGTAGTCGGCGTCGATGGAGAACACCAACCGGCCGCGCTCCCGCACCGCCTGGTTCAGGCGCGAGCTCGGCGAGTCGCCGAGGATGTACGTCAGGAGATCCACCGCGTACGTGTCGGAATCCGAGGTGGCGGGCGCCCGCCAGGCCAGGCCGAGGTAGGCCTGCTGCTCGGGGCGGCGCACGTCCGCGCGGCGGGTGGCGTCGAGCGCGGGCAGCGGGGGCAGTGGCGCGCGCGGCGCCTGGCCCGGCGCCAGCCGCCCGAACGTGTCGGCGACGAGGGCATGCGCCTGGGCGACAGGCACCGCGCCCACGACCATGACGGCCATGTTCGCGGGCACGTAGCGCTTCTTGTAGTACGCGCGGAGCCGCTCGCGCGTGAGCGAGCCGATGAGCTCGCGAGTGCCCAGGAGCGGCCGGCCGTACGGATGGGGCTCGTAGCCCAGCTCGTAGACGCGGCGGATGAGGAAGCGGTCCGGATTGTCCTGGGTGAGCCGCATCTCCTCGAACACCACCTGGCGCTCGCGGTCGAGCTCCTCCTGATCGAAGGTGGCGTTGACCGCGATGTCCGCGAGCAGCTCCAGGGCCGCGCGCACGTGCTGGGCGGGCACGACGACGTCGTAGTGCGTGGTGTCGTAGTTGGTGAAGGCGTTGCTCTGACCGCCGAGGCCCTCGATCAGGCGGTCGATGGAGCCGGGGGGCCGCGCCGGCGTACCCTTGAAGAGCATGTGCTCCAGGTAGTGCGACAGCCCGAGCTCGTCGGGCGCTTCGTCGCGCCCGCCCACGCGCATCCACAGCTGGACGGCCACCACCTCGCTGCCGCGGTCCTCCTTGGCGATCAGCACGACGCCGTTGGGCAGCACCTCGCGCACCGGCTCCGCCGGCGCGGAGGCGGTGACGACGGGCGGGGCGGGCTTCGGCATCGGGGCGGCGGCGCAGCCCGCGACGAGCAGCGCCAGCGCGAGCCACGCGGGCGAACGACGAAGGGCGTGCGAGGTCATGGCGTCACGAATACTACGGCCGGGAGACGGCGGCGGGCGCAACTTTTTCGGGCGCGCGCCGCCGGACGAGCGCGCGGCGGCCGGCGTCCCAGGCGCGGATGCCGAGCAGCAGCGCCAGCACGGCCGCGTACACGTACACGTCGCGCCGGCCGACCTTGGCCAGCCAGAGGAAGTGCACGATCGCCAGCACGCCGGCGACGTAGGCGAGCCGGTGCAGGCGCCGCCAGCGCCGCGCGCCCAGGCGCTTGACCGCCCCGGCCGTGGAGGTGGCCGCCAGCGGCGTCAGGGTGGTGAGCGTGAGCATCCCGACCGTGATGTACGGCCGCTTGACGATGTCTTCCAGCATCTGGCCCCAGTTGAAGAAATGATCCACCAGGACCCACACGCTGAAATGCAGCACGGCGTACGCGAAAGCGAACAGGCCGAGCAGGCGCCGGAGCGTCATCTGCCAGGCGATGCCGAACAGCAGGCGCAGTGGGGTCAGCGCGAGCGCGGCGAGGAGCAGGCGCAGCGTCCAGTCGCCCAGCGTGTTGGTGATGGTGCTGATGGGATTCGCTCCGAGATCGTCGGTCCACACGCGATAGAGCAGCAGGACCAGCGGCGTGAGGCAGGCCAGCCAGACCAAGACCTTGACGGTGATGCGAGTGCGACGACTCACGTCCGCTTACACGAGACTATTCATGAACAACACGCGCGCGACCGGACGGGCCCGGGCGCCGGGGGCCGCTGCGGCAGGGGTCAACCGGACCCGTACCCCTCCGACCGGCGACGGACGTGCAGGGCCCTGATGGAGCCCAGCCGCGCCCGGCCAGCGGACGCGTGCGGCGTGGTCCCGGTGACCCCTGCCGCAGCGGCCCCCGGCGCCCGGGCCCGTCCGCCTCACGCGCGAGTCCTTCATGAACATGCCAGGCTAGTAGTACTTCTTCAGATCCATTCCGCTGTACAGGGAGGCGACCTGGTCGGCGTAGCCGTTGAACGGCAGGGTATCGCGGCGGCGGAACTCGCTGATGCGGCCCTCGGTGATGCGGCGCTCCGTGGCCTGGCTCCAGCGCGGGTGGCTCACCGCCGGGTTCACGTTGGAGTAGAAGCCGTACTCCTGCGGCGCGGCCTTCTCCCACGCCGTTTTCGGCTGCTCGCTGACGAGGCGGATGCGCACGATCGACTTGGCGCTCTTGAAGCCGTACTTCCACGGCACCACCACGCGGACGGGCGCGCCGTTCTGGTTCGGCAGCACCTTGCCGTACATGCCCACGGTGAGCAGGGTGAGCGGGTGCATCGCCTCGTCGAGGCGGAGCCCCTCGACGTACGGCCACTCGAGCGACGAGAAGCTGAAGAGCCCCTTCTTCTGCGCGGGGAACTGCTCGGGGTCGAGCAGCGTGGTGAACTCGACGAACTTCGCCTGGCCGGTGGGCTCGACACGCTTGAGCAGAGCGGCGAGCGGGAAGCCGATCCACGGGATCACCATCGACCAGGCCTCCACGCAGCGCAGCGCGTACACGCGCTCCTCGAGCGGCGCGAGCTTGATCAGCTCGTCGATGTCGAACGTCCGGGGCTTGCCCACGTGGCCCTCGACCTGGACGGCCCAGGGCCGCGGCTTGAGCGACCCCGCCATCCGCGCCGGATCCTCCTTGTTCACCCCGAACTCGTAGAAGTTGTTGTAGGTGGTCGCGGCCTCGTACCGGGTCGGCGGATCCGGCTGCGCGAACTTCGGGTTGCGCGCGGCCTTGAGCTCGGCGAGCGGCGCCTCGGCGCCGGCGTCGTGGGGCGCGCCCAGCGCGAGCGCGCCGCCGAGGGCGGCGGCCCCGGCTATGAAGGCGCGGCGGTTCAGGTAGAGCCGCTCGTCGGTGATCTCGGACGACCGGAAGATGGGGGCGCGGCGGATCAGCATGGACGACCTCCGTCGAGGATCAACTATCTCACGGCCCCGCGAACCGGTAACCCTGACCGTGCACGGTGAGGATCCAGGCGGGCCGGTCCGGATCGACCTCGAACTTGCGGCGCAGCCGCAGCACGTGGGTGTCGACGGTGCGGGTGGTGGGAAAGCGCTCGTAGCCCCACACCTCGTCCAGCAGCCGGTCGCGCGTGACCACCTCGCCCCGGTGCTCGAGCAGGTAGACGAGCAGGTCGAACTCCTTGCGCGTCAGCCGCACCTCCCGCCCCGCGCGGAAGACCTGGCGCTCGCGCGGCCGCACGCGCACCTCGCCGAAGGCCAGCGCCGCGGCGCGCCGCCGCGGGCCGGGCCGGCGCAGCACCGCGCGGACCCGGGCGAGCAGCTCACGCAGCGAGAACGGCTTGGTGAGGTAGTCGTCCGCGCCCAGCTCCAGCCCCTGCACGCGGTCGGCCTCCTCGGCGCGGGCCGTCAGCATGATGATCGGCACGTCGACGCCGCGCCGGCGCAGCTCCCGGCACACGTCCCAGCCGCTGGTTTGCGGCATCATGATGTCGAGCAGGATGAGGTCGAGCGCCTCGACCGAGGCGACGGCGAGCGCCTCGTCGCCGTTGGTCGCGGCGAGGGTCTGATATCCCTCGAAGCGCAGGTTGTCGGCGAGCCCGCGCACGATCTCGGGCTCGTCGTCCACGATCAGGATCCTCGGCATGTCCTCCGCCCGCTCAGCGTCCCGTGGGGAGCCACAGGGTGAAGCGGCTCCCCTCGCCCGGCCGGGAGCGCACCGTCACCCGCCCCCCGTGGGCCTCGGCGACGTGCCGGACCAGCGCCAGCCCCACCCCGCTGCCGCGGCGCGCCTGGGTCTCGCTCCGTCCGACACGGTAGAACTTCTCGAAGATGCGCGCGTGCTCCTCGGCCGGGATGCCCATCCCCTCGTCGGCCACCGTCAGGGCCACCCCGTCGCCCTCGCGCGCCGCCGTCACGGCGATGGACTTCCGCTCGCCGGAGTACTTGATGGCGTTGTCCACGAGGTTGGCCAGGGCCTGGCCTGCCGCGGCCGCGTCCAGCGGCACCTCCGGCAGGTCCGGGTCGACGTCGATCTGCACCTTGAAGCCCTGCTGCGCGAGCGGGTAGGCGAACGCGTCCAGGGTCTCACGCACCAGCGGCTCGATAGGCGTGGGAGCGAACTCGTAGACGCGCCGGCCGCTCTCGATGCGCGAGAAGTCGAGGACGTTGTCGATGAGCCGGCTCAGGCGCTCGCTCTCTCGCGTGATGACCCGGTAGTACTCGCGGCGGCTCGCCTCGTCGCTCACCCGCCCCATCTCCAGGGTCTCCCCGAACATGCGGATGACGGACAGCGGGGTCTTGAGGTCGTGCGAGACGTTGGCGACGAAGTCCGACTTGAGCCGCGCCATCTCCGTCTCGCGCCGGAGGAGGCGGTGGGTCAACAGCACCCCGGCGGCGATGACGACGACGAGCACGCCCAGGGTGACGGTGAAGACCATGACCTGGCGGCGCACGGACTGGCGCGCCGAGAGCCCGGGCGGCTCGTAGATCGCCACGCGCCAGGCCGGAAAGCCCCTGGGCAGCGGCGCGGAGGCGAGGAAGCGGGCCCGCTCGAGCGGCGCCTGCGTGTAGACGGGCCGCCCGCGCTCGTCGAGGACCGCGCAGATGGTGGGCGCCTCACGCCCCTTCAGGGTGGCGTCGAGCACCGCGTGGCGCAGCCACTCCGGATCCTCGGCCAGGGCGACGAGCACCGGACGCCCCTGGCGCGAGCGAAGCACGCTCACGAGCACGAGGCGGTCGCCGACGCCGAGCCGGCGACGGCCGCTGCCCTCCCAGAGCCCCTGCGACACCTCGGCCAGGAGCGCGGCGAGCACGCCCGCGTCGCTCTCGGCGGGCGCCGCGGGATGCAGCATCCGGCCCTGGCGGTCGAACAGCCAGGCGCGCTGGACGAGCGGCAGCCCCGCGAGCAGCGCGTCGACGCCGGCCGGGTTGGCCTCCGAGACCACGCCGTCGAGGCGGCCGAGCGCCTCGTCGGCGGCGCGGTCGAGCAGCATGGCGATCTTCTCCGCGGCCATCGACGCCATGTCGCGCGCCTGCTCCCGGAAGAGCGCCTCCGCCGAGGACTCCCACTGGCGGAGCGACACGAAGCCGAGGACGGCGACGATGACGGCCGGCAGCACGATCCCCGCGAGCGCGAGCAGCGGGTAGCGCGCGAGCGGGGACACGGGCCGCGTCAGGCGGGATCCGCCAGGAGGCGGCGGATCAGCGCCTCCGTCTCCTGGTAGGCGCCCTCGCCGACGTGCGTCGCGCGCACGACACCCTTGCGATCGACGAGGAACGACGACGGCCAGGCCCAGACGCCCCATCGCTTCCAGATCGCGAAGTCGTTGTCCTGCACCACCGGGTAGCGCACGTCGAGCTGCCTGGTCGCGCCGACCACGCTGTCGTATGGGCGCTCCCAGCCGAACTCGGGGCTGTGGACCCCGACGATGGTCAGACCCGCTCCTTGGTAGCGCTCGTGCCAGACCCGCAACTGCGGGATCACGTTCTTGCAGTTGTATCAGCCGAAGGTCCAGAACTCGACGAGGACCACGCGGCCTCGCACGGCCGCCAGGTCGAGGGCGGCGCTGTTGATCCAGGGACCGCCGGCGATCTCCGGGGCCTTTCCGCCCACGCGAACGGCCTGGCCGGGCGCGAGAGTGGCGAGCGCCGCCACGAGCGTGAAGGTCACGAGAGCGATCGTCGCGGCTCGTCGTCCCATACCGCCCTCCCTGTCCCTACGGTGTGGGGTCCCCCGGCTCGCTCCGTGGGACTGCCCACCGCATCACCCGTTCGACTGCCGTGAGCGCGTTCATGAATGATCGTGCGCCCGGACGGCCGGCCACGTGTCACAGCCGTGTCAAATGTCCTCGGTCAGCGCCGTCTCACCGCTTTGCCTGCTCTCGCTCCTTGAGGACCCGGCGCAAGATCTTGCCGGAGGCGGTCTTGGGGATGGCGTCCACGAACTCCACGCCGTGGATCGTCTTGTAGCCGGCCAGGCGGCCCTTGGCCCAGGCGACGAGCTCGGCCTCGGTCACGGCGGCGCTCGCGGCTCGGCGCACCACGAAGGCCTTGGGGATCTCGCCGGCCTCGGGGTCGGGCGTGCCGATCACCGCCACGTCGGCGACGCCCGGGTGCTCGAAGAGCAGGGCCTCGATTTCCGCGGGCGCGATCCCGAAGCCCTTGTACTTGATCATCTCCTTCTTGCGATCCTGGATGAAGGTGTAGCCGTGCTCGTCCACGTAGCCGATGTCGCCGGTGTAGAGCCAGCCCTCGCGGAGGGCGGCGGCGGTCGCCTCCGGCGCCTTCCAGTAGCCCTGCATGATTTGCGGCCCCCGGATGCAGATCTCGCCGACTTCGCCGGGGCCGAGGACCTTCTCGCCCGTCTCGATGTCCACGACCTTCTGCTCGGTGTCGTGGGCGAGCAGGCCCGCGGACGCGAGCACGTTGAGCGCGGGATCGTGGATGGCGTTGAGGTGCGTGAGCGGCGAGGCCTCGGTCATGCCGTAGCCCTGGACCACCATCACGCCCGTGCGCTCGGTGAAGCGGCGAGCGACCTCGGGGGCGAGGGGCGCGGCGCCGCACATCGTGAAGCGCACGCTACCGAGGTCGTGCTTGTCGAGCTCCGGCCAGGCCGAGAGCATCACGAGCACCGGCGGCACGACGAAGAACAGCGTGATGCCGTGCGCCTTGATGAGCCGCATGCACTCGTTGGGCTCGAAGCGCTCCATGAGCACCGCGGTGGCGCCCGCGTACACCGAGCCGCCCATGAGCATGGCGCCGTAGATGTGGTAGAAGGGCAGGAACACCATCAGGCGGTCCGTCTCGCGAAAGCGCCCGCACGCCACCATCTGGATGTTGTTGCACACCAGATTGCGGTGGCTGATGAGCACGCCCTTGGGGAACCCGGTGGTGCCGCTGGAGTACGGCAGCGCCACGACGTCGTCGGCGCGGATCTCGACGGCCGGGGGCGCGGCGGCCGGCTCGGCGGCGACCAGCGCGGTGAAGGCGCGGACGCCCTCGCCGGAGGGGACGCCGGCGCCGACGCTGATCACGTGTCGCAGGCGCGGGAGCTGTCCGCGCACGGCTTCGACGACCGGCAGCAGATCCTGCTGCACCACGACCGCCACCGCCTCGGAGTCGTCGAGCTGGTACTGGACCTCACGCTCGCGGTACGACGGGTTCATGGGGCTGACCACGGCGCCGATGCGGGCGATTGCGTAGAAGGCCACCACGTACTCGGGGCAGTTGGCCAGGAACAGGCAGACGCGCTCGCCGCGCCTGACGCCGAGGCGCGCCAGGGCGCGCGCGAACCGGTTGGCGAGGGCCTCGAGCTCGCGGTAGGTCAGGCTGCCGTCGCGGAAGGCGAGCGCGACGTTCTCCGGCCAGCGCGCGGCCGCCTGGCTCAGCATCCGGTCGTAGGGGATCTGGGGGTAGTCCAGCGGCGGCCGGAAGAACTCCGGCCGCACGATCTTCGGGGTGTCGATCATCCTCGGTCCTCCGATACTCGCGTGCGGGTCAGACGATCTCGTCCTCGGGCGTGGTCTCGCCGATGCGGCTCTGGGCGTAGCGCGGCAGCCCGGCGTAGATCTCGCCCAGCCGCAGGTTGATCTCGCGGTTGGCCAGCGCGAAGAGGCTGCGCCCCTCGCGGTCGCCCTCGACGAGGAAGGGCCCGAGGCGCTCGACCTCGAGGACCCACAGCGCCTGGGCGATCCCCAGCTCGGCCAGCCAGTGCACGTCGACGACGCGCTTGATCGCGCGCCCGTAGGTGGCCCCCAGCCCGTAGCCGACCGTGGTCAGGTAGATGGCGCCGTGGGGCACGAACCATTCGCGGTAGGCGAGCTCGGTGAGCCCGGCCTTGCCGACGATCACCCTGGCGCCCGAGGCCGCGAACCACCGGCTCATCGACTTGCCGAAGCGGAACGACGCCGTCGCCGTGACCGCTTCCATCGCGTAGGAGCCGTCGGCGCGCACGGCCGCGGCCGGCGAGCAGTGGAAGTTGACGTTGGTCATGGCCGCCAGGCCGGCGGGAAGCCCGCGCCCCTCGTCGACGACCTTGCGATACACCCCCTCGCGCGCGGTGTAGAGCAGGCCGTCGAGGTAGACGACGTCCCCGAGCTTGAGCTGCGCGATGTCGGCGTCGGACACGGGCGCGGTGAGATGAACGACGTCCATGGCGACGTCGTCGAGTCTGGCGATCGCGCTCATTCGATCGTCTCGCGGCGGTAGTAGTCGGTGAACCATTCGGGGTCGGTGCGGAACTCGACGCGGCCGTCGGGGTGCAGGCGGGCCGTCGCGCGGCGGGAGGAGAGGCAAAAGCTGTGGATGCCGACGGGCATGCCGCCGGTGTGGGTGAACGCCACCTCCACGTGGGTGGCCACCACGAGCGAGGTCCCCGCGAAGCCCATGGCGCCGATGCCGACGTAGTTGCCGAGCGCGGTCAGCTCCTCCTCGAGCCGCGCGATGGCGGGATCGGGGTTGCGGCTGCCCACCGCGCGCAGGCACGCCGCCTCCTTGCCCAGGCGCACGCAGGTGTCCTTCGCCCCTCCGATGCCCACGCCCATGACGGCGGGCTGGCAGGCGAGACCGCGCTTGCCGAACTGCACGAGCGTGTCGACGAAGAAGCGCTTGAGGCCGCCCACGCCGTCGGCGGGGAACAGCATCCGGTAGTCGCTGCCGAAGAGCCCGCCCTTGTGCACGGTGGTCAGGTCGATGAAGTCGCGGCCGGGCTCGAAGGCGTAGGTGACCTCGGGGGCGTGGGCGCCGACGTTGTTGTCGTGGTCGGCGCGCGTGAGCGGGTGGACGCGGTTCGGGCGCAGCGGGATGGCGGCGGTCGCCTCCGCGGTGGCGCGCCGGAGCGCGCGCTCGAGGGCCACGAAGCCGCCCTCGATCACCGCCTCGTTGCCCACGCGCGCGTAGTAGCGCGGCAGCCCGGTGTCCGCGCACATCGGCCGGCGGTCGGCGCTGGCGATCTCCCAGTTCTCGAGCATCTGGTCGAGCACGAAGCGCGCGAGCCGGTTCTGCTCGGCGTCCCGCGCCCGCCGCACGCCCTCGCGGTAGTCGGGCGGGATGTCGATGGCGGCGCGCGCGGTCAGCTCGCGCGCGACGTCCTCGATCAGCTTGACCGGGATCGGGCGGATCATCCCCCTATGCTACCGCGACTGGCGGCCGCCGCCCCGCCCAGGGCCGGGCGGCCTCCAGCTGGGCGGCGAGGCGGAACAGGGTGGCCTCGTCCCCGAACCGCCCGACCCAGTGGGTGCCGACGGGCAGGCCCTGCGCGTTCCAGAAGAGCGGGGTCGACATCGCGGGCTGGCCGGTGACGTTGACGATCGGCGTGAAGGCCGCGAACCCGCCGGAGCGGCGCAGGCCGGCGAGCGGATCGTCGGCGGTGGCCTCGAAGCTGCCCAGCGGCAGCGGCGGCTCGGCGAGCGTCGGCGTCAGCCAGACGTCGTGGTCGACGAAGAAGCGCGCCACGTCGCGGGCGACGGCCTGCATGTCCTGGAGCGCGAGCAGGTAGTCCGGCGCCGAGAAGCCGCGCCCCATCGCGGCCAGGGCGCACGTCAGCGGCTCGAGGTCTCCGGGCGCGGGCGGCCGCCCGATGCGCCGGGTCCAGTCGTCGACCGACCACGCACAGCCCGCGGACCACAGCGTGATGAACCCCTTGACCAGCCGCTCGCGCTCGAGCGGCGGCGAGGCCTCCACGACCTCGTGCCCGAGGTCGGCGCACAGGCGCGCGGCCTCGTGCACGGCGGCGACGCAGTCGGTGGCGACCGGCGCGCCGTTGGGCGCCGTGGTGGCGAAGGAAATGCGCAGGCGGCCGGGCGGCGCCCCCACCTCGGCCAGGAACGGCCGCGCCGGCGCCGGCGCGACGTAGGGATCGCCGACGTCCGCGCCTGCCGTGGCGTCGAGGAGGGCGGCGCTGTCGCGCACCGAACGCGTGACGGCGTGCTCGGCGACGAGCCCCGTGAAGAGATCGCCGTAGTGGGGACCGAGCGGGTTGCGCCCGCGCGTGGGCTTCAGCCCGAAGAGCCCGCAGCACGAGGCGGGGATGCGGATGGAGCCGCCGCCGTCGTTGGCGTGGGCCATCGCCACCAGCCCGGCGGCGACCGCGGCGGCCGAGCCGCCGCTCGAGCCGCCCGGCGTCCGCGACAGGTCCCACGGGTTGCGCGTGGGCCCGAAGAGCGCGGGTTCGGTGGTCGGCAGGATGCCGAGCTCCGGGGTGTTCGTCTTGCCCACGACGACCAGGCCCGCCGCGAGCTGGCGTCGCACCAGCTCGCTGTGGACGGCCGGGACGTAGCGGCCGGCGAGCAGGCGCGAGCCCTCGGTGAACGCCACGCCCGCGTACTCGGCGCCCAGGTCCTTCAGGAGGAACGGCACGCCCGCGAAGGGGCCGGCGAGCGGGCTTGAGGCGCGCCGGCGGGCCTCGTCGAACATCGGCGTGATGACCGCGTTGAGCATCGGGTTCAGGCGCTCGATCCCGGCGATGGCGGCCTCGACGAGCTCGATCGACGTCACCTGCTTCGTGCGCACCAGCTCCGCCTGCGCGGTGGCGTCGAGGAAGTGCGGGATCATTCAACGTCGGGGGGAGCGAACCGCCGCTCCCCCCGACACCCCCCATCGCGTTTCCGGTGAGTTCACGTGCGCTTGCACTATGGACACCGGCTGCATCGCGGGTGTCCCGATCATCCCGCGGGCACGGCGCGCGCGGCGCGGGCGCGGTCGCGGGCGAGGCCCCACGCGCACCACGTCGCCAGCACCCCGCCCAGCCCGAGGGTGACGAACGCCCAGCCCCAGTGGGTCGGCGTCGTGCCCGCCTCGTTGGTGAGGTCGAGCACGCGCCCGAACACGAGGGGCGCCACGGCGCCGGCGCCGAAGCCGAGGAGCGAGCGGAGGGCGAGGCCGGCGCCGAGGTACGCCGGGCTCACGGCCTCGGTGAACGCCGTCGAGAGCACCGGCGAGTCGCCCAGGGCCGAGAACGCGTAGACGCGCTTCGACGCTCGCGAGAAGTTGACCAGCTACGCTCGGCAGGAGTGACCCAGGGGAGGAACGCTCGAGAGAGAGGGGATCAGGAACCAGATCAGGAACGGAACGCGATCATCCACTGATACTCACGAGAAGTGGACCACGT
>JACQFL010000033.1 GCA_016200085.1 Candidatus Rokuibacteriota bacterium | reverse complement strand
TGGGTGGGCGGGGGGTCATTGTAACGTCCGCCGCGCGGCCGGGGCTGGCCGTGGGTGGCGTGCCGTGGGTGGGCGGGGAGTCATTGTAACGTCCGCCGCGCGGCCGGGGCCGGCCGTGGGTGGCGTGCTGTGGGTGGGCGGGGAGTCATCTGGCGATGGGCAGGAAGCAGGTCACGGTGGTGCCGTGGCCTTCGCGGGAGTCGATCTGGATCGCGCCGCGATGCTCTTCGACGATCCGGTGGCAGATGGCCAGGCCGAGCCCGAGGCCAGTGTCCTTGGTGGTGAAGAACGGGTCGAAGACGCGGGCGCGCGCGGCCGCGGGGATGCCCGTGCCCTCGTCCGAGACCTGGATCTCCACCATCGTGCGCTGGCCCCCCCCGACGTCCATCTTCCCATAGAGCGGGTTCATGCTCACCCGCGTGGTCAGGGTGAGGCGGCCCCCCGCCCGCATCGCCTCGATCGCGTTGCCCACGAGGTTGTGGAAGACCTGCAGGAGGCGATCCTCGTCGCCGAAGATCGGCGGCAGGCTCGGATCGTAGCGGCGGATCACCGTGACGCCGGCCTCGCGCGCGGCCGCCTCGGTGAGCAGGCCCACGCGCTCGAGCAGCTGGTGCGGGTTGAGCGGCACCGGACGCAGCTGCACGGGACGGCCGAGATCGAGCAGCGATTCGATGATCCGGTTGACCCGGTCGACCTCCTTGAGGACGACGTCGGTGTACTCGGCGAAGCGCGGCTCGCCGCGGAGCTCGCGGGCCAGCAGCTGCACCGCGCCGCGGATGGCCCCCAGCGGATTGCGGATCTCGTGCGCCACCCCGACGGCCATGTGGCCGGCGGCGGCGAGCGTCTCGCCGCGCCGCACCTCGGCCTCCAGCTGGCGCAGCCGCGAGACGTCGCGCAGCACCGCGATGGCGCCCTCGACGGTACCGTCGCGATTGAACAGCGGCGCGGTGAGCAGGCTGACGGGCACGCTGCGGCCGTCGGGCAGGTCCACGCTGGCGTCGGCCTCCGAGCGGCCCTCGCCGCTCGCCACGGTCTCGGCGAAGCGGCTCACGATCGAGGCGTTCGGCGGCAGCAGCTCCTTGACCAGGCGCCCCTCGGAGCGACGCGCCGAGCGCCCGAGCAGCTCCTCGGCCGCCGCGTTCCAGAACACGACGCGCAGGGTCGCGTCGACGGCGATCACGGCGTCGGGGAGGCTGGCGAGGACGGCTTGGTAGTTCATGGTAGCGGGGACCGCGAGGCCGGCTCGAGCCGTGGGTGGCCTGAAAGAGGTGCGGCCCGGCAGTTCATGGTAGCGGGGACCGCGAGCCCGGCTCGAGCCGTGGGTGGCCTGAAAGAGGTGCGGCGGCTCCGTTCGTCGTGCCGATTGATTGACTTTGTCGGCGGCTCTTGGCCCGTCGGTGCGCGGGCGACCGGGTCATGACGCGAGCGGGAGGTAGGGGATGGCGTTGAGGGTGAGGTCGGCGCGCTCGCCGGCGGCGAGGCGCGCGGTGCCCGCCGCGGCGATCATCGCGGCGTTGTCGGTGCAGAGCCGGGGCGGCGGGATGTGCAGGTGGATGCCGTGCTCGCCGGCCTCGGCCGCGAGATCCCGGCGGAGCGCCCCGTTGGCGGCGACGCCCCCGGTCAGGACCACGCGCTTGACCCCGAGGTCGAGGGCAGCCCGCACCGTCTTGCGCACGAGCATCTTCACCGCGGCGGCCTGGAACGACGCCGCCACGTCGGTCACCTCCTGGCGGGCCAGGGGGGCGCGGCGCTTGACGTAGAGCGACACGCTCGTCTTGATGCCGCTGAACGAGAAGTCCCGCCCGCCGTCGCTCACGCGCGCCATCGGGAACGGGATCGCGCGGGGGTCGCCGTCGCACGCCGTGCGCTCCACCACGGGACCGCCGGGGTAACCGAGGCCGAGCAGCTTGGCGACCTTGTCGAAGGCCTCGCCGGCCGCGTCGTCACGCGTCTGACCGACCAGATGGTAGTCGCGGGGCGCGCGCGCGTGGTACAGCGCGGTGTGGCCGCCCGAGACGACGAGGGCGAGGAACGGATGCTCGGGGGGATCGTCGGTCAGAAACGTCGCGTAGATGTGGCCCTCGAGGTGGTTCACGCCGACGAGCGGCCGGCGGTGGGCCCAGGCGAGCGACTTGGCGACGGCGCAGCCCACGAGCAGCGAGCCCACGAGGCCCGGGCCGTGGGTGACCGCGATGCCCTCGAGGTCGGCCAGTCGCACGCTCGCCTCGGCCAGGGCCCGCTGCACGAGCGGCACGATCACCTCGACGTGGCGGCGCGAGGCGAGCTCGGGCACGACGCCCCCGTACGGCGCGTGGACGGCGTCCTGCGAGGCGACGAGGCTCGAGAGGACACGACGGCCGTCGGCGAGGACGGCCGCTGCCGTCTCGTCACACGAGGTCTCGATCCCGAGGACGACCATCCGGATTCGCGCTCCTGCTCCGTGAAATGCCAAGGGCGGCGAGAGCCGTAGCCCTCACCGCCCCTGGCGACGCCGATGCCGGCTACCGGTTCTCGCTGCGGGGCTTCTGCGGCTGGGGCGAGGGCTGGGCCTCGACCTGCGCGCGCGTCGAGGCCGGCCGCTGCTCGATGATCCGCATCGCCTTCACCACGTCCAGCGCCCGCTGGAACTGGACGTCCTTCTTGAGATCTTCCAGCGGGTCGAGCGACGGCGTCGGCGGCTTGGCGTCCGCCGCGGGCTTGGGCACCTCGACCACGATGTCCGGCGTGATGCCCTTGCCGTGGATGGACCGGCCCTTCGGCGTGAAGTACTTCGCGGTGGTGAGCCGCAGGCCGGAGCCGTCGGAGAGCGGGATGATCGTCTGCACCGAGCCCTTGCCGAACGTCTGGGTGCCGACGACGATCGCGCGGCCCCAGTCCTGGAGCGCACCGGCCACGATCTCCGACGCCGAGGCGCTGCCCTGGTTGACGAGCACGACCATCGGCAGGTTGGCGTACGCCTTCCGGGCGTGCGCCTGGAAGCGCATGTTCTGGTTACGCACGCGGCCCTCGGTGTACACGACGAGCTTGCCGTCCTCGACGAAGTCCTCGGTGATCTCCACGGCGGCGGTGAGGAGGCCGCCCGGGTTGTTGCGGAGGTCGAGGATGAGGGCCTTCATGCCGGCCTTGGAGGCGCGCTCGAGGGCCGCCGTCATGTCGGACGGCGACTGCTCCTGGAACTGGCGGAGCTTGATGTACGCGATGCCGCCGCCCACGTCGGCCTGGCGCACCGACTGCACGCGGATCTGCTCGCGCACGATGTCGAAGTCCTTGGCCTCGGTCCAGCCCTCGCGCACCACGCCGATGGTGACCTTGGTGCCGGGCTTGCCGCGCATGCGCTTGACGGCGTCGGACAGCTGCATGTCCTTGGTGACGAGGCCGTCGATCTTGACGATCCGGTCACCGGGCTGCAGCCCGGCCTTGTGCGCGGGCGTGCCCTCGATGGGCGAGACCACCGTCAGGACGTCGTCCCGCAGCGTGATCTCGATGCCGAGGCCGCCGAAGCTGCCCGAGGTCTCCACCTGCATCTCGCGGTAGCTGTCGGGGTCGAGGAACGAGCTGTGCGGGTCGAGCCCGCGCAGCGTGCCCTTGATGGCGTTGTAGATCAGGTCCTTGGGCCCCACCTCGTCGACGTACTGGTTCTGCACGATCGACAGCACCTCGGTGAAGAGGCGCAGCTGCTCGTACGTGGCGGCGCTGTCCGTGCTCTTGCTGGAGACGGAGCCTCCGAGCGTGAGCGTCAGGAGGACCAGGAGCGAACCGATCACGAACGCCTTCTTCATGGATTGTCGTCTCCTCAGCCGCGCTGGCGAAGCCATTCCGCGGGGTCCTGGGGCTTGCCCTGGTAGCGCACCTCGAAGTACAGGCGCGGACCTTCGAGCGATCCCGTGTCCCCGACCGTTCCGATCCGCTGTCCCTGCCGCACGTCGTCGCCTTCCTTCACCTGGATGTCGGCCATGTGGGCGTAGAGCGTGTAGTAGTCGTGGGCATGGTCCAGGATCACGAGGTTGCCGTATCCCTTGAACCAGCCGGTGTAGACCACGTGACCGCTCCACACGGCCCCAACGTCCATCCCCTCCGACGCTTCGATGTCGACACCGCTCCGGAACGTCCGCGTGCCGAACCGCGGGTGCACCTGAGCCCCGTAGGCCGCGACGATGCGGCCATCGGTGGGCCAGGGCAGCCGGCCCCGTGCGCCCGCGAAGCCGATGCCGGGGGGCGCCTCTCCGGGCACGCGGGGCGGAGGCACGCGCGCGAGCCGCTTCTGCCTGGCCTGCAGCTCGTGGATGAACGCTTCCAGCCGCCGCGATGCTTCCGTGAGCTCGCCGACCATCCGCTCGTGGTAGGCACGCTCGTCACGCACCCTGGCCAGCAGCGTTCGCCGCCGGCCGGCGTCACGGTCGACCTCCGCCTGCTCTCGCGTGACGTCGGCACGCAGGGTCGCGAGCTCGTTCTGCCGCGCTTCTTCGCGCTGCTTGCGATCGCCAAGTCGCTCAGAGGTAACACGATACTCTTGAATGAGACGCGCGTCCAGGGCGGCCAGGCTGCCGAGCTGCCGGATGACCGCCGCGCGCGTCGCCGGATCCTCGTCGCTCAGGAGCACGGGCAGGGCGCCGCCCTGGGCGTTGATCTTGTATATCGTCCGTAAACGTCTGGCGAGGAGGCCCTCCTGCCCCGCCCGGCTGCCCTCGAGCTTCTGGATCTCCCCCCGCAGCGCGAGGACGTCGGCCTGGGCCCGCTGGATGCGAGCGTCCAGCCGTGCGAGCTCCCGCTGCTTGTCGGTCAGCCGCCGGTCGATCTCCTCGAGCTCCGCCAGCAGCGAGGTCTCCTTCTTCTTCGCCTCCGCCGCCTTCTCCCGCTCCTCCCTGAGCCGCTTCTCGGTCTCCTTCAGCTTCCGCTGCTCCGCCTGGACCGCCGGCTCGTCCTTCCTGGGCTGCTGCCCGAGCGCGCGTCCCGAGCCCAGAACGAGCTCCACGCCCAGCTGCAGGGCGATCAAAACGGTCCAGATGCCAATCGATCTTCGAGCCATTTCATCGCTCGGCGCGCACCGGGGACCGGCGCTCACCTCGCCCCGCCATCTTCGAGCCATTTCACCGCTCGGCTCGCACCGGGGACCGGCGCTCACCTCGCACCGCCATGTCCGGCTGGACGGAGGGCCAGGAGGCCACCGAGGGCGCCCAGGACGGCTCCCGCGGCGATCAGCGCCACGACCGCGGGCGCAGCGAGGAAGGCGACCTCCGGCAGCCCCACCAGCCGCTCGAGCAGCGGCGCGAACCACGGCGCGGCGGCACGGTAGGCGGCAGCCAGGAGCCCCATCGCGATCAGCGCGCCGAGGAGGCCCTGGATCATCCCCTGCAGGAGCAGCGGCAGGCGGATGGCGACCTCGGGGGCGCCGACCAGCCGCATGATCTCGGTCTCGTGGCGCCGGGCGTGGAGCACCAGCGTCGTCGAGGTGGTCACCGTCAGGATGGCGGCCAGCGCCAGGAGCGAGCCCACCCCGAGCCCGACCATCGCGAGCAGGCGCTGCCACTGGGCGAGGCGTTCCACCCACTCGATGCCGCCGGAGACTTCCTCCGTCTCGGGCAGCGTGGCGAGCCGCTCGATGAGCGCGCGCGCGCCCTCGGGGGTGGCGCCCGCCGCCGAGGGCCGGACCTCGATCGAGGACTGGAGCGGGTTGGCGGCGAGCTGGTCCACGATGCCGGCGTCCTTGCCGAGCACCCGCTTGAGGGACGACAGGGCCTCGGCCCGGCCGACGAACGCCGCGCTCGCCACCTCCGGCCACTCGCGCACGCGCCGGAGCACGCCCTCCACGTCGGCCGGATCGCGCTTGAGGTAGACGATGATCCGCACCCGGTCCCGCCACTGGCTGACCGCGCGGCCGAGGTTCGCCGAGAGCATCCAGAAGCCGCCGAGGGCCGCGAGCGAGAGCGTGATCAGCACCACCGCGCTCACGGCCACGCGGCCGGCGCGCCGCAGGTCACGCAGGGCCTCGCCGAGCAGGAAGCCGAACACTCAGTACATGGGGGGCTCCGGGCGCCCCCCAAGCCCCCCGGCGCTCGGGGCACCGCGGCGCAGCCGCGGCGCCCCTCGACCGCGCGATTTGTTCACGGCTCTCAGCCCTCGTCCTTGACGAGGCGGCCGCCCAGAAGGGTGAGCGTGCGCCGGCCCAGCTCGGCGGCCAGGGGCGCTTGATGAGTCGCGAAGAGCACCGTGGTGCCGCCCTGCCAGACGTCCTTGATGACGTCGAGCACCTCGGCGGCCATGTCGCCATCCAGGTTGCCCGTCGGCTCGTCGGCCAGGAGCAGCGCGGGCTTGCGCACGATGGCGCGCGCGAGGGCCGCGCGCTGGGCCTCGCCCTGCGAGAGCTGCGCGGGATACGCTTGCGCGCGCGCCGACAGGCCCACGGCACGGAGCGCGTCGAAGGCGCGCGCGGTGATCTGCCGGCGCGGCGTGCCCGTCACCCGCAGCACGAAGGCGATGTTCTCGTACACGGTGCGGCCGGGCAGGAGCTTGGCGTCCTGGAAGACCACGCCGAGCGAGCGGCGGAGCGCGGCGACGCGGCGGCCGCCGAGCGTGCGGAGGTCCTGGCCCAGGACGTGGACCTCGCCTTCGCTCGGCACGTCGTCGCGGTAGAGCAGGCGGAGCAGGGTGGTCTTGCCCGCCCCGCTCGGGCCCGTGAGCACCGCGAACTCGCCCTTGGCGAGGCTGAACGAGACGTCGGAGAGGGCGGGGATGCTCACCGGCCCCACGTGATAGACCTTGCAGACCCGGTGAAGCTCAATCATGACGACCGCGTCGATTATAGCGGCCGGCGTCACGTTTTGGAGAGCTTCTCCTTGAGAAGATCCCGGACGAGGGCGGGGTTCGCCTTTCCCTGCGTGGCCTTCATGACCTGCCCGACGATGGCATTCTCGGCCGCGGTCTTGCCGCTCTTCCAGTCGGCGAGAAGCTTCGGGTCAGCGGCCAAGACCTGGTCGATCACGAGGGCCAGCGCCCCGCTGTCCGCGACCTGGGTGAGGCCTTCGCGGCCCACGATCGTGGCGGCGTCCTCGCGCGAGGCGGCCATCTTGTCGAACACGCTCTTGGCGATCTTGCCGCTGATGGTGCCGTCGTCGATGAGCCGGATGAGCCCGGCGAGGTGAGCGGGCGATACCGGGCTGTCGCGCACGGCCTGCTCGTCGTCGCCGGGCACCACGCGCAGCAGCTCGGAGAGGATCCAGTTCGCCGCGGGCCTGGGCCCGGCGCCGGCGCCGACCGTGGCCTCGTAGTACTCGGCGAGCGCGCGGCTGCCCGTGAGGGTCGCGGCCTCCGCCCCACGCAGCGCGTACTGCTCGACGAAGCGCCGGCGCCCCGCCCGTGGCAGCTCGGGCAGCGCGGCGCGCGCGCGCTCGACGAAGGCAAGGTCGAGCTCGAGGGGCACCAGGTCCGGCTCGGGAAAGTACCGGTAGTCGTGCGCGAACTCCTTGGAGCGCATGGAGCGCGTGTAGCCGCGGTCGGCGTCCCACAGCCGCGTCTCCTGCACGATGCGCTCGCCCGCGTCGAGGGCGGCCGCCTGGCGGATCACCTCGAACTCGAGCGCCCGCTGCACGTTGCGGAAGGAGTTCAGGTTCTTGATCTCGACCTTGGTGCCGAGCTCCGTGGCGCCCCGGCGGCGCAGCGAGATGTTGGCGTCGCAGCGCAGCGAGCCCTCCTCCATGTTGCCGTCACACACGCCGAGGTAGACGAGCACGGCGCGGAAGGCGCGCAGGTAGGCCGCGGCCTCCTCGGGCGAGGAGAGCTCGGGCTGGCTCACCGTCTCCATCAGGGGCACGCCGGCGCGGTTGTAGTCGACCAGGCTCGACGGCGCCGTCTCCAGCGTGCCCTCGTGGACGAGCTTGCCGACGTCCTCCTCCAGGTGCAGGCGCTGGATGCCGATACGCCTGACGCCGCCGCCGGCGACATCGATCTCCAGCCCGCCGTGCTCGGCCAGGGGCTCCTCGTACTGGCTGATCTGGAAGTTCTTCGGCATGTCCGGGTAGTAGTAGTGCTTGCGCGCGAACCGGCACGAGGCGTTCACGGTGCAGTCGAAGGCGAGCGCGGTGCGCGTCCCGAACTCGATGGCGCGCCGGTTGATCACGGGCAGCGTGCCGGGCATCCCCTGACAGACCGGGCAGGTCTGGGTGTTGGGCGGGGCGCCGAAGGTGGTGGAGCAGCCGCAGAACATCTTGGTCCGCGTCGAGAGCTGGGCGTGGACCTCGAGCCCGATCACGACCTCGTAGCCCGCCGCCGTCGCCACCGCGCTCACGAAAGCTCCGGACGCCGCTCGAGCCAGGGCGTCGCCTGTTCGTAGGCGTGCGCGGCCCGGAGCAGGCGCGCCTCCTCGAAGGCCGGCGCGATGAGCTGCAGGCCGATGGGCAGCCCGGTGGCGCTGAAGCCGCCGCGGACGGAGATGGCGGGGATCCCGGCGAGGTCCACCGGGACGGTGAACACGTCGTTGAGGTACATCGCGAGCGGATCTTCCTTCTCGCCGTGCTTGAACGCCACGCCCGGGGTCGTCGGCGCGACGATCAGGTCGACCGCCGCGAAGGCCTGCTCGAAGTCGCGCTTGACGAGCGTGCGCACCTTCTGGGCCCGCCCGTAGTACGCGTCGTAGTACCCGGCCGAGAGCACGTACGTCCCCAGCATGATCCGTCGCTTGACCTCGGCCCCGAACCCCGCCGCCCGCGTGGCGCTCGACATGTCGATCAGGTCGCGTCCGGGCACGCGCAGGCCGTACTTGACGCCGTCGTAGCGCGCGAGGTTCGAGGAGGCCTCGGCGGGCGCGATGATGTAGTAGACGGCCAGCCCGTAGTCGGTGGTGGGCAGCGAGATCTCCGTCGTGGTCGCGCCGAGGCCGCGGAGCACCTCGAGGGCCTCGCGCACCGCGCGCGCGATCTCCGGGTCGAGCCCCTCCGTGAAGTACTCGCGCGGCACGCCCAGGCGCAGCCCGGCCACGCTGCCGTCGAGGGCCGCCACGTAGTCCGGCACCGGTTCGGGCACCGACGTCGCATCCCGGGGGTCGTGCCCGGCGATCGCGCCGAGGAGCAGCGCGGTGTCGCGCACGTCCTTGGTGATGGGCCCGGGGTGATCGAGCGACGAGGCGAAAGCGATCAGGCCGTAACGCGAGACGCGCCCGTACGTGGGCTTGAGCCCGACGGTGCCGCAGAACGCCGCGGGCTGGCGGATGGAGCCGCCGGTGTCGGTGCCGAGCGCCGCCGCCGCGAGATCGCCGGCCACGGCGGCCGCGGAGCCGCCCGAGGACCCGCCGGGCACGCGCGAGAGGTCCCAGGGGTTGCGCGTGGGCTTGAACGCGGAGTGCTCCGTCGACGAGCCCATGGCGAACTCGTCCATGTTGGTCTTGCCGAGCATCACCGCGCCGGCGGCGGCCAGTCGCTCGGCCACGGTGGCGTCGTACGGCGGCACGAAGCCTTCGAGGATGCGCGAGCCGCACGTGGTGGTGACCCCGCGCGTGCAGAAAACGTCCTTGAGGGCAAGGGGCACGCCGTCGAGCGGGCCGAGCGGGCGCCGCGCCGCGAGCCGCGCGTCCGCCGCGCGCGCGGCGGCCCGCGCCGCCTCTGCGGTGACCGTGAGGTAGCCGCCCACGCGGGTATCCAGCGCGGCGATGCGCGCGAGGTAGGCCTCGGTGGCCTGGCTCGGCGTCGCCTCGCCGGCGCGGTAGGCCGCGGCGAGGGCGTGCATGGTCAGGCGGGTGAGGTCGGTCGTCACCCCGGTCAGTCCTCGATGATCCTCGGCACCCGGAAGAGCTCGCCGGCGGGCTCGGGGGCGTTGGCGATCATCGCCTCCCGGGGCAGGCTCGGCTGCACCTCGTCCTCGCGGAAGACGTTGACGAGGGGCACGGCGTGCGAGGTGGGCTCGACGCCCTCCACGTCGAGCTCGCGGAGCTTGTTGATGTAGGCCAGGATCGCCGCGAGCTGCTCGCGCATGCGCTCGGCCTCCGCGTCGCTCAGCGTGAGCCGGGCCAGGCGCGCGACGTGGTCGACGTCGGCTCTCGAGATCACAGCTCCTCCAGGTGCGCGTACTGGAGCGACAGGCGCTTGCGCCCGACGCTCGCGAAGCCCACGGTGACGATGGTGTCACCGCCCTCCCGGACGACGCCGACCACCAGCCCTTCGCCCCAGCGTGCGTGCCTGACCCGCGCGCCCACCCGCAGCGGCAGGTCGTCCTCGTGCGGCTCGGCCGCGAAGTCGGGGGCCGGGGCGTCGACGGCCTCGGCGGGCCGTGCCGGGCCGCGGCTCGCGTTCACGGGGTCGAGGTGCTCCTCGGGCATCTCGCGCAGGAACCGCGACGGCTCCCCCATGCCGTAGCCGTGGATGCGCCGGTGGAGCGCGTACGACAGGAAGAGCCGGCGCTTGGCCCGTGTCACCCCAACATAGCAGAGCCGGCGTTCCTCCTCGATCTCCTCCGTGTCGTTCATCGAGCGGGCGTGCGGGAAGACGCCCTCCTCCATCCCGGTGAGGAACACGTCCTCGAACTCGAGGCCCTTGGCGGAGTGCAGGGTCATCAGGGTCACGCGCGGCGTGCCGGCCTCGAGCTCGTCGATGTCGCTCACCAGCGCGACGCCGTCCAGGAAGCCCTCGATCGACGGGTCGGGATCCGAGTGGGTGTAGTCCTCGGCGGCGGCCACCAGCTCCTCGAGGTTCTCCAGCCGGCCCTCGGCCTCGGGGGATTTCTCCGCCTTGAGGGCCCCGCGATAGCCCGACTCGTTGATGACGAGGTCGAGGAACGCGGGCGGCGTCAGGCTCGCGCGCTCGCGGGCCAGACGCGCGATCAATGCTTCGAACTCCTCGAAGCCCTTGCGCGCGGCGCCGCGGACGTCCGCGGGCGGGGTGGCGGCCATCGCGAGCAGGGTCGTGCCCTCGCGGGTGGCCACCTCGGCCAGGCGGGCGAGCGACGTCTTGCCGATGCCGCGGGCCGGCGCCTGGACGGCGCGGTTGAAGGCGACGTCGTCGCCGGCGTTCACCGCCAGCCGCACGTAGGCCAGGACGTCCTTGACCTCCTTGCGCTCGTAGAACCGCACGCCCCCGACGATGACGTAGGGCACGCGGGCCCGGCGGAGCGCGTCCTCGAGCACGCGCGACTGCGAGTTCGTGCGGTAGAAGAGCGCGACGTCGTCCCACTCCGTCCCCTGCTCGCGCAGCCCGAGGACGGACTGCGCGACCCAGTTGGCCTCCTCGTGCTCGTCCCACGCGCGATAGAGCCGCGCCCGCTCGCCCGCGTCGTTCTCCGTCCACAGCGTCTTGTCCTTCCGGGCGACGTTGTTGGCGATGACGTCGGCGGCGATGGCCAGGATGTTCTTGGTCGAGCGGTAGTTCTGCTCCAGTCGGATCACGCGCGTGCCCGGATAGTCGTTCTCGAAGTCGAGGATGTTTCTTATGTTGGCCCCGCGGAACGCATAGACACTTTGATCCGGATCTCCGACGACGAACACGTTGCGGTGCTCGCCCGTCAGCAGGCGGATGATCCGGTACTGCGCCCGGTTGGTGTCCTGGTACTCATCGATGAGCACGTGCTTCCAGAAGCCGCGGTACCACGCGAGCACGTTCGGCGCCTCCTCGAGCAGGCGCACGGTGAGGAGCAGCAGGTCGTCGAAGTCCACCGCATTGGCGGTGTCGAGCCGCTCTTGATAGAGCCGGTACACCTGCGCGACATGCGTCTCGCGCGGTCCCCGTGCCTGTCGCTCGACGTCGCCGACCGTCAGCATCCGGTTCTTGGCGTAGGAGATGCGGTGGGCGAACGCGCTCGGCGTCAGGGACCGATCCACGCCGGCCTCGTCGCGGAGCACGCGCTTGATCAGCGACAGGCGGTCGTCCTCGTCGTAGATCACGAAGGCGCGCGAGCGGCCGAGGTGCATGACGTGCTGGCGCAGCATCCTGACGCACGTGGCGTGGAACGTCCCCACCCACGGCGCGCCGAGCCCGGCCGGCTGCAGCAGCGCCTCCACCCGCCGGGCCATCTCGCCGGCCGCCTTGTTGGTGAACGTCACCGCGAGCACGTTCTTGGGCGACACGCCACGCACGCCGATCAGGCACGCGATGCGGTGCGTTATTACGCGGGTCTTGCCGCTCCCGGCACCAGCCAGGACGAGGAAGGGGCCATCACCGGCAGTGACAGCCTCGAGTTGGGGGGGATTCAGGTCTTCGAGGAGTCGTTCCGGCTGAAGCAACGCTGAGTATTGTATCAATCTTCTGGCATTCTCGACAGCCACGACGCCGCCCTACGGTGAACCAATGGATCAGCCTGGTGGTGTTCAACTCCCGCTGTTCCTGGTTGCCGACATGTATCCCCTCGATCGGCCGGCATCGATCTCAGGACAGCAGAGTCCCGAGCACGAAGGCGCTTGTCCTCCAGGGGTATGGCGAGATATCTTCCGAGGAAGCGGCGCGGAGGGCTTGGGACTGCCGAGTTCACTCACATCGCATAGAGAGCGGTCACCTCTTCCTAAGCCGGCGTCATGCCGGCGTTTCGAACGCGTCGTCCGCAGCGTCAAAATAGCCCTCGACGCAGCCGCTGATCCCATCACCACTCTTGAAAGATCCAAGGGCGCGGCGCGTGATGCCGCACGGTCCCTGGATGCGTCGTCACGCTTGGTATTCGCTCGAACTTTGACGTTTCACATCATCTCCGAGTATTGGTCGCGACTGAGGTCGATGCATCAGGTGAGCCGCCGACTGACGCCTCCTTTCATCGATGTGGGAGGCTCGCTGCCGGATGACATCCGAGCAGCCGCCAAGATCATCGGAACCGCGGCTGCCCATACACATCCCGTAACGAGTGGGTACTTTCTGGGGACGACATACGCTGCCGTCCTCCCCGACGAGATCCGGGCCGGGCTCGGCGTCTATTACACTCCGCCCGCGCTGGCAGAGCGGCTTCTCGATCAGGCCACGGCGGCTGGAGTCGATTGGTCGACGTGCACTGTGCTCGACCCCGCTTGCGGGGGTGGAGCGTTCTTAGCACCTGCCGCTCAGCGAATCGTCAAACAGTCCTCCCATCTGGAGCCAGCCGCGCTCATTCACGAGGTGACCAGTCGAATCAAGGGCTTCGAGTTGGATCCCTTTGCGGCATGGATGTCCCAAGTATTCGTTGAGGCAACGCTCCTGCCTCTCTGCCGTGAAACAGAGGCGCCAATCCCGATCATGGCTGAGGTTTGTGACACACTCATGGCCGACCCGGGCCCGCATCGCTATGACTTGGTGATCGGCAATCCACCTTACGGCCGCGTCTCTCTGCCACGTGACCTTCGGGAACGATACTCAAGAAGCCTCCACGGACACGCAAATCTCTATGGCATTTTTACTGATGTGGCTCTACGGTGGGTCAGACCCGGCGGCGTCATTGCGTATGTCACGCCGACAAGCTTTCTGTCTGGAGAGTACTTTACCCGGTTGCGTGCCCTTCTTGCGCGGGAAGCGCCGCCTGCTTCAATAGACTTTATCGGGCGTCGCAAGGGTGTATTCGATGACGTCCTCCAACAGGCGCTGCTCGCAACGTACCGAAAGAACTCGAACCAGTCGGAAGCTGGCGCGTGGGTTGTTGCGCCCAACGACATCGGCGAAGTATCGGTGGCGCGCGCCGGCTCATTTCTACTTCCGAATGACGGGCGGGAGCCGTGGTTAGTTCCGAGGAGCTGCGAGCAATCCGACTTGGTGGCTCGCATGCGCGTGATGCCACACCGGCTGGTGGACTGGGGCTACCAGGTCAGCACTGGTCCGCTCGTCTGGAACCGCCACAAGAGCCAGCTGCAAGCTCAGCACGGAAAAGGCACGCTGCCTCTCGTCTGGGCCGAAGCCGTGACGCAGGAGGGCCGATTCGTCTTCCGTGCCGGCAAGAAGAACCACCAACCATACTTCCGGCCGAAAGCCAAGGAGGACTGGCTCATCGTTCGCGCACCGTGTGTCCTTCTTCAACGAACCACGGCGCCCGAGCAAGGTCGTCGTCTCTATGCGGCCGAGCTGCCCAGCTCCTTTCTGAAGAGATATGGCGGAGCAGTCGTGGAGAATCACTTGAACATGGTTCGGCCGACGGGCCCGAGGCCGGCGGTGCCGAGCACGGTCCTGGCGGCTTTCCTGAACAGTCAGGTGGCCGACGTCGCGTTTCGCTGCATCAATGGCAGCGTCGCCGTCTCGGCGTACGAGCTGGAGTCACTTCCGCTTCCTCCTCCGAAAACGCTTGGCCCGGTAACGGCGATGATCGAAGCTGGAGCGAAAGCCGACGATATCGAACGGGCATTCGCGCACCTCTACGCGAACCCGTGAAGCGTGACTGCGACTGACGCCACCCTGCCACCTCTGCTCGGTCGGGCCGACATTCAGACCCGATTGATGGCGATCTTTCCGGAAGGCACTCCGAATAGGCTCTACTGTGTTCGCGACATCGGCGCAGCAACCGTTTTCACGATGATCTATGTCGGTGCGATCGAGGGCGTCGGTCGCTACCTTGGGCCCAAGCATGTCTATCGCATGACAGACCGTCAGGCGCAGAGAACAACGCCGGCTGATCGTCTTCGCTACGCCGCAGCGGCCGTGAAGCCGGGGTTCCGTGGCATCGGACGGCGATGGTATGCGGACACAACACGAGAATCCATCAGGGACGAAACACTGCGCGAAGGATTGATGGCCATGGGAGCCGCGATTGCCCGCGCAGATATCCCGACGACGTCGAGCCGGCCACGTTACGCCTTGACCTCTTCCTTTTCGAGTCTCTTCGATCCGGCACTCGATGGCGCGCCCCTCCGACAAGCCACGGCCGCGTGGCAGGCGGCCAATCTCTCTCCGGGTGCGCTCGCCCGGGTACAGTTGTTGCGCCAAGGTGTTGCCGCCACGACAGAAGGTGTCCTCATCAGCTTCCCCAACGGCGAAACTCGCCGCATGGCGGCCGGGCCCAGTTCGGCCATCGCCAAAGCCGTCATCGAGGACTTCGCTCCGAGATTCCTGATTCAGCCGGGAGTCATCTGGCTCAGTGAAAGCCGGAACAAGGTCGTCACGCAGGACGATGTTCTAGCGGCTTCAGTGGGTTTGAACATTCAGCCGGATAGGAACCTGCCTGATCTGATCCTCGTGGACCTCGGCGCTATTGAGCCGTTGCTCGTGTTCGTTGAAACGGTGGCCACTGACGGCGCAATCACGACGACACGACAGCGCGCCCTACATGCCATCGCCTCTGGGTCACGATTTGGATCGCGGCAGATCGTCTTCGTGACGGCTTATCGGGATCGGAGCAGGCCTGAATTCAAAAAACCCGTCGCCGCGCTCGCGTGGGATTCCTTCGTTTGGTTCGTCTCCGAGCCCACCAGCATCATGAGTCTGCGGGATGGCAGCGCAAGATCGCTGCGTCTCGCGGACCTGATCCGCTGACGTCATGGCGACCCGACGCGGCTCACCTCACACTGCCACTACTCGACGGTCACGCTCTTGGCCAGGTTCCTCGGCTGGTCGACGTCGCAGCCGCGGCGGACGGCGATGTGGTAGGCGAGAAACTGCAGCGGGATCACCGTGAGCAGCGGGGCCAGGAGGTCGGCGCAGGGGGGGACCTCGATGACGTGGTGGGCCTTGCCGGCGATGGTGCGATCGCCGGCATGGGTGACGGCGATGATCATGCCGTCGCGGGCGCGGGCCTCCTCGATGTTGCCGAGCATGCGGTCGTAGGAGCCGTCGCGGGTGGCGAGCGCCACCACGGGCACGCCCTCGTCGATGAGCGCGATGGGGCCGTGCTTCATCTCGCCGCCCGCGTAGCCCTCGGCGTGGATGTAGGAGATCTCCTTCAGCTTGAGCGCGCCCTCCAGCGCGATCGGGTACTGGATGCCGCGCCCGAGATAGAGGAAGTCGCGGGCGCCGCTGAGCTGGCGGGCCAGGGCCGCGATGCTGCCGTCGAGCTCGAGGGTCTGCTCGCAGAGGCGCGGGATCTCCACGAGGTCGCGGATCCGCTTGCGCACGTCCTCGGCGGTGATGGCCTCCCGCTGGCGGCCGAGCCAGAGCCCGAGCAGGTACGTGGCCACGATCATGGCCGTGAAGGCCTTGGTCGACGCCACCCCGATCTCGGGGCCGGCGTGCATGTACAGGACGCCGGTGGCCTCGCGCGCCAGGGCCGAGCCGACGACGTTCGTGATGGCCAGGATGGGGTAGCCGCGCAGCCGTGCCGCCTTGACGGCGCCGAGGGTGTCGGCGGTCTCGCCGGACTGCGAGACGGCCACCACCAGCGTCTCCGGCCCGACGAGGGGGTCGCGGTAACGGAACTCGGAGGCGAGGTCCGCCTCGGCGGGCAGGCCGGCCAGGCGCTCGACCATCATCCGGCCGAGCATGCCGGCGTGGTGGGCGGTGCCGCAGGCCACGAAGATCACGCGCTGGAGCCCGCGCACCACCGACGGGTCCAGGGTCACGTCGGGCAGGATGACGTTGCCGGTCTCCGGCGCGATCCGGCCGCGGAAGGTGTCGGTGATGGCGCGCGGCTGCTCGTAGATCTCCTTGAGCATGAAGTGCCGGTAGCCGCCCTTCTCGGCCATGATCGGGTCCCACAGGATGCGGACCGGCTCGCGCTGCACGGGCTGGTCGTCGATCGTGGAGAGATCGACGCTCCCCGCGGTCACCACCGCGATCTCGTCGTCCTCGAGGATGACCACGTCACGGGTGTGCGAGAGGATCGCCGGGATGTCGGAGGCGATGAACATCTCGTTCCGGCCCAGCCCGACGACCACGCTGCCCGCGCCCTGCTTGGCGGCCACCAGCCGGTCCGGCGCGGACGCCGAGATCACGCCGATGGCGTAGGCACCCTTCACCTCCCGGAGGGCCTGCTTCACGGCGCGCTCGAGCAGGCCGCCCGCTTTCAGATGGTGCTCGATGAGATGGGCCAGGACCTCGGTGTCGGTCTCCGAGCGGAAGGTGTGGCCGTCGGCGAGCAGGCGCTCCTTGATCTCGAGGTAGTTCTCGAGGATCCCGTTGTGCACGACGACGAGGTTGCCGCCGCAGTCGGTGTGCGGGTGCGCGTTCTCCTCGGAGGGCCGGCCGTGGGTGGCCCAGCGCGTGTGGCCGATGCCGATGGTGCCCGTCACCGGGCGCTCGCGCAGCGCGATCTCGAGGGCCTTCATGCGGCCGGGCGCGCGCCGGACGTGCAGCTGCCCCTGGTCGATCACCGCCACGCCCGCGGAATCGTAGCCACGATACTCCAGCCGCTTGAGGCCGTCGACGATGATCCCCACCGCGCTCCGGCTGCCGACGTAGCCGACGATTCCACACATGGCTCAGCCCTTCTTTTTCTTCCGGGCCGCGCGCTGCGCGGCGTGCCGCGCGCCCCAGCCGTCCTTGACCAGCGGCGCCGCGCGCTCGACCACCAGCGCGCCCGGGGGCACGTCCCGGGTGACCGTCGAGCCCGCGCCGATGTACGCCTCGGCGCCGATGGTGATCGGCGCGACCATGCTCGCGTTGGTGCCCACGAAGGCGCGGTCGCCGATCGTGGTCTCGTGCTTGTCGAGCCCGTCGTAGTTGCAGGTGATCGCGCCGGCCCCCACGTTGACGCCTTCGCCCACGGTGGCGTCGCCGAGATAGGCGAGGTGGTTGGCCTTCGAGCCGCGGCCCAGGCGCGTCTTCTTCAGCTCCACGAAGTTGCCCACGTGCGCGCCGGCGCCCACGTGCGACAGCGGCCGCAGGTGGCAGAACGGCCCGAGGATGGCCTCGTCCTCCACCACGGCCTCGGTGAAGACGCAGTACGGCTTGAGCACCACGCGGTCGCCGAGCCGGCTCGCGGTGAGGTGGCTGCCGGTGCCGATCACGCAGTCGGCGCCGATGACCGAGGCGCCCTCGACGACGACGTTGGGATAGACGACGGTGTCGGTGCCGATGACGACGGCGTCCTCGATGTACGTCGAGGCGGGATCGAGCAGCGTCACGCCGCTCTCCATCAGCCGGTCGAGGATGCGCTGGCGCTGGATCGCCGCCACCGCCGCGAGCTGCCGGCGGTCGTTGACCCCGAGCGCGTCGTCGGGGTCGGCGACCATCACCGCCTCGATGCGCCCGCCCGCGCGGACCAGCCGCGGGATCACGTCGGTCAGGTAGTACTCGCCCTGGTCGTTGTCGGGCCGGAGCGCGGCGAGCGCGGGCCAGAGCCGCCGCGCCTCGAAGCAGTACACCGCGGTGTTGATCTCGGTGATCTTCTTCTCGTCGTCGGTGGCGTCGCGCTCCTCGACGATCCGGGCCACGCGCCCGCGCTGGCGGAGCACGCGCCCGTAGCCGTGGGGCTCGGCGACGCTGGCCGTGAGCACGGTGGCGGCGGCGCCGCTGGCGGCGTGGTGGGTGACCAGCCGCTCGACGGTCTCGACCGTGAGCAGCGGCATGTCGCCGGCCAGGACCAGGACCGTCGTCGCTTCCGCGCACGCCGGCTCGGACTGCAGCACCGCGTGCCCGGAGCCGAGGCGCTCGCGCTGCTCGACGAACGTCACGCCCTCGCCGGCGGCGCGCAGGAGCGCCCCGGCCTCGGGACCGTGGACGAGCACGATCCGGTCGGCGAGCGCCCGGGCGGCGCGTAGCGGATACGCGATGAGCGGCCGGCCGCAGAGCTGGTGCAGGCCCTTCGGCTGCCGCGAGCGCATCCGCTTGCCTTCGCCGGCGGCGAGGATGACGGCGGTGAGTCCGTTCATGATCGGCGTTTCATTCTAGCAGGACCCATGCCATGCCCTTGGCCAGAGTCTTCACGCACTTGGGGCCCTCCGGTGTGCAATCGGTGCGGGCGAAACACCACATCGCGCACTATTTGCCGTCGCGCAGATGAGACAGCAGCCGCTCGAGCCTCGGGGGCAGGGCGGCAACGAATTCCATCCGCTCTCGCGCAACCGGGTGCACGAGCGTGAGACGCGCGGCGTGCAGGGCCAGCCCCCCGATCTCGATCGGGCTGCGGGATCGCGGGCCGTACGTCGCGTCGCCCACCACGGGATGGCCGAGCGACGCCAGGTGCACGCGGATCTGGTGGGTGCGCCCAGTTTCCAGGCGCGCCTCGACCAGCGTGTGGTCGGGGAAGCGCTCCAGGACCCTCCAGTGCGTGACCGCGCGCTTGCCGCGCCCGGCGGGACGCACGGCCATCCGCTGGCGGCGCTGGGGATCGCGGGCGATCGGCGCGTCGACGGTGCCCGCGGCCCCGCGCATGCGGCCGTGCACCACGGCGAGGTAGCGACGGCCGACGGTACGGCTGGCCAGCTGCGCGACCAGCGCGTCGTACGCGGCCTGGCTCTTGGCGACGACGAGGAGGCCAGAGGTGCCCTTGTCGAGACGGTGGACGATCCCGGGCCGCCGCGGGCCCCCGACCCCGGCGATCGAGGGCGCATGGGCCAGTGCCGCCGCGGCCAGCGTGCCGGTGGCCAGGCCGGCGCCCGGGTGCACCACCATGCCCGCGGGCTTGTCGACGACGAGGACGTGCTCGTCCTCGTAGACCACGCTGAGGGCGAACGGCTCGGGGACCAGTGTCTCCGAGGGGAGCGGCGGGATCTCGAACTCGACCACCTCGCCCGCCCGCAGCCGGCGCGCGCGCTTGGTCGCCGCGCCGTCGACGCGGACGCCGCCCGCCTCGATCAGCGCTTGCAGGCGGGCGCGCGAGACGTGGCTCACCGCCGCGGCCAGCCAGCGGTCGAGCCGGACGCCGGCGCCGGACGGCGGGACGATCAGCCGCAATTCTAGAACATGGGGGGCTCCGGGCGCCCCCCAAGCCCCCCGATGCTCGGGGCACCGCAGCGGAGCCGCGGCGCCCCTCGACCGCGCGATTCGCTCACAGGCGCTCAGCCCGCGGTGCGGGCCGCCGGGGTCGCGAGCAGCCGCAGCGCGAGGAGCGCGACCCCCACCGTGATGGCGGAGTCGGCCACGTTGAAGGCGGGCCAGTGCCACTGGCGGACGTAGACGTCGATGAAGTCGATGACCTCACCGAAGCGCGCGCGGTCGATGAGGTTGCCGACGGCGCCGCCGAAGACCAGGCCGATGGCCAGGCGCGCCGGCCAGCCGCCCTCCGCGAGCGTGCGCACGCCCACGCGCGCGAGCACGAGGAGCGCGGCGAGGGAGAGCAGCGCGACGACCCAGCGCCACGTGGCGGGCAGGCCCCCGAGCAGCCCGAAGGCCAGCCCGGGGTTACGCACCAGCGTGAGCGCGATCAGACCCTCGACGACGTCGCGAGGGACGCCGGGCAGCAGGCGCGACAGCGCGAGGGCCTTGGTCGCCTGATCGAGCAGCACCACCGGCAGCGCGACGGCGAGCACGCGGGACATCGCCCGATCGCCGCGCACGTCAGCGGGCGTCGGGCCAGGCGCGGACGGTGGGCGCGCAGCGCTCGCACAGCCCCGGGTGCTCGCGATCCTCCCCCACCCGCGGCGTCCACATCCAGCACCGCTCGCACTTCCGGCCGCCCGCGCGATCGACGTGGACGGTGAGCCCGGGGATGGCCTCGCTCTCGTACGACACGAGCGCGCCGGGCTTCCCGGACGCCGCGGGGCCGAGCTCCACGCGGGAGACGATGAAGAGGGTGGGCAGCAGGGCGCGCTTGCGCTCGAGCAGGTCGGGCAGGTCCTCGGGCGAGCGTACGATGCGCACCACCGCCTCGAGGCCGCTGCCGATCGTGAGCCCCTGCTCGCGCGCAGCGGTCACGCCGCGGCCCACGCGCGCGATCTCGAGCGCCTTGAGCACCTCGCGGCGCACTTCGAGCAGGCGGGTCCATTCGAGCGCCAGCGCCTCGTCGAGCCACCCCCGGGTGGCCTCGGGGAAGACCTCGAGGTGCACGCTCTCGGCGCGGGCGCCGGGCATCTGGCCCCACGCCTCCTCGGCGGTGAACGTCAGGATCGGGGCCAGCAGCCGCGCGAGCGCGCTGAAGAGGTCGTAGCACGCGGTCTGGGCGGCGCGGCGGCGCGGGTCGTCCGGGAGCGAGGTGTACAGCCGGTCCTTGACGATGTCGAGGTACTGCGCCGAGAGATCGACCGCGCAGAAATTGTGGATCGCGTGGAAGACGGTGTGGAACTGGTACTGCTCGTAGCCGCGCCGGACGCGCTCGACGAGGCGCGCCAGGCGGTCGAGGATCCACCGGTCCACCTCGTCCAGCCGCGCGTACGGCTGGCGGTGGCGCGCCGGGTCGAAGTCGCCCAGGTTGCCGAGCAGGAACCGGTAGGTGTTGCGGACGCGCCGGTAGGCGTCGGCGAGACGGTCGAGGATCTCGGTGGAGATCCGGATGTCCTCCGTGTAGTCCTCGGCGGCCGTCCACAGGCGCAGCACCTCCGCGCCATACTTCTGGATGAGGTCCTCGGGCGCGACGGTGTTGCCGAGCGACTTCGACATCTTGCGGTCCTCGATGTCCAGGACGAAGCCGTGCGTGAGCACGCTGCGGTAGGGCGGCGCGCCCCGCGTGCCTACCGACTCCAGCAGCGACGAGTGGAACCAGCCGCGGTGCTGGTCCGAGCCCTCCAGATACATGTCGGCGGGCCAGCGCAGCTCGGGCCGCGTCTCCAGCACCGCGGCGTGGCTGCAGCCCGAGTCGAACCAGACGTCGAGGATGTCGGTCTCCTTGCGGAAGGCCTCGCCCCCGCACTTCGAGCACCGCGTGCCGGGCGGCAGCAGGGCGCCGGCCTCGCGGGCGTACCACTCGTCGGCGCCCCCGCCGGCGCGGAAGATGCCCGCGACGTGCTCGACGACGGCCTCGTCGAGCAGCACCGCCTCGCACGCCTGGCAGTAGAAGGCGACGATCGGCACGCCCCAGACGCGCTGGCGCGAGATCACCCACTCCGGCCGGTGCGAGATCATGTTGTAGATCCGCTCCTGGCCCCAGCGCGGGATCCACTCCACCTCGGCCCGGATGGCCGCGAGCGCGCGGGCGCGGAACCCCTTCTCGTCGAGCGCGATGAACCACTGCGGCGTCGCCAGGAAGAGCGTCGGGTTCTTGCAGCGCCAGCAGTGCGGGTACGTGTGCTCGAACGGCGCTTCGCTGACGAGCAGGCCCTGCGCGCGGAGGAGGTCCACGATCTTGGGATTCGCCTCCCACACGGTGAGACCGGCGAAGTGCTCGATCTCGGGGATGAAGCGGCCGTCGTCGCCCACGGGGTTGTAGATGCGCAGGCCGAGACTGCGCCCGAGGTCGTAGTCTTCCTCCCCGTGGCCGGGGGCGATGTGCACGAGGCCGCTGCCGGCGTCCGTCGCGACGAACTCCGCGGTGGCGACCTTGCCCGTGCGGTCGATCCACGGGTGCCGGTACTCGCGCCCGGCCAGGTCCCGGCCGGGGATGGTGGCGACCGTGCGCGCGCCCGTCAGCTTCGCCGCCTCGAGGACCTCGGCGGCGAGCTTGGCCGCGATCACCAGGGTCTCGCCGCCGACCTCGAGCGCCGCGTAGTCCTCCTCGGGGTGGACCGCGATGGCGAGGTTCGAGGGCAAGGTCCACGGCGTCGTCGTCCAGATCACGAGGGAGGGCCGGGGCGCCTGCGGGGCCTCGGCGAGGGGGCCGGCGAGCGGGAACTTCACGTAGATCGACGGGCTGCGCTCGTCCTCGTACTCCACCTCGGCCTGGGCGAGCGCGGTGCGGCAGTGCATGCACCAGTGCACCGGCTTGAGCCCCTTGTAGACGAGGCCGCGCCCGACGAACCGGCCGAACTCGCGCGCGATCACCGCCTGGTAGGCGGGCGTCATCGTGAGATAGGGATGCTCCCAGTCGCCGAAGACGCCCAGGCGGCGAAACTCCGTGCGCTGGATGTCGATGTAGCGCATCGCGTACTCGCGGCACCGGCCGCGCTTCTCGAGCGGGTCCATCGCGCGGCGGGCCTCGAGGTCGACGTCGAGCCCGAGCTCCTTGTCGACCTGGTGCTCGATCGGCAGCCCGTGGCAGTCCCAGCCGGGCACGTACGGCGAGTTGAAGCCGAGCATGGCGCGCGACTTGACGACGAGGTCCTTCAAGACCTTGTTGACGAGAGTGCCCGTGTGGATGTGGCCGTTCGCATACGGCGGACCGTCGTGCAGGACCCAGAGCGGCCGGGCGCTGGAGACCTCGCGCAGCCGCTGGTAGATGCCGATCCGGTCCCACCAGGCGAGCAGGCGAGGCTCCATCAGGGGGAGGTTGGCCTTCATGGGAAAGGCCGTTTTGGGTAGATTCAGCGTGTGTTTGTAGTCCATGGCCGGGAGAGCCATGGTATCACACGCCCTCAGCGCGGAGCGATCGTCACCAGTCCCTTGGCGGGGTCGATCGTCACGCTGAACCGATCCAGGAAGTCGCGCCCGAGCAGGCCGTCGAAGCCGGGGATGTCCGTGTCGTGGGCGAGCACCAGCATCCGACCCACGCGGGCCTGGCCGATCTCGAGGGACTCGATCGTCACCGCATCGACCTGGGTGCGGCCGGTGACGCCCCTCACCTGGCCGGAGACCACGGGGCGGCCCAGGGAGGCGCCGGCCGCGGTGAGCGCGCGCGGCGCGATCAGCGTGCGATCCGCACCGGTGTCGAGCAGCAGCTTGACGGGCACGGTGCCGTTGATCCGGGCGTCGGCGACGATCCGCTGGCCTGCGGTGAACTTGATGGTCGTGCCCCCCGCGGCCACGGGACGCTCGCCTTGAGCCGGCGGGGGCGGCGGTGCGGGCCTGTTCGTGAGCCCGGTGGCCACGGCGCTCGCGCGGTAGCGCTCGGGCACGGCGTCGAGCCCGTCGGCGTAGGCGGCGGTGCCCCGCTCGTCCACGTAGCGGTAGATCTGGCCGTGCGCGGGCGCGACGAGCGCCGCCCCGACCGCGAGCGCGAGGGCGCCCGACACGAGCACGTGACGGGCAGGCATCATGGGGATCATACCGTACAGCGCGCGACCCGGTACACGACCATCTCCGGCCCGCCCGCGACCACGTTGTGCTGGAGCACGACGCGATAGATCGGCTGGAGCACGTCCGCGCGCGCGGCGAGGCCGGGAAACCAGGTCGGGAAGAGGATGACGTAGTCCGGGCACTGCTCGGCCAGCCAGCGCAGGGTCGCCGCGTCGCCCTGCCGGCGATACGGGATCACCTCCGGGGTGACGAGCCCATTGAGGTCGAGCACCGGGCGCCGCGAGAGGTAGGCGATGGCGCCGATGTCGTTGAGGGCCAGCCGCGCGTGCGCGGGCAGGTGCTCGTTCACCCAGTGTCCGAGGTGCACCTGCATGGCGTTGATGTTCTGCACGCCCCAGCCGTAGCGCGTGGCGACCGTCGCCAGCGGCGGCAGGGCGGCCACGCACAGCAGCGCCAGCGCCGCGCCGCGCGCGCGGCGCGGCGCCGCGCGCAGCGCGAGGTCGAGCACCACGCCGAGCACGACGAACGCGAGCGGGAGCAGGTGTGTCGCGTAGCGGCCCTCCTGGAACGACGGGGGCTGATAGGGCGCGAGCACGGCCATCGCGAGCGGCTGCAGGACGAGCGCGAGGGCCGGCACGCCGAGGGCGCGGCCGTGGCGCGCCCAGGCCACCGCGATGCCCGGCACCGCGGCGGGCAGCAGCCAGTTGCTCCCCAGCGCCAGCCACGCGACCCAGTTCCGGAGGTACTCCCAGGGGCGGCCGGCCAGCGCCGTCCGCAGCGGCTCGCCGTCGCCCCGCAGGATGCCGGGCAGCCCGCCGGAGACCTTGGCCGCCGCCGTCGCCGGCACGGGGGCGCCGACGGTGGCGACGCTGAAGGCGATGGCGGGCGCCAGGGCGACGACCGCGGGCAGCGCGAAGGCCGCCAGCCGCCGCATCGTGAGGGGGCGGGCGAGAGCGAGCAGCACGAGGAGCACGAGGGCTTCCGGGCGCGCCAGCGGCGCCAGCGCGATGGCGATGCCGGCCGGCCACGTGCGGTCGCGCGCGTGGGCCAGAAGCGCGAGGGCGACGAGCAACGCCGCCAGCGGCACCTCCATCCCCGAGAGCGCGCCCCACGCGACGGGGCCCGCCCACGTCAACGCGACGGCGATCGTGAGCGCGACGGCCGGAGAGATCCCCCACGCGCGCGCCGCGCGGCGGGTGACGAGGGCCGTAGCGATGGTCAGCGTCACCCCGAGGATCTTGGTGGCGATGAGCGTGGCCGCGAGCCCGGTGCCCGCCACCGTCGCGACGGCGGCGAGGAGCAAGGTCCACAGGGGCGCCGTGGAGCCGGCCACCGGCACCCCGGGGTTGTACGAGAAGCCCGCGCCCTCGGCGAGGTTCCGCGCGAACTGCAGGTGGATCCAGGAGTCGTCGAGGGGGAAGCCCGGCGCGCCGGCGATCCGCCACTCCGCGAGGAGCAGGGCCGCGATCGGCAGGGCCGTGGCCAGCGCGACGATGGCATCGGCTCGCGCGCCCGACCACTCGCGGGCCGGGGCCACCGCCTCGACGGCGGCGACGCTCACCTCACGGCGCCGCGGGCGGCGACGGCCGGACGGGGCCGCGCCTCGTCCCGGATGAGCGTGTAGCCCTCGTACGCCAGCGCGCCGCGCGGCAGCGCCAGCGCGTAGAGATAGCGCCCGTGGGGGATCTCGATCTCCTCGAGGCCCGGTGGCCGCTCGGCGAGCGGGCTCCAGTGGTCGACGAACCACACCAGGCGCTTGATGCCGGGCGCGAGGTGGACCTCCGCGTCAGGCACGCGCGACATCACCGACGACGTGCGCGGGGCGTAGAAGCCGAAGGGCAGGCTGCCGACCTGGAGCTCGTAGATCTGGAACTGGGGCAGGTAGAACATCGCGTGCCGCATCCACGGATACGAGCGCGGATTGCCGACCTCGGTCACCACCGCGGTGTCGGACGGATCGTAGAGCCCGCGGATGGCGCCGACGAAGGTCTGCACCACTTCCTCGTGCTCGCGCAGGGCGGCGGCGGTGCGGCTGAAGATCCAGTCGAAGGCCTCGTCGTGCGCCGCCTTTGCCCAGGCCGGCTGCGGGGAGTCGAAGTCGCGGGCCCGCGGGCGGGCGCTGACGAAGAACGACCCGTTGGCGAGCACGACCACCGCGATCGCGGCCGCCACCGCCGCCGTGCTGAGCCGCGGCCGCCGCGCGAAGAGCGCCGTGTCGCTGAGGGCCGCCACCACCACCCGCGCGAGCAGGAGCACGAGCGCGGGCAGGAACGTCAGCACGTAGCCGGCCTGGCCGAAGTGCACCAGGGTGTAGACGAGGACGGGCGGCAGCGTCCAGCCGAGGAGGAACCACTCGCGCGTCCCCCAGCCGTGGCGGCGGACGTACCACGGCACCAGGAAGACGGCCAGGGCGAGCGGGCCGAGCCCGACCAGGAGCGACTCGAGCTGGTAGCGGAACATGCGGAGCGTCACCTCGAGCGCGCCACCGACGATGGACGTCGGCTTGACCACCGTCTCCGCGAGATCGCGGGACGCGTCGAGGTACCGCTCCAGCCCGCCGGTGAGCCAGATCATCGGCACGAACCACGTCAGCACCGCCACGGCCATGATGGCGAGGCCGCCCAGCACCGCGCGGACCCGGCGCGTCCCGAAGACGGTGGCCCCGAGCCAGAGCGGGAAGAGCAGCAGCAGCAGGGACTGCCGCACGCCGGCCGCCACGCCCAGGTAGCCGGCGGCGAGCCACGCGTCCGTCTCGCTGCCCGAGAGCGCGCGCCAGGCGAAGTACGCGACGATCGACGCGAACAGCGCCTCCGCGGTGTAGCTGAGACCGACGGTGCCGTAGAACCAGAAGAGCGGGCTCACCGCCAGCACCGCGGCCGCCGCCACCGCCGTGGCCCGCCCGTAGATGGCGCGCGCGAGGTAGAACACCACGAACGTCGTGAGCCCGCTGAAGACGACCGCGAGGGCGACGTAGGCGGCGGTCGCATCGCCGAACCACGCGTTGGCCAGCCGGGCGAGTGCGACGTAGAGGATGTAGCCCGGGGGGTGCGGCTGGTGCTTGACGACGTCGTACTCCCGGAGCGCGAGGGCGAACTGGACGGCGTCCCAGTTGTAGAGCGTCCGGGCGCGGAACGGCAGGCGGGAGACGACGGTCAGGAGCGTGAGGAGGACCGCGCAGGCGGCGTCGTAGCGGGACGCGTGACGGTCCATGGCAGGTGCCGAGTATACCGCGCGGGGTCAGGCGGAGGGCGACGGCGGCGAGGAAGCTACGCCTTCTTCTCCTCTTTGTCCCCCTTGTCCTCCTTGTCCTCCTTGTGCGCCTCGTCCACGCCCTTCTTGAACTCCTTGACGCTGGAGCCCAGCGAGCGCGCGAGCCCGGGCAGCTTGGATCCCCCGAAGAGGACCAGGACGATGAGGAGGATGATCAGCAGTTCCTGGTAACCCAGACCAAACATGACGGGCTCCTTTCCGCCACCCTCACCTTACCCTGCGCTCAGGACCCCCGCAAGACCCGGCGCTCGCCGACGCGGGTGGTCACGCGGCGGGCGTCGAAGTGCTCGAGGAGCGGGATGGCGTACTTGCGGGAGATCCCGAGGAGATCCTTGATGTCGCCGGGCCCGATCTCGCTGCGCTCGCGCAGCAGCGCGACGAGCTTGTCCTGGATGGTCTCGAGCGCGGCGGCGTGGAAGAACAGCGACTCCTTGACCCGGACGAGCGTGTGCGCGGCCACGAGCACCTGGAACAGCTCGTGCTCCTCGTCGCCCCGGACGCCCGCCCGCGCCAGCGCCTCCTCGGGGCTCGGGGGCGCCGCCTCGGCGCGGAGGAACTCCTCCTCGACGCGCGAAACCACGCGCTGCTGCTCGGGCGTCAGGCGCACCTCGTGGGAGCCGAGCTTGACCTTGTCGCGATCGATCCGCACGGCGCCCTCGGCGTCGAGCGCGGCGAGGAGGTGGCCGAACACGCGCTCGTCGGCGCCGCCGGAGCGGCCGCGCAGCTCCTCGCGGGACATCCCCGGCCTGAGCGGCGACTCGCCGTGGAAGCGCTCGAGGGCGGCCACGATCTGGCCGCGGAGCCGAAGGTCGCTCTCCGCGTGAAGGAACCATTCGCGATCGACGGCCAGCACCCGTCCCTGCGCCTGGAGCGTGTCGAGGAGCTGCCGGAGGCGCTCCGGACCGAACGGCACGCGGCCCGAGAGCGCGCGCCGCCGCACGCCCGTCACCCCGACGTGGCGGACGTGCTCCTCGACGACGTCCTCGGGCCGGCCGCGCTCCAGCAGCGCCAGGTGCGCCACCAGCGCCGGCGTGCGGCGGCGGAAGCGCGGCGGATCGATGTCGAGCAGCGTGCCGCCGCCGATGGTGACGATGGGCGAGTACGAGCGGACGACGAAGCGATCGCCGGGCAGCGCGACCACCGGCGCCTCCAGGCGGAAGCGGGCGAGCGCGCGTTCCCCCGGCGCGAGCTCCGCGCGATCGAGCAGCAGCACGCGCGCCATGATCTCGCTGGTCCCGACGTGGAAGCGCACGCGGCTGCGCGTCTTCACGGCCCGCGGGGCGTCCGGGAGCAGCTCGAGGGTGCCGTCGACCACGAGCGAGGACACCAGGGTGCCTGCGAGCCCCACCACGTCGCCGCGCTCGAGGGCCGTGCGCTCCACGGACTGTAGATTTATGGCCGTCCGCTGGCCGGCGGAGGCCGCGCTCACGGGATGGCCGTGGGCCTGCAGGCCCCGGATCTTCGCCTGCAGGCCGCGCGGGTAGACCTCCACCTTGTCGTCCACCGCGAAGCGTCCGGCGGCGAGGGTGCCCGTCACCACGGTGCCGAAGCCCTTCACGGTGAAGACACGGTCGACGGGCAGCCGCGGCAGCTGGTCGGTGCCGCGCTCGGGCACGGCGCGCGCCAGGCGGCCGAGGGCGTCGCGTAGCTCGCCCAGGCCGGCCCCCGTCTTCGAGGACACGGCGACGATGGGGGCGCCGTCGAGGAAGGTCCCGCGCAGGAGTCCGGCCACGTCCTCGCGCACGAGCTCCAGCCAGTCGCTCTCGACCATGTCGGTCTTGGTGAGCGCCACCAGGCCGGTGCCGATGTGCAGCAGCGAGCAGATCGCCAGGTGCTCGCGCGTCTGCGGCATGACACCCTCGTCGGCGGCGATGACCAGCATCGCGAGGTCGATGCCGCCGACCCCGGCCAGCATGTTGCGGACGAACCGCTCGTGGCCGGGCACGTCGACGATCTCGATGGTCAGCCCGTCCGGCTCCTCGAGGAACGCGAATCCGAGGTCGATGGTGATGCCGCGCGCCTTCTCCTCGGGCAGCCGGTCGGTGTCGGTGCCGGTCAGCGCCTTGACCAGCGACGTCTTGCCGTGGTCGATGTGGCCGGCGGTGCCGACGACCACGTGCCGCGCGGTCATGGGGGGGTGGCCGCGCGCGCGACGGCAGTGGCGAGGGACCGGACCTGGGACGGCAGCACCGTGCGGCAGTCGAGCAGGAGCCTGCCCGTCACGATGCGGCCCACCACGGCGGGCTCACCGGACCGGAGCGCGGCGTCGAGACGCCGCGCCTCGGCGTCGCTGGCCCCCAGCGCGATGGCCGCCGTGGGCAGCTTCACCGTCGGCAGCGCGCCGCCGCCGACCTCGGAGGCGTCCGTCACGATCTCCGCCCGCAGGCGCTCGCGGGCGGCCGCCGGAACGGCGCGCAGCACCTGCCGCGCGCGACGGCGCACGACCTGGGGCGTCTCGGTGAGCATGCGCAGCGTCGGGACGGTCTCGTGCGCGGTGCCCGCGTCGTAGGCGTCGAGGGTGGCCTCCAGCGCGCCCAGCGTCAGCTTGTCGATCCGGAGCGCGCGGTTCCAGGGGTTCTTCTGGAGCCGCGCCACGAGCGCCGCCCGTCCCACCACGATGCCGGCCTGCGGCCCGCCAAGGAGCTTGTCTCCCGAGAACGAGACGAGATCCACGCCGGAGGCGACCACCTCCTGCACGGTCGGCTCGTGGGGGAAGCCGTGGGCCCGCAGGTCCACCAGGCAGCCCGAGCCGAGGTCCTCCATGACCGGCACGCCGCGCGCGCGGCCCAGCTCGGCGAGGTCGCGCGAGGAGACGTCGGCGGTGAAGCCGACGACGCGGTAGTTGGAGGTGTGGACCTTGAGCAGGAGCGCGGTGTCGGGGCCGATGGCCTGCTCGTAGTCGCGCAGGTGCGTGCGGTTGGTCGTCCCGACCTCGCGCAGCCGCGCTCCGCTCCGGAGCATGATGTCGGGGATCCGGAACTCGCCGCCGATCTCGATGAGCTCCCCGCGCGAGACCACCACCTCGCGGCCGTGCGCCACGGTCTCGAGCGCGAGCAGGACGGCGGCCGCATTGTTGTTGACCACCAGCGCGGCCTCGGCGCCGGTGAGACGGCGCAGGACGGCGTCCACGTGGCTGTAGCGCGAGCCGCGCTCGTTGGTGGCGACGTCGAGCTCCAGGTTGGAGTAGGCCGGTCCCACCGCGCCCAGCCGCTCGAGGGCGAGCGGGCTGAGCAGGGCGCGGCCGAGGTTGGTGTGCAGCACGACCCCGGTGGCGTTGATCACCGCGCGCAGCGAGAAGCGGCCGGCGCGCACGAGGCGCTCCACCGCGCGATCGGCGACGACGTCGACGGCGGCCGGGGCCGCCGCCCCGCCGGCGAGGCGGCGGCGCTCGTCGTCCAGCACCTGGCGCACGGCGGCGGTCAGCCTGACCCGCGGCATGCCGGCGAGCTCGGGGCGCGCCGCCAGGCGGCGCAGGACCTCGTCGACGGAGGGCAGGCGCCGGAGAACGCTCTGCTCAGTCGCCACCGAGGGCGGCCTCCACCTTCTCGCGCACCCGACCGACGACCTCCTGGACCTCGCGGCGCCACGCCTGCGGGCTGGCCTTGCCGCCGCCGGGCGCCTGGCCCGCGCGGCGCGAGGCGTCCTCCGTCAGCGCGGCCCACAGCTCGTCGAGGTCGGCGCGCGAGAGGGTCTGGCCGCGGAGCGCGCGCGTCCACTCGTCGGCCAGGGTGTCGATGAGCCGATCGCGCTCGCCCGCCAGGCGGCGGGCCCGGCGCACGAGGTCGGCGAGGCGCTGCGACGACATCGCTACTCCTTCGCCAGCTCGCGCACGGCGTCGAGCAGGTTGGCCTCGAAGCGGCCCGTCGAGGCGCACTGGTAGACCGGCGTGGGGCGCAGCTTGCCCTTGGGCCCGCGCCGGGCCGCGTGGCTGCGCATCTTGGCGTTGATCTGCAACCGGGTGACGTCACTGCCGGGCTCGACGAAGAGCGTGAAGGCGACGAGGGCCTCGCCCTCGATGCGCTCGTCGCCGATCCGCCCGCAGTCGGCGTACAACCCGATCGGGGTTATGACGTCGTCGGAGGCGATGACCCCCGAGTCGCGGGCGATGGCCCGCAGCGGCAGGTTCTCCCGCGCCAGCGCCCGCACCAGGGCCGTCCACGTCCGATCGTACGCCGCCCCCACCTCGGCCTTGTACGGCGGCGGCGACAGCGGCGACACCATCTGCCTCGAGCACCCCGCCGCGCCCACGATACAGAGTCCTACGACCCAGAATCCCAGACCGCCGACCCATCGACGTCGCGCCCCCGGAGCCGCCCGCGCCCAGAGCAGGCCACCCACGGACCAAGCCATCCTCGCGGTCCCCGCTACAATCAAATCACCCGGACGCCCCCGCTCCGTCACCGTCTGCGCCTGATCAACGCGGGTGATGGTCGATGCCACGGTACTGGTTGATGAAGCGCGCGATGCGGCCACCGTCGAGCTCGTCGAAGGTGTCGATGCGTGTCCAGGCGGTCAGCGCGATGCGGTGGGTCATGGTCGGGTAGGGCGCCAGGATGACCTCGGAATCGTATTTCTTGACGATCTCCGTCAGCTTGGCGACCAGATCCGGGCATTCACAGTTGTACTGGACGAGCACGCCCCGATCCTCGAGGTTGTGGACCTGCAGCTCCCGCGGGATCGGGCGGGTGTGGATGCCCCACGGGGCGACGTAGCCCACGTGGGGCCCCGACGTGGGCGGATCGGTGTTGTAGGGCTCGTGCGGCGCGGTGAGACTCGGGATGTGCAGGTTGCCGAGATCCCTGGCGGCGACGCCGGGCAGGTTCGCCACCGCGCGGTAGGCGAAGTACCCGACGATCGCGGCGACGACGACCACGCCCACGGCGGCGATCGCCGCCCATGTGCGCCGCGACGTGCGCCTCGGCTGCTTGCGTGCCGCGCCCTTCGCCACCGATCCTCCGTCCGGTTGGCGGAAGCGTATGGGAGTCGAACCCATCGACCGTTTGTCTAGAACGGTCCACCGGATTTGAAGTCCGGGAGGCCCACCGGGTTCCTAGACGCTTCCGCGTCTAACTATCGGGATTTCAAGCCCTCGAAGTGTACCATCGCTCGGTGAGCGCGGTGGCGCTACCATCTGGCGGCGGCGCGGCGGCAGCCCTGGGACTGGGTGACGCCCCGCTCGACCTTCGCGCTCGGTGCCTGGCTCCTGGTGTCCTTCGGGCTCCGGCTCTACGTCACCCGCTTGGGCCACTACAACGCCACCTACGGGTCCATCGGCGGGGTGATCGTCCTGATGCTCTGGCTCTACCTGAGCGCGGCGACGATGCTCGTCGGCGCGCAGATCAACGCCATCATCGAGACCGCGGCGGCCGAGCGAGCGCCGCTCGGGCCGGCGCGCCGCCAGCGAGCGGGGGGAACAACGTGACGACGTCATCCGGCGCCAGCCGGCGGGCGGGCGGGGCCTCCTCGTCGTTCACGAGCGCGATCCAGGACGCGTCCGCGGGGATGCCGAGCGCGCGGGCCAGGTCGTCGAGCGTGCTGCCGGCCGCGATGTCGACCGCGGCGGCGCCGCCGCGGCTGTCCGGAGGCAGGTAGTCGGCGAGGGTCGCGAAGAGTCGGACTTCGACCCTCACCTGGTCGCGGTCTGCCCGCTGCGGTCCGCGGACAGGCGCACGTCGGTGAGGCGGATCCGGTCTCCCGGCCTGAGGCGGTCCTTGCCGCCGTTGAGCCTGAGCACCTCGGCCACGGCGAGCCCGTGCTCATGGGCGATCGACGTCACGGTCTCGCGCGGGCGCACCACGTGGATCGCTCCGAGATGCGGGCGGGCGCGCCGCTCGACGGCCACCGTGGGCGGCGCCGCGATCCTCAGCGCGGCGAGCACCTCGGGCGCCGCGCCGGCCGGCACGGTGAGCTCGTAGGTCAGGCCCGGTGGCGTCACGCCGCGGAGGAGCACGGGGTTCAGCGTCTTGAGGACGTCGGCGGGGAGCCCGGCCCGGACGGCCAGCGTGCCGAGGCTCGTCGCCGGGGGAACCGAAACCCGCTCGACGGGGACGGGCGGCTCGTAGGGAACCTCGAAGCCGTACTGGCCGGGGTCGCGCCCGATCAGGGTCGCCGCGTGGATCTGGGGGACAAAGTCCTTGGTCTCCTTCCGCAGATGACGGCTCCGCGTCAGGGTCCAGAAGTCGCGGCTGTTCATCGAGTGGATCGCGCGCGTCACGGCCACCTCGCCGGCGTTGTAGGCGGCCTTGGCCAGAGCCCACGTCCCGAACTGCTGGTAGAGGTCACGCAGGTAGGCCGCCGCCGCGCGGGTGGATTTCTCGGGATCGAGCCGCTCGTCGACCCAGCCGTCCACGCGCAGCCCGTAGCGCCGGGCGGTGGCGGCCATGAACTGCCACATCCCCTTGGCGCCGGCGCGCGAGACGGCGAGCGGGTTGTAGCCGCTCTCGACCATCGCGATGAAGGCAAGCTCGTCCGGCAACCCGGAGGTGCGGAAGACGTCGCGGATCATCGCCAGATAGCGCCCGGAGCGATTGAGCCACAGGCCCACCACCTGGCGGCGGTCGTTGGTGTAGCGGTCGAGGAAGCGGCGGACGGACTCGTTGAGCGCGATCGGGTACTCGCTCGCCTGAAGCGCGTACGGCGCGAGCCGGGACCCGGCGAAGGCCTCGGCCCACGGGTCGGCGTTGATCTCGGCCAGGCCGAACGAGTCGGCGGGCGCCTCGACCGGGTGCAGATCGGCGGCGGAACCGCCTTCTTCACCTGCACGTTCCACCGATAGGGTTGCACGGCTGAACTCGTCGCGCGGCAGCGGGACAGCCTCGAGCTCGAGCACTTCGGGTGTGAGGGAAAGCGGCTCGGCGGCGGCGGGCATGATGGCGCCCGACGCCAAAAGCACGAGGAAACCGCCTGTAGCGGAGAGGAAAGTGGCTCGAATCGCCATAGAGGGAGAAAAGCTCGCGGCTTTTGTATCATGGCGATGCTGAAACGGTCAACGGGCTTGACAGCCGCGCCGTGGACTCATAGATTGAGATTGCTTTTCTCTTGAGATCTCAACCACTTAGGAAGGAGGCCCAAGAAGCAGGCAGGGCGGTCCGACGGACGCTCGCCCCTGGAGCATCGACACGTCACCCACGACACCACAACGGAGGCTTGAAATCTGTGAAGAAGCTCATGGCTCTGCTCGTTGCGCTCGCGTTCACCGCTGGCCTGGCCGGCGCCGCCGCCGCCCAGACCACCACCACGACCACGCCGCCGGCCGAGAAGAAGGCGATGGACAAGCCGGCGCCGGCTGCCGACAAGATGGGCGACAAGAAGATGGGCGAGAAGAAGATGATGTCGACGAAGTCGGCCACCGGCACGGTGAAGTCCGCGGCCGCCGACAGCATCGTCATCACCGGCAAGGACAAGGGCAAGGACGCCGAGTGGACGTTCGCCGTCGACACGAACACGAAGATCAGGAAGGGCGGCAAGGACGTCGCCGCCGCCGACCTCAAGGCCGGCGATCCGGTCGTCGTCCGCTTCGCCGACCACGAGGGCAAGATGACGGCCCACATGGTCAACGTGAGGCCAGCCGCGATGATGAAGAAGGCCGACACGACGAAGAAGGACGAGGCCGCCAAGAAGGAGGAGAAGAAGTAGCCCGTTCCTGGCAGGCCGGGCGCCGGGTCTCCCGGCGCCTGGCCAACCGTCGCCCCGCCCCGATCAGTCCGGTCCCCGACGCGCGCCTGCAGGGCGCGTGCGCCAGCGGTTGTGCACCCAGAGCCACTGCTCCGGCGCCGCCAGGATCGCCGCCTCGATGGCCTGGTTGCAGCGCGTCGTGAGCTCGACGACCGCGGCCTCACCGCCGGTTTCCGGGATGGGCAGCGGTGGCTCGATCACGACCCGGTGGCGGCCATCGGGCGCGCGCCGGATGAAGATCGGCAGGATCGGTGCGCCGGTGCGCAGGGCCAGGACGGCCACGCTGCGCGAGGTGCTGGCCGGGTGGCCGAAGAACGGCACGAAGACGCCCTCGCGGCGAGAGGCGTTCTGGTCCATCAGGATCCCCACCAGACGTCCCTGCCGGAGCGCGGTGAGCACGGGCCGGAGGGCGTCGTGCTTGTCGATCAGCTCGACGCCGGACCGCGCGCGCAAGCGAGTCGCCAGGCGGTTGACCAGGGCCGAGTCGAGGGGGCGCACCACCACGGTCAGGGGATGGCCGGTCAGGCGGTGGGCGAAGGGCAGGATCTCCCAGTTGCCCAGATGAGCCGTCAGCACCAGGGCGCGGCCGGCCGAGCGCATCACGGCATCCAGGTGTGCCGCGCCGTCGATGCTCACGCGGGCGAGCACGCGCTCGGGCGGCTCACCGAGCATCCGGAACAGCTCCATCACCATGACGCCCACATGCTGATACGACCGGCGGCACAGGCGGCGCCGCTCGGCGGGCGACAGCGACGGGAACGCGCGCACCAGGTTGGCGAGGGCCGTCCGGCGGCGCCGGCCGGTCGTCACGAACGCGAGATCGCCGGCCCGGCGGCCGAGCCACTCGGCCGCGCGCCGCGGCAGCAGCCGGGCGGCGTCCGTGGCGAGGCCGAGCGCCCAGTCGAGGGCTAGGTCGAGCGCCGTCGGCGCTCCCTCCACAGCTCGAGGGCGATCGGCAGGACCGAGAGCACGATCACCACGCCGACGATCACGTGGATGTGCCGTCCGACGTCCGGGATCGTCTGGCCGAGCAGGTAGCCGGCGCCCGTCATGCTGGCGACCCAGCCGATGCCCCCGGCGACGTTGTAGACCACGAATCGACGGTACGGCATCTGCCCCACCCCGGCGACGACCGGCGCGAACGTGCGGACGATCGGCACGAACCGGGCGATGACGATCGTCTTGGCGCCGTGACGCGCGTAGAAGCGGCGGGTCCGCTCGACGTGCGCGGGGTTGAAGAGGAGGGACCGGGGGCGCGTGAAGAGGCGGGGGCCGAGGCGGGCGCCGATCCAGTACCCCGTGGTGTCGCCGACGATGGCCGCGACGATCAGCAGCGCCATGAGCAGCCAGACGTTCAGCGCGCCCGCGGCCGCGACCAGCCCCGCCGTGATGAGCAGCGAGTCGCCGGGGAGGAAGAAGCCGATCAGCAGCCCGGTCTCGGCGAAGACGATCGCCGTCAGGACGGTGTAGCCGCCCCAGCGGACCAGGTCGTCGAACTGGCCGCTCAGCAGCCCGTGGACGAGATCCACCGGCCTAGGGGCCGCGGCGGCCGGCGCGCGCCTGCGCGCTCACCGCGCGGGCGCGGCTTCCTGGGCGCCGATGCGCATGCCGTAGAACGAGCGGTGCACGAACACCAGCGAGATCACGAAGAAGACCGCGGCCAGCGCGCGGCTGAGCCCGGACCCGCTCGTGCTGGTGAGGCTCACCGCCAGCTCCACGGCGAGCAGGCCGAAGAGCGTGGTGAACTTGATGACCGGGTTCATGGCCACCGAGGAGGTGTCCTTGAAGGGGTCGCCCACCGTGTCCCCGACGACCGTCGCCGCGTGCAGCGCGCTGCCTTTTTCCTTGAGCTCGGTCTCCACGATCTTCTTGGCGTTGTCCCAGGCGCCGCCGGCGTTGGCCATGAACACCGCCTGGTAGAGGCCGAACAGCGCGATGGAGATCAGGTAGCCGATGAAGAAGTAGGGCTCGAGGAAGGCGAAGGCCAGCGTCGAGAAGAACACGGTCAGGAAGATGTTGAACATGCCCTTCTGGGCGTACTGCGTGCAGATCTCGACCACGCGCTTGCTGTCGCTGACCGAGGCCTTCGTCACGCCCTCGAGACGGATGTTGGCCTTGATGAACTCCACCGCGCGGTAGGCGCCCGTGCTGACGGCCTGGGTGGCCGCGCCCGTGAACCAGTAGATGACGGCGCCGCCCGTGATGAGGCCGAGGAGGAACGGCGGGTGGAGCAACGACAGCTTGTCGAGGTTCCGGGTCAGTCCCGCCGTCAGCACCATGATGATCGAGAAGGTCATGGTGGTCGCGCCGACCACCGCGGTGCCGATGAGCACGGGCTTGGCCGTGGCCTTGAACGTGTTGCCTGCGCCGTCGTTCTCCTCGAGCAGCGCCTTGGCCTCCTCGAAGCGCACGGTGATGTTGTAGTCCCGCCGCAGCTCCTGCGCGATGTTGGGCAGGGTCTCGATGACCGAGAGCTCGAAGACCGACTGCGCGTTGTCGGTCACCGGGCCGTAGGAGTCGACCGCGATGGTGACCGGGCCCATCCCGAGGAAGCCGAAGGCCACGAGGCCGAAGGCGAAGACCGCGGGCGCGAGCATCAGCTCGCCGAAGGCGGTCGCGCGGCTGACCAGGTACGCGCTGCCCATGAGGCCCACGATGACCATGCCGAGCCAGTACGCGCTGAAGTTGCCGGCGATGAAGCCCGACAGGATGTTGAGCGAGGCGCCGCCCTCGCGCGACGACGTCACCACCTCGCGCACGTGGCCGGACTTCGTCGAGGTGAACACCTTGACGAACTCCGGGATGATGGCGCCCGCCAGGGTGCCGCACGTGATGACCGTCGACAGCCGCCACCAGAGCGTGCCGTCGCCGAGGTCGCGGATGAGGGCGTAGGAGGCGACGTACGTGAGCACCAGGGAAACGATCGAGGTGAGCCACACCAGGAACGTCAGGGGCGCCTCGAAGTTCATCCGCCGGGCGGCGCCGTAGCGGGCCCGGGCGATGACCTGGTTGATCAGGTACGAGCCGCCGCTGGCGAAGATCATGAGGATGCGCATGGTGAAGATCCACACGAGGAGCAGGACTTGATTCGCGGGGGACTTCACGGCGAGCAGGATGAAGGAGATCAGGGCCACGCCGGTGACGCCGTACGTCTCGAAGCCGTCCGCGCTGGGTCCCACCGAGTCGCCCGCGTTGTCGCCCGTGCAGTCGGCGATGACGCCAGGGTTGCGCGCGTCGTCCTCCTTGATGTTGAAGACGATCTTCATGAGGTCCGAGCCGATGTCGGCGATCTTCGTGAAGATGCCGCCCGCGATCCGGAGGGCGGCGGCGCCCAGCGACTCGCCGATGGCGAAGCCGATGAAGCACGGGCCGGCGTAGTCGCCGGGGATGAACAGCAGGATGCAGAGCATGATGAACAGCTCCACGCTGATGAGCAGCATCCCGATGCTCATGCCCGCCTTCAGCGGGATCGCGTAGACCGAATACGGCTTGCCCTCCAGGCTGGCGAAGGCCGTCCGCGAGTTGGCGAAGGTGTTGATCCGGATCCCGAACCAGGCCACCCCGTAGCTGCCCCCGATGCCGACCAGGCTGAAGGCCAGGATGATGAGGACGCGGACGGCCTCGTAGTGCTGCAGCAGCCCGAAGTAGAAGACGATGATGAGGCCGATGAAGATCTCGAGAATGAGGATGAACTTGCCCTGGGTGATGAGGTACGTCTTGCAGGTCTCGTAGATCAGCTCCGAGATCTCGCGCATGGAGGCGTGCACGGGCAGGTTCTTGAGCTGCGCGTAGATGACGAGGCCGAACACCAGGCCGAGCACGCACACGAGCAGGCCCCACGACAGCAGCGTGCGGCCGCTCGTGCCCACCACGTGCACCGAGCCGAGATCGGGGATGATCAGGCTGGCCTCGCCGCCGTGGCGGGGACCACCGGCGGGCGCCGGCGCGTCCGCCGCCCGCGCGGGCGGGGCGAGGGCGGTGGCGGCCAGGGCCGAGACGAGGAGCGCCAGGAGCAGCACGAGGGCGGCGCGGCGGCGCGTCAGAGCCAGCGGTGTCATGGGCGCGATCTCCTGGAACGTCGACGTGGTATCGAGGGCACGGCCACGCAAGCGGCGCTCACTGTACGCGACATCGGTCGCGGCCGTCAATGGTACGATGCGCGTGGCGATGTTCGACAAGCGTCCCACCCGCACGATCCTCTGCCCCTCGTGCGGGCGCCTCACCCGCGCGGATGCCGACGAGTGCCTGAGCTGTGGTCGCCGCCGTCCGGGCATGTTCGGTCTCTCGGACGCGCTCCGCCGGCTGTTCCGCCTCGGCGGCGTCACCAACGCGATCACCGTCGCCTGCGTGGCCATCTACGTGGCGAGCCTGCTCCTCGATCCGCGCGCGGCGCTCCGGCCGCGTCTCGGCCTCGACTTCCTGCCCGTCGGCAACGCGGTGGTGGCCGTCTTCGGCACCGGCGCCTTCGCGTGGCGGGCGGGCCGCTGGTGGACGCTGATCACGGCCATCTACATCCACGGCAACCTGCTCCACATCCTGTTCAACATGCTGTGGGTGCGCCAGCTCTCGCCGGCGATCGAGGAGCTGTACGGCCCGGCGCGCCTCGTCGTCATCTTCACGGTGGCGGGGATCACCGGGTTCCTCGCCTCCACGCTCGCCGGCGAGCCCCTGACCATCGGCGCCTCGGGCGCGGTGTTCGGCCTGCTCGGCGCCATCGTCGCCTTCGGGCACCGGCGGGGGGGCGTCTTCGGCTCGATGATCCTCCGGCAGTACGGGCAGTGGGCGCTCGTGCTCTTCGTCTTCGGCTTCGTCATGCCGGGGGTCGACAACTTCGCCCACGCCGGCGGCTTCGTGGGCGGGCTGGGCGCCGGCCTCGTGCTCTCGCTCGCCGAGCGCCGCCGTGAGACCGGGGCCGACCACATGCTCGCCGCGCTCGCCGTCCTCCTGACCCTCGCCGCCTTCGCGCTCGCCATCGCGTCCATCTTCGGATGAGCGATCCTTCGGCGTTCCTCGCCGGGCTGGCGGTGAAGATCCCCGCGCTGCTGCTGGCGGTCACCCTGCACGAAGTCGCGCACGGCCTGGTGGCCGATCGCCTGGGGGACCCGACGGCGCGCGCGCTCGGCCGGCTGACGCTCAACCCGCTGCCGCACATCGATCCGCTCGGGGCGCTGGCGCTCGTGCTCGCGGGCTTCGGCTGGGCGAAGCCGGTGCCCGTCAACGGCGCCAACCTGCGCCACCCGCGGCGGGACATGGCGCTGGTCGCGGCGGCGGGACCGGTGGCGAACCTCGCGGTAGCCTTCGCCGGCCTCGTCACGCTCGGCCTCGTGCAACGGACCCTGATTCTCGGGAGCGTGACGGCGACGCTGCACCAGGTCCTGCTCTACGTGTTCACGTTCAACCTGGGCCTGGCCGTCTTCAATCTGTTGCCGCTGCCGCCGCTCGACGGCGGCCATTTCCTGCCGTACCTGCTCCCCCGCGCGGCGTGGCCGGCGCTGCCCGCCCTGCAGCGCGCGGGGCCGGTGATCCTGATCGTGCTCCTGGTGACGGGCGCGGTGCGCTGGATCATCGGGCCCGTCTACGTCTGGCTCGTCACGGTGTACATGACGGCGGTGCAGGCGCTGCTGTTCTGACCACCTCGATCGCGGCGGCTCCACCGAGGTGGTGCTGACCCACGAGCGCTTCCCGAGTGAGGCGCGACGGCCACCATCGCGGGTGGATCGGCTGCCTCGACCGCCTGGCGCAAGTCCTCTACGCCGGCCATGGCGACGGCGCGCGGGGCGAAGCGAGACGCGCCGCGCGTCGACCAGGCCCGGGTGTCACGAGTGGGGCGGTGACACGGCGCGAAAGGAGAGAGCGATGGGCAATCCGTTCGTGTGGGTCGAGCTCCATACCGGCAACCTCGACGCCGCGAGAGCTTTCTACGGCGCGCTCTTCGACTGGCAGGTCACGGACGTGCCGCTCGGAGCGAGCGGCGGCCACTACACCATGGTCGACGTGGGCGGCGGGACGGGGGGCGGCATGATGGCGTCTCCCGCGCCCGGCGTGCCGCCGCACTGGCTCGCGTACGTTCGCGTCGACGACGTCACCGCGGCGCTCGCCAGGGCGGCCACGCTGGGCGCCAAGGTCGTACAGGGCCGGACGGAAGTCCCCGGCTTCGGCTGGCTCGGCGTCATCACCGATCCGACCGGCGCCACGCTCGGGCTCTGGCAGCCGAAAGCCTGAGCACAAAACAGCAGCGCCCGGGTCTCATCGACCCGGGCGCTGTGGAATTACCCCGGCAGCGACCTACTCTCCCACGCCGTTACCAACGCAGTACCATCGGCCCAGGAGGGCTTAACTTCCGTGTTCGGGATGGGAACGGGTGTGGCCCCTCCGGCATTGCCACCGGGAGCTTAATCCGAACACGGAGATCCTCGAGTGCAGCCAGTCGACGTTCGTCCGAGCGGGCCACGTGTCATGGATATGAGTGCATTAGTGGTCAAGCCGCACGGGCGATTAGTACCGGTCGGCTGAACACCTTACGGTGCTTACACCCCCGGCCTATCAACCTGGTCATCTTCCAGGGCCCTTCAGGGGGCTTACGCCCCGGGAGGTCTCATCTTCAGGCGGGTTTCGCGCTTAGATGCCTTCAGCGCTTATCCCTGCCGGACATAGCTACCGAGCGTTGCTCCTGGCGGAACAGCTCGCACACCAGAGGTCCGTCCACCCCGGTCCTCTCGTACTAGGGGCAGCTCCCGTCAAACCTCCTCCGCCCGCGACAGATAGGGACCGAACTGTCTCACGA
>JACQFL010000030.1 GCA_016200085.1 Candidatus Rokuibacteriota bacterium | reverse complement strand
CGAGCCCGCCGCCCCAGGCGCGCACGGCCGAGCCCGCCCGCCCGCCGGCCGCGCCGCCCGCCGCCGCGCCAGCGGCCGTGCCGCCCGAGCCAGCCAGGCCCAAAGCCTCGCGTGACGAGAGCGTGGCGCCGGCCACGCGCGAGCGCGCGGGCGCGCCGGCGCCGCCGGCGGAGGGCACCCTCCAGGCGGCGCGCGGGATCGAGGAGGCCAAGGCCCCACGCGCGCAAGACGCAGGGCAAATCGCAGCCGCCGACGCGGCCAGGGACCTGGCGCGCGCGCCATAGCTGTCCAAGCGGCTGGGCGGCACCGCGAAGAGCGCCGACCCCGACGAGGCCATGCGCGAGAGCGCCGCGCGGCGCGATGCCGCGCCCGGGCGATCGGCCGCCGCTCCAGCGGCCGCGGCTCTGCGCCCGGCGGCCGTCCCGCCGGCCTCCTCGGCGGCGCCCGAGTCACCGCCGGCGGACATCCAGGCCGCGCGCAAGGCCGACGCGCTGCAGCGCACGACCTCGGCCCCTGCGGACGCGCGCGCGCTGCTGGCTCCGGCGGTACGACAGCAGGGCAGCGAGACAGGCGCCGGATCCGCCGCGGCGCCCAGGATCCGGGCGGAGCTGCGCGTCGCAGAGCCGGCCAGCGTCGAGGAAGCGCTGCGCCAGATCGCCGCGCGCGCGAGCGGCCGGCTGGCGGGGTGCACCGACGACGGCAGCGGCGCGCGCGAGTGCCTGCTCTTCGTCCCGCGCAGCGGTTATCCCCTGCTCGTCGGCGCGCTCGCCGGCCTCGGCCGATTCTCGGAAACGTCGCGGCCCGACAGCGTGCCCGACCCGGTCGGCGTGATCGTCCGCGTCACCCGCTGAGCGGGAACTTCCGCCCGGCTGTCCTGTCCAACCGGCCAGACGCACCTGACCGGTTCAGGGAGGCAGCATCATGCGGAAGCTCACGATCGGTTGTGCCCTCGTCCTCCTGCTCGTCGGCGCCTGCGGCGCCTGGTCGCAGTCGGAGCGGATCCGCCAGGACATCACCCAGCAGGACCAGCGCGAGGTCAGCCTCACCATCTACAACGCCAACCTGGGCCTCGTGAAGGACGTCCGCGACGTCCACCTGCCGTCGGGCCAGGGCGACGTGCGCTTCATGGACGTCGCCGCCCAGATCGACCCGACCAGCGTGCACCTCAAGTCGCTCACCGATCCGAACGGGCTCCGGATCCTGGAGCAGAACTACGAGTACGACCTGCTCTCGGCGCAGAAGCTGATGGAGAAGTACGTGGGCCGCCGGGTGCGGATCTACCAGAACAACGGGTCGTACCAGGAGGCCACCCTGCTGTCGGCGAACGGGCCGATCTTCGAGATCAACGGCCAGATCCACGTCGGCCATGCCGGCACCCTCGTCTACCCGTCGCTGCCGGACAACCTCGTGTCCAAGCCGACGCTCGTGTGGCTGCTGCGCAACGCCAAGCCGGCGCCCCAGCGCGTCGAGGCTTCGTATCTCACCTCCGGGATGAGCTGGAAGGCGGACTACGTGCTCGTGATCAACCCCGCCGACACCCGCGGCGACCTCTCGGGCTGGGTCACGATCGACAACCAGAGCGGCGCGGCCTACCGGGAGGCGAGCCTCAAGCTGGTGGCCGGCGACATCCATCGCGCCCAGGACCGCCTCCGCAGCCGCGGCGCCCTCGAGCTCGCCGCCAAGGCGGTCCCGGCCTCCGTGGCCGATCGGGCGTTCGTGGAGGAGGGCTTCTTCGAGTACCACCTCTACACCCTCGACGGCCGCACGACCGTGAAGAACAACCAGACCAAGCAGATCGCGCTGCTCGCCGCCAACGACGTGCCCGTGGTCAAGCGCTACGTGTTCTACGGCGCGGAGAACTACTACCGGACGTCCTACGGCGTGCCGATGTCGAACCAGAAGGTCAGCGTCCTGATGGAGCTCACCAATGCCAGGACCAACAACCTCGGCATGCCGCTGCCCAAGGGCAAGCTCCGCGTCTACAAGGCGGACCGCTCGGGCAGCCAGCAGCTCATCGGCGAGGACTGGATCGACCACACCCCGAAGGACGAGAAGGTCAAGGTCAAGCTCGGCGAGGCCTTCGACGTCGTCGGCGAGCGCGTGCAGAAGGACTGGAAGGCCGTCGCGCGCGGGGTCTACGAGGTCGAGTGGGAGATCACGCTGCGCAACCACAAGACCGAGGACGCCACCGTGGAGGTGATCGAGCCGCTGCCTGGCGACTGGGAAGTGCTCCGCTCGACCCATCCGCACGAGAAGCTCGACGCCCACACCGTCAAGTTCGTGGTGCCGGTGCCCAAGGACGGCGCGAGCAAGGTCACCTACCGCGTCCGGTTGCGCTGGTGAGCCGGGCGGGAGTACCTTTGCGGGCGCGAGGTCGAGGGGTCTGGGGATCGAGGAGCGGCACGGTTTTCCGGGGCGCTCCGAGCGTCGGGGGGTCTGGGGGGCACCCGGAGCCCCCCAGTCCATCAAGGAGGCGACCATGGCGTCGAAAGCGAGCGACAAGCAGCGGACGAAGTTCGTTCTGGACGAGAAGGACATCCCGACCAGGTGGTACAACATCCAGGCCGACTTCAAGACGCCGGCGCCGCCCGTCCTCCATCCCGGCACCGGCAAGCCGATCGGGCCGCAAGACCTCGCCCCGCTGTTTCCGATGGAGCTGATCAAGCAGGAGGTCAGCCAGGAGCGCTGGATCGAGATTCCCGACGAGATCCGCGACGTGCTGCGGCTCTGGAGGCCGAGCCCGCTCTACCGCGCGCGGCGGCTGGAGAAGGTGCTGGGCACGCCCGCGCGCATCTACTACAAGTGGGAGGGCGTGAGCCCGGCGGGCAGCCACAAGCCGAACACCGCCGTGCCCCAGGCGTACTACAACAAGAAGGAAAAGGTCGCGCGGCTGGCGACCGAGACCGGCGCCGGCCAGTGGGGCTCCGCGCTGGCCTTCGCCTCGAGCCTCTTCGGCCTGCAGTGCAAGGTGTACATGGTGAAGGTGTCCTACCAGCAGAAGCCCTACCGGCGCGTCATGATGGAGACGTGGGGCGCGCAGGTCGTCCCCAGCCCGAGCCCCGACACCCAGGCCGGCAAGCAGATCCTCGAGAAAGATCCGGACTCGCCGGGCAGCCTCGGCATCGCGATCAGCGAGGCCGTCGAGGACGCGGCCACCCGCGACGACACCAAGTACTCGCTGGGCAGCGTGCTCAACCACGTGCTCATGCACCAGACGATCATCGGGCTCGAGGCCAAGAAGCAGCTGGAGAAGGCCGACGACGAGGCCGACGTGGTGATCGCCTGTGCGGGCGGCGGGTCGAACTTCGCCGGCCTGTCCTTCCCCTTCGCCGCCGACAAGCTCGCGGGCAAGAAGAAGAAGCTCCGGATCATCGCCGTGGAGCCGACCGCCTGCCCGAGCCTGACCAAGGGCAAGTACGTCTACGACTTCGGCGACACCGTCGGCATGACCCCGCTGGTCAAGATGCACACCCTCGGCCACGGCTTCATCCCCGCGCCCCTGCACGCGGGCGGGCTCCGCTACCACGGCATGGCGCCGCTGGTCTGCAAGCTCTACGACGAGGGCGTGATCGAGGCGCGCGCGGTGCCCCAGGTGTCGACCTTCCAGGCGGCCGTCCAGTTCGCGCGCAGCGAGGGCATCATCCCCGCGCCGGAGTCCGCCCACGCGATCCGCGTGGTCATCGACGAGGCGATGCGGTGCAAGCAGGAGGGCAAGCGGCAGGCGATCCTGTTCAACCTCTCGGGGCACGGCCACTTCGACCTCGGGGCCTACGAGGCCTTCCTCGGCGGCCGGCTGGAAGACTTCGAGTACCCGGCGGAGAAGATCGAGGAGGCCCTCCGCGGCCTGCCGCAGGTCAAGGGGTAGGCCGCCGGAGACGCGCTGCCCGACCCGCGGGCACCAGCAGGCCAGGTGGTGACCGACGGAGGCCGAGCGTGGGCCGCCGCCGTCGAGGCCCAGACCGCGCCCGGCCTCAGCGCGCGAGGATGCGGTCGTAGCGCCCGTACTCGCGGGCGGCGTCCATCATCCACTTCACACAGTCGGGGTTCGCGCGGGGCGGCAGCTCGCAGGAGGTCGAGAGCACGAAGCGCGAGCGCGCGCCGACGGTGTCGATGCAGCGGCGCACCTCGGCCTCGATCTCCTCCTTCGTGGCGCGCTCGAAGATGGTCACGTCCACGTTGCCGATGGCGACCACCCCGCGCGCGTTGCCCAGGGTGACGAGCTTGTCGAGCTGGTCGACGTAGAGAGTGGGATCGGCCTGCTGGTCGAGGTCGATGGTGATCGCCACGAAGCCGACGTCGACCAGGTCCTCGTGAATCTGGTGCGTGGTGCCGCAGATGTGGACGGTGGTGCCCACCTTCTTGGCCTTGAAGTACTGGACCAGGTCCTCGTGATACGGCTTGATGAACTCGCGGTAGGTGTCGGGGCCGACGAGGGAACAGGAAGCGGTGGGATCCGAGTAGCTGAGCCCGATCTTCGTGCCGATGACCGCGTCGCCCACCCGCTTGGCGTACTCGGTGGCGAACCGCATGAGGTCGTGGACGAACGCGGGATCGTCGATGGTGTCCAGGCAGAGCAGCTCGGGATTGCGCATGAGCATCGCGATCGTCCACGGCCCGACGTTGACGGAGCCCAGCGGGCTCGGCACCTTCGCCGCCGACAGCGCCTCGCACTGCTCCAGGAACGCCGGCAGCCGGCCGGCCGTGCGCGGATCGGGGATCTCCAGCTTCGCGAGCAGGCCCTTGTCGTCCTGCAGGACGTGCCGGTCGATCGAGGGGACGACGTAGTCGGAGTACTTCACCCGGCAGCCGATCGCCTCCGCCTCCTTGGCGAGGTCGTTGAACGCGATCATGATGTCGGGCTGGAAGCGCTCGTAGTAGTTGAGCATGGCCTTGACGGCCTTCCGGGGATTCGTGCAGTACTCCTCGATGGTGAGCCCGTCGAGGCAGCCCGCGAAGGAGCCGGCGATCGGATAGGCCGGCACGCGATCGGCGAACTGCCCCTTGTAGGCCGCCACCACCCGGTCCCGCGCCGTGATCTGGCCCTCTGCCATGGCTGCTCTCCTCACGCCGAGGCGATGGGCGATTCTAGCACCGGCCGGAAGGCCTCCAGCGTGTCCTCCATCTCCGGGCGCGAGAGGTTGGGCGCGAGCAGCAGCGCGACGGTCGCCGCACCGGCGGCGTGCCAGCGCGCGAGACGGCGGCGCGCCTCCGCGGGCGTCCCGTAGACGACCAGCTGCTCGAGCAGATCCTCGGCCTCGGCGGGCACCGCGCCCTGGAACTTCGGCGCGTTGGCCGCGAGCACCGCCGCGACCGCCTTGCCGAAGCCATGGCGCACGAGCGTGTCGCGGTAGAACGTGCCCATGCTCACGACGTAGAACGACACGAACCAGGCGGCGCCGGCGCGGGCCCGGTCGGGGTCCCCGGTGACGACGGCCGGCGTGGACACGTGGATCGGGGGGACGCGATCGGCGTGACCACCGCGCGCCGCGCCCTCGCGGAGCAACGCCACGCCGCCGGGCAGGCTGCACAGCGGGTAGAGGAACGGGATCCACCCGTCGGCGATCTCGCCCGCCAGCCGCACGGCGGCGTCCCCGATGGCCGCGAGGTGGATCGGTGGCGGCGCGGCGAGCTTCGGCACGTTGAGCCGCAGCGCGCGCGCGCCCGTCGTCACCGCGAGCGGCACCCGGTCACCCGCCAGCAACGCGCGCACCTGGCTGATGGTGCGTCGCACGCGGCCCAGGGGCGCCTCGAAGCGCACGTCGTGGAGGCCCTCCACGAGCTGCGGCGTGCTCGCGCCCAGGCCGAGGACGAAGCGTCCGCCCGAGAGCGCCTGCAGCGAGGCCGCCGCCATCGCGATCGTCGCCGCGCTGCGGTTCCAGACCCCGAGGATGCCCGTGCCAAGCTCGATCCGCCTCGTGCGCGTCGCCGCCTCCGCGAGCAGGATCGTGGTATCGAAGGCCCAGGTCTCCGGAAGCCAGAAGGCGTCGTAGCCCACGCGCTCGGCCGTCTCGGCGAGGGCCATGAGCGCGTCGCGACGGTTGTCGAGCGGCATCACGGACACGGCGATGCGCGGGCGGCTCATCCCTCCCCTCCCCGGGCTCGGCGCGGTCCCGGCGATCTCACGGGCCGGCCGCCGTCGCCTTCCGGGCCTCGAAGCACGCCATCGGGATGGTCAACGCCAGCTCGCCGCGCGCGGTGGCGACGGCGTCGAGATTTCGCTCGAGGGCCGCGAAGGTCTCCTCGACCATCGCGGGCGCCGCGACCGCCTTCCATCCGGCGACGAAGCCGAGGCGCACGAAGTAGTGGCGCAGCAGGGCCGTGCCGTCGGCGAAGCGCATCCGGAACGAGCCGGTGACCACGTCGACCACCTCGAAGCCCGCGCGGCCGAGCAGTTGCGTGATCGAGTCGACAGTGCCGCGGCGCTCCACGTGCGCCTCGAGCGCCGCCAGCCGGTCGCTCTGGCCGAGCTCGACGAGGGTGGCGCGGTACACCTCGTAGAGCTCGGCCATGTGGCCGGCGAGGTTCGTGGTCAGCAGCAGCCTCGCCCCGGGCTTCGCCGCCCGGTAGCACGCCCCCAGCACGGCCCCGGCGTTCTCGAAGTTGTTGACGCCGAGGTTCGAGACGACGACGTCGACCGACGCCTCGGGAAGCGCGAGCGAGGCCGCGTCCTGCTCCAGCAACACGACGTTGTCGAGGCGGAGGTGCTCGAGCTTGCGCCGCAGGCGCCGCATCGCGGCCGGCCACGGGTCGACGGCGATGATCCGCGCGTCGGGGCCGCAGCGCTGCGCGAGCTCCACGGTCAGGAAGCCCGTGCCCGCCCCGACGTCCAGGATGGTGAGCCCCCGCGCGACGGGCACGCGGTCGAGCAGCATCAAGCCGAACGGCGCCGACCACAGCGGCAGCTCGTCGTAGAGATCGCCGAACCCCGCCGCAGTGGCATCGACGTCGTCCAGATCTGTCACGGCAGCCGACCGTAGCAGAAGAGCACGACACGCATCAAATCGCTGCCGGGTGGTCGGCGGGCGAGGGCGGCCCGCGGTACGCCTTTTGCGGTATGTTCTTGGCGGACGCATGACGTATGACCACACCGACATCGGTAAGAGTCAGCCGGAAAGGACAGATCGTGATCCCCAAGCGCATGCGCGAGGCGCTCGGCATCGGGGATGGTGATCAGGTCCTCATCTGGGTCGACGGAGGCCGGCTCGTGATTACCAGCCCGAGGGCCTATGCGAAGAGCACGCGCGGCCTGACCCGTGGCACGTGGACCCGCCGGCGCGGCGATGCGTCCCGGTACGTCGAACGCGAGCGGCAGGCGTGGCGCTGAGATCGACCAGCCTGGTCCACGATGGTGACCATCCTGACCCTGGACGACTATATCTGAGACACGGGAGAGCGAGGCGATGATCAAACCGTACACGGCCGTCGGCCTGATCCCCACCGTCCGCGGCATCCGCAAGCGCAAGGACATCAAGATCAACCTCGAGCACCTGCACCACCTGGTGAAGGCCGCCTCCTGGCTCTCCGCCCTCGACCTGCCCGTGCGGCTCATCGCCTTCCCGGAGGGCGCGCTGCAGGCCTTCAACGACGAGGTCCTCGACCTGGACCACGTCCAGTTCGCCCGGGAGTGCGCCATCGACATCCCGGGCGAGGAGACCGAGGAGCTGGGCAAGATCGCCCGGGAGTACAACGCCTTCGTCATGGCGCAGGCCAAGGCGCGCCACCCGGATCTCAAGGACCGCTACTTCAACGTCGGCTTCGTCATCAACCCGCGCGGGCGGGTCATCCTCAAGCATTACAAGGTCTCGCCGCTGTTCCCTGTCGAGCACTCCGTCTGCCCGCACGACGTCTACGACTGGTGGGTCGAGAAGTACGGCCGCACCCTGGACGCCTTCTGGCCGGTGGTCGACACCGAGATCGGCCGGCTCGGCATCATGATGGCCAACGAGGGCTCCTACCCCGAGAACGCCCGCGCCCTGGCGCTGAACGGCGCCGAGGTGGTCTATCGCGCGTCCTACCCGCATCCGGCCACGGGCAACGACATCTTCGAGATCCAGAGCCGCGCCCGCGCGCTCGACAACAACATGTACATCGTCGCGCCGAACATGGGCACGTACTACCTGTTCCCCGAGGAGACCACGCCGATCGACACCTTCGGCGGCCGCTCGTACATCGTCAACTACAGGGGCCAGATCGTCGGCAAGCAGGAGTACGGGGCGGGCTCGACGTACGTGGGCGGCGTGGTGGACATCGAGGCGCTGCGCGATCACCGCGCGCGCGCCCAGTGGGACAACTGGCTCAAGGACCTCCGCACCGAGCTCTACCAGATCCTCTACGAGAAGCCGATCTACCCGAAGAACCTCTACCTCAACCGCGCGCCGATGAAGCACAAGGAATACCGCGAGAAGGTCATCCGGCGGCAGATCAGGCTGATGCACGATCGCGGGATCTGGGTGAAGCCCAGCCGCTGACGCCCGACATCGCCTGCCCGTCGCGGTCACCGGCGGAGCGGGCAACGCGGCCACGGTCCGATGGACTGGGGGGGGTTGGGCGGTATCGCCGCAAACTGTATGCTGCCCGTGATGACCCGAGCGCTGGAAACTGCCATCGCGAAGCTCGCAACGCTACCGGCCGACGAGCAGGAGCGCATCGCCCAGTGGCTGCTCGATGAGCTTCAGGACGACGAACACTGGGCGCGCCAGTTCGCGGGCTCACAGGACGCCCTGAGCAAGCTCGCCGCCGAGACCCGGGCTGACCGCTCAGCCGGCAGAGCGACGGAATTCGACGCCGACACGCTGTGAGATCTCGCGCGACGCCGCGCTTCTGGGCGGCGTATCGTGAGCTGCCACCGGAGGTCAGGGAACTCGCGCGGAAGGCGGATGAGGAGATCACCTGGTTCTGGATCGGCACGCACGCTCAGTACGACCACCTTCTTGCGCAGCTGTGCCTTCGTTCCTGTCGGCCCCACGCGCACGTCACAGTCCCGTCAACTCCTCGTAGGCTGTGAATCTGATCCTATCCGGATGGTCCCTCAAAAACGGAGCGAGAAGTTCTTCCTCCCAGACCTTCCAGGTATCCGGATACTCCTGAGGGGGCCGCGGATGCTCGGGGGTGCCCCAGAGGTGTTCCCAAGCTTCGCGACTCTCGTAGATCCACAAGGCCGCGTAGGCGCCGCAGCGGACGCCCTTGGCGCCTTTGACAAAGTGATGTGCCACAAGCCCGGGGAGTTCCAGCAGACCGCGTGCTTCGGCGTCATGGAGAACTTGCTCGAATTGCTCGACGTTGACCCCGAGTTTGAGGTCATATTCGTGAATACTGATGATGCGACCCATGCGCGAATCTCTCCTGTCACACGTATTGCCGGCTTACGATAGCCTCTACCGCCCTTTCGACGCTCGAACGACAACCCGCTGCGAGACGAGGTCCACTCTCCGGGAGCCCAACCGTCGTGCCTCGACGGCGATGAGATGCACCCGGTCGGCTCCGGCGAGGACAGCCAACGCCTCATAGCGCCGTAGACCCTTGGCGCTAAGAGTCAGGGACGTGCCTTCAACAGTAGCGCCGAGCCCAACGACATTTGGGATCGGGGCCCTTTCTCTTCTCCCTTCCGGAGGTACTGAAGTACCTGACCCGAATAATCTGGACTATCAAGCCACGGCGCGATGCGCTCTACGTACACGTGACGCCATCGCTGCACCTGGGCGCGGTGACGCGAGTAGGGCACGACTCCGGGGTAGCAGCCATGGAGCGATGCTCCGGCTCCGAGTTCGTTGGCGTGCTGCCTGATAAACTCGCGCTCGCGCTCCAAGAGCTTCGACCAGCGCTCACGCAGAGAATCAGCCCGGGCCGACGGAGACGCTGGCTCGACTGCTCCCCGGCCAGCGCATACGAAGTCTTCGAATGGGTCACAGCGGCGACCGGGTGTGCAGCTCTTTGCCTCCACGATCAGAAGCTCGCCTCGCGCATCAACGGCCCAGAGATCACCGGGCCACTTTCGGTTGCCAACGACCGGAGAAAATAGCCACGCGCTTGTCGCGGGCCAGCCGAGCCGCTCCGGCCCGGCCTCGGTTGGGTTGGATTCGTGGGCCGCACGCAAGAGTACGAGCACCACCGATGCCGCTGGATAAGAAAGAAGTGACCTCGTCGAAAGCGCGAGCATGCCCGGCGGATCCGGGCTCGAACGTGGCCCATCGGCCTCGGCGAGGGCAAGGATAATCTGGAACTATGGCGCACACTGATCGCCGGCTCACATCACCCTGCCATCCAGGCGCTCGCGATTGCCGCCAGGCCGAAGGCGAAGAAGAGCGCGGCGGCGAGCGCGCGCATCAGGCGCATCGGCACCAGGTGCGCCAGGCGGGCGCCCGCGAGGACGGCGAGCCCGTCGGCGGCGAGCATGCCGAGCGTGGTGCCGATCGTCACCGCCACCGGTGCCCGGAAGCGGGCGCCGAGGGCCACGGTGGCGAGCTGGGTCTTGTCCCCCATCTCGGCCAGGAAGAAGACCACGATCGTGGTGGCCAGCGGCCCCCAGCGCTGCCGGCCCTGGGGCGCGGTGATGCGATCGGGGAAGAGCGTCCAGACCCCGAAGGCGAGGAAGCCCAGAGCGAGACCCCACTTCAGCGCCGTCTCGGGGACCTGGCTCGCGATGAGCACCCCGAGCGACGAGGCCAGCCCGTGATTGACGAGCGTCGCGATGAGGATGCCGAGCATGACGACCCATCCGCGACGGAAGCGCGAGGCGAGCGCGAAGGCGATGAGCTGGGTCTTGTCGCCCATCTCGGCGAGGGCGACCACCACGAACGACGAGAGCAGGACGAGCACGTCAGCGCGGCGCGGTGAGCGCCCGGATCACCCCGGCCACGAGCGCCGTGGCCGCGACCACGATCCACACCGAGCCCTTCGGCGCGTGCAGCAGCTCGGTGAGGGCCACCGCCACGCCGCCGGCGATCACGGCCACGCCGGCCACGACGAGGCCGATGCGCGAGCGCCGCCGCTGCGCGCGGTCCGTGGAAGTCCTCACCCGGGGATTCTACCCGAGGGCCGCGCGCGCCGCGGCCACCACGGCGATGAGATCGTGAGTCTCGAGGGCCGTGGTGGAGACGACGAGCACGCGCGCCGCGGCCGACCAGGGCTGCCACGGCAGGTTCTCCGGCCGGAAGAGCACGAGCGAGGGCGCGCCGACCATCGCCGCGAGGTGGCTCACGCCGGAGTCGTTGCCCAGGTAGAGCCGCGCGCCGGCGAGCGCCCCGGCGAGCGCGGGCAGCGGAGGATCGCGCAGCACCGGCACGTCGTCGCCGAGCCGCGCCCGCAGCGCCGCGACGGCGCCGGCATCGGCGGGGCCCTCGTGCACCACGGGGACCACGCCGAGCGCCTGGATCGTGCGCGCGAAGCCATCCGCGAGCCAGCGCTTGGCCGCGCCGCCGGCGCCGGGGTGCACGATCACCAGCGGGGCGTCGCCGTCCCACCCCGCCGCGACGAGCCGCGCGCGCCCTTCCTCGCGAAGCGCCGCGCCCACCGCGACCGGCTCGACCATGGCGTCGCGCGCGCCGCCCGCCGTCGCGACGAGGTGCTCCCAGACCAGGCGCGGGCCGTGATCACCGGGCGTCGACACGACCGCGCCTGGCACGAGCCCGGCGAGCCTGCGCGCGAAGCCGACATCGCGGCCGGCGAACCAGCAGACGACGCGGCCCATCTCGGCGAGGATCCGCGCGCGCTCCGCCGGCGCGCCGCCGAAGAGCTCCTCGAGCCCGAGCCCGTCCACGGAGCGGGCGCGATCGGCGAGGCCGAGCGCGACGAGGAGCGCGCCCAGGCGCGGCTGCGCGGCGATCTCGAGCGACGCCTCCGGGCGGGCGGCGCGGAGCGCGCGCAGGGCGGGCACGGCGAGCAGGACATCGCCGAGCGCGCCGGGGTGGATCGCGAGGGTCGGCGCGCTCAGCCGGTCAACAGGGCGAGGGCGGCGTCGTGCACGCGCCCGTTGGAGGCCAGCGCGGTGCCGGAGTAGATCGTTGGCCGTCCCTGCCAGTCCGTGAATCGGCCGCCCGCCTCCTCGACCACGATCTTGCACGCGGCCAGGTCCCAGGGCTTGAGATCGAGCTCGGCGTAGATCTCGGCCTTGCCCTCGGCGACGAACGCGTAGCCGAGATAGTCGCCGAAGCCGCGGTGGCGCGCGGTGGCATCCACGAGGCGGATGAACCCGTCCCAGTGCCCGCTGCGGCGCAGGAGCCCGAGGTCGGCGTGGATGAGGTGGGCCTCGGCGAGCGAGGCCGTGGTCGAGACCGTGACGCGCGCGCCGTCGCGCCAGGCGCCGGCGCCGCGACGCGCCGTCAGCAGCTCGCCCGTGGCGGGATTGTGGATCACGCCCGCGACGACCTCGCCCCGCTCCTCGAGCGCGATCAGCGTGGCCCAGACGTCGATGTGGCGCACGAAGTTCCGCGTGCCGTCGATGGGATCGATGATCCAGCGACGCTCGCCCCCGGCGCGCTCGCCGAGCTCCTCGCCGAGAAAGCCGTCGGCGGGGAACGCCGCGCTCAGGACGGCCACGATGGCTTCCTCGGCCTCGCGGTCGGCCCGGGTGACGGGCGTCATGTCGGGCTTCATCGTGACCGCGACGCCGTCCCGGTAGTAGCGCATGGCGATGGCGCCCGCGGCACGCGCCGCCTCCACCGCCACCTCGAGCGACCGATCCAATATCAGCGTGCGGGCCCTCGCGCGTCGTATTCTACGGTGACGGAGGACACGCGCCAAATGAGACGCCTGGTGTGGTCGCTCGGGCTGCTCGCGCTCGCCGGCTGCGGCGGGCCCGTCATCATGGAGAACCCGACGACGAAGGCGCGCGTCAACTGCACGACGGAGGCGATGCGCGGCACCGCGCCCTCCGAGTACTCCGAGACGGGCAAGGGCGTGCCCCAGAAGGCCGACGTCGCGCCGGCCCTGCAGCAGTTCGACCTGGAACGGCGCTGCGCGAGCGAGCTGCGCCAGGAGGGCTACGTCTGCATCGCGGGCTGCTGATCGCGGCGCTCGGCTTCGCGCTGCTCGATTCCCCTCGCCACGCGGACGCTCCCGCCGCGCTCGTGGCGCGCTGGCTCTCGGGCTGGCCGGCCGTCGGCGCGCTCGCGGCCGCGATGGCGGCCGAAGGCTGGGACCTGAGCCTCGCCGGCGGGCGCGGCCTCTGGCGCGCGACCTTCCACGTCAGCGGCCGCGAGCACTCACCGGCAGGCGCCGTCCACTCGCCGCTCGCCACGAGCCCGTGGCGCGCGGTGCACCTCGCCGCCTGGCGGGCGCTGGCGCCGGGCGCGCCGGCGCCCGGTCCGTGAGCGCCTACTCCTCCCACTCCCCCCGCTCGCGCAGGCTCTCGACGAGCACGTCGAGCGCCTCGACCACGACGGGCATGCCGCCATAGGTGACCTGCTGGAAGATCACCTCGGTGACCTCCTGGCGGCTGGCCCCGACGTTGAGCGCGGCGTGGATGTGGGCGTGGAGCTCCTTCGGCCGGTGCAGCACGGTGAGCGAGGCGACGGCGCAGAGCTCGCGCTGCTTCTGCGAGATGACCTCGCGGCTGTAGAGCTCCCCCGCGAAGAACATCGACAGCTTGCGCGCGAGGTCGCGGTCGAGCTTCTTCCACGTCTCGAAGGCCACGCCGCCCTTGAGCGTGTGGAAGAGCATCTGCGCCGTGCGCTTGGTCCGTTCCCTCAGCTCCTGATCCATGGTCTGGCCTCCAGATTTTCACCCCTCGGCCGGGCGCGCCCTCGCGCGCCCACCTCGCACACCGTTCGGCTCGCCGCCGCGGCGGCGGCTTACCTCACACGATTAGGAATTTCACCGCTCGGCCGGGCGCGCCCTCGCGCGCCCACCTCGCACACCGTTCGGCTCGCCGCCGCGGCGGCGGCTTACCTCACACTGCCGTCATTTTCTCGAAAATCGCGATGAGGGCCTCGGGCTCCGACAGCATGGGGCCGTGGGCACAGTCCATGTCGATCGGGGCGACGCCCAGGCGCGCGGCGTACTCTGCGGCGCGGTCCGGCACCACGGCGGCGTCCCTCAAGCAGCGGATGTAGGTGCGCGGGATGTCCAGCGCCCAGAAGCGCGCGTAGTCGCCGCGCTCGACGAGCGGGCGGAGCGGCTGGGGGGTCAGCCGGGCCAGCGCCGCGGTCACGCGGGCGTCGCCCGGCGCGAGGTCGCTCATCCAGCGCGCCCACGCGAACGCCGCCGGGTACTGGACGGCGCCACCGCCGGCGGCCGCCAGCCCGCGCATGAGCGCGCGCCCCGGCAGCGCGATGTGCGATCCCTCGAGCAGGCTCGCGCCCCGGGGCAGCACCACCGCGGCGAGGAAGACGAGGTGGGCGATGCGCGCCGGCATCAGCTCGGCCGCCCGCTGGATCACCATGCCGCCCATGGAGTGGCCGACCACGATGGCGTGCGAGAAGCCCGCGTCGACGGTGGCGCCGACCACGGCCTGCGCGTACCCCTCCAGCGAGGCGCGCCCGCGCTCCGCGGCGCGGCGGCCGTGGCCCGGCAGGTCCATCGCGACGGCGCGATGACCGTCACGGCGCAAGCGCGTGACGACCTCGTCCCAGCACCATGCGCCGTGGCTCATGCCGTGGACGAGCACGAACTCGCGCGACGTCGGCATGGTAACCTCCACGATGCGAGCGGCGTGACGGCCTTCGAGCGCGCTCACGATATCCCAGGAACGAGGACGGCACAATGCTGAACCCGCACATCTTCCGCGCCTACGACGTCCGCGGGCGCGTCGGCGACGACATCAACCCGGACGCGTTCCGCCAGATCGGCCGCGCGTACGGCACGCTCGTGCGCCGCCGCGGCGGGCGCGCCGTCGCCGCCGGCCAGGACAACCGCCTGGCGTCGGCCGACCTCAGGGCCGGCTTCGTGGACGGCGTGCGCGCGGCGGGCATCGACGTGGTGGACATCGGGATCGTGACCACCCCCATCCTCTACTTCGCCGCCGCGCACTGGAAGCTCGATGGCGGCGCCAACGTGACGGGCAGCCACAACCCCATCGAGTACAACGGCGTGAAGATGGTCCACGCGGGCGCCGCGCCGCTCACCGAGGAGGAGATCCAGGAGCTCCGGACGCTCGTGGAGGCCGGGGACCTCGAGTCCGGGCGCGGCGCCCTCAGCAGCCGCAGCCCGCGCGAGGACTACTTCACCGTCGTGAGCGGGCTGGTCTCGCTCCCGCGGCGGCTCACGGTCGTGGCCGACGCGGGCAACGGCGTGGCGGGGCTCTACGGCCCCGAGCTGCTGCGGCGCATCGGCTGCGAGGTGATCGAGCAGCACTGCGAGTCGGACGGCAGCTTCCCCCATCACCTGCCCGATCCCGAGGACCCGGAAAACGTCGTCGACCTCCAGGACAAGGTCGTCGAGGTCGGGGCGGATCTCGGGCTGGCCTGGGACGGCGACGCCGACCGCGTGGGGGTCGTCGACGAGCGCGGCCGGCGCCACGAGGCTGATCTCATCCTCGTGCTCCTCGCCCGCGACCTGCTGAAGCGGCGCCCGGGGGCCAAGGTCATCTTCGACGTGAAGTCGTCGCAGTCGCTCGTGGACGAGGTCCAGCGGCACGGCGGCGTGCCCGTGATGTGGAAGACGGGCCACTCGCACCTCAAGCGCAAGATGCGCGAGGACGGCATCCCGCTCGGCGGCGAGGTCAGCGGCCACATGTTCTTCGGGGAGGGCTACTACGGCGTGGACGACGGGATCCTCGCTGCGTGCAAGATCGCCGAGATCGCCGCCCGCCACGACGGGCCGGTGTCACGCCTCTTCGACTCGGTCCCTCACCTGCACGCCACGCCGGAGCTGAAGGCCCCCTGCCCGGACGGCGAAAAGTTCGCCGTCATCGAGGCCCTGGCCCGCGATCTCAAGCAGCGCTACGAGACCATCGACATCGACGGGGCCCGCGTGCTCTTTCCCGGCGGCGGCTGGGGCCTGGTGCGCGCGTCCAACACCAACCCCTACCTCACGCTCCGGTTCGAGGCCAAGACCGAGCGGGAGATCGAGGAGATGAAGCGCGTCATCTACGACGCGCTCCGCCGCTACCCGTCCGTCACGCTGCCCCGCTAGGCAGACCGGAGAGAGCCCGCCTCGCGCGGGCTCTCTCCGACGGAAGAGGAGCGGGACGTCAGGGTTTCAGCTGTCCGCGGATCTCCCCGGCCTTGTTGGCGTCGCTGTGGACGTTGACGTAGAGGTTGCCGGCCTTGTAGGCGTCGTACTGCGCGTCGGTGAGCTTGGCGCCGGCGGCCACCGACCAGACGTTGTCCGACGTCTTGCTGAGCGGAACGATCACGGGACCGTTCTGCCCGGCCGCGGCCAGATGGATGTGCGCGGCGGTGCCGGCGACGCCGGACGTCGTCACGCTCCCGCTGACCGACTTGTCGGCGGCGACGGTGATGGTGCCCTTGCCGGAGGCGGCGGTGGTCACCGCGGGGACTTCCTGGCTGCCGCTGAGGGTGACGCTGCCCATGCCCCCAGAGGACATCATCTCGGCGCATCCGGAGGCGACGATCGCCGCCACGCCCACGCCCACCCACAGGGACCGCCTCGCGCCCTTGCGCAGTGCACTCATTCGGTTGTCTCCCTTCCGCTGCCGTGTCAGGGGGGAACGGCCTCGCCCGCCGCCGATCACGCGAGATCGAGCGCCGGGCAGTCTCAACGGGGTTACAACCCGGAAGCCGGCACCAGGGTTCCCGCGCCGCGTCCGGTAGGGCCCTCACGGCGCGAGGAGGGCGTGGACGGCCTCGAGGACGTCGGACGCGGTGCGGCAGTCGCGAGCGCCCCAGCACGCGCCGGGGTCGAGGAGGATCGCATCCATCCCCGCCGCCCGGGCGCCGAGGACGTCGATCGAATAGAGATCGCCGACGTAGGCGGCCTCGCCGGGCGCGACGCCCGCGCGCTCCAGCGCGAGCCGGAACAATCGGGGATCCGGCTTCTCCACGCCAACCTCCGAGGAGTCGAGGACGAAGTCGAAATGAGGGGCCAGCCGGAGCGCCTGCAAGATGCCGCGGATGGAGCCGTTGGAGTTCGAGATCACGGCCGTCACGAGTCCGGCGCGGCGCGCGGCGACGAGGGCGGCCTCCGCCCCGGGCTCGACGGTGTCCCAGACGCCGACGGGCACGTTGTACGTCCTCCGCCAGTCCGCGACGGCACGGACGACGCGCGATTCGGTGACGCCGGCGGCGGCCAGCAGATACTCGAGGTACCGCTCGGCGGCCGTCCGGTCCTCCGTCGACACCCGACCGCTCGTCGCCGCGAGGACCTCGGTGTCCAGCCGCACCCGCGCGCGCCAGTCCGCGCGCTGGAGATCGACGGGATCGACGACGACGCCCTGGCGGCCGAGCTCGCGCGCGATCACCTCGTAGTTCATCCGCACGAGCGTGTTGCCGGCGTCGAAGAAGATGGCGCGAAGCATGGCGCGAACGCTAGCAGCCGCGTTTCGGCGGCGTCAAGGTACAATCAGCTCGTGCGCACCCGCCCGCGCGGTCCGGGCCTCCTCGCCCTCGGGCTGATCCTGACGTACGTCGTCGTGGTGCCTCCGCACCTCGTGCATCACATCGGCGAGCCCGGGGACGCGCATCACCAGCAGGCCCGGTGCCCGCATCTCGCGCTCGACGATCGCGCGACGCGGGCCGGCGCCGGCGCGCCGGCGCTCGCCGCGCTGCCGTCAGTCGTCCCCGCGGCGCCCGTGGCCGCGCCCGTCCGCATCGCGGCGCCGATCCGCGCGCCCGGTGATCCACGCGGCCCCCCGCCGTCCCTCCCGAGCTGACGGAGCGCCCATACCTGACCGACGGCCAGGACGCCCCGCGTCCGGGCCGTGGTCCGTCCTGGGAGGGACACATGAACCTTTGGAAGGTTCCCCGGAGTTGTCTCGGCATGGCCGCGCTGCTGCTCGCCGCCGCAGAGCCCGCCTTGGCCCACGGCGTCGTGGGCAAGCGATTCCTGCCGTCCACGCTCGCCATCGACGACCCCTTCGTCGCGGACGAGCTGACGCTGCCGATGGTCACGCGCTTCAAGCAGCCGGCCTGGGACGAGCAGGCGGCCGCCTGGGCCACCACGTTCAGCGGCGAGTGGTCCAAGCGCATCACCAGGGATCTCGGGCTCACGCTCGCGGGCGACCTCACGCGGCGGGACTTCGACTCGTCGAAGGACTCGGTCACGGGGTTCGGCAATCTCGAGGTCACGTTGAAGTACCAGCTGATCGTGAACGAGCCCCACGAGTTCCTCCTCTCGGCCGCGTTCGGCTGGGAGGTGGGCGGCACGGGCCGCCGCGCCATCGGCGCGGAGACCGTGGACTCCCTCCGCCCCGCCGTCCTCTTCGGCAAGGGCTTCGGCGATCTGCCCGAGAGCGCCCGCTGGCTGCGCCCGCTGGCGCTCACCGGCGTGGTCGGCGCGGAGCTGCCGCTGCAGGGCACCACGCGAAAGTTCACCGCCACGATCGACGAGGAGACCGGCGAGACCGAGATCGACGTCGACAAGGAGACCCACCCGCGCGTGTTCCGCTGGGGCGTGGCCGTGATGTACAGCCTGCCCTACCTGCGTGCTTTCGTCAGAGACTTCGGCCTGCCGGGGTTCGTCAACCAGCTGATCCCCATCGTCGAGGTCGAGATGTCGCACCCGCTCGATCGCGGCCATGCGGGCGAGATGCGGGGGGCCGTGAACCCCGGGGTGATCTGGGCCGGGCGCTTCGTGCAGGTCGGCGCCGAGGCCATCGTGCCCGTCAACGACCGCACCGGCAAGCACGTCGGCGTCCGCGCCATCCTGCACTTCTTCCTGGACGACCTCTTCCCCAACAGCATCGGAAGGCCTATCTTCGGATCGAGATGAGCCTGCGCCGACGGCTCGCCGCCGTCCTGACCGCCGTGACGCTCGCGCTGGCCACCGCCAGCGCGGGCGCGCACGCCTTCCTCGACCGCGCCGAGCCCCGGGTCGGGAGCGCCGTGCGAACACCGCCTGCCGAGGTCAAGCTCTGGTTCACGCAGAAGCTCGAGCCCGCGTTCAGCACGCTCCAGGTGACGGACGCCGGCGGCAACCGCGTCGACACCCACGACGGGCGCGTGGACGCGGCGGACGGCGCGCTGCTGCGCACCGGCCTGCTCCCGCTCGGCAGCGGGCGCTACACGGTCACGTGGCGCGTGCTGTCGGTCGATACCCATGTGACGTCCGGCGACTTCACGTTCACCGTGAAGCGCTGACGGCGGGAGAAGCGAGCATCCAGGCGTTCGGCCTCGCCAGCCGCTGGGCTCACCTCGCGATCCTGGTCGTCCTCGTCGGCGGCGTGACGTCCCTGCTCCTCTCCGGGCGGTCCGATCGGCCGACGGCGCAGGCCTGGGAGCGCCGCGTCCTGCGCGCCTCCCGCGGGCTGGTCGTGCTCGCGCTGCTCTCCGGCATCGCGAGCCTCGCTCACCAGGCGGCCCTGGCGTCGGGTCACCCCCGGGCCATCCTCGAGCGCGACGTCGTGGCCCGGGTCCTGCTCGAGACCAAGGCCGGACACGTGTGGCTGACGCGCGTGGGCCTGCTCGCGCTGCTCGCCGCATTCCTGGCCGTCACGCCGGCGCTGCTCTCACGCGCCGACTGGATCGTGATGCGGGGCGAGGTGGCGATCCTCGCCCTGCTCGCCCTCGGCCTGCTCGCGGCGGCCGGTCACGCGGCCGCCGTCGAGCCGTGGACGACCGCCGCGGTGGCCAGCGATGCAGTCCACCTGATCGCGACCGGCGTGTGGCTCGGCGGTCTGCTGCCCCTGGCGCTGCTGCTGCGCCTCGCCTCCCGCGAGGCGGGCGCCGACGCGCGACCGTACGCGGTCCTCGCGGCCCGTCGCTTCTCGCGCGTCGCCCTGATCGCGGTGCTCGCGCTGATCGCCACGGGGATCGTCAACACGGTGGTGCAGGTCGGCAGCGTCGCCGCGCTCGTCGGCACGCCGTACGGCCGGCTGCTGCTGGCCAAGCTCGGGATCTTCATCCTGATCCTGGCGCTGGCGCGGACCAGCCGCTGGCGGCACCTGCCGCGCCTCGGCGGCCAGGCCGAGACCGTCGGGCGGCCGGCGATGCGGGCGCTCGCGCGCGGGGTCGCCGGCGAGACGGCCCTGGGGCTCGTCCTCCTCGGGCTGGTGGCGGCGATGACGCTGAGCCCCCCGGCGCTCCACCTGCAGCCGGCGTGGCCCTTCGCCGAGCGCCTGTCGACGTCGGCGCTCCAGAGCGCGCCCGCCCTCCGCCCGCGCGTCTTCGTCGGCGGTCAGGTGGCGATCCTGGGGGCGGTGGCCGCGCTCTCCTCGCTGCTCGTGCGCCGGCAACGGGCGCCCCTGCTCGTGGGCGCGCTCGCGCTGGTCGCGGTCGGCGGAGCGCTCGCGCTGCCGCCCCTCGCCATCGACGCCTACCCGACCACGTACTACCGGCCGACGGTGCGCTACTCGGCGGCCTCCATCGCCCGCGGCGCGGCGCTCTATCACGAGCGCTGCGAGAGGTGTCACGGGCGGTACGGCGCCGGCGACGGGCCCGCCGCCCGCGGCCTCCGCGTGCCGCCCGCGGACCTGCGCGCGCCCCACACCGCCGACCACACGGCGGGCGACCTCTTCTGGTGGATCACCCACGGCATCCCTCGCTCGGGCATGCCGGGCCTCGGCGAGGGGCTCGGCGAGGATCAGCGCTGGGACCTGGTGAATCTCGTGCGGGCGCTCGGCGAGGTCGAAGGCGTGCGGCGGCTCGGCCTGGCCGTCGAGCCCGGCCCGCCCCGGCTCGCCGCCCCTGACTTCACCTTCGCCGTCGGCCCCGCGCCCCAGCGCTCGCTGCGCGACTACCGCGGCCGCCGGATGGTGCTGCTCGTGCTCTACACGCTCCCGGGCTCCCGGCCGCGCCTGGCGCAGCTCGCGGAGGCGACGAACGACCTCGCGCTGCTGGGTGTCGAGATCATCGCGGCACCCACGGACGGCGCGCCCGACGCGATCAAGCGCCTCGGCGCCTCCCCGCGTATCCTCTTCGCCGTGGTGACCGACGGCGCGCCGGACATCGTGGAGGCCTACGGGCTCTTCACGCGCGCGCCCCACGCCGAGTTCCTCGTCGACCGCCAGGGCTATCTGCGCGCGCGCCTGGCCCTCGATGCGAACGAGACGCGCGACGTGCGGCCGCTGCTCGTCGACGCGCAGACGCTGAACGAGGAGAAGGTCGTGGCCGCCGATCCCGGCGAGCACGTGCACTGATGCGGGCCTGGAAGGTCGTGGCGCTCGTCGACCTCGCGCTGGCGCTCGGCCTCGGCGCGGGCTGGCTCGGGTGGGGCCGCCAGGCGGCGCAGCTCGAGCGCGAGCTGCAGGTGGCGCGGGCGAGCGCGCTCTTCGGCGGGCCCGAGCGCGAGTGGCGGGTGCAGGGGGTGGTGCGCGCGGTGCTGCCCGAGATCGGCGTGATCGTCGTGAGCCACGAGGACATCCCCGGCTACATGCAGGGCATGACCATGGGCTTCCGCGCCGCGTCGCCCAAGGTCCTCGAGTCGACCCAGGTCGGGGACGCGGTACGATTCACCCTGCGCGGCTCGCCGCCGAACCTGACGGTGACCGCGATCGAGAAGCTGTCGTGATCGGCGGCCGCGGGCGCGGCCGGCCGGTCCGTCATGGAGGTCGTCGATGAGACGTCGCGCGGTCGTCGCCGCCGCCCTGCTCGCCCTCGGGGCGGTCTCGCTCGTCTCGGCGCAGGGCGCCTCGCGGCACATCTCGATGGAGGCGCTGCACCGGAGCGGTGGGGTGCCGCCGGGCTGGCGCTTCACGCTGCCCGCCGGCGACGCCGCGCGGGGCCGGGCCCTCTTCGCGAGCCTCGAGTGCTATCGCTGCCACGAGATCGCGGGCGCCGGCTTTCCTGCCCCGGGAGGCGACGCCACCCACACGGGGCCGGCGCTCACGGGCATGGGCGGCCACCACCCCCCGGAGTACTTCGCGGAGTCGATCATCGATCCCAACGCCGTGATCGTCGACGGGCCGGGCTTCACGGGACCCGACGGGCGGTCCATCATGCCGTCCTACGCCGACAGCCTGTCGGTGGCGCAGCTGCAAGACCTCGTGGCCTACCTCACCAGCCTGACCCAGGCGCCGGCCGCGGGGACGGGCGGCGCGCACCAGCTCAGCGCCGCCGGTCAGGGGGCGGGTGACGCGGCGGCGGGGCACCAGCATCACCACCCCGCGGGCGCCGAGCGGACCCAGACGGCGGGACCGTACGACCTGCGCCTCGTCTACGATGACGACGTCCGCCGCCTGATGCTGTTCGTCACCGACAGCGACAGCGGCGAGGCCGTGCCCTACCTGCCCGTCACCGCGAGCGTGGAGACCGCGGCCGGCACGCGGAGCGTCCGCCTGGCGCCCGGGACGGGGCCCGACGGCTTCCACTACGGCGCGGCGGTGCGCGTGCCGGACGGCACGAAGCGGGTCGCGATCGGCATCGGCCCCGCCGCCATGCAGGCGCTCGAGCCGCTCAAGGGCCGCTACAGCCGCGGGGTGACGGCACGCTTCGACTGGACGGCCGACAGGTGACACGGACTTGTGAGGTGAGCAGGGCCGGAGGGGCGAAGCCCCGATCCCTGCGAGCCGAACGACGTGCGAGGTGGCGCACGCAGTGCGCCGGCCGAGCGGTGAAATGGACTCGTGAGGTGAGCAGGGCCCCAGGGGCGAAGCCCCGATCCCTGCGAGCCGAACGACGTGCGTGGCAGCGTGAGGTGAGCTGCGCCGCGCGGCGAGCCGAACGGGTGTGCGAGGCGGGCGCGCGAAGCACGCCCAGCCGAGCGGTGAAATCCAAGGCGCTTCCAGCGCTGGTGGCCGCCGGCGCCGCGCTGCTCGCGCCCGGGTGGGCGGCCGCCCACCACGGCCCCGACGACGCCGGCGCCTGGCCCGATCTCTTCCGCCTCCTCGGGCTCGATCCCAGCAATCCCCTGGCGGCCGCGCTGCTGTGGGCCGGGGTGGCCCTCGTGGCCGGGGCCGCGGTGGTCGGGCTCGTGACCGTGGTCGCCCGGGCGCGGGGAACGCGCCCGGCGCGGGGAACGCGCCCGGCAGGCGACGAGCGCGCCGAGTGACGGCCGCCCGCGCGCGCGGCGTCCTCGCACTGGCCGGCATGACGTTCGTGGCGCTCGCCTGCGCCGTCGCGCTCGCCGGCGTCCTGCCCGCGGACGAAACCGTGCGGCGCGCGCTGCTCGGGCTGGCCTCGCCCGCGCTGCTGCCGCTCCTCCGCGCGGTGAACGAGCTTGGTCACTGGCCCGTGTTGCTGCCGGCGACCTTCGTGCTCATCGCCGCCGTCCCTGACCTGCGCCGTCACTGGTGGGTCTGGCTGGCGCTGATGGTCCTGGCCACGACGACGCCGGACCTCTTCAAGGCGTTGATCGGGCGGCCGCGCCCGGCCGACGTCTCGCTCGGGTTTCCGAGCGGTCACGCCACGGCCGCCGCGGGATTCTTCGGCGCGATCGTCTACGTGGCCGGCGGCCTGCCGCCAGGGCGCCGCGCGCTCGTGCGCCTCGCGTCGGTGGCGCTCGTGCTCGCCGTCGGCGTCGCGCGTGTCATGCTCGACAAGCACTGGCCGTCCGACGCCCTCGGCGGGATCGCGCTCGGCTTCGCCCTCGCCGCGGGCGCGTCGTGGCTCAGCGCGCGCCGCGCGGCCGGTCCGGCCCCGGCGGCTCCGGCGGCGAGCCCGACGTCTCGCCGCGGGTGAGCACGCGCGCGACGAGGTCGCGCACGTGGTCGCGCTTGAAGGGCTTGTTCACGAGGTAGTCGACCCCTCGTGCTTCCGCCTCCGCGGGATCGATGCGGTCGCCCCACCCCGTCACCATCGCCACCGGCGTGCCGGGCTTCCACAGCTTGATCAGCCGGGCCACATCCCACCCGGAGAGCCCGGGCATGCCGAGATCGGTGATCACGAACTCGAACGTGTCGGTCTGGAACCGGGCCAGCCCGCTCTCCCCGTCGCCGCAGATCACCACCCGGTGGCCGTCGCGCGCGAGCAGGTCGCGCAGGACCTCGGCGACCTCCTTCTCGTCGTCGATGACGAGCACGCTGACGGGCCGCGAGGCCTGCGCGGCGGGCTTCGCGCTGCCGTCGGACCGGGGCTCCCCGCCGAGGGGGAGACGGACGGTGAACGTGCTGCCGTGGCCCGGCCGGCTCACCACGTCGAGCTCGCCGCCGTGGCGGGTGACGATGCCGTACACCACGCTGAGCCCGAGGCCCGTCCCGCGCTCGCCCTTGGTGGTGAAGAACGGGTCGAAGATCCGCTGGCGCACCTCGTCGGTCATGCCGATGCCGGTGTCGGTCACCGCGCACACCGCCCGGCCGTGCTCGACCGTCGTGCGCAGCGTGACGCTGCCGCCCTCCGGCATGGCGTCGAGCGCGTTGAAGACGATGTTGGTGAGCGCGTCGCGCAGCTCGGCGGGGTCGCCGGCCACCGGCCCCAGCGGGCTCGCTTCCACGAGGACGTCGTAGCGGACGCCGCGGCCCTGGGCGTCGTCCTTCCAGCGCGAGCGCGAGACCTCCACGACCTCCTCGACGATCTGGTTCAGGTCGACCTGGTGGAACGGCCGCGCGCGGCGCATCCGCGTGAACTCCTGGATGCGCTTGACGGTCTGGGCGGCGTCGAGGGCCACCTTGATGATGACGTTGAGCTGGCGCTGCGCCTCGAGGTCCTCGGTGTCGCTGAGCAGCACCTCGGCCCGGCCGATGATGATGGCCAGGGTGTTGTTGAAGTCATGGGCCACCCCGCCCGCCATCTCGCCGAGGGCGCGCAGCCGCTCCCCCTGCACGATGCGCTGCTGGGACTCCTCGATGGCCTTGAGCGCGGCCTGCAGCTCCGCGAACAGGCGGCCGTTCTCCAGCGCGATGGCCGCCTGGCGGGCGATGCCCTGGGCCAGGCCCAGCTCCTCCTCGCCGAAGACGTGCATCTCGCGCAGCCAGACGAGGACGAAGCCGCCCATGACCTCGTCCTTGGCGATCATGGGCACGATGAGGATCGAGCGGTGCGGCAGCGCGTCGAGCAGCCGGCCGCCCTTGAAGCGCCCATCGGCCTGGCTATCGCTCGCGTAGAGCGGCCCGCCGGTGGTGAGGGCCGCTCTCAGGATCGGCTGCTCGCCTGAGCCCGGCTCGCTGAGCTTGGCGAGCAGGTCCCTGGGCACCCGGTAGCCCGCCATGGGCACGAAGCGGCCGTCGTCGGGGTCGCGCCGGTACGCGCCGCCGAAGTCCGCGCCGAGCGCGCGGACGAGCTCGCGCACGGTCCGGCGGGCGACCTCGGTGGAATCGAGGGTGGCGCCGGCGGTCTGGCTCACCGCGAGCAGGGTCTGGGTCTGGCGCAGGCGCTCCTGGAGGTCCTCGTACAGGCGCGCGTTCTCGATCGCGATGGCGAGCTGGTTGGCGACGATCTTGAGCAGCTGCTCCTCGTCGGACGCCGCGCGCGGCGGCACGATCTGGCGCGCGAGCATGCTCCCGAGGGTCTTGCCGTGCAGGGCGATGGGCACGCGCCACTCCAGCTCCGTTCCGCCCTCGCCCCGCTCGACGGCGCCCTCGCCCTCGACGGTCAGGCGCGTGGCGGAGCCGTCGGCCAGCTCGACGGTCAAGGTCGTCGTCGCGAGCGCGCGCGCCAGCGCTGGCAGCAGGCGATCGAGGCAGCGCGCCGCGCCCGCCTCCGGCGTGATGTCCTGCACGGCGAGGTGGAGCGCCTCCAGCTGGCTGGCCCGGCGGGCGAACTGGCGGTTGAGGCGCTTGAGCTCCTGGATGTGGTCGACCAGCCGATAGACGAGATGCTGGTTCAGCTCGCGCAGGTGCGCGCTCTCCTCGCCGGCGGCGAGCCGCTCCCGCTTGCCGCGGAGGAACTCGCCGACCTGGCGCGCGAAGGCGTCGGCGTCGATCGGCTTCTGGATGTAGCCGTCGCAGCCCGCCACCAGGGTCCGCTCGCGGTCGCCCTCCATGGCGTACGCGGTGACGGCCACGATGGGAATGTCGGGCACCGCGACCTTGAGGGCGAGACCCACCTCGTACCCGCTCACCACCGGCAGGTTGATGTCGAGCAGCACGAGGTCGGGCTTGCCGCTGATGGCCGCCTCGATCCCCGTCAGGCCGTCCTCGGCGTCGACGACCTCGTAGCCTTCGGCTTCCAGCAGCGCCCGGACGAGCAGCCGGTTCTCGGGATTGTCCTCGACGTGCAGGATCTTCTTGCTCGTCGGACCCCGCGCGCTCATTCCGTCCCCGCGGTCGTGGCGGCCTGGTGCCGCGGCAACAGGAAGTGGAAGGTCGATCCCTCGTTCTCGCGGCTCTCGGCCCAGATCCGGCCCCCGTGCAGCTCCACGAACTTCCGGCTGATGGCGAGGCCCAGCCCGGTGCCGTCCACCTGCCGCGCGAGCGGGTTGTCCAGGCGCTCGAAGGGCTCGAACATGCGCGTCAGGTCCTCCGGCCGGATGCCGATCCCGGTGTCGGCGACGCTCACGTGGATGGCGTCGTCCTGGGGCCGGGCCCGCACCACGATGCGGCCGCGCACGGTGGCCTTGATGGCGTTCGACAGCAGGTTGAGGAGGATCTGCTTCACCTTGGTCCGGTCGGCGTCGAGGTGGGGCAGGTCGAAGGCCACCTCGCGCTCGACCTTGACCGCCTTGCCACGCAGCAGCGGCAGCGACGACTCGATGCACTCGTCCACGAGGAGGCCGAGGTCGACGTCCTGGAAGCGGATGTCCACCTTGCCGGCCTCGATGCGCGCGATGTCGAGGATGCTGTTGATCAGCTCCAGCAGGTGCGTGCTGCTGTTGTGGACCGACTTGACGTACGTCTCCTGCCGGTCGGTCAGCCCTCCGTCGATCCGGCGCAGCAGCACCTTGGAGAAGCCGATGATCGAGTTCAGGGGGGTCCGCAGCTCGTGGGACATGCTGGCCAGGAACTGCGACTTGAGCCGGCTGGCCTTGACCAGCTGGATGTTGGAGTCGCCGAGCTCGGCGTAGAGCCGCGCGTTCTCCATCGAGATCGCGGTCTGGTTGGCGAGGACGGCGAGGACCTCGAGCTCCTGCTCGTCGAAGATCTCGCCCGACAGCTTCTCGCCGATCAGGAGGATCGCGATCAGCTTCTTCTCCACCCGCAGGGGGACGACGAGCGCGGCCGGGATCGCCTCGAGGTCCGCGCTGGCCGCGTGGAAGTAGCCGGCGAGGCGCGGATCGACCCTCGCCTCCTCCTTGACGAGCACGCCGTCGGAGCTGTCCGCCAGCCACCGCACGAGCGCGCTGCCCGCCGGCAGCGGCGCCACCACCTTCTCGTCGGTCTTGAGGGTGGCCTCCGTCCGGCGGACGACGAAGGCGTTGGCGCCCTCGTCGAAGACGAGCAGCACGCCGTGGGTGACCGGGATGCCGAGCACGAGCCCTTCCACCAGCGTATCCACCAGCGTGCCGAAGTCGAGGATGCCCGCCATGCGGCGGCTGAGCGCGAGCAGGGTCTCGTAGCAGCCCCGGCGCCGGGTGAACATCACCCGGTGGATGAAGTCGTCGAAGCGCCGGCCGAAGGGGCTCAGCACGATGGTGATGACGAGGGCCAGGGGGACGACCAGCCAGAGCGTGTCGACGTCGCCCGCGCCGACCTTTTCCACCAGACGCGTGACCCCCACCACGAGCGAGGTCACCCCGACGCCGAGGACGGTGTAGATCGCCATCTTCTTCACGGCCACGTCGACGTCGAACAGGCGGTAGCGCACCATGGCCGTTCCCAGGAGGACCGCGAACGCCATGTTGCCGGGGATGCCCATGGGGTAGATCTGGTCGGCGATCGGGAAGAAGCCGGCCAGGATGAACCGCGCGAAATCGATGAACCCGCCGGCGAGGCTGGCGAAGGACCCGAGCAGGATCAGCAGCGCCCGGTTACGCCGGAAGCTCGACTCCATCGTCCGGTAGGCGCGCACCAGGCGCAGGATGCCGGAGATGAGCGTGCCGCTGAAGTACACCACGAAGGGCACGTAGAGCGGGCCCACCACGGGCGCCCATCCCCAGAACGTCTCGATGACGCCCTGGCGGAGGAACAGCTCGGAGCCGGTCGCGTTGACCACGGTGAAGGCCGCGGCGAAGCCGTAGACGAGCCCGAGCGTGCGCCGGTGCCGGTGCGTGGTGTCGAGAAACGCGAGCAGGAAGTGATAGTAGAGGGCCGGCATCGCGATGATGCCGGCGTGGATCACGTACTCCCAGAGATGCGCGCTGGCCGGATCGGGCGCCCGCCGCCCCATGAAGACCCCGAAGTTCCAGAGCATGAGGCTGGCGGCGAAGGCCGCGAAGATGCGGTTGAGGGGGCTGCGGAAGTTGCGGGCCAGCGACAGCCCGAGCAGCGAGCCGCTCAGCAGGAACGCCACCAGCGGCAGGAGCTTGTGCAGGCTCACGGCACGAGTCTAGCCGGGTCCCGATCCCTGCCCAAATTCCATGCCTCAAAGTGCTAGCAGCGTTGGCCCGACGGTGTCAAACCGGCCGGGCCCACCGCCCGCGCAGGACGCCCCGGCCCAGGCACCGACGGCGGGAGGAAGCTTTCTCCCAGGAGAGGGCGCCTAACTGACCGCCGCCGATCGCATTTTGTGGACCGACTCAGTAGCTCTTGGGGAGACCCAGGACGTGCTCGGAGAGGTAGTTCAGGACCATCTGCTGGGAGACCGGCGCGATCTTGTAGAGCCGGACCTCCCGGAACAGGCGCTCGACGTGGAACTCCTTGGCATAGCCGTAGCCGCCGTGGGTCTGCACCGCGACGTCGCAGGCCTCGAAGCCGGCCTCCGCCGCCAGCAGCTTGGCCGTATTGGACTCGGCCCCGCAGGGCCGGCCGCCGTCGAACAGCCACGCCGCCTTCAGGCACATCAGCTCCGCGGTCTCGAGCTTCGCCCAGGCCAGGGCCAGCGGGTGGGCGATGGCCTGGTTCTGGCCGATCGGCCGGTCGAACACGATCCGCTGCTTGGCGTACTGCACGGCGCGCTCCAGGGCAGCGCGCCCGATGCCGACGGCCTCGATGCCCGTCATGATCCGCTCGGGGTTGAGCGAGTCGAGCAGGTGGTAGAAGCCGCGGCCCACCTCGCCGACCACGTCCTCCACGGGGATCTCCAGGCCGTCGATGAAGATCTCGTTGGAGTCCACGGCGGCGCGCCCGAGCTTGGCGATCTCCTTCACCGCGATCTTCGCGCGGTCGAAGGGCGTGAAGAAGAGCGTGAGCCCGGCGAAGGGATGGGCCGGGTCGCGCGGCGCCGTCCGCGCGAGCAGCAGCATGTGGGTCGCCTGGCGCGCGTTGGTGTTCCAGACCTTGCGGCCGTTGACCACGAAGCGATCCCCCCGCCGCTCGGCCCGCGTCTCGATGCGCGAGGTGTCGGTGCCGGCGTTGGGCTCGGTCACGCCGAAGGACATCACGATCTCGCCGGTGGCCACCCCCGGCAGGTAACGCCGCTTGAGGTCCTCGGAGCCGTGCTTGATCACGGGCATGGGCGGAAACATGTAGAAGTGCACGGGCGAGGCGCCGCTGGTGCCCGCGCCGGCCGCGCAGATCTCGTGCAGCACGATGGCGGCTTCCGTCACCCCGAGGCCCGAGCCGCCGTAGGCCTCGGGCACGATGCAGCCGAGCCAGCCGCCCTGCGCGAAGGCGCGCACGAACTCCCACGGATACTCGGCGCTGTTGTCCTTCTCCAGCCAGTAGTCCGCGGGGAAGGAGCGCGCGAGCGAGGCCACTTCCTTGCGGATCAGCTCCTGCTGCTCGGTGAATGCAAAGTCCATGACAACCTCACGATCCGGAATTTCACCGCTCGGCCAGCGTGCGATGCGCGCCACCTCGCAAACCGTTCGGCTCGCCGCCGCTGCGGCGGCTCACCTCACACTGCCACTCGGCTCGCAGCGATCGCGCCTTCGCCGCTCCGGCGCTGCTCACCTCACACTGCGGGATGCTATCATGGCCGCCGCGATGGCGGTCCAGGCGCTCTACGCGCTGCAGAACGGGTTCATGGGCTTCGCGCGGGCGGGCCTCTTCTACGGCGAGATGTCCGGGGAGCGCGTGCAGATCCCCATCCCCTGCTACCTGATCCGGACCGGCGAGACGAACATCCTGTTCGACACCGGGCTCTCGCCGCGGGCGGTGCCCGGCATCCTCCGCAACGACCCGCTGGCGCGCTTCACGGACGCCGACCTGCTCGTCCATCGCCTGGACAGCCTCGGGCTGGAGGCCGGCGACATCGACGTCGTGGTGCTCTCCCACCTGCACTACGACCACGCGGGCGGCACCGAGCTCTTCCGCGCCTCCGAGCTCGTCGTGCAGAAGGACGAGTACGCCTACGCCCACTACCCGGCGCCGTTCTTCGCCGGCTTCTACTACCGGAAGAATTTCGACCTGCCCGAGGCGCGCTGGCGGCTGCTCGACGGCGACGCCGAGCTGGTGCCCGGCGTCACCGTGCTGCGGACCGACGGGCACACCCCCGGCCACCAGTCGCTGCTCGTGGAGCTGCCGCAGACCGGGCCCGTGATCCTGGCGGGCGACTCGTGCTACTGGCAGGAGCACCTCGACGGCGAGCGCGTGCCGGGCGTGGTCTGGAACCCCACGCTCGCGCTCCACGCCATCAAGCGCCTGAAGACGCTCGCGCGGCTGCTCGACGCCACGGTCTTCCCGGGGCACGATCCCGAGTTCTGGAAGACGGTCAAGCAGCCGCCCGACGCGTACCGCTGAGGGCTACCGGCGCCTGGAGGGTGATCCTTCCCTCAATCGAGGACCACCCACGCGGCAATCGCTGCCGTGAGAACTCCAACTAAAAGCGTGCCCGGCAACGAGTGCAGGAGAGCGCAGCCGATAGCATCAGGGTGCCGGATATTCCTGCGACCATGGAGAACACCGCAATTTCGAAACGGCGCTGAAATGTGATTCGGATGCCCGCACCGCCTACACTTGAGTCTCCTCAACCAGATACCTATAACAAGCTGCAACCCGACCAGAGGAATGACGAAAAGCGGATGGACCGAGAGAGCTAGGCCGAGGGGAATGCCAAGGATGAACCATCCGCCTATCAGGCGCTTACCCGCGCGTGCCAAGCCGGCGTTAGGGTGTGGTTGAACGCTTCGTCTCACCGGGTACGGTACACGACGCGCAGCTGGACGGTGGCGCCCACCTGCAGCGCGAGCATGGTCAGCGCCTCGCGCGAGACCCTCGCGTGATCGCCCGTCATGTCGCCCACGCGCTCGATCCAGGCGCGGAGCGGAGCGCCGCGCGGGGGCACGAGCTCGATGACATCGCCGACGGCCACGTCGAGACGGCGCGCTGCCGACGCGGCGATCGCGATCCCCCGCACGCCGCGCTCGGCAAGGTCATCCGCAAGGCCCAGGGTGACGGTGGTCCGCGCGGCGCGAAGCTCGCGCCGTCGGGCCGCCGTCGCCGCGGCATCGACGCCCCCGGCTGATGGCAGGACCCCGTACACGCGGTCGGCGCGCTCGGGCGAAACCAGGCCCTCGGCCACGTCGGCGGCAACCAGGGCCGGGTCGCGCTCCAGCGGATCGCCGTAGCCGCCGCCGCCCGAGCTTTGCATGATGACGACGTCACCGGCGCCGAGCGGAAACGCGCTGACCTTGCCCGGCAGCGGCGAGGGCTCGACGACCTCGCCGCCGCGGCGGACGACGAAGCGGTTGGGCGCGCCCGACCGCCCGCCCGCCACGCCGTAGGGCGGCAGGATCCCCTTCTCGGCCAGCACGGACAGCTCCGCGCGCGGGGCGAGCAGCCGCACCTCGCGCTCGAGCCCGAGCCCGCCGCGCCACTGGCCGTCGCCGCCCGAGTCCACGCGCAGCGCCGTGCGTTCGACGCGCAGCGGGTACTTCTGCTCCACCGCCTCCACGGGTTGGATCGTGGTCATGTCGCTCTCGGTGAAGGCCCGCACGGCGCTGCTGCCGTCGCCGCCCTCGAACGCGCCGGTGCCGCCGGCGGGGTACTCGTAGAAGATGAACGTGCCGCCATCCCGGGGATCGGGCCCGCCGACGTAGCAGTGGTTGCCGCCGCCCTTGATGTCGCCCGTGATCTTGCCGTCGATCGCCTGCGAGAGCGCGCCCATCACGGCCGACTCGACGCAGTACTTGACCTCCACCATCCCGCCGCACGGCGCCGGCCGGCGCGCGTTGACGATCGTGCCCTCCGGGGCCAGCACGGTGAGCGGCCGGAAGGCGCCGGAGTTGATGTCGCCCCCGGGATCGAGGAACGCCTTGAGGATGGTGAACGCGCCCGTCGGGGCCATGGCCGGCCCGACGTTGGTGGGGCCGGCGGTCTGGGGCGAGGTCCCCGCGAGATCGACGGTGACGGTGTCGCCCGCGATGCGCACCGCCGCCCGCACGCGCAGCGGCTCGAGCCGCTCGCGGCCACCCTCCAGGTACGCCTCGTAGACGTACTCGCCGGGCGGCAGCGCGCGGATGCGGGCACGCATGCGCGCCTCGGCCCGATCGAGCAGCGCCTCGACACAGGCCTGCAGCGCCGGCTGGCCGTAACGCGCCAGGAGCGCCTCGACGCGCTCGGCCGCCTTGCGGCAGGTGCCGATCATCGCGCGGAAGTCGCCCTCGCGATCGCGGGGGCCGCGCATGTTGCCGAAGATCAGGTCGAGCACGGCCTGGTTGGGCCGGCCCCGCTCGTAGACCTTGATCGGCGGGATGCGCACCCCCTCCTGGTAGATCTCGGTGACCCGCCCCGACAGGCTGCCGGCGCTCATGCCGCCGACGTCGGCCCAGTGGGCCCGGATCACGGGGAAGAGGAACAGCTCGCCCCCGGCGAACATCGGGTAGATCATCGCGACGTCGTTGAGGTGCGTGCCGCCCGTGTAGGGATCGTTGTGCAGGAAGATGTCGCCGGGCGCGATGTCGTCGCCGAAGCGCTCGCGGACGGCCCGCATCGACCAGGCGATCGGCACGATGTGCAACGGGTGGTCCATGCCCTTGGACATGGCGACGATCTGGGCCTGGCGATCCATCAGGACGCAGGAGAAGTCCTCGCCCTCGTAGAGGATGGACGAGTACGCGGTGCGCACCAGGGTGATCCGCATCTCGCGCACGATCGAGGACAGCGCCTCGCGCACGACCTCGAGCGTGATCGGATCGATGCCCGGGCTCATCGGAATTTCACCGCTCGGCGGGCGTCCGCGGCACGCCCACCTCGCAAACCGTTCGGCTCGCCGCCTCGACGGCGGCTCACCTCACACCGCCATCGCGCTCGAAACGGAGGCTGCCGAAGGCGTCCACGACGCCGCGCCAGCCCGGGAAGACCACGGTCGTCGCGCCGAACTCCTCGACGATGGCCGGACCCACGAGCGTCGCTTCCACGGGCAGCCGCTCGCGCGCGTAGACGGGGCTGTCCACGGCGCGCCCTTCGAACCACACCGCCCGGCGGCCGGCCGCAGCGTCCTGCAGCGTGCGGGACGCGCCGCGCACGGCCGCCGGCGCGGGCTTGTCGACGACGCCCGAGGCCGCCAGACGGACGTTGACGAGCTCGACGGCCTCGGCCGGGTTCGCGTGGCCGTACATGGCGAGGTGGCGGGCGTGGAACTCCTGCGCCACCGCCACCGGATCGACGAGCGCTTGCTGGATGGGCACCGCGAGCTCGAAGGCCTGGCCCTGGTAGCGCAGGTCGAGCGAGCGCTCGAGCCGCCGCGCGCCGGCGTCGAAACCTTCGGTCTCGAGCTGGCCTGCCGCGCGGGCCTCCATCTCGGCGAAGGCGCTGGCGATCGCCTCCCGCTGCGCGACGAGCGGGCCGATGCGCGTCCGCACGTCGTCGTGGCGGACGTCGGACACGAGCAGGCCGAGCGCCGAGAAATTGCCCGGATACGGCGGCACGATCACGCGCGGGATCCCGAGCTCGTCGGCCACGGGCAGCGCGTGCATGGGCCCGGCGCCGCCGAAGGCGACGAGCGTGAAGTCGCGCGGGTCGTGGCCGCGCTCGATGGAGATCTCGCGGATGGAGGCCGTCATGCGCGCCACCGCGATCTTCACGATGCCCTCGGCGAGGGCCTCGACGCCGAACCCCAGGCGCCCGGCCAGCATGGCGATGGCCTCCCGCGCCAGCCCGGCGTCGATCGCGATCGCACCGCCGACGCCCATGCGTCCAAGCACCGCGTTGGCGTCGGTCACGGTGGGCTCCTCGCCGCCGAGGCCGTAGGCGGCCGGGCCGGGCCGGGCGCCCGCGCTCCGCGGGCCGACGCGCAGGCTGCCGTCGACATCGAGCCACGCGACGCTGCCCCCGCCCGCGCCCACCGTGCGCAGGTCGATCTGCGCGACCTTCACCGGAAAGGCGCCGACGAGGTTGTCGGTGCCGATGACGGGGCGGCCGCCCTCGACGAGGCACACGTCCGTGCTCGTGCCGCCCATATCGTAGGTGATGAAGTCGTCGAGGCCCGCCGCCGCGCCGAGGAAGCAGGCCTGGCTCACGCCACCCGCCGGACCGGAGAACATCGTGCGGATGGGCAGGCGCCGCGCCGTCTCCACCGTCATCATGCCGCCGCTCGAGCCCACCGTGAGCACCCCGTGGGTGTACCCGGACTCGAGCAACCGCTGCTCGAGGCCGCTCAGGTGGCGCTCCATCAACGGCTGCAGGTAGGCGTTGAGGACCGTGGTCGAGAAGCGCTCGAACTCGCGGTACTCCGGCACGACCTCCGCGGAGGCGGAGACGGGCAGGCCCGGGCGGCGCGCCTTGAGCGCCTCGACCACGAGACGCTCGTGCGTCGGGTTGGCATAGGCGTGGAGCAGGCAGACGGCGACGGCCTCCGGCTCCGACGCGAGGACGCGCTCGAGCGTCTCCCCGAGGGGGCCGGGCTCCAGCGGCACCAGCGCGCTGCCGTCGGCGAGTATGCGCTCGAGCACCTCGAAGCGCAGCGGCCGCGGCACCACGGGACGCGGGCGCACGAAGGTCGGCACGAAGAGCACGGGGATGTTGCGCTTGGTGCGGCCGATCTCGATGAGGTCGCGGAAGCCCGCGGTGGTCACGAGCGCCACGCGCGCGCCACGCCGCTCGAGCACGGCGTTGGTGCCCACGGTGGTCCCGTGCACGAGGCGCCGCACCGCGCGGCTCTCGATGCCGAGCCCCGCCAGCCCCTCGAGCACGGCGCCCGCCTCGTCGAGCGGCCGCGACGGCACCTTGGTGACGAGCACGCGGCCCGTCTCGTCGACGGCGGTGAGGTCGGTGAACGTGCCGCCGACGTCGATGCCGACCGTGAGCATGCCGCCCAGGGTATCATCGCGATCGATGGACGTCAGCGCACGCGTGCGCGCGCTCGACTGGGGCGCCATCGAGGCCTCGCTCGGCGAGCTCGGCTACGCCCGGACCGTGGCGGTGCTCTCCCCCGAGGAGTGCGCGGCGCTCGTCGCCCTCTACGGCGACGAGCGCCGCTTCCGGAGCCGGGTCGACATGGCGCGCTTCCGGTTCGGCGAGGGCGACTACCAGTACTTCGCCGACCCCCTGCCCGACACGGTCCTCGCCATCCGCGAGACGGCCTACGCGCCGCTGGCGGTCATCGCCAACCGGTGGAGCGAGGCCCTGGGCGTCCGCGAGCGCTTCCCCGCGGATCTGGCGGGCCTGCTGCGCGTGTGCGCGCGGCACGGCCAGAAGAAGCCGACCCCGCTCCTGCTGCACTACGAGGCCGGCGGCTACAACTGCCTGCACCAGGACCTCTACGGCGACGTCGCCTTTCCCCTGCAGATCACCTGCTTCCTGAGCCGCCGCGGCGCTGACTACGACGGCGGCGAGTTCCTGCTCGTCGAGCAGCGCCCGCGCGCCCAGTCGCGCGGCGAGGCCATCCCCGCCGACCAGGGCGAGATGGTCATCTTCCCCACCCGCCACCGCCCGGCGCGCGGCGCGCGCGGCGTCGTCCGGGTCACCATGCGCCACGGCGTCAGCCGCGTGAGCCGGGGCACGCGCTATACTCTGGGCGTCATCTTCCACAACGCCAAGTGATGGAGCCTCACCGATGAGCGCCGCGATTCGCCTGGCCGAGTTCGCGATCAAGACCCGCCTGGAGGACTGTCCGACGGAGGCGCTGGCCCGCGTGCGCCTCGCCGCGCTGGATTCGCTCGGTGTCATGCTGGCGGGCGCCTCCGAGGCGGTCGCGCGCATCGTGCGCGAGATCGCGCGAACGGAGGGTGGGGCGCCGCTCGCCACCGTGGTCGGCACGTCGATGCGGACGAGCCCGACGTGGGCCGCGCTGGCCAACGGCGCCGCCGGCCACGCGCACGACTTCGACGACACCAGCTTCGCCCTGATGGGCCATCCCAGCGTGCCACTGCTCGCCGCGGCCCTGGCCGCCGGCGAGGCCGCCTGCGTGGACGGCGCGACGATCGCCGTCGCGTACGTGGCGGGCTTCGAGGTGGACGGCGCGATCGGCACCGCGGTCAACCCCGCGCACTACACGCGCGGCTGGCACAACACGGCGACGATCGGCACCCTGGGGTGCGCCGCCACCGCGGCCCGGGTGCTCGCGCTCGACGTGCCGCGCGCCGCGACGGCCATCGCCATCGCCGCGTCGCTGGCCTCGGGGGTGAAGGAAAACTTCGGCTCCATGACCAAGCCGTACCACGCGGGGCACGCCGCGCGGAACGGCGTGCTCGCCGCGCTGCTCGCGCGCGAGGGCATGACGGCCACGGCGACGGCGCTCGAGGGCAAGCAGGGCTGGCTCGGGGCGGCCGGCGGCGTCGGCACCCTCGAGGCCTCGCTCGCAACCCTGGGCGCGCAGTGGCACCTGCTGACCTCGGGCGTCGCGGTGAAGCCGTACCCGTCGTGCGCGATGACCCACGCCGCCATCGACGCGCTGCTCGACCTGCGCGAGACCCACCGCCTGCAGGCCGCCGACGTCGAGGCCGTCGAGGTCGGCGTCAACCACGTCACGCCCGACGTCCTGGCCTACCCCGCGCCGGCCACGCCGCTGCAGCGCAAGTTCTCGATGCAGTTCTGCGCCGCCGCCGCCCTGGCCGAGGGCCGCGTCGACATGTCCTCGTTCGACGACCGCGCGCCTGGCCGCGACGTCGCGGCGCTGATGCCGCGGGTGCGCATGGTCGTGGACGGCGCGCTGCCCGACCGGCTCGAGCAGCACGCATGGAGCCGCGTCAGCGTGCGCCTGCGCGACGGCCGCGTGCTCGCCTCCCCGCCGCGCGGCGCCAAAGGGCATCCGGACCAGCCGCTGTCCTACGAGGCGCTCCGCGCGAAGTTCATGGGCTGCGCCGCCGCCCTGCCGCGCGAGGAGGCCGAGGGCGTCGCCGACATGCTGCAGCACCTGGAGGACATCCCGGACGTCCGCGCCCTGACGTCGCGCCTCGTCGGCGACGTCGACTGAGCGCGCGTTCGAGGCGAGTGACTCGAGGGTTCCACAGCCGTTTCGATCAATCACCGGAGACGCGGTGGGGGGGTCGGGGGGAGCGGCGTTTCGCTCCCCCGACCATGAACAAGGAGATCGCCATGGGAGTGTTAGACGGGATCAGGGTGCTGGAGCTGGCGCGGGTGCCGCCGGCGGAAATGCCGGGCATGCTGCTCGCCGATTACGGCGCCGACGTGCTCAAGATCGAGACGCCCGAGCCCGGACACCCACGCGACGCCGACGCCGAGCGCCGCGCGGCCTTCGCCTTCGTCAACCGCAACAAGCGGAGCATGACGCTGAACCTCAAGGCCCCCGAGGGCCAGGCCGTGCTCAAGAAGATCGCCGCCGGGGTGGACGTGATCATCGAGGGCTTCCGTCCGGGCGTCACCCGGCGCCTGGGCTGCGACTACGAGACCGTGCGGGCCATGAACCCGCGCGTGGTCTACTGCTCGCTCTCCGGCTTCGGCCAGGACGGGCCATACCGCGACTACCCGGCCCACGACATGAACTACCTCTCGCTGGCCGGCGTGCTCGGCCTGATCGGCGAGCCCGACCGCAAACCGGTCATCCCGCTCAACCTGGTGGCGGACTACGCCGGCGCCACCATGCACGGCGCGCTCGGCGTCATGCTCGCCCTCTTCGCCCGCGAGCGCACGGGCCGGGGCCAGCACGTGGACGTGGCGTACCTCGACACCACGGTCTCGCTGCTCGCGGCCACGCCCAACATGCGCTTCTTCTTCTCCGACGGGATGGCGCCGCGCCGGGGTGAAGGCTTCCTCGGCGGCTCGTATCCGTATTACGCGATCTACGACACGCGCGACGGCAAGCTGCTCACCATCGGCTGCACCGAGCCCTGGCTGTGGGAGAACTTCTGCAAGGCCATCGGCCGCCCCGACTTCGTGAAGCACGCGCGCAAGCCGGACCAGTTCGTGCGCGCCGCCAACGCGGAAGAAGACGCCGCCCGGCGCGAGATCGAGGCCGTGATCAAGACGAAGACCCGCGACGAGTGGTACGAGATCCTCGTCAAGGCCGACGTGTGCGTGGGCAAGGTCTACGACGTGGAGGAGATGGTGCGCGACCCGCAGATCAACCACCGGCAGATGATCATCGAGGCCGAGCACCCGGTCTTCGGGAAGGTCAAGCAGTTCGGCATCGCCATCAAGCTTTCCGACACGCCGGGGGTGGTGCGGCGGGCGGCGCCGACGGCCAACGAGCACACCGAGCCCGTGCTCAAGGATCTCGGGATGTCGGTGGAGGAGATCGGCGCGCTCCGCGCCAAGGGCGTCATCGAATAGGGCGCTGGCGCGCGCTCGTCTGGCTGTCGATCGCCGAGCTGTGCGCGCTGTCGCTGTGGTTCAGCGCCTCGGCGGTGCTGCCCGCGCTCTCGCGCGAGTGGAGTCTCGGTGCGGGTGGGCGCGCCGGGCTGACCATCGCCGTCCAGCTCGGCTTCATCGTCGGCACGCTGGCCATGGCCGTCACCAACCTGCCCGACGTGTTCCCGCCGCGCACGGTGATGATCGCCAGCAGCCTCGCCGGCGCCGCCGCCACCGGCGCGCTCGCCCTGGCCACCCACGCGATCGCGCCCGCCCTGGCCTTGCGCTTCGTCACCGGGCTCTGCATGGCCGGGGCGTACCCGCCCGCCATGAAGCTCATGGCCACGTGGTTCCGCGAGGGGCGCGGGCTGGCCATCGGCGTGCTCGTGGGCGCGCTCTCGGTCGGCTCGGCGGCCCCCCACTTGATCCGCGGCCTCACGGATCGCCCATGGCGCGGCACGCTGCTCGCCGCCTCCGCGCTCGCCGTGGCCGCCGCGGCGATCCTCGCCCTCTTCGTGCGCGAGGGCCCGTATCCCTTTCCGGCTGCGCGCTTCGACCTCCGCATGGCGGGCGCGGTGTTCCGCGAGCGCGGGCCGCGGCTGGCGTGCTTCGGCTACTTCGGCCACATGTGGGAGCTCTACGCGATGTGGACGTGGACCGCCGTGTTCCTGGCCGCGAGCCTCGAGGCCCGCGGGGGCGGCGCCTACGCCGGCATGAACGCCAGCGTGGCGATGTTCGTGGCGATGGCCGCCGGGGGCCTCGGGTGCTGGGCCGGCGGGCTCGCCTCCGACCGCTGGGGCCGCACGACGCTCACGATCACCGCCATGACCCTTTCCGGGCTCTGCGCGCTGGCCATCGGGCTCACCTTCGGGGGGCCCCCGTGGCTGACCCTCGCGGTGGCGGTGGCCTGGGGCATCACCATCGTCGCTGACTCGCCGCAGTTCTCGACGGCGATCACCGAGCTCTCGCCCCCGGCCTACGTCGGCACCGCGCTGACCATGCAGACCGCCGTCGGCTTCGCGCTCACCATGATCTCGATCTGGCTCGTGCCCCCGCTCGCCGACGCCCTCGGGTGGCGCTGGGCCTTCGCTCCCCTCGCCCTCGGCCCCGCCCTCGGCGTGGTCGCGATGGCCCGCCTCCGCTCCTTGCCCGAATCGACGAAGATGGCCGGTGGGCGTCGCTGAGTCACTCGTACGAGGCCGAGACCGGCCGACGGGGGCGTGAGACAGGGGTCTACGGAACCCGTACCCCTCCCAACGACAGCGGACGCGACCCGCCGGGATGGAGCCCAGCCACAGCGGAGCAGCAGACGCGTACGGCGTGGTCCCATGACCCTTGCCTCACGCCCCCGTCGGCCGCCTCGCGGGTGATTGCTAGAGCGTCGCGATAACGGCGGCCGGGGTCGTCGGAACGAGGCGGCGGAGGAACGGCGCGCCCTGGCGCTCGAGCCACTCGCGCGTCGACTCGTAGCCGTAGCGCAGCGCCGCGCGGCTCGCCTCGAACCCCATGGACGGCCCGAACAGCGGCGTGCTCGTGCGCGGCGGCTCGAGCAGGTGGAACTCGGTGCGCGGGTAGCGCACGGCGAGGGTGGCGAGGCCGAGCGTCAGGAGGTTCTGGCTGTAGATCCGGCTCGACTGCTCCATGATCGTGTAGAGGCCGCGCGCCCGGATCGACAGCATCCCCGCCTCGAGCCCGCTCGGCACCAGCGGATTGACGACGAGCACCGCCTCCAAGCCGGCCTCGGCGACGAGGTCCGCGTGGCCGCTGAAGCCGACGCCGCCATCGACGTAGTCGCGGCCGTCGATCGTGTAGGGCTCGAAGAAGCCCGGGATGGCCGAGGACGCCGCAACCGCCTGGCTGATCGGCACCTCGGCGAGCGCGCCCTGGCCGAAGACCACGCGCTCCGCGGAGTCGAGATCGATGGCGGGGATCAAGAGCCGCGACGGCAGCGTCGCGAAGGCGTTCGTCAGGCCGCGCGATTCGAACCCCGTCCGGAGAAAGGCCTCGAGCGCGCCGAGCGAGAAGAAGCCGGCGGGCAGGTCGCGCTCGGCGCGCGCCAGCATGTCGGGGATCGAGCCCCGCAGGCCGTGCACCGCGTTCTTGCCGAAGGCCCACACCACGCGGCCGAAGCGGCTGCACGCGCGGCGGAAGGAGTCGGGCGCGAAGACGGCGTTGCGCCGGAAGTTCAGCGGGTCCACGAGGTCGTTGTCGAGAATGTGATAGAGCTCGGAGGCGCGGATGCCGCCGGCGACCAGCGAGGCCACCACCGAGCCGGCGCTGCATCCGACGTACAGATCGAACGCCGGGCCGTTGCCCCCCAGGCGCTCCTCGAGGGCGGTCAGCGCGCCGACCTCGTACATGCCGCCGATCACGCCGCCGCCGGCGAGCGCGAGGCCAAGGCGCGGCCGCTTCCGGCTGTCGCGGAAGCCGTTGGTCCACCGCTCGACCGCCCGGCGCAAGACCTCCATTCCACCCTGTGCGGACTGCATGCGGGCTGCCACGGCTAACGCCTTGTCGTTCAAGCGATGCCGCAAGGTCCTACCCACCGTCATCGGTGTAACTCCCGGATGGATCGGCAAGTTCTGCCGACCACCCCTCCGGCGCGTGACGAGATGATGATCCCAAGGAATGTGTTCGGCGTGAGCCGGCAGAATCCGAAGCCGGGGCCGCGGGGTCGTCGCCCCACGCGCGGCGGAGCCTAGGGCTGGAGGGCGCCTCCGTCGAGGATGCTGAACATCGGGCCGCCGCCCAGGATGTCGTCGAGCAGGCCCTCGAGGTCGAAGGCGCCGATCCGGGGCCCGGACAGCGTCGACACAGCCTTGACGAGCTGCTGGGTCACCGTGTCGGCCGCCTGCATCTGGCTGCTCGTGAAGCGCGGGGCGTTCGACACCGCGCTGCTGCCGCCGCCGCCCCCGACGCTCACGAGCGGCGGATTGAGGGTGACCGCGTTGAACAGCACCTTCCCAGGAGTGTTGGCCGGATAGATCAGGGCGTTGCCGCCCGCCGCGCCATTGACGTTCACCGAGACACCGCCCACGACCCCGGTCGCGATCGTCGTGAGCGTCCCAGTGAAGTTGACTCCGATCGGCGTCACGTTGTCGCCGATGGTCCCGGTCGTCGCGGTGAGCACGCCCGCGCCGCCCGCCGTCATGATCCCCGCGCCCGGGCCGTCGAGAAGCGAGCCGGCGCTGGCCGTCACGTTGCTGTTGCCGGTGGTGCTGAAGGCGCCGAGCGTGAAGTTGCTCGTGGTCTTCGTCAGGCTGATGGTGCCGGCGCCGCCGGTGAGGATCGACTGAAGGAAGGTCGCCCCGCTCGCGCCGGTATCGGTCAGCGTGAGGTTGTTGCCGCCGGTGCTGGTGACGGCCAGCGTGCCCACGTTGCTCGTGAACCCGTCACCGCCGAAGCTGGCGCCGCCGATGGCGCCGGCCGACGTGAGGGTCAGGGTACCCGTCGTGCTCACGGCGGCGCCCGCGGCGCTGTCGTTGATCGTCGAGCCGCTGACCAGCGCGACGTTCTGGTTCTGCGTGTTGCCGGCCGTGAGGGTGCCGACGGTGAGCGCGCCCGCGCTGGCGCTGCCGAGGGTGAGGCCCGTGGTCGAGCTGAGGTTCTGCACGTCGGCGCCGGTCAGGGTGAACGCGCCCGCCGCGCCGCCGAGCCCGATCGTGGTCCCCGCCGTGCGCGGCCGGACGGTGAGGCCGCCGTTGCCCGTCACCAGGGCACCGATCGACAGGGCGTCGGACGTCAGGGTGAACGTGCCGGCGCCCGCCGTCGCGGCGCCGGCGACGGTCAGCGTGCCGGCGGCGCCGGTGAGGGCGACGTTGCCGCCGTTGCTGTTGAGCGACGTCAGGCTGAGCCCGCCCGCGGTGTCGAGCACATCGACACTGCCGCCTGCGGTCGTGGCGGTGAGGGTGGCGCCGTTGATCTCGAGCGGATTGCCCGAGCTGCCGATCGAGCCGCCTCCGGTGGTCGTGAGCGTGACCGCGGCGCCGATCACGTCCGCAGCGCCGTCGATCGTGGCGCTGGTGACGTTGCCACCGGTCGCCGTGAGGCCCACGTTGCCGGCGCCGGCGTTGACGGCGCCGCCGTTGACGATGAGGTTGCCCGTGGTCGCCAGCGTGACGTTGCCGCCACTGCTCGCGGCGTTCGCCACCGTGAGCCCGCCCGCCGTGTCCAGCACGTTGAGCACCCCGCCCGCCGTCGTCGCGGTGAGGCTCGTGCCGTTGACCTCCAGCGGACTGCCCGCCGTGCCGATCGT
>JACQFL010000032.1 GCA_016200085.1 Candidatus Rokuibacteriota bacterium | reverse complement strand
TGCGGCGCCACTCCGGCGTCCTGTCGCGGCGCAAGGACGTACGCCGCCATGTATCGGCGCCAGGCACCAGAGCCGACGCCGTCCGAGCCTAACGTTGGCCTCGTCGTCCTAGACGTGACCCACGCCAAACCCGGAAGAACCTGAATTTGACACCTCCCGCGGTCCTGCCGCATCATCACAGGATATCTCGCGCGCGGGCGGTCTGAGCCGCAGGACGTCGCGGGGCCGGGGCCCTGCCGTCCGAGGCGAGCGGAAGACGAGGGTGCCGGCATGCGGCGCTTGGTGAAGGTGTACGACACGACCCTGCGGGACGGGACCCAGGGCGAGGGCGTGTCCTTCTCGATGGAGGACAAGGTCCGGCTGACCTCGCGGCTGGACGCCATCGGCTTTCACTACATCGAGGGCGGCTGGCCAGGGTCCAACCCCAAGGACCTCCGCTTCTTCCGCCGCATGCAGGACGTCACCCTCAAGCACGCCAAGCTCGCGGCCTTCAGCATGACCAGGCGGGCGGGCGGCGCCACCGAGTCGGATCCCAACATGCGGGCCCTGGTCGAGGCCGGCGCGCCGGTGGCGACCATCGTGGGCAAGTCGTGGGACTTCCACGTGACCCACGCGCTGGAGACGACGCTGCCCGAGAACGTGGAGATGATCCGCGACTCGATCGCCTGGCTCCGTCCCCGGATGGACGAGGTGATCTTCGACGCCGAGCACTTCTTCGACGGCTTCCGTGCCAACCGCGACTACGCGCTGCAGACGCTGAAGGCGGCCGAGGCCGCGGGCGCGCACTGGCTCGTGCTCTGCGACACCAACGGGGGCACGCTGCCGCAGGCGCTCGTCGAGATCCTGCGCGAGGTCAAGACGCACATCCGGACGCCGTTCGGCATCCACGTCCACAACGATGCGGAGTGCGCGGTGGCCAACACCCTGGCCGCCGTGCTCGAGGGCGCGGGGCAGGTGCAGGGCACGATCAACGGCTACGGCGAGCGCTGCGGCAACGCCAACCTGGTCTCGGTCATCCCGAGCCTCATGCTCAAGCTCGGCGTCGACTGCATCCCCGAGCCGGGCCTGCGCGAGCTGCGCGACTTCTCGCGCTTCACCTCGGAGCTCGCCAACCGCAAGCCCTGGGCGGCCCAGCCCTACGTCGGGGACTCGGCCTTCGCGCACAAGGGCGGCATGCACGTCTCCGCGGTGGCCAAGCATCCGGAGACGTACGAGCACGTCGACCCCGAGGCCGTGGGCAACCACCGGCGCGTGCTCGTCTCCGAGCTCTCCGGCAAGTCGAACATCCTGTTCAAGGCGCGCGAGTTCGGCATCGACCTCGACCACGAGACGCCGGACAGCCGGAAGATCCTCGAGCGGCTCAAGGCCCTGGAGGACCAGGGCTTCCAGTTCGAGGGAGCCGAGGCGTCGTTCGAGCTGCTGATGGAGCGCGCGCTCGGCCGGTACACGCCGTTCTTCGAGCTCGAGGCCTACCGGGTGATCGTCGAGGAGCAGAGCGCGAGCGGGGAGCCGGTGGCCGAGGCCACGGTGCGGGTGCGGGTCAAGGGCATGCTGGAGCACACCGCCGCGGCGGGCAACGGGCCCGTCAACGCCCTCGACCACGCCCTCCGCAAGGCGCTCGAGGAGTTCTACCCGAGCCTCAAGCAGATGCGCCTGCTCGACTACAAGGTGCGCATCCTCGACGAGTCCAAGGGCACCGCGGCCAAGACGCGTGTGCTGATCACGTCCGGCGACGGCGAGGAGACGTGGGGCACCGTCGGCGTCGCCGACAACATCATCGAGGCCTCCTGGCAGGCCCTCGTGGACTCCATCGAGTACAAGCTCCGGCGGGATCGTTGAGGTCGAGGGGGGCGAGCCCCCTCGAACTCCCCCGGCTGTCCACGCGCGCGGGGGGTGACCCCCTCGAACTCTCGTCATCGAGGACGATCGCAAGGCCGCGCACTTTCGGGACGCGAGCCGGCTGGCCGTCCCTGCGGTTCGGGCAGGCGGCTCCATGGTAGGGCCCTCGGGTCCGTGATCCGGCTCACTCTCAAGCGAAGAGTCTTCGTTCGGCACGTCGTGTCCGTCGGCCTCATCCTGGCGACGGCGTCGCTCGGCGCCGACTGGGCGTTTTCCCGCATGGTGCTCGGCCAAGTTGACCGGGCGCTCCTGGATCTGGCCCTCACGGAAGCCAACGCCACGGCGGCCGACTTGAGCCACCCGCTCCACATCCATGAAATGTCCCCAGGCACGGGGCCGCCGTCCTTTCCCCGGCTCGACAAATTCATCCAGTACAGTGTCGTGGACCTGGACAGCCGAATCATCGCCCGCAGCGCGAACTTGGGCACCGCGCATCTTCCGACGTCAGCGTCCCTCCTGGCAAGGTTGCGCACCGGCGAAAAGGTCTTCGAGACCCTGGACGATTTCGGCGGCGAACCGGTGCGACTTCTCTCTTTTCCCGTCCAGCTGGGTGGTCAGGTCTATGCGATTCAGGTTGGAACCTCACTCGCCGACACCAATGCCACGGTGCGCTTGGCGCGCATCCTCTTTCTCACGGCGTCGGCAAGTATTCTCGGCGCAGTCGTGCTGACGGGCGCCATGCTGGCGCGGACGGTCCTGCGTCCGATTGATCAGATCGTCGGGCGCGCGAGGATGATCGGGGAGTCCGCGCTCGCCGAGCGGCTGCCGCATCCGGGCACTCAGGATGAGATGGCGCGCCTGGTCGAGACGCTCAACGACATGCTTGCTCGCATCGAGGAGAGCTTCGAAGCTCAGCGTCGCTTCACCGCGGATGCCTCTCACGAGTTCCGGTCGCCCCTCTCGCGCCTCCGCGCGGAACTTGAGGTGACGTTGCGCCGGCCACGAGAACGCGCCGAGTACGAGGAAGCGCTGCAGTCGTGCCTGGGCGAGGTCGAGCGACTCTCTCACCTGACCGATGAGCTGCTCATCCTGGCTCGCCTGGACGCAGGGGGACCGCCCGAGGCGCCGCGGTCAGTGGACTTGATATCGATTCTCCACGAGGCGGTGAAACGTCTGGGCCCCCAGGCACTTCACCGAAACGTGGCGCTGGTGATGGATATCCCGCCGGAGCTGGCCGTGAACGTTGCCCCGGCCGCGTTGAGCCATGTCGTCGCGAACGTACTGGACAACGCGGTCAAGTTCTCGCCCCCGGGCGGTGACGTCACCGTCGGCGTCGCGATCGAGGGAAGCTCGGCGGTGGTCGCGGTGTCCGATACCGGTCCGGGAATCCCCGAGGACGAGATGCCCCGGCTCTTCGAGAGGTTCTACCGGGGAAGTGCCGCCCACCACATGGAGGCGCCCGGCGTCGGTCTGGGATTGGCGATTTGCCGCGCACTCGTCGAAGGGCAGGGTGGGAGAATCACCGTGACCAGTGCCCGCGGCAGTGGAGCCACCTTCCGGATCCGGCTGCCGCTCGCCTCCTGATTTCGCCAGCCTCGCTGAGCCTTCAGGGAGCGCTCCAAATGTTCTGCTCGGGTGGGGAGCGCCTCACGAACTCTCCAGCGAGTTGCCCGCGACGACGCGGGCAGCGCGATGATCCGTGCGGCATGGGACAATACACGTGGGGGTGCGCGATGAAAGATCCGCACGAGCACGAACACGGCAATTCCGATTCGCACGACCGCGGACACCACCATGACCGTCATCACGCGCAGCGCCACGGCCACTCGCACGGAGTGGTCGATCCGTCCATCGCGTCGAACGACCGCGGGCTGTGGGCGCTGAAGTGGTCGTTCGTAGGGCTGTTCGTGACTGCCTTCGTGCAGGTCATCGTTGTGATCGCCTCGGGGAGTGTCGGACTCCTCGCGGACACGATTCACAACTTCGCGGACGCCGCGACCGCGATCCCGCTCGGGATCGCGTTTTGGCTCGCGCGGCGTCGCGTGACACGGCGGTTCACATATGGATTGGGTCGGGTGGAGGACTTCGCGGGCCTGGCCGTAATCGTCACCATCCTGACGAGTGCGCTGGTGGCCGCCTACGAATCGGTGCAAAGAATCTTCCATCCTCAATCTGTCACGCTGCTGTGGGCCGTCATGGCCGCATCAATCGTCGGATTCGTCGGGAATGAGGCGGTCGCGCTGTTCCGCATCCGCGTCGGGCGGCAGATCGGTAGCGCGGCATTGATCGCCGATGGCTACCACGCCCGCGTTGATGGATGGACGAGTCTGGCGGTTTTCGTTGGCGCGGTCGGCGTCTGGCTCGGTTATCCGCTTGCCGACCCGCTCGTAGGCCTCGCAATCTCGGCGGCGATCTTCGTGCTTGTCTGGCAATCCGCGCGGGCTATCTTCCTCCGTATGCTTGACGGCATGGATTCCGAGACGCTGCAAGCGATCGAGCACGCCGCTGGCCATGTGCCTCGCGTCGAGGGCGTCAGCGACGTGCGGGCCCGATGGATCGGACACCGGATTCACGCTGAGGTGAACGTGACCGTAGCCGGTGGGTTGTCAGTGTCCGAGGGACACGACATCGCACGGGAGGTCCGCCACCAGTTGCTTCATCACCTTCCGCACCTGGGCGGGGTGACGGTCCATGTCGACCCGTACGGACAGGGCGGCGACCGTCACCACCGGATCGGCGAGCACGCCCATGACGGCCTACCGAAGCACTCCCACGACTGAGAATCGCTAGCGCCCGATCATCGCGGGCGCAGGTTTCGTGGCCGAGCCAGTCACGGCCGGCCGGCAGGTCCGCGGCGGCGCCCGTCAGCTCGGTCTCATGCCTTTCCGACGCCCGAACTGACGCTTCCCGTCGAGCCTGGCCGCCGCTTCAACTCTTCCACGCGCGTTGTCACTTCGGCAGGGCCGTCCGGGCGTGCTTGGCGGTGATCGTCCTCGCGCGAGCCTCCATTTCCGCTGCCTGGGCCGTCCGGTTCGTCTTTCTCAGCAAGCCGGCGAAGTTCTGCAGGACGGCGGCCACGTTCGGGTGCTCGGGGCCCAGCGCCTTCTCCAAGATGGCCAGCGCGCGCCGATACCGCGGCTCGGCATGCAAATACTTGCCCTGCGCCTGGTAGAGCCCGCCCAGGCCGTCGAGGACCGTCGCCACGTCCGGGTGGTCCGGTCCCAGCGCTTTTTCCAGGATGGCCAGCGCGCGCCGAGAGCGGAGCTCGGCCTCGGCGTACTTGCCCTGCGCCTGGTGGAGCTCTGCCAGGCTGTTGAGGCTCCCGGCCACGGCCGGGTGGTCCGGTCCCAGCGCCTTCTCCCTGATCGTGAGCGCGCGCTGATAGAGCGGCTCGGCCTCGGGGTACTTGCCCTGGGCGTGGTAGAGCTCTGCGAGGTTGTTGAGGCTCGCGGCGACGTCCGGATGCTCTGGCCCCAGAGCCTTCTCCTGGATGGCCAGCGCGCGCCGCTGGAGCGGCTCGGCCTTCGCATACTTCCCCTGAGCGTCGTACAGCAGCGCCAGGTTATTGAGGCTCGCCGCCACGTTCGGGTGCTCCGGCCCCAGGATCTTCTCCCCGATGGCGCGCGCGCGCTGATAGAGCGGCTCGGCCTGCGCGTACTTGCCCTGGGCGTGGTAGAGCCCGGCCAGGTTGTTGAGGCTCGCCGCCACGCCCTGGTGCTCCGGCCCCAGAGTCTTCTCTCCGATGGCCAGCGCACGCCGATAGAGCGGCTCGGCCTCCGCGTACTTGCCCTGGGCGCGGTAGAGCCCGGCCAGGGTGTCGAGGCTCGCGGCCACGTGGGGGTGCTCCAGGCCCAGGGCGTTCATCCGGATCGCGAGCGCACGCTGGGCGAGTGAAACAGCCTCCGAGAACTTTCCGGAACTGTGAAGCACGGTGGCCTCTCGAGTCAGGCGAAGGGCCTCCGCGAGCCCGTCGTCGACTTGAGATCCGTGGGCCAACGCGACCCATGATGGCGCTGCGACGAGACACACCGGCAGCACCCGCGCGAAGTACACGAAGAGTCCCACGAGAACCGTGCGCGTGCACCCGGAAAAAGGCCGCGACCTCGCGAACGCCCTGAGGGGCTGATGGTGTGTCAACGTCGACCTCCGCTCGATCCAGACCGTCCGATGACCGTCAGGCGACCCGCCACCGCTGCAGGAGCGCCTTGAGGCCGCCCGGGATGAGAAAGAGCCCGGCCGTGGTCAGCATGGCGGGCCCGGTCGGCAGCGAGAAGACGAAGGACAGATAGAACCCGACGAGGGCGGCCGACACCCCGAACACGACCGACAGGAGAAACGCCCTTCCGAGCCGCTCCGTGAGCGTCAAGGCCGCCGAGGCCGGGATGACCATGAAGGCAAAGACGGGCAGCGCCCCGATGGACATGATGGACACGGAGATCGTGAACGCGATGGTCAGGAGCAGGATCCGGTTGAAGAGCCGCGTTCTCATGCCGCACGCCGTGGCCGTCTCGGGATCCAGCGAGGTGAAGATGAACTCCTTGTAGAGGAGCAGGTGGATCAGCAGCACCGCCACCGCGGTCACCGCTTGCACCCGCACCTGCTCCACGGAGACGAAGACCGAGTTGCCGAAGAGAATGTCCTCGATGGCGTGCGCCTCGGCGCTCAGCACGTCGAGAATCAGCAAGGTGAGACCGGCGGGCAGGAGGTACCCGATGCCCAGGATACTCTCCCGCGTGATCCGCTTCTCGCTCACTTGCCGGGCCAGCAGCATCGCCGCCACACAGGCAAACACGACCGAGGTCGCCCCGGGCCCGCTCAGGAACTGCGACTTCACCTCGCTGGCGTGACGTCCGAAGAGGGTGGCGACCAGGAAGGCGCAGGCGACGCCGAGGGAGGAGACCTGGGAGATCGCCGCGCTGACGAACACGATCCGCTTGAGGATCACGTAGACGCCCAGGAAGGCGCTCACCAGCGCCACCAGCAGCCCGGCCAGGATCCCATTTTGAAGAATGGGCAGGGCATCGAGGAAGGTCATCCCGTTTCGCTCGACGAGGAGGAGATTCGACAGGAGGGGAATCGATTTCACGAAGTCCACCGCTACACCCGTCCCGTGTCGGGCGACCCGTGCGCGACGACGAAGCGCCGCCCGGCGAACGAGTGCACGTCGACGCTCACGTGATACACCTCCTCGAGCGTCTTGCCATTCAACAGCTCGTCGGTCATCCCTGTCCGGAAGACGCCTTCGTCGCCGTGGATGAGCATCAATTGCTTCGCGTGGTTCGCGACCAGGTTCAGCGAGTGGCTGATCATGAGGAGGGTCCGGCCGGATCCCCGCTGCAGATCCGTGATCAGCTCCATGATGCCGGTCTCTCCGGCGAGGTCCATCCCGTCGGTCGGCTCATCGAGCACGAGCACGTCCGGTTCCGGCACGAGCCCGCGGGCGATCAAGGTGCGCTGTTTCTGTCCACCGGACAGCGACCGGAACGACTTGCGGGCGAGATGGGCGATGCTCACCCGCTCCATGTAGCTGAGGGCAAGCTCTCGGTCGGCCCGTGTGACCGGTCGGCCCGGCCCGATGCGGGGGTAGCGCCCCATCACCACGACGTCCAGGGCCGGCAGCGGGAAAATATCGTCGATCACACCGCGCTGGGGCACGTAGCCGAAGCTCAATCCTGCTCTCCGCTCGATTCTTCCCGCGAGCGCCGGGACGATCCCGAGGAGCGTCTTCATGAGCGTGGTCTTGCCCGCCCCGTTGGGGCCGACGACGCCCCACCAGTCGCCGGGCTCGATCGAGAGGTTGATGCCGGAGAGGAGGGCACGCCCCCCGTAGCCGATGGAGAGGTCGTGCGCCGCGAGGAGTGCGGACATCAGCGGAGCGTCCTGGCGGCGCCCAGCGCCTGGGTCAACTTCCGGTAGATCTGATCGAAGAGGACGAAGTAGTCGTCCACGCCGTCGGTCTCGCTCACCGAGGCCGGCAGCGCCAGCACGGAGGCCCCGGTGGCACGGGCGATCTCCTGGAGCAGCGCCGGATCCTGATAGCTCTCGGCCACGATCAGCTTCACGCGACTCTGCCCCATCTTCGCGATCAGCGCGGTCTTCTCGTCCCGATCAGGGGGGTTGGACACGTTGGTGATGCTGAGAATGAGAGGCTCGCTCGGCTCGATGTAGGCCACGATCTTCAGGCCATGCCGTCGGGCCAGATACGTCCAGCTCCGATGGGCGCTGACGATCGCGGTTCCCTCGAAGGGCCTCATCCGGGCGTCCCACTCGAGCAGCTTCTCATACAGCGTCGCGGCGAAGCGATCGTGGTTCGCCTGGAAGAAGGCCGTGTTCGATGGATCGAGGAGCGAGAGCCTGTCGAGGATGGCTTTGGCCATCGCGAGCCCGTTCGCCGGGTCGAGCCAGTAGTGGTGGTTGTTCGCGGCCGCGACGTCCGGCGCTTTCGGAAGGGCCAGGGACTGAAGCGCCACCAGCGTCCTGACGAGGGGGGACGCCTTCAGCTCGGCGGGATCGTACGGGATCAGCGTCGCCCCCGTCGAGGCATCGAGGTAGCCCGGCTTGCCCTCGCGGATCCGGTTGTTCGTGGACTCGGTGAGCGCGGTCGGGAGCCACGCCGTCTCGAGGCCCTGGCCGTTCACGATCAGGAGATCGGCCCGGTTCAGGGGCACCGAGAAGCTTCGCTTCGGGAGGACCGCATGGGGATCCTGAGACCCCCTGGCGAGATACGTCACCGAGACGCGGTCCCCGCCGATCGTCCGCGCCACCGCCGCGTAGTGCTCGGTGGTGGCCACCACGCTCAACTTGGCCTCGGCCCATGCCGGCACGAGCGCCAGCAGGCCGGCGAGAAGGAGAAGGACGCCTCTCACGACGACGTCTTGGCCGCCCGCAGGGCGGGGGCGATCTCGCCGTAGATCCTGTCGAAGAACTCGAACACCGTCTTGATTCCCTGGTCCTCGCTGATCGAGCTCGGAAGGATCAGGGCCCTGGCGCCGGTCTGTCGTGCGATCTCGTCGATGAGCGGCCTGTTCTGATAGGTCTCGGCCAGGATGACCTTGACCCCGCTCCGCTTCATGCGGTCGACCAGCGACGCCATGTAGGCCGCGCTGGGCGGCAGGGTCTCCTTCGGCTCGATGTAGTCGAAGACCTTCACCCCGTGCCGGCGGAGCAGATAGTTCCAGCTCCGATGGTAGCTGACGAGCTGCATCCCCCGGAACGGCTCCATCAGCGTGTCCCATTCCTTGAGCTTCTCGGCGAGATGCATGGCGAAGTGTTCCTGGTTGCCTCGATAGTAGGCGGCGTTGGGCAGGTCGACCGCGGCCAGCTTGTCGGCGATGTTGCGGGCGATGATCGTCGAGTTGCCCGGGTCGAGCCAGTAGTGGTGGTTGCCGAGCCTCAGGGTGCCGCCGGCGCCGAGATTGAGGATGAAGAAGGGGGTCCCCTCGATCTCGTCCGCCGTGTACGGGATGATGTCGACCCCGATCGAGCAGTTCACGAATCCCGGGTGCCCCTCCTGGATCTTGGCGTTCCTCGCATTGATGAGCGCGATGTCCAGCCAGCCCAGCTCGATCAGCTGGCCGTTGGCGACGAGGAGATCGGCCCGGTTGAAGAGCACCGAGTAGCTCGGCTTGACGGCGACGGTGTGAGGGTTCTGGGAGCCCTTCACGATCACGCTCACCTTGACCCGGTCGCCACCGATGACCTTCGCGATCGCGCCGTAGTGCTCGAGCGTGGCGACGACGTTCAGCGTCGGCCCGCTGCTCCGTGGATCGGGACGGGGCAGCGTGTTGTCGTCGTGGGCCGTGGCGGCGCCGCCGACGAGGCCCACGGCGGTCAGCACGATCGCGAGACCCGTCAGGCGGCTACGTGCCTGCATGGAACTCCTCCGGCTGCGGTTCGAGGGGTGCGCCAGTGAGATCTCGATCCATCGCCGCTCTGCACTCCCGTGCTCGACTAGAACGGATCCAGGAATTTTCCGACGCCCGGGGTCACAGTGCCCAGCCCCACGTTGAACTGGACAAAGACGGCGTTGTAGGGCCGATCGGCGCCCGATCGAGCGCTGTGCTCGTACTGGATGCCGATCTTCGCGACCGAGCTGATCAGGTAGCGCAGACCGCCCGAGAGCCGGAGGTGCTCGTCCTCGTGGCCCTTGGGGATGCCCACGTAGTCGACGCGCCCGGTCGCCTGCCAGTGTTGCGAGAACCGGTAGCCGAGCTCCGAGAAGGCGCCGCCGACCACGTCGTTGCCGAGCTGAAGCCCCTTGTTGGCGCCGGCGGTGACGATGGGATTCTCCCTGACGGCCCAGATGCCTTCCGTCAACCATCGGAGGTACGGATAGGACCCGGCGCCCAGCTTCCAGCGGAGCAGGACGTCCCCGCCGATCAGATAGGTGCGGTCACGACTGTCGGGCTTGTTCCGGCCGAAGGCGCCGGAGGCCCCCAGGGAGAGGTCCGCGGTGTCCGTCAGGTCGAAGAACGTCTCGACCCGTGGGAAGACCACCACGTCATCCGCCGAGTGCAGGGCGAAGGTGGGAGGCGTGTTGCTGGTCGCCCCCGGGAACCCGTCCAGCGCGCCCTTGCTCTGGATCGAGAGCGAGAGCTGGAGGAACGTGGAGATTGGCACCTGATACGTCACCTCGGCGCCCAGCAGGTGGACGCCGTCCGGGCCGAGGAACTTCGTGTGGATCAAGGGCGGGTCCTCGAGGAACCATTCGTGGTCGTGGATCTGGTTGAACTGTCCGAACTTGGCCCTGAACTGACCCACCGTCGCCTGGAAGTCGCTGAGGAGCGGGGAGAATTCCTCGAGCTTGTGGAAGAAGAGGAAGGCTTCCTCGATGCTCGTCTTGTCCTGTTCGAAGGTGAGGAACATGGCGAACTTCAGCGGGAACTCGGGTAACTGGCCGGTGAGCGAGAGATCGAAGCTCGTCAGGTTCCAGCCCTTCTGGTGCCGATCTCCGATCTTGTCGAAGTCGACCACCTTGGGGTTGTCGAAGGTCACGTAGGCGACGTTGGCTTGCAGGGAGACGTCGACCAGGCCGAAGCGGCTGAGGGTGAGCCCTTTGGTGTGGGCGACGGCGTCCGGGGACCAGGCGAAGAGCACGAGCCATCCGATCACGCCGAGCGAGAGCGCATGCCGTTTCATGGTCTCGGTTCCCCTTCCACGTGTCCGGCGCCGGCGATGACGAGTCCGGCGTCGATGACGCGACCGGGGTGGAGTCTAGCGAGGCCCACATGAAGATTCCCTGAAGCGGACGTGAATTTTCCTTCAGCCAGCGGACCCCACGGACATCTCGAACGTACGGCCGCCGGCGAGACGAGTCTAGAAGCGGAGGGACCTCACGCGTCCGTCGAGTCGGGTGGCCCCAGCCGATAGCCGAAGCCGCGGACGGTGTGGATTAGCGGCACGTGCTCGCCGCGATCGATCTTCTTTCGGAGGTGGCTCACGTGAACGTCGACGAGGTTGTCGAGTACCTCTGACGCCTCGTACCATACGCGCTCGACGAGGCGCGTCCGGCTCACGATCTCACCCTCACTCCGTATCAACACCTCGAGGATCGCGTATTCCCTGGACGTGAGCGCGACGGGGACGCCCCCGCGTGACACCCGGCGGGTCGCCGGGTCGAGCGTCAGATCGGCCACCCGGAGCACGGCCGGCTGGGCCAGCCGTGACCGGCGGAGCAGCGCCCTGATCCGCGCCAGGAGCTCCGCGAAGGCGAAAGGCTTCGTGAGGTAGTCATCCGCGCCGGTGCTCAGGCCGGTGATGCGATCGGCGAGGCTGTCACGTGCGGTCAGCATCAGGATCGGGGTGGAGATGGCACGCGCGCGCAGCGCGCGGCAGACGGCGATCCCGTCTTTCCCCGGCAGGAGCCAGTCGAGCACGATCACGTCGTACTCGTTCACCGCGGCCTGCTCGTCGCCCTCCTCGCCGTTGAGGGCGACGTCGACGACGAACCCTTCTTCCTGGAGCCCCTTGACGAGAAGCTTGGCGGCCTTACGGTCATCCTCGATCAGCAGGACTCGCATGGCGGTCCCACCGTATCACCACTCGGAGCCAATCGGGGCAGCCCTCAGAACGGCATGAGGTTCAACTGGAAGACACGGTCGATGAGCCAGAACAAACCCAGCAGCAGGATCGGCATCGAGCCCACCCGGACCAGCCACCACTGACGCCGTTCGGTCGCCGTCTCGTCGGGCCCCTTGCGGATCCAGAGCAGCACGGGGAGCGCGACGAGCAGGATCGTGATCTGCCCCGCCTCCACGCCGAGATTGAACGACACGACGGGCACCGCGATCGATTGTAGATCTTGCAGTCGCGTCCGCAGCACGCTGGAGAAGCCCAGCCCGTGCACCAGACCGAACGCGAACGTGAGGATCCACCGGTGGCGCCCCTGCTTGATGAAGTAGTTCTCCGCGGCCACGTAGACGATCGACGCCGCGATCAGCGACTCCGTCACCGCGGCGGGAAGGCGGATCAGGTCCAGCGCCGCGAGGAGCAGCGTGAGGCTGTGGGCCACCGTGAACGACGTCACCACTTTCAGCATCTCGCGGAGCCTCCGCGCCGCGAGGAGCAACCCCAGGAGGAACGCGATGTGGTCGTAGCCGACGAAGATGTGGTGCATCCCCCAGAGGATGAACTCCCCGGCGGTGCTCCAGATCGTGGGGTTGATGGCCGAAGCGGTGAGCTCGAGTTCGAACGGCCCGTAGCGCGAGTAGACCCTCTGCCCCGCACCCCACGACACGGTGAGGGCGGCATGATGGTTGTTGGTGATGGCCAGGAAGAATTTGGCCGAGAGCTGGACGCGCTTCACCTCGGCGGCCGAACGGAACCGGAACTGCTGGCGCGCGTAGGAGATGTACGTCTCGCCGGAGGCGAGGGTCTCGTAGACCGGCGCCAACGGCCCCGGCTCGCCCTCCACGGAGACCCCGTTGATCTCGACCGTGAGGTTCTGGAGCAGGTAGTCGACGATGTCCGCCTTCGTCTCCTGGAGCTGGGGTTCGGTGAGCTTGAGCGTCGCGGCGGGAAGCTTCACGACCTTCTGCAGGCCATCCGTCGCCACGTCCACCGCCCAGAGCACCTCGTTCGGCCTGATCTCGACCTTCGAGGCGGAGAATCTCTCGTCGTGGGCCCAGGCGGTCGTTGCGATGAGGAGGACGACGACGAAGGCGAGCGCGCGCGTCACGGAGCCTATTTGTCGAGCCAAACGAACTCGAGTCGCCCGCCGTAGTCGGCGCCGATGTTCGGCGAGAAATCCCTCACGTAGGGCATCCAGGCGCTCACACCGCTCACCGAGACGCCGCAGGTGTAGTAGGCCTGCTGGGCGAAATGGCGCTGGATGTCGTAGACGATCTCGCGGCGCTTCTTCTCATTGTAGGTGCGCCGCTGGAGCTTGATCATCTCGGTGAGCTTGGGGTCGTTGACACCGGACGCGTTGAGGGGATGGCCCGGCAGCAACGGCGTGAAGTAGGAATCCGGCTCGGTGGCGCTGTCGCGCGCCGCCAGCATCATCTTGTCGAACTTGCCGTAGATGGCGCTGGAGACGAAGGCGGCGTAATCCTTGGGCCTGACCTCCACCTCGATCCCGGCCGCCTTCCAGCTCTTGACCGCGATCTGGACGGCGTCCATCCAGTCGGGCCCGTATCCCGGCGTCGTCTCGGCGGGGAACTTGATACCGCCGTGGTGGCCGGCCTCGGTGAGCAGTTGCCGGGCGCCCGCCGGATCGGGCTCATAGATCTTCCGGTCTTCGCCGGGCAGCTCCTTGATCGGGAGCGACCACTCCTTGAGCGCGGCGGGCACGAGCGGGTTGGGCGCGCCCTTGCCCTGCGCCAGCGCATTGCGATCGAGCACCTCGCGCCAGTTGTCGGCCATGGCGATGGCCCGACGCACCCGGACGTCCTTGAACGGATCCTGATCGAGTTTCATCACGGCCACGCCGCCGAAGGTCGTGAGGTACTCGCGGGTCGGGATCCACCGGCTGATGCCCTTCTTGGCGAGGGCGAGATCGTTGCGGCGAAGCATCATGCCGTATTCAGGCGCGAAGTCGTACTTTCCCGCCAGGAAAGCCTCGAAGGCCGAGTTGGGGTCGGGATCGACCGTCAGCTCCACCGCATCGGCGTACGGCGCGCCCGGCTGGAAGTATTGCGGGTTGCGGACGAAGTTGAGCTTGCTCGGCTCGGAGCGCTCCAGCATCCAGGGGCCCGTGCCGACCACCGACTGCCAGGTCTTGAGGTCGCCGAACTTCTCGACGCACTCCCTGGCGACGATCCACGTCGAGGTGGCGGCGAGACGTTCGACGAGCCAGGCGTTGGGTTCCTTGAGCGTGAACTTCACCGTGTACTTGTCCAGCACCTCTACCTTGTCCACCATCTCGAGGAGGACCCGGTTGGGGTTGCCCTTCAAGGTCAGGAAGCGGTCGAAGGTGTACTTGACGTCCTCGGCGGTGAGCTCGCGCCCGTTGACCGGGGGCTTGGGATGCCATCGGATGCCCTTCACGAGCTTGAAGACATAGGCGTCGCCCTGGCGGTCCCAGCTGTCAGCCACGTCGCCATCGATCGGCTGGGTGCCGGGCACCGCCCACACGCCCACCCTGACCTTCACCAGCCGGCTATAGGCAAACGAAAGGGGCACCATCGTCGAGGACGCGGCCGTTTGATGAGGGTCGAAGTGAGCGGGCGGCTGGCTGATGCGCACTCGGAAGGTGCCCCCGCGCTTCGCCTTCGGCTTCTCTGGCTCAGCGTCCGCGAACGTTTCGTCGGGCCGGAGGCTCAGGGCGCTCGCCGCTGCCGCGGCCCCTCCCAATTTGAGAAGGTTGCGGCGTGACAGGCCTGCAATCGGACGTGATTCCATCAACAGGTCCTCCTTGACCACTTGTGTGGTGTCACCTCCACGTTGCCCGTCTTCAGTTCCCTCCGGTCACGTCTTCCCGATCAGGTCGGAGGCCACGCGCGTCGCTCGATGCGCGCCACGATCTGCCGGAACAGGGGACGTGTCAAGTAGCGGTTCATCCGGCTTCTGTATTCAGCGCAGACGCTTGAAGAAGAAGAGCTCGCGGTAGCCCTGGGGGAGGTTGTCGATGTGGCCCGAGGGTACGAAGCCGAGGGCCGTGTGCATGCGAATGGCCACGCTGTTCGTCTCCTCGGTCGACGAGAACAGGCGCGGCCCGAGCGACATCTCCTCCACGGCCTTCATCAGAGCCCGGGCCACCCCGCGGCGGCGGAGCTTCTCGTGGACCACCAGCAGGGAGACGAACGTGCACTGGAACCAGTCGGTGCGATACGCGATGACGCCGGCCAGGCGGCCCTCCTCCTCGGCGATCAGCAGGTGGTGGCGCTCGACGTGGGAGCGGATCAGGCCGGTGAGGTCCTGGCCCCGCAGGCTCCCCACGAGAGACATGACGTCGGCGACGTCGCCACGCTCGGCCTGACGGACGTTCAGCTCAGTACGTCCCAGGGCGGATGCGCCGGTAGAGCTCCTTGAGCTTGTCGACGGAGAAGTCCTTGGCCTGGCAGCAGCCGATGATCTCGCGCTCCGAGGCCTCCTCCGCCACCTTGGGCGCAATGTCCGGCGGGATGGTGACGACCCCGTGCTGGTCGGCGTGGACGAGGTCGCCCGGCTTGACCCAGAGCCCGCCCACCTTGATGGGCAGCCCGAAGTCGACCATGTGCACGTAGGCGTGCGAGACCGACACGTGGGCGGCGGCGAACTGGAAGCCGAGCGCCCGCACCTCGTCGAGGTCACGCACCGAGCCGTCCGTGATCACCCCCGCGCAGCCGAGGGCCCGGTGGATGTTGGCCTGGACCTCGCCCCACTGCGCGCCCTGCCCCCGCGGGTCGTCGAGGTCGTGGACGACGATCACGCGCGGGGCGGGGATCGACAGCACGTGGTCCCACCAGCCGTACGTGCTCGCGCGGTGACCGTCCACGGGCTGCGGCTCGGCCCGGATGACCGCGGTGACGGCGTGACCGACGAGCGGGCCGAGCTCGGGGAAGAGGCACGTGATCTCGGAGGACATGTGGCCCTGGCTGCGCGGCCGGACGTTGAAGGTCTCGATGGCGTTGGCGATGCTCGGGCTCGTGATCTTCCGCAGTGCGTCGATCATCAGATGGTCCCCTTGCGCCGCTCGATGAGCAGCCGCTTGAGCGACTGGACGGCGGCCTCGACCGATTCCAGATTCGGGTTGACGGCCAGCGCGCGCTCGAAGTATGCGAGGGCCTTCGCGGGCTGGCCGAGCTCGAGATAGATCATGCCGTAGCCGGAGAGCGCGCCGAAGTGCTGCGGGTTGCGCTTGATCACCTCGTCGCAGTCCGCCAGCGAGCGCTCGTACTGGTCGAGCAGGTAGTAGACGGTCGCCCGCTTGTTCCAGCCCTCCGCGAAGTCCGGGCGCTTCTCGATGATCCGCGTGAAGGTGTCCACGGCGGCCTCGCCCTGGCGCGTGTTCATCTGCTCGATGCCGAGCGCCATCAGCCCGTCGATCTCCGGATCGCCGGCGCGGGTCCAGATCCGCCAGAGCCCGCGCTCGGCGAGCGCGCGCACCGCCGTGTCGGGATCGCGCAGGGCGCCGACCAGCGCGCCGGTGTCCGCCATCGTGCCGACGTCCGCGAGGGCGGCGGCGCCGTCGCGCCGCGCCTGCACGTCCGTCCGTCCGAGGCCCGCCAGCGCCTGCTCGCGGGTGGGGCCCGCGGCGGCCGCGGCGGTGGCGGCGAGCAGGACGGCCGCGGCGGCGACGGCGGGTCTCATGGCACGTAGGCCTCGTTGGCGCCGGTGCGCGCGAAGCCGGGCGCGGTGGCGCCCCCGGGCACGTAGATGCGCCCGCCCACCACCGCGGCGCCGATGCCGTGGCGCGGGGTGAGCATCGACGCCTTGGCGATCCAGCGGTTGCCGGCCGCCTCGTACATGTCCACCGCGCTGAAGATCCTGAGCGGGGCCTCGCCGCCGAAGACGTAGATGCGATCGGCCAGCGCCGCCGCCGCGAGGCCGCCCCGTCCCTGCGGCAGCGGCGGTCCCGCCGTCCAGGCGTCGGCCGCCGGGTCGTAGATCTCCACGGAGGCGTACTGGGTGCCGACGAAGGACTGGCGCCCGCCGATCGCCCACAGGCGGCCCTGGAACGCCACGGCGGCGAGGTGATCGCGGGCGGTGGGCATCGCCCGGCCCGGCGTCCAGCGATCGGCGGCCGGGTCGTAGACGTCGTGCAGCATCGTCACCCCGCCGGCATCCCCCCCGAGGACGTGGATGCGGCCACCGAGGGCGGCCGCGGCCAGGCCGCCGCGGGCGATGGGCAGCGGTGCGCGCGTCGCCCACGAGTCGCGCTGCGCGTCGTACTCGTAGACGGTGCGCTGCGCGTCGCAGCCGACCCGGCCGGCGCAGCCGCCCATGACGAACAGCCGGCCGGCCACCACCGCGGCGGCGGCGTGGTGCACGGGCGCGGGCAGCGGGGCCCGCTCCGACCAGCGGTCGGTCGCGGGGTCGTAGACCTCGACCGCGCCGAGCGGCGCGGCGCTCTCTCCGTAGCCGCCGATGGCGAACACCTTGCCGTCGAGCGCGGCCACGGCGATCTCCTGCCGCGCGATCGGCATCGGGGCCAGGTTGATCCACCGGCCCGGCGTGGCGATGTCGATGGGCGCGACGGACTCGGTGGTCCGGCCGATGCACGCGCCGGTGACGAGCGCCACGCCCACGAGCGCCTGGGCGAGCCACGCTCGCACGGTCACGCGCGCCCCGTCAGCGCGACGAAGGCCGCCTCGTCGAGCACGGGCACTCCCAGACGCCGGGCGTCGTCGACCTTCCCGCCCGGTGACTCGCCGGCGACGACGTAGTCCGTCTTCTTCGAGACGGAGCCCACCACGCGGCCGCCCCGCCGCATGATCAGGTCGCGCGCCGCATCCCGGGTCAGCGAGGAGAGCGTGCCCGTCAGCACGAACGTCTTGCCCGCGAGCGGCTTGGGCCCCTCCAGGGCCTCGGGGTCGGTCACCAGCACCCCGTGCTCCTCCAGGCGGTCCAGCACGGCGACGTTGGTGGCGTCGGCGAAAAACGTCACCACCGACTGCGCGATCTCGTCCCCGATGCCGTGGACCTCGGCCAGCTCCTCCGGCGAGGCCTTCTTCAGGTGCTCGACGCTGCCGAACCGCGCGGCGAGCAGTCCGGCCACGCGCTCGCCGACGAGCCGGATGCCGAGCGCGTTGAGCAGGCGCGCCAGGCCGCGGCCGCGCGAGGCGGCGATCGAGGCGATCAGGTTCTGGGCCGACTTCTCGGCGAAGCGCTCGAGCGCGGCGACCTGCTCGACGGTCAGGCCGTAGAGGTCGGCGAAGTCGCGCACCAGCCCCCGGTCGACGAGCTGCTCGATGGCGGCGTCGCCGAGGTGCTCGATGTCCATCGTGCGGCGCGAGCCGAAATGGCCCAAGCGCTCCTTGAGCTGGGCGGGACACGCGCTGTTCATGCAGCGCCAGTACGCCTCGCCCGGCGGGCGGAACGTCGGATGGCCGCACGCCGGGCAGCGGGCGGGGAAGGCGAAGGGCACGGTGCCCCCGGGCCGCCGGCTCTCGACGACCTGGACGACGTAGGGGATCACGTCGCCGGCGCGCTCGATGAGCACGGTGTCACCCACCCGGACGTCCTTCTTTCGGATCTCGTCCTCGTTGTGTAGGCTGACGTTGCGGATCACGACCCCGGCCAGCTCGACGGGCGTGAGCTTGGCCACGGGGGTGAGCGCGCCGGTCTTGCCCACCCCGACCTCGATCCCCTCCACCTGGGTGGTGGCCTGCCGCGCCGCGAACTTGAAGGCGATGGCCCAGCGCGGGTGGTGGCTGGTGGCGCCGAGCCGCCGCTGCCGCTCGAGCGAGTCGACCTTCACGACCACGCCGTCGGCGTCGTAGCCGAGGGCGTCGCGCTCTGCCTCCAGCCGCTGGCAGCCGGCGATCACCGCGTCGAGGTCGGCGCAGCGCTCGGAGCGCGGGTTCGTCTTGAAGCCGGCCTCGCGCATCGCCTCCAGCGTCTCCCAGTAGGAGGTGAAGGCCACGCCCTCGGCGGCGCTCAGGTGATAGAGGAAGATGTCGAGGGGGCGCCGCGCGGTGACGGCGGCATCTTTTTGGCGCACCGCGCCCGCCGCCGCGTTGCGCGGGTTGGCGAAGGTGGGCTCGCCGGCCTCCTCCAGGGTCCGGTTCAGCTGGGCGAACTCGGCGCGCGGCATGAAGACCTCGCCCCGCACCTCGAGATCGGGCGAGGCCGCGAGCGGCCCGCGCAGGATCATCGGAATGCTCCGGATGGTCTTGAGGTTGGCGGTGATGTCCTCGCCGACCCGGCCGTCGCCGCGGGTGGCGCCGCGCACGAACCGCCCCCGCTCGTAGAGCAGCGCCACGCCGAGCCCGTCGATCTTGGGCTCCGCGACGTAGTGGAAGTCCGCCGCCGGGAGCACACGCCGCATGCGCGCCTCGAACTCGCGCAGGTCCTCGGCGGTGGTGGCGTTGTCGAGGGAGAGCATGGCGGCACGGTGCTCGACCGGGCGGAACGTGTCGACCGGCTGGCCGGCCACGCGCTGCGTCGGGCTGTCCTCGGTGACCAGGTCGGGGAACTCGGCCTCCAGCGCGCGCAGCTCGCGCACCAGCGCGTCGTACTCGGCGTCGGAGACCTCGGGCCGGGCTTCGGTGTAGTAGAGGTAGTCGTGGCGGTGGATGCGCTCGCGGAGCTCGGTGGCCCGCTGCGCCGCGTCCGCGCGCTCCATGGGGCACAGGATAGCACCGCCTTGCCATCGCGTGGAGCCGGACGCTATACTCGCGGCCGATCCCGTGGCGTGAGACGCGCGCACTCGGTCGATGACCGCTCGTAGTACGCTGCCGGTATGGCGAGGACACCGAGCGTGAAGACGGCCACGCAGACGACCGCGTCGGTCCAGGACTACCTCGCCGCGATCTACGACCTCGCGGGCAGCGGCCGTCCCGTCATCGGCGCCCGGCTCGCCAAGCACATCGGCATCTCGCCTCCCGCCGTGGCCGAGGCCATCCAGCGGCTCACCCGCGGCGGCTACGTGAAGGTCGGGCGGGGCAAGGCACTCACCCTCACGCCCAAGGGCCGCGAGATCGCCGAGGTGATGGCCCGGCGCCACCGGCTGCTCGAGCGCTGGCTGACCGACACCCTGGGGCTCAACTGGACCGACGCCCACGAGGAGGCGCACCGGCTCGAGCACGCCATCTCGCCGCGCGTGTAGGAGAAGCTCGCGGAGATGCTCGGCATGCCGAGCACGTGTCCGCACGGCAACCCCATCCCCGGCATGCCCGCGCCGCGGCGGGTGACGCCGTTCCCGCTGGCCCAGGCCAGGGAAGGCACCACGGTCGTGGTGGAGCGCATCCTCGAGGAAGCCGAGGCCGACAAGAACCTGCTCGAGCACCTCTGGCGCAATGACGTGCGCCCCGGCCGCCGGCTGAAGATCGCCGAGGTGGCGCCGTGGGCGGGCACCATCACCGCGGCGTGCGAGGGACGCACCATCGCGCTCGGGCTGCCGGCGGCGGCCAAGATCTGGGTGTACTCGCCCGGCGAGCTGGCCGAGGAGCCGCGCTAGGTGGCGCGGATCTTCGGCTGGATGGTCTTCGTCGCCGAGATCCTCGTCGGAACGTACGCCGCCGGCATGGCGCTCTGGTCCCACTCCCAGCTCACCAACGCCATCGAGAACACGATCGAGGAGGGCACGCGGGGCGGCCGGCTCAGCCCTCGCGCGCTGAAGGAGACCCTGCTCCGGAAGGCCACCGAGCTCGGGGTGCGGCTGGAGGAGAACAGCGTCGTGATCGAGGACGGTCAGCAGACGCTGGACATCCACATCTCGTGGCTGTCGCCCGTCCTCACCATCGCCGCCCGCGACTGGCTCGTGATCCCGATGACGATCGACAAGAGCGTGGAGCGTCCGGCCGGCCGTCGCTGAGGGTCAGCGTCCCGCCTTCGCCTCGGCGATCATCCGCACCACCCGGTCGTGGTCCTCGCCCCCGGGCACGAGCGCGAGGAACTTCTCCCACGAGCGGATCGCGCCCGGCGCATCCTTCTTGGCCTCGAAGAGCACCTGCCCGCGATAGAGGAACGCGGGCGCGTAGTTGGGGTCGATGGCGAGCGCGCGGTCGAGGGTCTCCAGCGCCTGGTCGGCGTGGCCGCCGATGGCCACGATCAGCCCCAGGTGCGTCATGGCGTCGACGTTCCGGGGATCGCGCTTGAGCACGGCCTGATACGCCGCGATCGCCTCGCCGTAGCGGCCCTCGAAGAGGCTCGCGCGCGCCGCGCCCAGCATGCCCTGGAGCACCTCGGGCGTGATGGGCCCGCCGCGGGCGGCCGGCCCGCCGGCCCCGCCGACGGGCGGCGCGAAGGGGCGTGAGCCCGGCATCGGGGTGTCGGACGCCGGCTCCGGCGTGGTGTAACGGACGATGCCCGCGCCGATCCCGACGCCGAAGACGACCAGCGCGACGGCGGCGGCCCCGATCGCCAGCGGATGGCGCCATGCGGTCCGCGACGCGCCGGCGAGGGCCCGCGCGGACGTGGCGGCCGGCGCGGGAGGGAGGCGATCGAGCTCGGTGAGAACCGCCGCGGCCTCGGCCTCGTAGCGCGCGCGCAGCTCGGCGTGGTCCTCGTCCGAGACGTGTCCCGCGTCGTGCTCGAAGGCGAGCTCCCGCAAGGCGGCGAGGACCCGATGCTTCTGCTCGAGCAGCTGCTCGCGCGCGTCCGGCGGCACCGCGAAGAGCCGCGCCGTGCCCCGGCGGCGCAGCAGCGGCCAGAGCGCGAACCCGAACGCGGGCAGCCCCAGGCCCACGGCCACGAGCGCGACGGCCATCACGGGCGCTCCGGCCTCACGACGACTCCATCTCGCGCCGGATGCGCTCGCTCATCGCCGGATCCACCGCCGGCCCCGGCGGGGACGGGCGAGGCTCGCGCCGGCGCGACCAGCGGACGATCAGCCAGCCGGCCAGCACGACGCCGCCCAGCGCCGCGACCGCCGGCACCACCCAGACGAGCAGCGTGAAGCCCTGGCGCCGCGGCGAGAGCAGGATCCACTCGCCGTACTTGTCGACGAAGTACTGGACGACCTGCTCGGGGCGGTCCCCCGCGGCGAGCCGCTCGCGGATCACGCCGCGCATCTGCGTGGCCATCTCCGAGGGCGAGTCCGCGACGGACAGGTTCTGACACACCACGCACCGCAGCCGCGCGGCGATCTCGTGCAGGTCCTGCTCGTCCACCGACGCCGCCGGCGTCTGCGCGCGCGCGCTCCAGACGAAGAACGCCAGCGCGGCCACGAGGAGGACCACGGCAACGAGATCGCGTGAGCGCATCCTACTTCTCCGCGACGAGCGGCTCGACCCTGGCCCGGAAGACCTCGTCCGTCACCGCGCCCACGTGCTTGGCGCGGATCCGCCCCGCGCGGTCGATGAAGAAGGTCTCCGGCACGCCGTAGACACCGTAGTCGATCGACACCTTGCCGGCCGGATCCGGCGCGTTCGGGAACGACAGGCGGAAGTCCTTGATGAACTTCCGCCCCGCCTCGCGCTTGTCCTGGATGTCCACGCCCACGACGACCACGTCGCGGTCGCGGTACGCGCCCCACCCGCGCTCGAGCGCCGGCGCTTCCTCGTAGCACGCCGGGTAACACCACGACGCCCAGAAGTTCACGACCACGACCTTCCCGCGCAGCGCCTCCAGCGCGACGGGCGGCCCGTCGTAGGCCTCGAGCCTGAACGCGGGCGCCGGGCGGCCGACGAGCGGCGAGGGGACGTCGCGCGGATTGACCCGGAACCCGTAGGCGAGGAGCGCGAGGACGGGGACCGCCGCGAGCGGGATCAGCCAGACGAGCCAGCGCTTCATGCGGTCGCGCGCCGGCGCTCGGGCAGGAGCGCGAGGGCGGCGCCGAGCGTGAGCACGGCGCCGCCGATCCAGATCCAGGACACCAGACGATTGACCTGGACCTTGATGGTGGCGTGGCTGCCGTCCTGGGCGAAGTCACCGAGCACGAGGTAGACGTCCTCGCGAAGGCCGAGCCGGTAATCCACCCCGGCGATCGGCGATTGCTCCTGGGGATAGAACTTCTTCGCGGGCTGCATGGTGACCGCACGGCCCGCCCCGCGCGTGACCGTGAAGGTGCCGAGGACGGCCTCGTGGTTCGACTCGCGCCGGGCGTCGAGGCCGTCGAAGCGGATCCGGTAGCCGCCCAGCTCCGTCGTCTCGCCGCGCTGGAGCGTCGTCTCGCGCTGGATCGACCAGGCCTGCGAGCCGGTCACGCCGATCGCGATGATCAGGATCCCGAAGTGGACGATGAAGCCCCCGTAGCGGCGGTTGTGGGCCAGGAGCAGCCGGCCGAGGGCGGGCACCACCGTCTCGCCCAGGCGCGCGCGGCTGCGCGTGGCGCGCACGAGGTCGAGGCCGATGGTGGCGGCGACGAACACCGTCAGCGCGAGGCAGAGGACGGCGAGCGCGGAGCGCACCCCCGCGAAGAAGAACAGCGCGGCCCCCGCGACGCCGAGGACGACGGGGACGAGGAAGTTGCGCCGCAGGTTGTCGGGCGAGGCGCGCCGCCACGCGATGAGCGGGCCGATGCCCATCAGGAAGATCAGCGAGAGGAACAGCGGGATGTTCACCTGGTTGAAGAACGGCGCCCCCACGCTGACCTTCGTGCCGCGCACGGCCTCGGCGAGCAGCGGGAAGACCGTGCCGAAGAACACGGTAAACGCGGCGGCGACGAAGAGCACGTTGTTGAGGAGGAACGCCGACTCCCGCGAGAGCACCGAGTCGAGCTGTCCCTGCGCCTCGAGGTCCTTCCACCGGAACGCGAGCAAGCCGAGCGCGACGAGGACCACCAGCGACAGGAACGTGAGGAAGAAGATCCCGATGGAGCCCTGGGTGAACGCGTGCACCGAGGCGATGACGCCCGAGCGCGTGAGGAACGTCCCGAACAGGGTGAGGCTGAAGGTCAGGATCACCAGCGCGATGTTCCACAGCTTCAGCATCCGGCGGCGCTCCTGGATCATCACCGAGTGCAGGAAGGCCGTCCCGGTCAGCCAGGGCATGAAGGCGGCGTTCTCGACGGGATCCCAGGCCCAGTAGCCCCCCCAGCCGAGGACGTGATACGACCACCAGCCGCCGATCAGCAGCCCGAGGGACAGGAAGTACCACGCCGTGATCGTCCAGCGCCGCGTCGCCGCGAGCCACGCGTCGCTCACCCGGCCGGTGATCAGGGCGGCCATGGCGAACGCGAAGGGCACGGTGAAGCCCGTGAAGCCGAGGTACAGGGCGATCGGGTGGGTGATCATCCCGGTGTCCTCGAGCAGGGGGTTGAGGCCGCGGCCGTCGGCGGGCACGGGAGCGAGCCGCTGGAAGGGAGGCGCGGCGATCGTCATCACGAGCAGGAAGAACGCCATGATGGCGAGCATCACCGACAGGACCCACGGGTAGAGGTCGCGCGAGCGCATGCGGTGGCGCGCGATCACGATGAGCGTGTAGAGCGACAGCATCCACGCCCACAGCACGATCGAGCCCTCCAGCGCGCCCCACACGCCGGTGATCCGGTACCAGAACGGCGTGCCGAGGTTCGTGTTGGTGGCGACGTATCGGACGGAGAAGTCGAAGCGGAGGAAGGCCACGACGAGCAGCGCGAACGCGCCGGTGACCAGCGCGAAGACGCCGATCGCCGCGTGCTGGGCCGACTCGACGAGCGCCCCGCGCCCGGTGCGGCCTCCGCTCGCGGCGGCGGCGCTGCCCCAGAGCGCCAGCGCGAGGGCGACGAGCAGCCCGCCCTGTCCCAGCTCGGGGGTCACTTGCCGTCCGTCGAGAGCGTCTTCATCATCCCCTTGTACCCCGCGGGCTCGCCGTCGTGCGGCGCCTTGTACTCCTCCGAGTGCTTGGCAAGGATCTGCGTCGCGCTGAAGTAGCCCTCCGCGGTCCAGCGGCCCTCGACCACCGCGCCGCGCTTCTCGCCGAAGAGGTCGGGCGGCGTCCCGTGGTGGCGCACGGGCACCGAGGCCTTGCCGTCGGTCAGGGTGAACGACAGCGCCAGCGTCGTCGGCTCCCACCGGAGCGTGCCGGGCGCCACCATGCCGCCGAGGCGGTAGACCTTGCCCGCCACCGGCGCGGCCTGCAGCTCCGCCGGGGTGACGAAGTACACGGCGGACTGGGTCACCCCGGAGTAGATCAGGTAGGCGAGCGCCGCGGCGATCACCGCGCCCCCGGCGACGAAGCGGCCCCGCCGGCTCATCGCGGTCGCCGCCCGGGAAGTCGCCGGTCCAGCCGCACCAGGCGGCGCCAGTAGGCGCCGAGCGCGAGGGCGGCGATGCCGTAGGCCGCGAGCACGTAGCCCCAGTGGTCGGCCGTCATCCGAGAGCCTCGGCCTCGCGCGCGAGCACGCGGCTGCGCTTGACCACGAAGTAGGCGTACAGCAGCGCGAAGGCCACGAGGTTGACGAGCAGGGCGGCCAGGATCGAGGGCGGCATGGCGGCGGCGCCGGGCTTCAGCATCGACGGCGGCTGGTGCAGCGTGCGCCACCAGTACACCGAGAAGTGCACCAGCGGCATGTTCAGCGCCCCCAGGATGCCGATCACGGCTGCGTAGCGCGCGGCGCGCTCCGGATCGTCAACGGCGCCGCGCAGCAGCAGGTAGCCGAGGTAGACCACGAAGAAGATCGACACGCTCGTCAGCCGCGCATCCCACGTCCACCAGGTGCCCCACGTCGGCTTGCCCCAGATCGAGCCCGAGACGATGCAGATCCCCGTGAAGAGCACGCCGACCTCCGCGGAGGCATGCGCGATGCGGTCGGCGGCGTCCGCGCGCCGGGCCAGGTAGACGATCGACGCGACGAGCACCACGGCGAAAGCGAGGTAGGCGACGAGGATCGTCGGCACGTGCAGGTACATGATCCGCTGCACGTTGCCCTGGGTGGCCTCGCGCGGGGCGACGCCGAAGCCCATCACCAAGCCCGCCGCGAGCGCGAGCGTCGCGAGCCACCCCAGAACTCGCGCGATGCTCATCGCGCGACCACCAACCGAACGATGTGGATCGTGCGCAAACCGATCCATTCTCGCCTAGCGGTCGGAGACGGTCAAGCAATGAGCCGCGCCCTGCAGGACCGTCGAGGCTGAGGCTCGCGGACCGCAGGGTGTCGTTACGTGTGATGATCGAGGCCTCGATAGGCCTCGATGACGGTCACGATCCGCCACGGCTCGGCGCTGTCGATCCTTCCACCCGTTCGTCGTCCTCGACGCTTGCCGTGCCGGCCGCCGCTGTTATTTCACGAACACCCAATCGGGCTTGAGCAGGGGAAGGCGATGAGGCCGATGATCGCGGTCGCGGCGACGAGCAACGGATTGCTGACTTTCCAGCGGAACCGGACCACGAGACTCCCCACCGTCACGAGCGCTCTCAGCCAGTCGCCGATGGCGATTTTCCCCAGCAACACGCAGGCGCCGAGAATGGTGCCGATGGCGGCGGCGTATGCGCCCTTGACGAAGCCCTGCACGTTAGCGGATGGGGATCGGCGCGACGATCAGAACGAGCAAGAACGACGGCAGCAAGATGCCGATCGTCGAGGCGAGTGAGCCCCAGAAGCCTTCGAGGAGGGAGCCGCCCAGTCGCGCGGCCACGAGGTAGCCGACGAAGGAGGCCGTGATGACCACGGGACCGGGGCTGATCATGCCCATAGCCACGGCGACCAGGAACTCGCGCTGGCTCAGCCAGCCGGTCGATGCCCTCGCGCATCTCCTCTTTCGTCAGCCATTGTTTCTCGCCCACGAGCTCCCGTTCCATCTGACCGACAAGCCCGACGGGTCCCCCGAAGCCGAGGACGCCGAGCCGCCGGGAGTACCGAACGCGGTCCCGAATGGGAATACGCGCGATCGCCTGTTCCGCCGACGTCCCGGCCCCTCCTCGGCGGAGTCTCGCCGAGTGTAACCATTGACGCAGGATGTATCAAGGATTACAGTGACGATCACGGCGCTGGCCGGGGCCACTCAGTAGGGGCAGGAATGCACGGTGCGAGGATGTCGCGACGGGGACTCTTCAGGGCGGCGCTGGCGGGGCTCGGCGCGTATGGGACGACGCGTGGCGCGCCCGCCTTCGCGGCCGCGACGGAGATCAAGGTGCCGGACAGCCTTCGCGGGGAAACGTTCGACTTCGAGACCAAAGGCATCGAGGGCTGGACGACGGTCGCCGGTCAATGGGCGGTGGAGGACATGGCCGGCGCGCCCAGCGGCAAGAAGGTGCTGGTCCAGCGGGCGACGAAGAATCCGTTCAACGTCATCGTGGCGCCGCCCGGGCCGTACACCGACGTCGACGTGTCGATGAGATTCAAGCCGATCTCGGGGCGGGAGGACGCCTCGGGCGGCATCGTGTTCCGGTTCGCCGGCGGCCGATATTACGTCGTCCGCGCCAACGCGCTCGAGGACAACTTCCGACTCTACTGCTATGACCGCGGCCGCCGGCAGATCGCGACCGCCCGCGTGAGGGCTCCCGCGCTCGGCCAGTGGCACACTGTTCGCCTGGTGGCCGTGGGTGACCACGTGCAGGTGTGGCTCGACGGTACCCGGTACCTGGATCATCGCGACGCACGGTTGAAGTCCGGTCGCGTGGGGCTGTGGACCAAGGCGGACTCGATCACGGCGTTCGACGACCTCACCATCCGTGGCGTGACCGGAGGTGGCTGATGCGGTTGCTCGTGCTCGGCGGGCTGAGTGTGACCCCAGCCGCCCTGGCGCCGCCGCGGTAGAGAGGAGCGGGCGCCAGTAGCAGCCCGACCCTCGCCCTCGACATGTACGAGCGCTCGTGTCACGAGATGGCGGTGCGGCGGCGGCGAAGGACGCCGATTCATGGACAACATTCACTGGGCGAGTGTCTCGCGGCTCCATCGGAGCGCGACGAGATGAACGATTCGGCGGCGCCCTGGGGCGGGGGTCATTCTCCCCGCCTGGCTCGGAGGTTCGCCTCATGCACAATCCAAGTCCGAGAAACGTGCTTCTCATCGCCGGTATCATCTCGATCGGGACAGTCGGAATTGCGATTCTGACTCCGGCTGCACGGCACGCCGGGGGTCAGCAGCAGTCCGAAGCGGACTGGAAGCCGGTGGCAGAGGCGCTCGGCAAATCGGGGCAACTCCAGGCCGGGGGTGTGTTCCGGGTCGCGATGCCACGGACAGACCTGAACGTCAAGGTCCAGGGCGTCGACGTGAAGGCGGGGTTCGCGCTCGGCTCCTACGCGGCGTTCAAGAAAATGGGCAAGGACGCGATGGTGATGGGCGATCTCGTGCTGCTCGACGAGGAGGTCCAGGACGTCATGGCGCGGCTCCTGGCCAAGGGCATCGCGGTCACGGCGCTCCACAACCATTTGAACGAGATGTCGCCGCACGTCATGTACATGCACTACAGCGGCCGGGGTGATGCTGTGCAACTGGCAACGTCGCTCCGGGAGGCGCTCTCCGCGAGCGCGACCCCGCTCGGTCAAGGGCCGGCGGCCGGCGGCGCGGCGGGCGGAGGACCGGAGATCGACCAGAAGCAGGTGGAAGCGGCGCTCGGTCGCACGGGTCGCGTGAACAACGGCGTGCTCCAGGTCAGCGTGGCCCGGGTGGAGAGGATCACCGAGAACGGGATGGAACTGCTTCCTGCGATGGGCGTGAATACGGCGCTGAATTTCCAGCCGACCGGCAACGGGAAGGCCGCGATCACCGGTGACTTCGTGCTGATCGGCCGCGAGGTCAACGCGGTCGCCAGGACCCTCCGTGAGCATGGGATCCAGGTCACCGCCGTGCACAACCACGCGCTCGGCGACAACCCGCGGTTGTTTTACATGCACTTCTGGGCGAATGACGACGCCGTGAAGCTGGCCAGGGGCCTGAGGGCAGCGCTCGACTTGACCAACCGTAAGAAAGCGGAGCAGGGATCGAAATGACGCGACGTTCCTTCGGCCGGCGGACGCTGATGGCCGGCGCCGTGCTCGCGGGCGGAGGATTGCCTCGCACGCCTCACCCGGGAGGGCATGGACTATGCTCTCACCCGTGACGCTGAACCGTTCCGCCGTGTCCCCGGCGCCCACCGGCCAGGCGTGCGTCATGGTTATCTTCGGGGCCTCGGGCGACCTCACCAAGCGGCTCCTGATGCCGGCGCTCTACAACCTCGCCTGTGACGGTCTGCTGTCCGAGCGCTTCGCCCTGGTCGGCGTGGCCATGGACGAGCTGACAACCGGGCAGTTCCGCGAGAAGATGTCGACCGACGTCCGTCAATTCTCGACCCGCCAGCAGTTCGACGAGGAGGTCTGGAGCGATCTCGTCCGCCGTTTCTGGTACGCCCACGGCACGTTCGAGGAGACGAAGACGTTCGAGCGCGTCGTGGCCCTCGTCGAGCAGCTCGACGGCGAGTGGCAGAGCGCAGGCAATGTGCTCTACTACCTGGCGGTGCCGCCGCCGCTCTTCGGGCTCATCTCCGCGCAGCTCGCGTCCGCAGGCGGCACGGCCGAGGAGCGCGGCTGGCGACGGGTGATCGTCGAGAAGCCGTTCGGCCACGACCTGGCCTCGGCCATCGAGCTGTCCGGCGAGCTGTTGAAGTGCTGGCGCGAGGATCAGATCTACCGTATCGACCACTACCTCGGGAAGGAGACGGTGCAGAACCTCCTGGCCTTCCGATTCTCCAACGGGATGTTCGAGCCGTTGTGGAACAGGAACCACGTCGACCACATCCAGCTCACGGTGGCCGAGACGGTGGGTGTGGAGGGACGCGGACGGTATTACGAGCGCGCGGGCGTGCTGCGCGACATGATCCAGAACCACATGCTCCAGATGCTCGCCTACCTCTGCATGGAGCCGCCCCCCTCTCTCAGGCCCGAGGCGATCCGCAACGAGAAGGCCAAGGTCCTCGAGGCCGTGCGGACCATGCGGCCCGAGGACGTGCTCGCGAACGCGGTGCGCGGACAGTACGCCCCGGGCCGCAGAGCCAACGGTGAGACCGCGGTCGGCTACCGGCAGGAGTCCGACGTCGATCCCCGGTCGAGCACGGAAACGTTCGCCGCGCTCAGGCTCTTCATCGACAACTGGCGGTGGGAAGGCGTGCCCATTTACCTCCGGTCAGGCAAGGCGCTCTGGCGTCGCGGCACCGAGATCCTGGTGCAGTTCAAGAAGGCGCCCGAAGTCATCTTCCGTGACACGCCGACCGTGGAGCGGCTGGAATCGAACCAGCTCATCTTCCACATCCAGCCGGACCAGGAGATCGAGGTCCGCTTCCAGGCCAAGCACCCCGGCCCGTCCATGAATCTGCAGCAGGTCAACATGCGCTTCGATTACCGCGAGGCGTTCGAGGCGGCGCGCGCGACGGGCTACGAGGTGCTGCTCTACCACTGCATGCTCGGCGACGCGATGCTCTTCTCGCGGACGGATCTCGTCAAGCTCGCGTGGAGGATCGCCCAGCCCATCCTGGACGTGTGGACGGCCATGCCGGCGGAGGACTTCCCGAACTACCCGGCCGGCTCATGGGGCCCGAAGGCCGCCTTCGACCTGATCGAGCGCGACGGCCGCACCTGGCTCGAGGTCGTCAACCGCAACGTCGTCGAGCAGGTGCCGCTCTTCCAGGCCTGCAGCGCCATCTTCCAGCGCAACATCGCCCTGGCGCTGAAACCGGGAGTCTGCGCCCCCGGCGACTTCATCGTCAGGAAGGGCGACGTGGGCCGCGAGATGTACTTCCTGGTCAAGGGCGAAGTCGACGTCCTCGACGGGGACGGCGCCGTCATCAACGCGCTCGGGCCCGGCGCCTTTTTCGGTGAGATCAGCCTGCTCCGCTCCGAGCCCCGCAACGCCTCCGTCCGGGCCAGGGAGTACTGCGAGGTCTTCGTGCTCGAGAAGGAGGACTTCAACCGCGTGCTCCGTGATCACCCCGAGTTCGCGAAGACGATCCTGCAGGCCTGCCAGACGCGCTACAACGTCAGCGTCGCCGCCGAGCACGCGTTCGAGCGGCAGGTCAGCGTGCTGATGGAATAACATCCGGCCCGGCGCGCGCCGGCTCCCGGTGGAAGTCCTGTCCTTTAGATCCTCGGTCCTCGGGCGATGCAGGTGAGCGAGCGAGAGCGACGCGGTAGGAGGGGAGCCCGTGAACCACGACCAACTCGCGATCAACACCATCCGCACCCTCGCGATGGACGCCGTCCAGAAGGCGAACTCGGGCCATCCGGGAACCCCCATGGCGATGGCGCCCGTCGTCTACACGCTCTGGCAGCGCTTCCTTCGATTCGATCCGGACGATCCGATCTGGCCCAACCGCGACCGCTTCGTCCTCTCGATGGGGCACGCGTCCATGCTGCTCTACTCGTTGCTCCACCTGGCCGGCGTCAAGGCCGTGAATCCGCAGTACGAGCGGCTGGGCCAGCTCTCGGTGACGCTGGACGACATCACGCGCTTCCGCCAGCTGGACAGCAAGTGCCCCGGGCATCCGGAGTACCGCTGGACGTCGGGCGTCGAGACGACGACGGGGCCGCTCGGCCAGGGGGTGGCCACCAGCGTCGGCATGGCGATCGCGGGCCGCTGGATGGCGAGCCACTTCAACCGTCCGGGCTTCGCGATGTTCGACTACGACGTCTTCGCGCTGGCCGGCGACGGCTGCATGATGGAGGGCGTCTCGAGCGAGGCCGCCTCGCTCGCCGGCCACCTGAAGCTCGCCAACCTGTGCTGGATCTACGACAACAACAAGATCACGATCGAGGGCCACACCGAGTGGGCCTTCAGCGAGGACGTGGCGACGCGCTTCATCGCCTACGGCTGGAACGTCACGCGCGTCGGCGACGCCAACGACCTCGAGATGCTCGAGCGCGCCTTCAAGACCTTCCGGGCGACGACGGACCGGCCCACGCTCGTCATCGTCGACAGCCACATCGCCTGGGGGGCGCCCAACAAGCAGGACACCCATGCGGCGCACGGCGAACCGCTCGGCGAGGAAGAGATCCGGCTGACGAAGCGGAACTACGGCTGGCCCCAGGATGCGCAGTTCCTCGTCCCCGACGGCGTGCGCGAGCACTTCGCCGCCGGCATCGGCGCGCGCGGGCGGGCGGCGCGCGAGGCGTGGATGACGAAGTTCGAGGAGTACACGGCCGAGTACCCCGAGCTCGCGGACCACCTCTTCCGGATGCAGCACCGGCAGCTCCCGGAGGGCTGGGACAGGGGCCTCGCGCCCTTCCCCGCCGATCCGAAGGGCGTCGCCGGCCGCGACGCCTCCGGCAAGGTGCTCAACGTCCTCGCCGGCAACGTGCCGTGGCTCATCGGCGGCGCCGCCGACCTCGCGCCATCGACCAAGACGCGACTGACCTTCGAGGGCGCCGGCGACTTCACGGCGGCGCACGCCGAGGGGCGCAACTTCCACTTCGGGATCCGCGAGCACGCCATGGCCTCGGTTCTCAACGGCCTGTCGCTCTCGAAGGTCCGGCCGTTCGGCGCGGGCTTCCTGATCTTCAGCGACTACATGCGGCCGGCCATCCGCCTCTCCGCGCTGATGGAGCTTCCCGTCGTCTACGTCTTCACCCATGACTCCATCGGGGTCGGCGAGGACGGCCCGACGCACCAGCCGATCGAGCACCTCGCGTCGTTGCGGTCCATTCCCGGCCTGCTGACCATCCGGCCCGGCGACGCCAACGAGGTCGTCGAGGCGTGGCGGCACGTCATGACCCTGCGCCACGAGCCCGTCGCCCTCGTCCTGTCGCGGCAGGCGCTGCCCACCCTGGACCGAACGAAGTACGGGCCGGCGAGCGGCGTGGCGCGCGGCGCCTACGTGCTCGCCGACGCCGTGGACGGCAAGCCCGACGTCCTCCTGCTCGCTTCGGGGAGCGAGGTCTCGCTCTGCGTGCAGGGGCACGAGCGCCTCACCGCCGAGGGGCTCAAGGCGCGCGTGGTGAGCATGCCGTGCTGGGAGCTCTTCGAGCGCCAGGACCAGAAGTACAAGGAGAGCGTGCTGCCGCCGTCGGTCACCGCGCGTGTCGCCGTCGAGCAGGCCTCGACGTTCGGCTGGGGCCGATACGTCGGGCCCGACGGCGAGATCATCGGCATGAAGACGTTCGGCGCCTCCGCGCCGCTGAAGGAGCTCCAGACGAGGTTCGGCTTCACGCCCGAGAACGTCGTCAACGTGGCGCGCAGCGTGCTGCGGCGTCAGCAGACGAACCCGCTGAAGATCCTCCAGAACTACGGCCAGTCGGTCTGGCTCGACTTCATCCGCCGGAGCCTCATCACCAGCGGCGAGCTCCCGCGGTTGCTCGACGAGGACGGGCTCCGGGGCGTCACCTCGAACCCCGCGATCTTCGAGAAGGCGATCGCCGGCTCCAAGGACTACGAGGCCGACCTCAAGGCCCTCGAGCGCCACCGGGACCTCGACGCCAAGCAGGTCTACGAGCGGCTCGCAATCCGCGACATCCAGGAAGCCGCCGACGTCCTCACACCCCTCTACGTCGCCACCAGGCGGCGTGACGGATACGTGAGCCTGGAGGTGTCGCCCGATCTCGCGCACGACACGGCGGGCACCGTGGCCGAGGCCCGCCGGCTCTGGAAGGCCGTGGCCCGCGAGAACGTGATGATCAAGGTCCCGGCGACGCCGGCCGGCGTGCCCGCCATCCAGCAGCTGATCGCCGAGGGCATCAATGTCAACGTGACGCTGCTGTTCGCCCAGGAGGCGTACGAGCGCGTCGCCAGCGCCTTCATGGAGGGCCTCGAGGCGTTCAACAAGGCCGGCGGCGACGTGAGCCACGTGGCGAGCGTTGCGAGCTTTTTCATCAGCCGCATCGACTCGGCGACCGACGCGATGATCACCGCTCGGCTCAAGACCTCGACGGACGCCATGGAGCAGGCGCTGCTCAAGGGCCTGCCCGGCAAGGTGGCCATCGCCAACGCCAAGCTCACCTACCAGCGCTACAAGGAGATCTATGCGAGCCCCCGCTGGCTGGCGCTCGCCGCGCGGGGCGCGCAGACCCAGCGGCTGCTGTGGGCCTCGACGTCCACCAAGAACGCGAGCTACCGGGACGTCCTCTACGTCGAGGAGTTGATCGGCAAGGACACCGTCAACACGATTCCGCCCGCGACCTTCGACGCGTTCCGCGACCACGGGCGATGCAGCGCCAGCCTCGAGGAGAACCTCGAGGAGGCCGCCGACACGATGCAGACGCTCGAGAAGGTCGGGATCTCGATGAAGGAGGTCACCGACAGGCTGCTCGCCGACGGCGTCAAGATCTTCGCTGACGCGTTCGTCACGCTGATCGCGGCGGTGTCCAAGCGCTTCGCCGCACCCGAGCTGGTCAAGCGACAGACATTCACGCTGCCGCCCGACCTCGAGGGGGCGGTGCACACGACCATCCGCGACTGGCAGGCGGGGGGCAAGGTGCGGCGCCTGTGGGCGTGTGACGCCACGCTGTGGACAGGCTCGGACGAGGCCGACTGGCTGGGCTGGCTCGGCATCACCGACGACCAGATCGCCAACATCGACCACCTCCACCGGATCCAGGCCGAGGCACGGAGCGGCGAGTTCAGCCACGTGCTCCTGCTCGGCATGGGCGGCTCGAGTCTCTGCCCGGACGTCCTCAAGACGACCTTCGGCCGGATCGCGGGGTACCCCGAGCTGCACGTGCTGGACTCGACGGACCCCGCGCAGGTCCGGGCCTTCGAGAAGGCGGTCGACCTCGCGAAGACGCTGTTCATCGTCTCGAGCAAGTCGGGCAGCACGCTCGAGCCGAACATCTTCAAGCAGTACTTCTTCGAGCGCGCCACCCAGGTCGTCGGCGCCGACCGTGCCGGCAGCCGCTTCATCGCGATCACCGATCCCGGATCGAAGATGCAGCGGGTCGCGGAGGCGGACCGCTTCCGCCACGTCTTCTTCGGCCTGCCGTCGATCGGCGGCCGCTTCTCGGCGCTCTCCGACTTCGGCCTGGTGCCCGCGGCCCTCATGGGGCTCGACGTCGCCCGGTTCCTCGGCCAGGCCGATCAGATGGCCAAGGCCTGCGCCTCGTCGGTGCCCGTCGAGGAGAACCCGGGCGCCGTGCTGGGGATCGTCATGGGCGTCCTCGGCAACCTCGGGCGCGACAAGGTGACGCTGATCACGTCGCCCGCGATCGGCGCCCTCGGCACGTGGCTCGAGCAACTGCTCGCCGAGTCGACGGGCAAGGAAGGCAAGGGGCTCATCCCGGTCGACCGCGAGCCGCTCGGCGATCCGGGTGCGTACGGAGGGGACCGGCTGTTCGTGTACCTCCGGCTGGCGTCGGCGCCTGACACGCGTCAGGATGAGCGCGTGTCGGCGCTCGAGGCGGCCGGCCAGCCGGTGGTGCGCATCGAGGTCGAGCATCCCTACGACCTGGGCGCGGAGTTCTTCCGCTGGGAGTTCGCCACGGCCGTGGCGGGCTCCGTGCTCGGGATCAACACGTTCAACCAGCCGGATGTCGAGGCGAGCAAGACCGCCACGCGCAAGCTGACCACCGAATGCGAAGCGACCGGCGCGCTGCCCCGCGAAACGCTGCTCCGCATCGACGATCCCGGCTTCGCCCGTGCGCTCGGGGTGCACCTGGGCACGGTCGAGGCCGGCGACTACGTCGCGCTGCTGGCGTACGTCGAGATGACGGATGCACACGAAACCGAGCTCCAGAAGATACGGACGACAATCCGGGATCGGTACAAGGTCGCCACATGCCTGGGGTTCGGACCGCGCTTCCTTCACTCGACGGGTCAGGCCTACAAAGGGGGCGCCAACTCGGGAGTGTTCCTGCAAATCACCTGCGACGACCGCGCGGACGTGGCGGTCCCCGGGCAGAGGTACACCTTCGGGGTGGTGAAGGAGGCGCAGGCGCGCGGTGACCTCGAGGTGCTCAGGGAGCGGGGCCGTCGCGTCCTGCGGGTCCACCTGGGGCCGGACGTCGCATCCGGGCTCACGGCGCTGCGCGTGGCCGTCGAGCAGGCCATCGCCTGAGGGCGCCCGAAGACGCCTTGTTGTCGAGGGGCCACGCGCGGTCTACATTATCGGCCTCCGGGGACCGGAGCGGTACTCCGGAGGGGGGAACTCCGATGGAACTCGGTTTTGTGGGACTCGGCCGGATGGGCATGAACATGGTTCGGCGGCTTCAGCGCGACGCGCATCGTGTGGTCACCTTCGATCGGTCTGCAGAGACCGTCCAGGGGTCGGTGCGCGAGGGCGCCATCGGCGCGGCGTCGTTGAAGGACATGGTCGCGACGCTGACGCCACCACGGGCGGTGTGGATCATGGTCCCCGCCGGAGAGCCGACGGAGGGCACGGTCCGCGAGCTGGCGGCGCTCCTCGAGCCCGACGACGTGATCATCGATGGCGGCAACTCGTATTACAAGGACGACGCTCGCCGGGCGGAGCAGCTCGGGCCCAGCCGCATCCACTATGTGGATGCGGGAACGAGCGGTGGCATCTGGGGGCTGCAGGTCGGCTACTGTCTGATGGTCGGCGGTGAGGAGGCGATCTTCAAGCGCCTCGAGCCCATCTTCAAGACCCTCGCTCCGGAGCGCGGCTACGCCTACATGGGTCCGTCGGGCGCCGGACACTACGTCAAGATGATCCACAACGGCATCGAGTACGGCATGATGCAGGCGTACGCCGAAGGGTTCGAGTTGCTCAGCAAGAGCAGCTTCGAGCTCAAGCTCCCTCGGATCGCCGATCTGTGGATGCAGGGCAGCGTCGTGCGCTCGTGGCTGCTCGAGCTCGCCGCCTCGGCCCTCAGCGCAGACCCGAGGCTCGAGAAGATCAAGGGGTACGTCGAGGACTCGGGCGAGGGCCGCTGGACGGTGCTCGACGCCGTCGAAAAGGACGTCCCCGCTCTCGTCCTGACCGCCTCGCTCTACACGCGTTTTCGTTCCCGGCAGGAGGACTCGTTCGCCGACAAGATGCTGGCAGCCCTGCGCAACGCCTTCGGCGGCCATGCGGTCAGGTCGGGCCGTCCCTGAGCCGGAGCCGTGGCCCTCACCAAGGACGACAGGCCGCGCTTCGCCAACTCGAGGCCGAACGCCTCATCGCTGCCGACGGATGGCAGTGGCGCGCGCCGTGAGTGACGGCGCGGCGACGCTCTTCGACCACGTCCGCGCGGCAGGCGATCTCGGGATCCTGCTCACCCAGATCGCGGTGGCCGGCAAGACCATCGCGCGCGAGCTGGGGCGGGCCGTGCTCATCGGCCAGCTGGGCACGACGGGTGAGACCAACGTCCAGGGCGAGAAGGTCAAGAAGCTCGACCTCTGGGCCAACGAGGTGCTCGTCGACGCGCTCACCGACAGCGGCCGCGTCTGCACGCTCGTGTCCGAGGAGCTGGCCGAGCCGGTGCACCTCGAGCATCGCTGCGCCGACGGCTCGTGGGTCGTCTGCTTCGACCCCGTCGACGGCTCGTCGAACCTCGATGTCAACGGCATCGTCGGGACGATCTTCTCGATCCGCCGCCGCAGCCGCGAGGCCCGGCACGCGATGGTCGACGCCGTGGCCCCCGGCACGGTGCAGGTCGCCGCCGGCTACGTGATGTACGGCCCAGCCACCGTCCTCGTCCTCACGCTCGGCGACGGCGTGGACGCGTTCACGCTCGATCAGACGATCGGCGAGTTCCTCCGCTCGCACGCCCGCATCCGGATCCCCGCGCGCGGGCGGATCTACAGCGTGAACGAGGGCAACGCCACCAAGTGGGACCCGGCCGTGCGCCGGTACATCGACTACCTTCGCGCCAGCGACGGTGCGACCGACCGGCCGTACTCGGCCCGCTACGTCGGGTCGCTGGTCGCCGACTTCCACCGCACGCTGCTCGAGGGCGGGATCTTCCTCTACCCGGCGGACACGACCGCGGGTGGCAAGCCGTCCGGGAAGCTGCGCCTGCAGTACGAGGGGGCTCCGATGGCGTTCGTCGTGGAGCAGGCGGGCGGCCGCGCGAGCACGGGCCGCGATCGCATCATGGACGTGCGGCCGAGCGCGGCGCACCAGCGGGTCCCGCTCGTGATCGGGAGCCCGGAGGACGTCGCCCTCGCCGAGGACTTCATGGCAGGGCGTCGGTGACGCAGCCGTCGCTGCGCGCGACCACGGAGGGTGCGATGTCGTCGACGGTGAGCGAGATTCTCGGTTGGTACGGCAGTGACCACCCGGGCACGCTGACGAACCTGGCGCGGCTGCTCAACGCGGGCGCGCTCGGCGGCACCGGCAAGCTGGTGATCCTTCCCGTGGACCAGGGCTTCGAGCACGGTCCAGCCCGCTCCTTCGCCACCAACCCGGCTGCCTACGACCCGCGATACCACTTCGAGCTCGCGATCGAGGCGGGTTGCAACGCCTACGCCGCCCCGCTCGGCGTTCAGAAGATCGTGCGGGCGATCGCCACGGACGCCGACGCGATCGGGGCCGGCGGTCTCCGAGCCGCTGAGCAGGGCGCGATGGCGCTCGACCGGCTCACCGCGAACTACTGGAAGGTGGCCCCCAAGAACGAGGCCGCCGGCGCGGCGCTGGACAAGGTCTTCGCGACGATCGAGGATCCCAAGAAATACGACGCCAAGGCTTTCGCGGACTCGGTGAAGGACTTCCAGAGCAAGTTCAAGTAGTCGTGTCCGTCAGCCGATTCGGAGGATTCGCCCGTCATGGTTCGAGGACGACCTCGAAGGCGAGAACGCCCACGGTGACGTAGACGAGATCGGCCGCGGCGAGCAGCTTGATCCAGTGCGAGACCCCACCGAGGGCCTGGCCTTCCAGCACGGCCTCGGTCGCGCTCACCGCCCCGAGAAGCAGGGGCACCACGGCGGGCAGCAGCAGGACGGGGAACAGCAGCTCGCGCGCCCGTGCCGAGGCTGTCATCGCCGCGAAGAGCGTCCCCACCGCCGCGAAGCCCACCGTGCCGAGCACGACGACCACCGCCAGCGGGAGCAGCCGCGATCCGAGATCCACGTTGAAGAAGACCGAGAAGAGGGCCAGCAGCAGCGCCTCGGTGACGAGCATGAGCACGAGGTTGCCCGCCATCTTGCCGAGGTAGATGGCCGACTTGTCGCCCGGGGTGACGAGCAGCCCCTCCACGCAGTCGTGCTCCTGCTCGCCGAGGAACGTCCGGCCGAGCGCGAGCAGCCCGGTCAACACGAAGCTGAGCCAGAGCAGGCCGGGCAGGGCCGCCGTCAGGCGCTCGCGATCGCTGCCGAGGGTGAATTCCCAGACGAAGAGGAGGAGCAGGGCGAAGAAGAGCAGGCCGTTGAGCGCGGACTTTGCCCGCCGCTCCACGAGCGCGTCCTTCCAGAACACGATCGCCGCGCGCCGCACGTACGTCACGACGCGCCCTCGGCGTGGAGCTCCCAGAGTCGGCGCACGTCCTCGGCGCTGAGGGCCGCGAGGGCGACGTCGCACGCGATGCGTCCGCCGGCGAGGATCGCCGCGCGGTCGGCCGCGGCCAGGCCCCGGCCGAAGCTGTGGGTGGCCATGAGCACCGCGCCCCCCGCGGCCTTGAAGGACGCCAGGTGGCCGTCGAGCCACTTGCGGCCGCGCTCGTCCAGCGCGCCGAAGGGCTCGTCGAGCAACAGCACCCGCGGCCGGCCCAGCGTGGCCCGGGCCAGCGACAGCCGTCGCGTCATGCCGGCTGAGAACGTCCGCACACGGGCGTCGGCCACCGCCTCGAGCTCGACCGCCGCCAGCGCCGCCCGCAGCGCGTCGGGCGCGGCCGGGCGTCCGGCCAGGGTCGCCCAGAAGGTCAGGTTCTCGAGCGCGGTGAGGTCGTCGTAGACCCACGCGCCGTGCCCCACGACGGCCGTCACGCGCCGCACGGCCTCGACGTCGCGCGTGCAGTCCAGCCCGGCGATGCTGGCGCGGCCGCGCGAGGGGCGGGAGAGCGTCGCCAGGATGCGCAGGAGCGTGGTCTTGCCCGCCCCGTTGGCGCCGAGCAGCGCCACCGCCTCGCCCGCGCGCACCTCGAGCGAGACGTCGTCGAGCACGAGATGGGGGCCGAACGTCTTGCGGAGATTCACCACGGAGACGACAGGATCGGTCAGGAGCCCGGCCTCATCGCGCGCAGGCGGGCGATGCGCTCCTCGATCGGCGGGTGGGTCGAGAACAGCGTGGCGAACGCGCGCCCGCTCAGCGGGTTGACGATGAAGAGGTGCGCGGTGGCGGGATTCGCGGCCATCGGCGCCGCGCTCTGCGCCATCTCCAGCTTCTCCAGGGCCTGGGCCAGGCCCCACGGGCGCCCGGCCAGGCGCGCGCCCGAGGCATCGGCCTGGTACTCGCGCGCGCGCGAGACTGCGAGCTGCACGAGCATGGCGGCGATGGGGGCCACGATGGCCATCAGCACGAGCCCGATGACGCTGCCGCCACCCTCGTCGTCCTCGTCCCGCCGCATGCCGCCGAACATCGCGGCCCACTGCGCCATGTGCGCGAGGTACGTGATGGCGCCCGCGAGCGTCGCCGCGATCGTGGAGATCAGCACGTCGCGGTTGGTCACGTGCGACAGCTCGTGCGCGAGCACGCCCTCGAGCTCCTCGGGGCCGAGGATCCTCATGATGCCCTCGGTCACGGCGACCGCGGCGTGCTCGGGGTTGCGGCCGGTGGCGAACGCGTTCGGGGTGTCGGTCGGGATCAGGTACACGCGCGGCATCGGGATCTGGGCCCGCGTGGCCAGCCGGCGGACCAGGCTGTAAAGCTCGGGGGCCTGCGCCTCCTCGAGGGGCTGCGCGCGGTACATCGCCAGCACGATCCTGTCGGAGAACCAGTAGGAGACCAGGTTCATGCCGAGCGCGAGGATGAAGGCCATCGTCATGCCCTGACGGCCTCCGAGGGCGCCGCCGATGAGGACGAGCATCGCCGTGAGAACCGCCAACAGAATCGCGGTCTTGAATATGTTGGACATGGCGGCGACCTCCCCCGTTCGCAGGGTAGCAAAGGGGTCAGGGGCGGTCAAATGCCTTGACTTGCGCAGGAGCGGTCGATATACTGGGCCGGTTCTCGTAAAAACCCTTTGTTTTTGAAGATTTACGAGAGGCCCCGAGGTCATGATCATCCGCGTTTCCGACATCCCCGACGAGGGCCTGGCCATCGAGGACGCCACCCGGTTTCCGGCGCGGACCGGCGCAGCCTCCAGGCTGGAGGCCGTCCGCCTCCACATCGGTCGGGACGGCGAGGACGTCGTCGTGCAGGGCGAGGTGACCGCGAGCGCCTCGTTGCAGTGCAGCCGGTGTCTGGAGAGCTTTCCCCTCGAGGTCCGTGCGTCCGTCGACGCGCGCCTGGCGCCGCGTCCGCCCGTGGGCGCGGCGGTCGAGCTCGGTCCCGACGACCTCGACGTGGACTTCTACGAGCACGATCAGGTCGACCTCGGCGCGCTCGTCGACACCGAGACCATCCTGGCGCTGCCGATGAAGGCGCTCTGCCGCGAGGACTGCCGGGGCCTCTGCCCGGCGTGCGGCAGCAACCGGAACCTCGTGCGATGCGCGTGCGACACACGCCCCCCCGATCCGCGCCTCGCGGTCCTGAGCGACCTCGCGGCGCGACTCCACCAGAAGGGATAGCCTGACCATGCCGCTGCCCAAGCGACGCCACTCCAAGACGCGCGGCAAGAAGCGCCGGACGCACTACAAGCTCGCGGCGCCGACGCGCGCCGTCTGCCCGCAGTGCCGGGAGCCGAAGCTCCCGCACCGCGTGTGTCCGCACTGCGGCTACTACAAGGGCCGCGAGATCGTCGCCGTCGAAGGCACGTAACTGAAGATCGCCGTCGACGCCATGGGGGGCGACTTCGGCCCCGCCGTCGTGGTCGAGGGTGCGGTGGCCGCCATGCAGGAGTTCGGCGTCCCCATCGTGCTCGTCGGCGACAAGGCGGCCATCGAGCGTGAGGTCGCCCGGCTGGGCGCCGACGGGCTCGAGATCCGCCATGCCTCCCAGGTCGTCGGCATGGCCGAGAGCCCGTCGCAGGCGCTCCGGCGCAAGCGCGACTCGTCGCTCCGCGTGGCCGCCCAGCTCGTGCGCGACCACGAGGCGACGGCCTTCGTCTCCGCGGGCAACACCGGGGCGGCCATGGCCATCGCCATGTTCGTGATCGGGGTGCTCCCGGGGGTCGATCGGCCCGCCATCGCGGCCGTGCTGCCGAACCGCCGGCGCTACACGGTGCTCCTCGACGTGGGCGCCAACGTCGATCCCAAGCCCTACCACCTGCTGCAGTTCGCCGTCATGGGCCACGTCTACGCGCGGGACATCCTGGGCTACGACAATCCGCGCGTGGGGCTCCTGTCCGTGGGCGAGGAGGAGGGCAAGGGGAACGAGCTGACCAAGGACGCCTACGAGCAGCTCAAGGGCTCGTCGCTCAACTTCGTCGGCAACGTCGAGGGCCGCGAGATCTACAACGGCCGCTGCGACGTCGTGGTGACCGACGGCTTCACCGGCAACGTCGCGCTCAAGATCTCCGAGAGCCTGGCCGAGACCCTGGAGGCCATGATCAAGGAGGAGCTCACCCGCGACACGCGCTCCAGGTTCGGCGCCGCGCTGGCCCTGCCCGCCTTCGAGCGCTTCAAGCGGCGGGTTGACTACACGGAGATGGGCGGGGCCCCCTTGCTCGGGATCGACGGCGCGGCCATCATCTGTCACGGGGCCTCGCCGGTGAAGGCGATCAAGAACGCCGTGCGCGTGGCCGCGGAGTGGGCGCAGACCGGGGTGAACGAGCACATCAAGGCGGCGCTCGAGGCGGAAGTCGAGCGGGGCGCGCGGGAGGGCCGGGAATGACGCGGGCCAGGATCATCGGGATCGGAGCCGCGGCGCCCAAGCGGATCCTGACGAACAAGGATCTCGAGAAGATCGTCGAGACCAGCGACGAGTGGATCGTCCAGCGCAGCGGCGTCCGCGAGCGTCACATCGCCGAGGAGGGCGAGGCGACCTCGGACTTCGCGGTGAAGGCGGCCCAGCAGGCGCTCGAGCGCGCCAATCTGGTGCCCGAGGACGTCGACTTCATCGTGCTGGGCACGACCAGCGCCGACATGGTGTTCCCGACCACCGCCAACCTCGTGCAGCACCGCCTGGGCTGCCGGCGCGTGGGCTCCGTCGACGTGTTCGCGGCGTGCAGCGGCTCCGTCTACAGCCTCAGCATCGGCTCGCAGTTCATCCAGACCGGCAAGTATCGGCGCGTGCTCTGCATCGGCGCCGAGACGCTCTCGAAGATCACCGATTTCACCGACCGCGGCACCTGCGTGCTCCTCGCCGACGCCGCCGGCGCCGCCATCCTCGAAGCCTCCGACGACGGCAGCGGCATCATCGACACCGACCTCTACTCGGACGGCCAGTACTGGGATCTCCTCTACATGCCGGGCGGGGGCTCCCGCCACCCCGCCACCCACGAGACCGTGGACGCGCGGATGCACTATGCCAAGATGAAGGGGAGCGAGGTTTTCAAGGTCGCGGTACGGATGTTCGTCGACTGCGCGGAGCGCATCCTCGCCCGCAACGGCTTCACCACCGCCGACGTGAGCCTCTTCATCCCGCACCAGGCCAATCTCCGGATCATCGAGGCCGCGGCCAAGCGCGTGGGCATGCCCATGGAGCGCGTCTTCACCAACGTCGACCGCTACGGCAACACCGGCGCCGCGTCCGTCTACGTGGCCCTCGAGGAGGCCGTGAGCACCGGGCGGGTCAAGAAGGGCGACCTCCTGCTCCTCGCCGCGTTCGGCGGCGGGTTCACCTGGGGCTCCGCGCTCATCCGCTGGTAGCCATGCCCACGCTCGCGTTCACGTTCCCGGGCCAGGGCTCCCAGACCGTCGGGATGGGCAAGGCCTTCCACGACGCCTCCAAGCCGGCGCGCCTCGTCTTCGAGCAGGCCAACGACGCGCTCGGCTTCGACCTCACCCGGCTGGTCTTCGAGGGGCCCCAGGCCGAGCTGACGCTGACCGCGAACACCCAGCCCGCCGTGCTCACCGCGAGCGTCGCGGCCGCCGCCGCCTGCTCCGAGCGGGGCCTGCAGCCCGCGGTGGTGGCCGGCCATAGCCTCGGCGAGTACTCCGCGCTCGTGGTGGCCGGCGCGCTCGACTTCGCGCAGGCGGTGCGGGTGGTGCGCAAGCGCGGGCAGTTCATGCAGGACGCCGTGCCCGTAAGCACGGGCGCCATGGCCGCGATCATGGGCGTCGAGCTGCCCGTGGTCGAGCAGCTCTGCGCCGACGCCGCGCAGGGCGAGGTCCTCGGCGTGGCGAACATCAACTCGCCGCTGCAGATCGTCATCGCGGGCCACCGCAAGGCGGTCGAGCGCGCGGTGGTGCTGGCCGGCGAGCGCGGCGGCAAGAAGAGCGTGCTCCTGCCCGTGAGCGCCCCGTTCCACTGCGCCCTCATGGCCCCGGCCGCCGAGCGCCTGCGCGCCGAGCTGGAGGCGATCACCGTGCGCGCGCCGGGCGTCCCCGTGGTGCGCAACGTGGACGGCGGCGTGAGCCGGCGGGCCGACGAGATCACGGCCGCGCTGCTGCGGCAGGTGGCGAGCCCCGTGCGCTGGACGGACTGCGTGCGCCGCATGGCGGCCGACGGCGTCGATCTGTTCCTCGAGGTCGGGCCCGGGCGCGTGCTGACCGGGCTTGTCAGGCGTATCGTCGACGGCGCGAAGGGGATAGCCATCGAGGATCCGACCGGGCTCGAGAAGGCGCTCGCGTCGATGGGGACCGCGTGAGCGGCGCGCCGGGTGCGCCGCCCCTGAGCGGCAAGGCCGCCATCGTGACGGGCGGGAGCCGCGGGATCGGGCTCGCCATCGCGGCGTTGCTGGCGGAGCGCGGAGCGGCCGTGGTAGTCTCTGGCCGCGACGCGGACCGCCTGCAGAGCGCCGTGAAGTCCCTGGACGGACTCGCCGGGCGGGTCGTGGGCGTGGTGGCCGACGCCGCGAAGCACGACGACGCCGACCGCCTCGCCGGGGCAGCGCGCGAGCAGCTCGGTCGGCTCGACATCCTGGTGAACAACGCCGGCATCACGCGCGACGGCTTGCTCGTGCGCATGAAGGACGACGACTGGGACCGCGTGATGGAGGTGAACCTCCGGAGCGTGTTCCTGATGATGCGGGCGGCCTCGAAGGTGATGCTGCGGCAGAAGAGCGGGCGGATCATCAACATCACGTCGACGGCGGGGGCGATGGGCAACGCCGGGCAGGCGAACTACTCCGCGGCCAAGGCGGGCGTGATCGGCCTCACCAAGGCGAGCGCGCGCGAGCTGGCCCACTGGTCCATCCTCGTCAACGCGGTGGCGCCCGGCCTGATCGAGACCGACATGACCGCGGCCATCCCGGAAAGCGCGCGCGGCGCGCTGCTGGCGCAGGTCCCCCTGGGCCGCATGGGGAGCCCCCGCGAGGTGGCCGAGATGGTAGGATTCCTCGCCGGTGACGGGGCGACCTACATCACGGGCCAGGTGTTCCACGTCAACGGTGGACTCTACATATGAGCGGCAAGCGCCCGGGTGGTGGACGGCGATTCCTTCGTGGAGGTGAGGGCTAGATGGCGAAGTCCGTCGAGGATAGGGTGAAGGAGATCATCTGCGAGCAGCTCGGGGTGGAGGAGGAGGAGGTCACGCCGAACTCGAAGTTCATCGAGGACCTCGGCGCGGACTCGCTCGACACCGTCGAGCTGGTGATGGCGCTCGAGGAGCACTTCGACATCCAGATCCCGGATGAGGAAGCCGAGAAGATCGTGACCGTCGGCGACGCCATCCAGTACATCAAGGAAAACTCCTGACGGTGGAGTCGCGGCGCGTCGTCGTCACCGGACTGGGCGCGCTCACCCCGGTGGGCAACACCGCCGCGGAGTTCTGGTCGGCGCTCACCCAGGGCAGGTCGGGCATCGGGCCGATCACGAAGTTCGACGCGCACGAGAAGAACGACCACGGGGAGTACCGCTACGCCACGCGGATCGCGGGGGAGATCCGCAACTTCGACGCGGCGAAGTACATCGACCGGAAGGACATCCGCCGGTTCGATCTCTACCTCCAGTACGCCATCGCGTGTGCGGCGATGGCGGTGGAGGACGCCGGCATCGACCCCGCTCGCGTGGACTCCGAGCGCTTCGGCGTCCTCATCGGCTCGGGCATCGGCGGGATCAAGACCCTCCTCGACGGCGAGGAGGTCCGCAGGACCAAGGGGGCCGACCGCGTGTCGCCCTTCGTCATCCCCATGCTCATCATCAACATGGCCTCCGGGCTGGTGTCGATGCGGTTCGGCGCCCGGGGCCCCAACTCGTCGGTGGCCACGGCCTGCGCGACGGGCAACCACGCCATCGGCGACGCCTGCCGCCTGATCCAGCGCAACGACGCCGACGTCATGATCGCCGGCGGCGCCGAGGCCATCATCGTCCCGCTGACGGTGGCCGGCTTCTGCTCGATGAAGGCGATGTCCACGCGCAACCACGAGCCGGAGAAGGCTTCGCGGCCGTTCGACGCCGACCGCGACGGCTTCGTGTGCGCCGAGGGCGGCGGCATCGTCGTGCTGGAATCGCTGGAGCACGCGGCGCGGCGGGACGCCCGGATCTACGCCGAGGTCATCGGCTACGGCATGACGAGCGACGCCCACCACATGACCGCACCCGATCCCGAGGGCGACGGCGCGGCCCGCGCCATGCGCAACGCGCTCCGGGACGCGGGTGTCGAGCCGGCCAGCGTGGGCTACATCAACGCCCACGGCACGTCGACGCCCTACAACGACCGGTTCGAGACCATCGCGATCAAGCGGGTCTTCGGCGAGCACGCCGCCCGCCTGGCCGTCTCCTCGACGAAGTCGATGACGGGCCACCTCCTCGGCGCCGCCGGCGGGGTGGAAGCCATCGCCACCGTGCTGGCGCTGCACCACGGGCTCCTGCCGCCCACCATCAACTACGACACGCCGGACCCGGAGTGCGACCTCGACTACGTGCCGAACGTGGCCCGCAAGCAGGACGTGGAGATCGCGCTGTCCAACGCCTTCGGATTCGGCGGCACGAACGCCACCCTCCTGTTCCGGAAGTACCGCGCCTAGCCAATTGACCGACATGGGGGCCCCGACATGGCCCCCATCCCCCCACCGCTCGGAGTGCCGCGGCAAAGCCGTGGCACTCCTCGGTTACCTGGACCATCGCCTGGTCTCTCCGGCACCGTGACGCCCGAAGCCGCCGGACTGGAACGCCGGCTCGGCCACCGCTTCCGCGATCCCGCCCTGCTCGAGCGCGCACTGACCCACGCCTCCTACGCCAACGAGCACGCCCCCACGAGCGACAACGCGGCGCTCGCCTTCGTGGGCGACGCGGCGCTCGGCCTCGTCGTGGCCGAGCACGTCTATGCCGGGGAGCCCGAGGCGCCCGTCGGCGCGCTGACCCCGCGCCGGGCCGAGACCGTCTCGGGCGCCAACCTGGCGCGCTGGGCCGCCGAGGCCGGGCTCGGCGCGCTCCTCCGGCTCGGGCGCGGCGAGGACCTCACGGGCGGCCGGGAACGGGAATCCGTCCTCGCGACCGGGCTGGAGGCCGTGCTCGGCGTCGTGTATTTCGAGGGCGGGCTGGATGCGGTCCGCGTGGCGGTGGCCCGGCTGGCCCTGTGGTAGCCTGATCGCATGCGCCTCTGGCCGTCGCGACGGCCGCGTCCGGGCCCGGCGCCGGCCGCCGATCCGCTTGTCGTGGACACGCTTCTGCATCAGGCCATCCGTGATGTCTTCGTCCCGCGCGAGCGGACCGTGCGGGGCAGCGTGTTCGTCTACCGGGGCGCGCTGCTCGTGCCCGCCGCGCGCGCGCTCGACGTCCTGCTTCCGCGCCTCGAGCCGCTCGGCTTCACACCGTTCCTCCGCGCCGACGGCGCCGACGTCGTGCTCCAGGCCTGGCCGATGGCGGCGGCGGCGCCGGAGAAGGCCACCGTCAACGTCGTCCTCTTCGTGCTCACGTGCCTGTCCGTGCTGTTCGCGGGGCTGCTCTCCGCCGGTTCGCCGACCTTCGATGCGCTCCGCCGGACGCCATGGTTCTTCCTGGCCGGCGTCCCGTTCGCCGTCACGCTGCTCGCCATCCTGACCTTCCACGAGTTCGGCCACTACTTCACGGCCCGCTATTACCGCGCCGTGGTGAGCCTGCCGTACTTCATCCCGGCGCCCTTCCTCCTGTTCGGCACGATGGGCGCGCTCATCCGGATGCGCTCGCCCGCGCGCGATCGCAACGCGCTGTTCGACATCGCCGCGGCGGGTCCCCTGGCCGGGCTGGTGGTGGCCTTGCCCGCCATCCTGCTGGGCATCGTCTGGTCGACGGTGGCGCCGGCGCCGCCCGGCGGCGGCCTGGTCTTCGGCGACTCGCTGCTCATGCGCGTGCTGCTGCACGCGTGGTTCGGCGCCGTCCCCCCCGGCATGATGATCTACACGCATCCCGTCGCCGACGCGGCGTGGGCCGGCCTCTTCGTCACCGCGCTCAACCTGATTCCCGTCGGCCAGCTCGACGGCGGCCGGATCGCCTATGCGCTCTTCCCCGGCCACCACCGGCTGGTCGGACATCTCACGCTCCTCGGGATCCTCGGCCTCGGGCTGGTGACGTGGGCGTCCACGTGGTTCGTGTGGGCGGCGCTGATCTGGATGCTGATGCGCTTCTTCGGCCACGTCCCGCCGATGGACGACGTCACGCCGCTCACGCCTGCCCGCCGGGTCGTCGGCGTCGTCTGCCTGATCCTGTTCGTCCTGCTCCTGCCCCCGATCCCCGTCCAGATCAGCTAGGGTCCTGAGTCCGACGTTCGTCATCGCGTGGCGTGAGGTGGGGCGGGCAGGGGGCCGGGGTCGGTTGGACAAGCCGACTGACTGTCGTTACCGAGCGGCGCGCGCTCGCATCGTGATCGTCTTCGGAGAGACCACGCCTACTCCACGGCTTGCTCAACCAACCCGGCCCCCTGCCCGCCCCACCTCGGTCGGACGTGACGACGAACTTCAGACTCAAGACACTAGCCCGCGGGGGTCCCGGGGCGCGCCGAGCGTTGGGGGGGTCTGGAGAGCGCTGGGAGCCCCCGGTTTGCGCGCGGTGGGATCGAGGGGCGCCGCGGGTTCCCCGCAGCGTCCCGAGCGCTGGGGGGTCTGGGGGGCGCTCGGAGCCCCCCAGTTAGTTAGGTCAGTCGATCGTCTGGTACGTCCCGCGCGCCGGGATCCCCACGCCGCGCTGGCTGACCGTCATCGTGTGCGCCTGCACGTCGATGCAGCTCCGCGGCGGCAGCGGCAACTCGCGCTCGGGCGAGTCCGCGGTCAGCACGACCGCGGAGTGGGAGTCGTTGCAGACGCGATAGCGGCGCGCGACGGGCAGGTACGCAACGAGGACGGCGCTCGAGTCGCGGCTGGGCAATGCCCATTGCGCGGGCGCGCCCGCCCACTGGCCGGTCACGAGGCCGGGCGCGGCCAGGGTGAGCGCGGCGAGCACGACGGCGGCGAGCCGCCCCGTCACGGGCCCCGTTCGATCCATGACCGACATCGTAGTCAACCGCGGGGCGCTGCGCTACTATCCGCGTCATGTCCGGCCGGCTCGACGCCCGCTCGCTCGAGGCGCTCATCCGGCGGGGCGACGTCGACACCGTGCTCACCGTGTTTTCCGACGGATACGGCCGCCTGATGGGCAAGCGGATCGTCGGCCGCCATTTCCTGGACTCCGTCGCCGGTCACGGCGTGCACGCCTGCATTTACCTCTTCACGGTGGACATGGAGATGGAGCCGCTGCCGGGCTTCAAGCTCACGTCGTGGGAGCGCGGCTACGGCGACATGAAGATGGTCCCCGACCTCTCGACGGCGCGGCTCATCCCGTGGCTGCCCAAGACCGCGCTGGTCTTCTGCGACGTCTGGAGCGAGGACGGCGAGCCCATCGAAGAGGCGCCCCGGTGGATCCTGCGCCGGCAGATCGAGCGCGCGGCCAAGCTCGGGTACCTGGTCAAGACGGCGGCGGAGCTGGAGCTCTACTGCTTCCGCGAGTCGTACGACGAGGCGCGCGCCAAGCGATACCAGGGGCTCACGCCGGTGTCCGGCTACCTCGAGGACTATCACATCCTCCAGACGTCCAAGGAGGAGCCGCTCATCCGCGCCATCCGCAACGGCATGGAGGCCGCCGATGTGCCCGTGGAGACGTCGAAGGGAGAGTGGGGCCGCGGCCAGGAGGAGATCAACCTCGTCTACGCCGAGGCCCTCGAGATGGCCGACCGCGCCAGCCTCTACAAGCACGGGGCCAAGGAGATCGCGCACCTGCAGGGCGTGTCGCTCACGTTCATGGCGAAGTACGACGCCGGCGCCGCGGGCTCGTCCTTCCACGTGCACTCCTCCGTGTGGGACCGTCACGGGCGCCGCGCGCTCTTCGCCCCGCGCGGCGGCGCTCACCGCAAGGGCGCGGGCGGTCCGCTCTTCGGCGCGTGGCTCGCGGGGCAGCTCGCGCTGGCCCGCGAGCTGGCGTACTTCTACGCCCCCACCGTGAACTCCTACAAGCGCTACCAGGCGGGCTCCTTCGCGCCCACGCGTATCGTGGCGGGCTGGGACAATCGCACGTGCGGCTTCCGCCTCTGCGGCGAGGGCGACGGGCTGCGCGTGGAGAATCGCATCCCGGGCGCCGACGCCAACCCCTACCTGGCCTTCGCGGCGACGATCGCGGCCGGGCTGCACGGCATCGGCGCGAGGCTCAAGGCCCCCAGGCTCCACGAGGGCAACGCCTACGAGGACGCGACGCTGCCGCAGGTGCCCAAGACCCTGCGCGAGGCCGTCGGCGAGCTCGAGCGGTCGAAGCTGGCGCGGGCGGCGTTCGGCGACCGCGTCGTCGAGCACTACCTGCACGCCGCCCGCCTCGAGCAGCAGGCCTACGACGCCGCGGTCACGGACTGGGAGCTCAAGCGTAACTTCGAGCGAATCTGAGCGATCTCGCAGGCACCAAGGAGGCGCGGTCGTGGGTGATCGGCTCGCGGGGAAGGTGGCGCTGATCACGGGGGCGGGGATGGGCATGGGGCGGGAGTGCGCCCTGCTCTTCGCCGAGGAGGGCGCGCGGGTGATCGTCGGCGACATCGACGAGCCGGCGGCGCACGCCACCGCGGCCGACGTCGAGAAGGCGGGCGGTCAGGCGCTGGCCGTGGCGGGCGACGTCGCCCTCGAAGCCGACGTCCTGCGCATGGTCGAGGAGGGCGTGGGGCGGTTCGGCGCCCTGCACGTGCTCCACAACAACGCCGGCGTGCTCTGGAAGGACCGCGACCGCTCGGTGCTGGAGACCGACGACCGCTGGTGGGAGCGCGTGATGGCCATCAACCTCAAGTCGGTCTTCTGGGTGACCAAGCACGGCATCCCCCACCTCCGGCGGGCGGGGGGCGGCTCGATCATCCTGATGGGCTCGGTGTCCGCGCTCGCCGGCTTCACCCGCGCCCAGGACGCCTACACGGCGGCCAAGGGCGCGCTGATCTCGCTCACCAAGTCCCTGGCCATCCAGTTCGCGCGGGACGGGATCCGCTGCAACATCATCCATCCGGGCATCGTGGACACGCCGCTGCAGGCGCCGTACCTCACCCCGGAGATCCGCCGGGAGTTCGAGACCGGCATCCCGCTCGGCCGCATCGCCCGGCCCCGCGAGATCGCCACCGTGGCGCTCTTCCTGGCCAGCGAGGACTCGTCGTTCATGACGGGCGCCGAGCTGGTCGTCGACGGCGGCTTCACGGCGGGCTGACGCGGGCGATGACCTCTCCCGTCCCGGGCGCCCTGGCCTCGCCGGCGGCGCGGGTGCGCGGCGAGCCCGGCGTGGCGCTGGCCGCTCTCGCCGTGCTCGCCCTGCTCCTGACGTTCGTGGTCTGGCCCGTGGTGAAAGTCCTCGCCATCAGCCTGCAGGGGCCGGCCGGGATGACGCTGGCCCACTTCGCGGACTTCTTCGGCTCGTGGCGGCTCTTCGGCATCCTCCTCAACAGCCTGGCCGTCTCCGCCGTGTCCACCGTGCTGACGGTGGCCATCGCCCTCGTGCTCGCCTACGCGGTGACCCGCACGGACATCCCGGGCAAGCGGTTCGTGTCGCTCATGAGCCTGCTGCCCCTGATCTCGCCCCCGTTCCTGGTGTCGCTCGCGTTCATCCTGCTCTTCGGCCGCAACGGGGTCGTCACCCGCGCGCTGGGGCTCTCCTGGAGCATCTACGGCTTCGAGGGCATCGTGGTCTCGCAGGTCTTCACGTTCCTGCCCCCGGCCTACATCCTGCTCGCCAACGTGCTCGGCAACATCGACACCTCGCTGGAGGAGGCCGCCGAGAACCTCGGGGCGGGCGCGCTGACCACGCTGCGGCGGGTGACGCTGTCGCTCGCGCGGCCGGGGCTGGCCTCCGCCGCGCTCATCGTGTTCATCCTCTGCATGACGGACTTCGGCAATCCCATCCTGATCGGCGGGCGCTACAACGTGCTGGCGACGGAGATCTACGCGCAGGTCATCGGCATGAGCAACTTCGCGGCGGGCGCGACGATGAGCGTCGTGCTCATCGTGCCCTGCCTGATCGCCTACGCCATCAACACGTACTGGGTCGGCTCGAAGTCCTACGTGACCGTGTCGGCCGGGGCGCGGACGGCGCTGCGCCCGACGGCGCCGGCCGTGCGATGGCCGCTCTTCGCCGCCGCCATGGGCGTCGCCCTCTTCATCGGCGTGATCTACGGCCTCATCCCTCTCGGCTCGTTCGTCAGGCTGTGGGGGTCGGACTGGTCGCTCTCGCTCGTGCACTACACCTTCAAGTCCACGGCCGAGGGCGCGTGGCCGATCTGGAACAGCGTGAAGCTCGCGCTGGTCTCGGGAATCGTCGGCACCCTGGTGGCCTTGGTGACCGCCTACATCGTGGAGCGCAAGCGGCCGCCCGCGCGCCGCGTCATCGAGGGGCTCGCACTGCTGCCGGCGGCGCTGCCGGGCACGGTGATCGGCGTGGGCTACATCCTGGCCTTCAACGTGCCGCCGCTGCTGCTGACGGGCACCCTCTGGATCCTCGTCACCAGCGTGGTGTTCTGGAAGTTCCCGGTGGCGGTGCTGGCGGCCATCAACACGCTGAAGCAGATCGACCCCGCCATCGAGGAGGCGGCCGTGAGCCTGGGGGCGAGCAGCCTGCGTACCTTCGTGCGCGTGGTCCTGCCCCTGCTCACGGGCACCGCCTTCTCGATCTTCGTGTACTTCTTCATCAACGGGATGGTCACCGTGAGCGCGGTGATCTTCCTCATCTACCCGGGCTTCAACCTGGGCTCGGTCGCCATCCTGAACCAGGTCGAGAACGGCTACCCCGGCGTGGCGTGCGCGCTGGGCACGATCATCCTCGCGATCGTCATCGGCGCAGTCCTGCTGCTGCGCGCCCTGATGGGCGGCGAGCGGGTCGCCATCTTGAAGGTGTGAAGAGGCCCCGGCCGTCCGACGGCGGCCCGGGAACACGAGAGGAGAAACCGCCAATGCGTCGACTGTGGGTGCCGCTACTCGCGATGGTCATGCTGCTGCCGCTGTCCACGGTGGTCCCGGCCGCCGAGGAGAAGCTCGTCATCTACACGGCGTACGAGGAGAACGAGCTCAAGGACTTCTGGGAGCAGTTCAAGAAGGACCTGCCCGACCTCGCGGCCAAGGCCTCGTACATCCGTGGCTCGACGGGCCCGATCATGGCCCGCGTGGAGGCGGAGAAGGCCAATCCCCAGGCCGACGTCATCTGGGGCGTGTTCAACGACTACCTGACGGGCGCCGCCGACAAGGGACTGCTCGAGGCGTACGCGGCCAAGGAGTCGCAGGTGATCCCCGCACGGTTCAAGCATCCCCAGAACGCCTGGCAGGGCGTGACGCTGCTCACCGTGGCCTTCGCGACGAACCAGAAGAAGATGGCGGAGCTGAAGCTGACGTCGCCGCGGACGTGGAACGACCTGCTGGATCCGAAGTACAAGGGCCACATCGTGATGTCCAATCCCTCCACGTCCGGCACGGCGTACCTCCTGCTCGCCGGCCACGTCGGGCGGCTGGGCGAGGACAAGGCCTTCGAGTACTACACCGCGCTCGACCGGAACCTGTCGCAAGTGACGAAGTCGGGCGGCGCGCCGGGTCGCATGGCGGCCTCCGGCGAGACCCCCATCGGCATCGCGCTGGCCTACGAGGTGGAGGTGGCCAAGAAGAACGGCGCGCCGATCGACGTGGTCTTCCCGTCGGACGGCGTGGCGTGGACCTTCGAGGGCAACGCGCTCGTCAAGGGCGCGAAGAACCCCGAGAACGCCCGGCGCTTCCTCGACTGGGCGGTGTCGAAGTCCGCGATGACCGGCTACGCCGGCTGGCGCGGGGCGGGGATCTCGCGCCCCGACGTCCCCGTGAGCGGCCAGAAGATCTCCGAGATGAACCTCATCAACCTCGATTTCGTGAAGGCCGCCCACGACAAGGACCGGCTGGTGAAGAAGTGGCTGGAGAAGTTCTCGCGGTAGGCAGGCTCCGCGGGGGGCGCTGATGGCCCGAATCACGCTCACCGGCGTCACCCGGCGGTTCGGCGCCGCCGTCGCGGTCGACGGGCTCTCCCTGGACATCGCCCAGGGCGAGCTCGTCAGCCTCGTCGGCGGCTCGGGCTGCGGCAAGACCACGACGCTCAGGATGATCGCGGGATTCGAGCGGCCGGACACGGGCGAGGTCGCCTTCGACGGGCGCGCGGTCAACGACGTGCCCCCGCGCAAGCGCGGCGTGGGGATCGTGTTCCAGAGCTACGCGCTCTTTCCCACCATGACCGTCGCCGAGAACGTCGCCTTCGGCCTGCGGGTGGCGCGCTGGCCGGAGGCGAAGATCCGCGAGCGCGTGGGCGAGATGGTCGCCCTGACGAACCTCGGGGGGATGGAGCAGCGCTACGCCAACCAGCTTTCTGGCGGCCAGCAGCAACGCGTGGCCCTGGCCCGGGCGCTGGCGCGGCGGCCGACGATCCTGCTCCTCGACGAGCCGCTCTCCGCGCTGGACGCGAAGATCCGGCTGCGCCTGCGCGGCGAGATCAGGAAGATCCAGCAGGACCTCGGGATCACCACCGTGTACGTGACCCACGACCAGGAGGAGGCGCTGTCGATCGCGGACCGCATCGCGGTCATGCGCGACGGCCGCATCGAGCAGGTGGGCCGCCCCGAGGAGATCTACGCCGCACCGCGGACGGACTTCGTCGCCGACTTCATCGGGATCTCCAACCTGCTGCCCGCGCGCGTGGTGTCGGCGGCGGCGGGGGAGCTCGAGTGGGAGGGCACGCGGCTGCGCGCGCGCCTCGACGGCCGGCGCGACGGCGAGGTCGTCACGCTGTCCGTGCGTCCCGAGAAGCTCGCCATGGTGCCCGACGGGCCGCCGGCGGCGGGGCTGAACCGCCTCGAGGGCATCGTCGAGGTCATCACGTTCCTCGGCCCCATCGTCCGCCTCGAGGTCGCGGTCCACGGCCGCCCGGTCTGGGTCGATCTGCCTCACGCCCAGTCTCACGCTGTGGCCCGCAAGAAGCCGATACTGCTCGCCTTTGCTCCCGAGGACGGCGTGGTCATCCCGTCTCGGGCGGACGGGCCACGTACTGAAGCAGCGTCACCTTCGAGACGGACTCCGTGATCTCGCCGTCGAGCGCCATGCCCACCGCCCGGGCGATCGGCACCACCCGGCGCTCGAGGAACTCGTCGTCGTCGGCGGGCAGGGGATCGGGCACGAGACCGTAGCCCGCGTAGCAGTACGCGACCTCGTCGAGGTAGGCGCTCGAGGGCCAGAAGCGCGTGAGGAAGACGAGGCGCCCGGCGCGATAGCCGCCTTCCTCGCGCAGCTCGCGCTGGGCGGCCGCCATCGGATCCTCGCCGGCCAGCGCGCCGCCGCCCGGCAGCTCCCAGGCGTGCTCGCGGGCGAGGTGACGGAACTGGCGCACGAGGACGACGTGGCCGGCATCCACGAACCCCAGCACGCCGACCGTCACCCCGACGGCGAGCACGGGATAGACGCGATCGTGGCCGTCCGGCAGCCGCCACCGATCCTCGCGCAGGGTGAGCTTGCCACGCGCGTATACCGTCGAGGAGCCGAGCGAGGACCACGACCGGTCCATGGCGGCCGAGTATAGCAGCCGGGTTTGACACGCCCCGAGGCCGGCCAGTATCGTAGGTGCGTATGTCGCGCGATGCCCACGACGCGCTGATGAGGAAGCTGCTCCGCGCGGTGGAGGTTTCCCTGGCGGCCACCGACGCCGCGCGCGAGGCCCTGCAGGAGATCCTCCGCCGCGGGGCCGACACGGGCATCTTCTTCTCCCGGGCGCGGGGCGGGCGGGGCCACCCCAGCTTCGAGATGACGACCCAGGACAAGGAGTTCCTGCGCGCCGTTTCCATCAAGCCAGAGCGGTGATGCGCCTGCTGTCCCTCGTGCTGTGGGCGATCGCGGTGGCCGCGACGCTCGCCCCCGTCCTCGGTCGGCGTCGCGGCGCCGCGCCCCGGCGCGTCCTCCCGCGCGACGAGCTGGTGAAGGACCCCGTGTGTCAGACGTACGTGGTGCAGTCGCGCGCCATCCGGCGCACGATGGACGGCGAGCCCCGCTACTTCTGCAGCCTCGCCTGCGCCGAGCGCTTCGCGGCGCGCTCCTGAGCCGGGTGCCGCTCGCCCGCGACCCGTTCAGCGATCTCGACGGCGAGCGCGATCTGCGACCCATCGTCGCCTCGCTGGAGGAGCGTGGCCGGGCGCCCAGCCAGGCGCGGCTGCGCCGGCGCTTTCTCCGCTTCGTGCCGGTGCGCCCGGGCGCGCGCGTGCTCGAGGTGGGCTGCGGGACCGGGGTGGTCCTGCGCGACCTCGCCGCGCTCGCCGGCCGCCGGGGCGAGGTCGAGGGCGTGGACGCGAGCCGCAGGGTCGTCGCCGCGGCCCGCCGCCTCTGCCGGGCGGCGCCGCGCTCGGCGCCCATCCGCGTCCACGTCGCCGACGCCAGGGCGCTGCCGTGGGCCGAGGGGCGCTTCGATGCCGCGGTCGCGGTGACCCTGATCCTGCACGTCACCGACCCGGTCGCCGTCGTGCGCGAGATGGCCCGGGTCGTCAGGCCGGGCGGGCGGGTGGGGCTCCAGGATCAGGACTTCGGCACCATCGCGCTCACCCATCCTGATCGCGCCCTCACCGAGCGGATCCTGCGCGGCGTGGCCGAAGGCGTCTACGCCGAGCCCCACAGCGGCCGGCGGCTGCCGGGCCTCCTGCGCGCGGCCGGGCTCGAGCGCGTGCGCCTGCTCGCCGACGTGTACCAGGACATCACGCTCGCGCCCTACACGCGCATCTGGCTCGAGCGCCGCGCCACGCGCGCGGTGGAGTTCGGGATCACCGACGCGGCGACGGCCCAGGGCTGGCTCGACGGCTTCGCCGCGGTCGTCGCCGCCGGCGCCTTCGTGATGACCGTCAACTACTACGGCGCCGTCGGCGTCAAGCCCGGAGCCCGCCGCTGAGCCGGTGCCGCGGCGTCCTCGTGCTGTCGCTCGTGACCGCGCTGGCCGCGGTCGGGCCGGGGGCGGCCGTCACCGCGCAGCCCGCCACGCCGGCCCGCGCGTCACGGTTCGACGGCGCCGTGGCGCTCCGCCACATCGAGCGGCTGGTGACCATCGGGCCGCGCGCCGCCGGCTCGCCCGCGAGCGGGCGCGCGCGCGACTACATCGTCGCGGAGCTCCGGAAGGCCGGCGCGCAGGTGCGCGTGCTCGCCTTCGACGCCGACACCCCCAACGGCCGGCTCAAGATGGCCAACGTGATCGGGGTGGTGCCGGGCCGGCGGCCGGACGCCGTCATGATCGCGGGCCACTACGACACCAAGTGGTTTCCGGACTTCCGCTTCGTGGGCGCCAACGACGGCGGCTCCAGCACCGCGCTGGTCCTCGAGCTCGCGCGGACCCTGGCGGCGGCGCCGCGCGAATTCACGTACTGGCTCGCCCTGCTCGACGGCGAGGAAGCGTTCGGCGCCTGGACGGCGACCGACAGCCTCTACGGCTCGCGCCGGCTCGCCCAGGACCTCGCCCGGCGACGGGAGCTGCCGCGCGCGGTCATCGTCGCCGACATGATCGGCGACCGCGATCTCGCCATCCGCCGCGAGGCCTTCTCCACGCCGTGGCTCACCGACGCCATCTGGGCGAGCGCCCATGCGCTCGGCTTCGACCGCCACTTCCTCGCCGACGCCACCTCGGTCGAGGACGACCACGTGCCGTTCTTGCAAGCCGGCGTGCCTGCCACGCTGCTGATCGATTTCGACTATCCTCCGTGGCACACCGCGGGGGACACGCTCGACAAGGTCTCGGCGCAAAGTCTTCAAGTCGTCGGCGACGTACTGCTCGGCGCCCTGCCGGCGATCGAGGCCCACCTGGCCCGCGAGGGCGGAGGGAAGCGATGAAGATGATCGACAACACGCTCAAGCGGCGCCTGCGCGCGCAGGAGCCGACGGCCGGCGCGTGGCTGCAGCTCTGCAGCCCCATCGCCGCGGAGATCATGGCCGATGCCGGCTTCGACTGGCTGCTGGTGGACATGGAGCACGGCCACGGCGATTACCAGACCCTGCTCGCCCAGCTGCAGGCCATCGAGGGCAGCGGGGTGGTGCCGCTGGTGCGCGTGCAGTGGAACGATGCCGCCATCATCAAGCGCGTGCTCGATCTCGGCGCCTACGGCGTGGTCATCCCGTGGGTGAGCGGCCGCGAGGCGTGCGAGGCGGCGGTGGCCGCCGGCAAGTACCCGCCGCGCGGCATGCGGGGGATGGCCGGCTCGCACCGTGCGGCCGGCTTCGGGCGGCTCGGCGCCGACTACTGGAAGCGCGCCAACGAGGAGACGATGGTCATCGTGCAGATCGAGACGCGCGAGGCGGTCGAGGACATCGAGGCGATGCTCAGGGTGCCGGACGTCGACGTGGTGTTCGTGGGGCCGACGGACCTCTCGGCCGCCCTCGGCCACGTCGGCGACCCGCATCACCCGGAGGTCGTCGAGGCCATCCTCTCCATCGAGCGCGCCGCCCGCCACGCCGGCGTCGCGCTCGGCACGATCTCGCGGAGCTGGGACGAGGTGAAGGGCCTCTACGGGCGCGGCTACACGATGGTGACGGTGGCCTCGGACAGCGCGCTGGTCACCCAGGGGGCCGGCGCGGTGGTCAAACGCTTCCGCGACGAGTACCCGCGGGGAGCGCGCTAGTCATGCCGCGCGTGCGCGAGATCGAGGAGCCCGGCGACGACCCGACCCTGCAGGCGATCTACGCCCGGGAGCACGAGCTCTTCGGCTTCGTGCTCAACCCGAGCAAGGTCCAGGGATGCTTGCCGGGGCGACCGAGGACAAGGTGCGGGCGGTCGAGGCCTACGCCACCAGCCCGCTCTACTCCCCGGCCGAGCGCGTCGCGCTCGAGTACGCCGAGGCCATGACGATCACCGGCCGCCGGGTGGACGACGCGCTCTTCAAGCGCCTGCGCGAGCACTTCTCCGAGCCCGAGATCGTCGAGCTGACCGCCGCGATCGCGCTGGAGAACTTCCGCAGCAAGTTCAACGTCGCCCTGGGGGTGGAGGCGCAGGGATTCTGTTCGATCAGGTAGTTTCTCGGCGCGGCTTCCGGGGCATTCAATGACCTGATCCGCCAATGATCTGATCCGCGTGCAGCAGCAGCGACGGCGGGATGGTGAGGCCCAGCGTCCGGGCCGTGGTGAGGTTGATCACCAGCTCGTACTTCATCGGCTGCTCCACGGGCAGATCGCCGGGCTTGGCGCCCTTGAGGATCTTGTCCACGTAGACGGCGGCGCCTCGAACCTGGTCGTAAAAGTCCACCGCATAGGACATGAGGCCACCCGCCTCGACAAATTGCCGCTCCCCCCACATCGCCGGTATCCGGCGCTTGGCCGCGAGGTCCACGAGGGCATTTCGATGCTCGGTGGTCAGAACACCCGCGGCCCCGAAGAGCGCGTGGGTGCGCTGCCGGGTCATCGCGACAAAGGCACCCTCGAACTCGCCAGGTCCTCGCACCTCGAGCGGTTGCAGGGTAAGACCCAGTTTTGGGGCCGACTTCTGCAGCGCCTTCAAGACCAGCACATTGGATCGGTCGGCCGGGTTATAGAGGACCGCCACGCGGGAAGCCTTGGGGACAACCTCCTTGAGGAGCTCCAACCGTTTCCCGCCCAGCTCGGCGCTGATGCTGGTCAACCCCGTGATGTTCCCACCCGGTCGCGCGAGGTTGGCGACGAGCCCGGCACCAACGGCATCGGCCACGCCTGCGAAGACGATGGGAATCGTGCTGGTCGCCTGCTTGGCGACCAGAGACGCTGGCGTGCCGGGGGTGACGAGAACCTCCGGCTTGAGACGGGCCAGCTCGGTCGCAAGCTCGGGCAGTCGCTGGACCCGCCCGCTTGCGAATCGGTACTCGACGACGATGTTCTGCCCCTCGGTGTACCCGAGCTCACGCAACCCTTGCCGGAAGGCGTCGAGCTCTCGCGAGGGTCCGGGAGAGCCGAAAAACAGGAAACCGATCCGGGGGACCTTCCCTGCCTGCTGCGCTTCGGCGGCGAGCGGCGCCGCGACGAGGGTTGCGACAGCTCCAAGGAATCGGCGCCGGTCCATCACGCGATCATCCGATCCATCCGCAGAGTGTTGGCTCAGCACGACGGCAATCTTCCGCCCGTCGTCAATCCTGCGCAACTTGTCGCGCCAGACTTTTCGCGAGCCCGTGGAGTATGCTGCTGCTGCCCTCGACCGATCTCGAAAGGAGGGGCCATGCAGATTCCAGCGAGCATGATGGCGACGGTGCTGGTGGCGCCGCATCGGTTCGAGCTCGAGCAGCGCCCGGTGCCCGCGCCGGGGGACGAGGACGTCCTCGTCCGGGTGCGGGCCTGCGGCGTCTGAGGGACGGATCTGAAGATCATCCACCAGGGCATGCCGCAGATGCCGCCGTACGGCGAGTTCATCTTCGGCCACGAGTACGCGGGCGACGTGGTCGCCCTGGGCCGCACGGTGGATGAGTTTCAGATCGGCGACCGGGTGGTCGTCGAGGCCCACATGGGCTGCCGTCGCTGCGAGAACTGCATCCGCGGGCTCTACACCGCCTGTCTGAACTACGGCAATCGGGGGCGCGGCCATCGCGCCAACGGCTTCACCACCAACGGCGGGCTCGCCGAGTACGCGGTGAACCACGTCAACACGCTCTACCGGATCCCCCAGGGCGTGAGCTACGAGGAAGCGACGGTGGTGATGACCTCCGGCAGCCCGCTCTTCGGCCTCGAGAACGCCGGAGGGTACTTCGCGGGGGAGACCGTTGCCGTGCTCGGCCCCGGCCCCATCGGGCTCATGGCCATCCAGCTGGTGCGCGCGCTCGGGGCCACGCGGGTGATCCTCACGGGCACGCGTGAGTCGCGACTCGCGGTCGGGCGTCAGCTCGGGGCGGACGTCACGATCAACAGCCGGGAGAGGGATCCGGTGGCGGTCGTCATGGAGGCCACCGGCGGCAAGGGCGCGGATCTCGTGATCGACTGCGCCGGCGGCGACGAGACGTTCGACCAGTCGATCCACATGGCCAAGCCCGGCGGCAGGGTCCTCCTCGTGGCCTTCTATCACGGTCCGGTGACCGCGGACGTCGCCCACGCGGTGCGGCGCAACATCACGATCTACACCGAGCGCGGCGAGGGCGGCACCAGCGTGGGCCGCGCGCTGGCGCTGCTCGCGGCCGGGCGGCTCACGGCCAAGCCGCTCATCACCCACCAGTTCCCGCTCGCCCGCGTGCACGAGGCCATCGAGGTGCTGGAGAAGCGGATCGGCGATCCGCTGAAAGTCATCCTGAACCCGTGAGGACGCGAGTCGCCCTGGCCGGCGTGCTGGCCCTCACGCTCATCGCCCCCGCGCGCGCGCTCGCCGCGCCCGAAGGGCAGCTGACGTGGGCGGCGCACTTCGCGTTCGCGCCCACCCTCTTCGAGCCCGCCGAGACCTCGGGGCTCATCACGCCGTTCATGATCCTCTACGCGCTGCACGACGCGGTGGTGAAGCCGATGCCGGGCAAGGGCATGGCGCCCAGTCTCGCCGAGTCGTGGAGCACGTCGCCCGACGGCCTCGTGGTCGACTTCGTCCTCCGCAAGGGCGTCAAGTTCCACATCGGCGATCCGGTGACCGCCGAGGACGTGAAGTTCTCGTTCGAGCGCTACCGCGGCATCTTCGCGAGGCTGCTCAAGGAGCGCGTGGCGGCGATCGAAATTCCCGATCCCGGCCGCGTCCGCTTCCGGCTCAAGCAGCCCTGGCCCGACTTCCTGACGTACTACGCCACGCCGGCGACCGGGGCGGGCTGGGTCGTGCCGAAGAAGTACGTCGAGAAGGTGGGCGAGGAGGGGTTCAAGAAAGCGCCCGTGGGGGCGGGCCCGTATCGCTTCGTCTCCTTCACCCCCGGCGTGGAGCTCGTGCTCGAGGCCTTCGAAGGCTACTGGCGCAAGACTCCCAACGTGAAGCGGCTCGTGTTCAAGGCGATCCCGGATCCCTCCACGCGGCTGGCCATGCTGAAGCGTGGCGAGGCCGACATCAGCTACGGGTTCGAGGGGGACCTCGCTGACGAGATCAGGCGCACGCCGGGGCTCACGCTGCGGCCGACGCCCTTCGTGAGCACGCACTGGCTCGTCTTCGCCGATCAGTGGGATCCGAAGTCGCCGTGGCACGACCGGCGCGTGCGCCTCGCGGCGAACCATGCCGTCAACCGCCAGGCGATCAACCAGGCGGCCACGCTCGGATTCTCGAGGATCACCGGCAGCATCATCCCCGCCAGCTTCGAGTTCTACTGGCCGCCACCGCCCTATCCCTACGACCGCGACAAGGCCAGGCAGCTCCTCGCGGACGCGGGGTACCCGGGCGGCTTCGACGCGGGGGACCTCTGGTGCGATGCCGCCACCACTCCGTACAGTGAGCTCCTCATCAACGATCTGCAGGCGGCCGGGATCCGGACGCGGCTCCGTCCGCTCGAGCGGGCGGGCTTCCTGAAGGCGTACCAGGAGAAGAAGCTCAAGAACATCATCTACGGCCTGAGCGGCATCTTCGGCAACGCCGCGACCCGGATCGAGGCGTTCGTGGCGTCCAGCGGCATCTACGCCTACGGCGGGTATCCCGACATCGACGGGCTGTTCCGGGAGCAGGCGGAGGAGCGCGACCCGAGGAAGCGCGAGGCGATCCTCCACCGGATCCAGCAGCTCATGCACGAGAAGGCCATGTACCTGCCGATCTGGCAGTTCGTCGTGCTCCAGGGGTACGGTCCCCGCGTTGCCGAGTCGGGCCTCGGGCTCATCGCCGACTACCCCTGGTCGGCGCCGTACGAGGATCTGAAGCTCAAGGGCAAGTGAGCGCCCTCCTGCAGGCGTGCGTGGTGGGGGCCGGCGCCGCCGGGCTGATCGCGGCGCGCGAGCTCCGGCGGGCCGGGCTCACCGTGCGGGTGCTCGAGGCGCGCCATCGCCTCGGCGGGCGGGCGTGGACCGACGTGGAGACGTTCGGCGTGCCCATCGATCGGGGCTGCGCGTGGCTCCACTGCGCGGACCGCAACCCGTGGACCGCCTACGCGCGCGAGCGGGGGTTCACGGTCGTCGAGCGCAGCCCCGACTGGCAGCGCCGCATCGGGCGCGAGCCGCTCTCGCCGGAGCGGCGCGCGCGCTGGAACGCCGACTGGCAGCGCGCCGTCGGCGCCATCGAGGCGGCCGGGCGGGGCGGGCGCGACGTGGCGGCCTCGAGCGTGCTGCCGCCCGACCTCGAGTTCCAGGCGCTCTTCGACGCGATCATGAGCTGGTCGAATGGCGTCGACACCGCCGAGCTCTCGACGGCCGACTTCGTCGCGTATGACGAGACCGACGTCAACTGGGCCGTGCGCGAGGGGCTCGGGGCCGTCGTGGCCACCGCTGCGCGCGACCTCGACGTCGTCCTCGACTGCCCGGTGCTCGCCATCGACTGGAGCGCCTCACCCGTGCGCGTGGTGACCGGCCAGGGCACGCTCGAGTGCCGCGCCGTCGTCGTCACGGTCCCCACGACGCTGCTCGCGCGCGAGGAGCCGCGGTTCTCGCCGGCGTTGCCGGTGGCGTACCGCGAGGCGTTCGCCGGCCTGACCCTCGGCGTCGCCGACAAGGTGTTCGTGTCGCTCGAGCCCGGCGCCCTGCCGCTCGACGAGACGACGCACATCGTCGCCAGCGACGCCACGACGCGGACGGTGAGCGTGACGCTCCGGCCGGCCGGGCACGAGCTCGCGCTCGTGTTCTTCGGGGGCGCCTACGCGCGCGAGCTGGAGATGGCCGGGGCGCTGGAGGCCGTGGCCCGGGAGGAGCTCGTGCGCCTGTTCGGCAGCGACCTGAGCCACCGGATAAGGGGAGCCACGGCGACCGCCTGGCTCGGCGATCGATGGGCGCGCGGGTCGTACTCGGCGGCGCGCCCCGGTTTCGCCCGCTGCCGTAGCGCGCTCGCCGAGCCCGTGGCCGACCGCGTGTTCTTCGCCGGCGAGGCGTGCACGCCGGCCGCGTTCGGCGCGATCCACGGCGCCTGGATCTCGGGCGCGCGCGCCGCGCGCGGCATGGCGTCGGCACTGGCGGGCGCCCCGCTCCGCGCCTCGCGGGCCTGACAGGTGGCGCGAGCGGTCAGCCTCGCAACGGGTCATGTCGTCGAGCGCGAATAACCGTCCCGTCTTCGCCCGTCCAAGCGCGCGGTGTCCAATCCCGTCGGGAGGCGTCGCGTGAAGAAGGTGCTCGTGATCGTGGTGCTGGCGGTGGTGGCGGTGCTCGCGCAGCGGGCGGTGGTGGCGGCCGATGACTGGTGCGGCCAGAAGTACGACGAGAAGAAGGGAAGCAACTTCGGCAGCTGCTCGTAAGCCAGGCGTCGCGCCGATATGACGGCGCGGCGGCGGGTGGTAGAGTCGTGAGCGTGCTCGTCCACGCGACCGTCCGCCGCCGCGCTGGCGAGTCCGTCATGCCGGCGGCGATGTTCCTCGGGAGCTTCGCCTGGTCGTTCGTCTTCATCAGCCTCCCCTTCCACATCCACCGCATCAGCACCTACGACCCCGCGACCACGCTGCGCTGGACCGGCTGGATCATCGGCGTGTCGTCGCTCGCCACCGTGGCCACCGCGCCGGTGTGGGGCCACTGGGCCGAGCGCGGCAACCCCAGGCGGCTCTACGTCATCGTCCAGATGTTGCAGGGCGTGTCCTTTCTCGGCGTGGCGGTCGCCCGGACGCTGCCCGAGCTGTTCCTGGCGCGGTTGATCCTCGGGGTGATGGGGGCGTCGTCGACGTTCGCGTTCATGCTCTCGGGGCGCGCCGACGATCCGAAGCGGGTGACGCGCGAGATCGCCGCCGTCCAGTCGGCCATGACCATCGGGCAGGTGATCGGCCCGCTCGTGGGCGCCATCGCGGCGGCGCGCGTGGGCTTCCGGGTCTCGTTCGTGCTCGGCGGTCTCGTGCTCTTCGGCTGCGCGGCGCTGGTCGAGTGGGGGATGCCGGTCGTGCGTCCCGCGCGCCCGGGCGGCCGCCGGGGTCAGCAGGTCGGCCCCGGCGAGGTGGCGGCGGTCGGCCTCCTCGTGCTGGGCGCCTCGACGCAGGTCTTCTTCCTCACGTCGATCCTGCCCCAGGTGCTGCCGCCGCTCGGCATCGCGGATGCCCAGGCCGTCGAGATGGGCGGGGTGCTGATGTTCGTTTCGAGCGCGGGCGCGGCGCTCGGGGCGCTGGCGACGCCGCGCCTGCTGGAGCTGGGCTCGCCGCGCCGGATCGTCCCCGCGCTGCTCGTCGGCTCCTCGCTCTGCCTGGCCCTCCTCGCGCTGGTGACGTCCTTCTGGCTCTACGGGCTGCTGCGCTTCCTCCAGGTGCTCTCCATCGCGCCGGTCTTCCCGCTCGCCGTGACCCGCATCGTGCAGCGCGCGGGCGGGCAGGTCATCGGGCTGATCAACTCGGCGCGCATCGGGGCCTCCTTCATCGGCCCGGTCATGGCCACCAGCGTGCTGTCGTGGAGCACCCCCGGCGTGCTCTACGCGCTCCTGGCGGCGATCGGCGTGGCGTGCGTGCCGATGGCGCGGGCGCGCGTGGCCGTGGCGTCGCGGAGCGTGGCGTGAGCCGCCCCCTCGTCGACATCCGGCTCGAGGGCGTCAGCGCGGCGGCCCAGCCGGGCCCCGCCCTGCACGACGTCTCGTTCCACGTCCGCTACGGGGAGTTCTTCACCGTGCTGGGGCCGCCGCACTCCGGCAAGAGCGCGGTGCTGCGCGCCATCGCCGGCTTCCTGCCCCTGTCGGCCGGACGCATCGTCGTCGACGGCGAGGACATCAGCCGGCTGCCGCCGCGGCGCCGCGGGCTCGGCTACGTGTTCCACCAGGGCGCGCTCTGGCCGCACGTCGCCGTGGAAGACCAGGTGGCGTTCGGGCTCGAGCAACAGGGGCTCGGGCGCGGCGCGATCGAGGAGCGGCTCCGCCTCGTGCTCCGCCGCCTGCGGCTGGAGGAGGTGCGCCGGGCGCGGCCGGCCGACCTCACGCTCGACCAGCAGCGGCGGCTCGCCCTGGCGCGCGCGCTCGCGATCGAGCCGCGGGTGCTGCTGCTCGACGAGCCGCTCGCGCACCTCGATCCCGTGTCGCGCAAGACGCTCCGTCTCGAGCTGGCGAAGCTCCACATCGACCTCGCCGTGACCACCATCTGCGCCACGCGCGACGCCGCGGACGCCCTTGCCCTGTCCAACCGGCTCGCCATCGTGCAGGACGGCCGCGTCATCCAGACCGGGGAGCCCGAGGAGCTCTACCAGCGCCCGCTGACGCCCGCGGCGGCCGAGGCGCTCGGGCCGGCGACGTTCCTGCCCGTGCGCGTGGTCGAGGTGCGCGACCTGGGCGTGGTGGTCGAGACCGAGCACGGCGATCGGGTGCCCGTCGCGGGCATCGGCCAGTTCGGGGTCGGCGACGCCGGGGTGCTCGTGCTGCGTCCGGAGACCATGGCGATCACCGAGGCCGCCGAGGCCTACGGTCCCGGTATTCCCGGGCGCGTGGCGGTGCGCGTCTTCGAGGGCGCACGCTATCTCTACGAAGTCGACGTGGGCTGCAGCGCTCCGATCCGTGTCGAGCTTCCCGCCGGCCGCGACACCGGCGTGTTCCGCCTGGGCGACCGTGTCCGCGTGGCCATGAGCAGCGAAACCATGGTCCTGCTGCCGGGCGCGCCCACGTCAGGCGCCGGAGCGCGGATCTCTGAGTAAGCGTCGTTCGAGCGCCGGCTTCGCCGGCGAAATCCGTTTGTAGGCGGTGAGCAAGGACGACACGCGCGACGCATTTCACGCGAAAGCCGTCGAGCGATGGGGGGTCATCGGGGGGAGCAGCGCAGCGCTCCCCCCGATTTCTAGACGACGTACGTCTTGTCCTGCTCGACGACGAGCACGCGGCCGGAATCGATCCGCGACAGCTCCTCGACGGTCTCGTCCTGGTACTGGGGCTTGACGTGGAAGATCCACACCGGCACGTTCGGGGGCAGCTTGTCGAGCTCGCGGCGGACGAGGGCGGGGGTGAGGTGCCCGGCGATCGCCGCCAGGTCCCCGAGCCGATCGGGGTAGGCGCACTCGAGGATCACCGCCCGGATGCTCCTGAGCCCGCGCGCCGCCTTCCAGAGCGCGACGGTCGGGCCGGTGTCGCCCGAATAGACGAAGCCCGTGTCGCCGTCGTGGACGATGAACCCGAAGGTGGGGACGGTGTGGGAGACGGCCACCGGCGTCACCCAGAGGTCGCCGACGCGCTGCTCCGCCTCCTCGACCAGCGACCGGAACCGGAGGACGGGCTGCTCGGCAGAGGGGATGCGCGAGAAGTCGGGCCACAGGACGTTGTTGAACATCGAGGTGCGGAGCGCGTTGACCACGGGCTCGGCGCTCGCGATCGTGACCGGCGTCCTGGGCGGCAAGGTGCCGAGGGTCTCCGCGAGGTAGGCCAGGCCGCAGGTGTGATCGAGGTGCGAGTGGGAGATCAGGGCGTGCTCGACGGCGAGCTGTTCCTTGACGGTGAGCGCACCGGTGACGTTGCCCGCGTCGACGAGGACCCGGTCGTTCACCAGGAACGATGAGGGGCGCTGGCCGAGCCCCTCGCCACCGAAGGCGCCGAGCACACGAACCTTCATTAATCCGCGATGTTAGCATACATTGCGCTGAGGAGACCTCTTCCGGATGACGTTCAGGGCGCTGATCGGAGGCGTGGTCGTCGCCGCGCTCGTCGTGGCGACGGCCCTGATGGGGGCCCTCGACTCGTTCGAGCTGGGCATGCTGGACCGGCTCTTCGAGCTGCGGGGCGCCCTGCTCCAGCGGCTGGGCACCCAGAGCCAGGCCATGCCGATCGTGATCGTCTCCATCGACGAGGACTCCTTCGACGAGCTCAACATCCCATGGCCGTTCCCCCGGGCGATGCACGCCCGGCTGATCGACACGCTGGCCGCAGCGCACCCGCTGGCCATCGGCTTCGACGTGCTGTTCGCGGAGCCGTCGCAGCTGGGGCCCGCCGACGATCAGGCGCTCGGCGACGCGGTGGCTCGCGCGCGCAACGTCGTCCTCGGCTCGGCCATCACCCGGGTGCACGAGCAGGTGGCGGGGATGCTGGTCACGAAGGACAACTCCACCATGCCGCTACCGGTCGTGCGCGAGGGCGCGGCGGCCGCCGCTCCCGTCAACGTCTCGGAGTTCGTGGACGACGACGGGCGTCTCCGGCACGCGGCGATTCGCTATACGATGGCTGGCCAGAGGGTCCTGAGCTGGGACCTGGAGCTCTACAACCTGGCCAAGAGGGCCGGGCTGCCGGCGGCGCCGCTGCCGCGGGCCAATGAGATCGTGATCAACTTCCGCGGGGGCCCGAGGACGTTCCCCTGGATCCCCTATCACCGCGTCGTCAACGGCGGGGTCGATCCCGAGGAGATCCGCGGCAAGATCGTGCTCGTCGGGGCCACCAGCGTCGTGCTGCAGGACGTGTTCTCGACGCCCTTCGCGCGCAATCGCACCATGCCCGGCGTCGAGGTCCACGCCAACGTGCTGGAGACGCTCCTGCGCGGCATCCCGATCACGCCCGTGCCGCCATGGGCGAGCGTGGCTGTGGCCGCCGCGTGCGCCGTCCTCAGCGCCTGGCTGGTCGCCCGCTTTCGCGCCCTGCGCGCGCTCGTGGGGGTGGCCGTGCTGTGGCTGGCGCTCGGGGCCTGGACCTTCACGTTCTTCGTGGCGTGGGACGTCTGGGTGCGCGCGGTCGGTGCGATGATCGCCCTCGGCCTGGGCTACGGGGCCGCGGTGACGGAGAACTTCATCCGCGAGCAGCGGCAGCGCCGCCAGCTCTCGCAGTTCTTCTCGCCCTCGGTGCTCAACGAGATCGTGCGCCACCCCGCGGACGCGACGCTCGGCTCGAGCCGCCGCACGCTGACCGTCATGTTCTCGGACCTGCGCGGGTTCACCTCGCTCTCGGAGCAGGTCCAGCCCGAGCAGGTGGCGGAGATGCTGCGCGAGTACCTGACCGCCATGACCGAGATCGTCTTCCGTCACCGCGGCACCGTCGACAAGTACATGGGCGACTGCGTGATGGCGCTCTACAACGCCCCGCTCGAGGATCCCGACCACGCCGTCAATGCGATCCGCACCGGTCTCGAGTTCCAGGAGCGCACGCGCGAGGTGTCGGCCCGCTGGCAGGAGCGGCTCGGGATCCAGCTCAAGAACGGCGTGGGCATCAACACGGGCGAAGCGGTGGTGGGCACGATGGGCGCCGCGCAGCGCCTGGAGTACACCGCCATCGGCGACACGGTGAACCTGGCCTCCCGGCTGGAGGGGCTCACCAAGGACTACGGCGCGTCGATCATCATCAGCGAGTCGACCTATCACATCGTGAAGGAGCAGTTCCTCACGCGCCATCTCGGCGCGGTGCCCGTCAAGGGCAAGGCGCAGCCGGTGCCGATCTACGGCGTGTACGCCGAGACTGCGCGCAAGCACGCGCGGGCGCCGCTCGCCACGGAGGTCTCGGTGACGGCGCCCGACGGCGCCGTCCACGCCGCGCGGCTGTACGACGTCGCGGTCGACGGTTTCGCGCTGAAGGCGCTGCCCGAGGGCGCGCTCGCCGCGGGGGACGTGGTGCAGATCCGCTCCGACGGCGGCCCGCTCGGCACGCCGATCACCGCGACCGCGCGCGTGGCCTGGCGCCGCGACGACGGAGCCGGCCTCGCGGTCACCAGCATCGACGACGACGCGCGCGCCGCCATCGCGGTGTGGGTCGACCGCGAGAGGCCGGCCTAGTCGTTGCCGCGTCTGGGAGCGTGTGTTAGAACACGATCATGATGGCGCGCGCGACGACGACGGCATGAGCGACGAGGGGTTCGACTATCCGGCCATGGCGCGCGCGCTGATCATCGGCGACAAGGACACCGTCGCCGCCAAGACGCGCGAGGGCCTCGAGCGCGCGCTCGACCCGAAGGCGCTGGTCTTCAAGGGCCTCATCCCGGGCATGGACGTCGTCGGCGAGAAGTTCCGGCGCAACGAGTACTACGTCCCCCAGGTGCTGCTCTCGGCGCGCGCGATGTACGCCGGCCTCGACCTCCTCAAGCCGCTCATCACCGCCAAGGCGGACCCGAACGACAACCTCGGCGTCGTGGTGATCGGCACCGCCCAGGGCGACCTGCACGACATCGGCAAGAACCTGGTGGCCATGATGCTCGAGGGCGCCGGCTTCACCGTGCACAACCTCGGCCGCGACGTCGCGCCCGAGAAGTTCGTGGCCGCCGTCGAGGAGCACCGGGCGAACATCGTGGGCATCTCCGCCCTCATGACCACGACCATGCCCGGCATGAAGCGGACGATCGACGCGCTCGCCAAGGCCGGCCTGCGCGAGCGGGTGAAGGTGATGATCGGCGGGGCGCCGGTGAGCCAGGCCTTCGCCGACGAGATCGGCGCCGACGGCTACGCCAGGGACTCCACCCTGGCCGTGGTGCGGGCGAAGGCGCTCATGGGCCTCGGCGACCGGGTGGCCTCCGCGTGAAGGCGCGGGGCTGGGAGGTCGTCGACCGCGTCCGCGCGGGCGAGCGGCTCGTCTTCGATGGCGGCTACGGCACCATGCTCTTCGCCGCCGGTCTGCTCAACGGGGCCTGCCCCGAGCTGTGGAACGACACGCACGCCGACGTCGTGCGCGGCATCCACCGGGCGTACTTCGAGGCGGGCAGCGACATCGTCGAGACCAACACCTTCGGCGGCACGCGCCTCAAGCTCGACGAGTACCGGATCGGTGACCGCACGGCCGAGCTGAACGCCAGGGGCGTGGCCCTCGCCCGCGCGGCGGCGCCCGCGCGCGGCTACGTGGCCGGCTCCATCGGTCCGACGAGCCGGCTGCCGGCCGAGTACGCCCTCGACGCCCCCACCACTGACGAGGAGTACTACGAGACGTTCCGCGAGCAGGCCCAGGCGATGGCCGAGGCGGGCGTCGACCTCTTCGCGGTGGAGACCATGATGTTCCCCCAGGAGGCGGTGGCCGCCGTCCGCGCGTGCAAGGCCGTCGCCGACCTGCCCGTGATGGCGACGATGTTCTTCCAGTACGAGGAGCCGCCCAACGATCGCGACCGCACCATGTGGGGCGAGAGCCCGGCCGAGGTGGCCAAGAACCTGCTCGCCGCCGGGGCTGACGTGGTCGGCATGAACTGCGGGCGCGGGCCCGACCGCGCGATCGCGATCATCCGCGAGATGCGGCAGGTCACCGAGGCGCCGCTGGTCGCGTATCCGAACGCCGGGCTGCCCATCACCACGGGCGATTCCGTGACCTACGAGCTGGGCCCCGAGGAGATGGCGCGCGACTACCCGGCGCTCCTCGACGCGGGCGCCAGCATCGTGGGGGCTTGCTGCGGCTCCGACCCGCGCCACGTCCGGCGCATCGCGGAGGTCGTGCGACGCCGCAAGTGATGGGGCTGGCGTCCGAGGCGCCCCACGTCCTCGTCGATCTGCCGCTCGCCATCGACCCGGCCGAGATCTTGAGGTTCCAGGGCTACAAGCCGGGCGCCGTCCCCGACGCCGTCGTGCGCGCGCTCTTCGACGAGGCCCTGGTCCTTGGCCGCGCCCTCGTGCGGCCGCGCGCCGCCCTGCGGTGGCTGCCCGCGCGGCTCGCGGCCGATCGCCTGGAGGCGGGCGGCGTCGCCTTCACGGTCCCCGGCCTCAGCGCCGCGTGGGGCGCCATCGAGTACCTCGCCGCCGCGGTGGCCACCATCGGCGGCGCCCTCGAGCAGCGGGTGCGCGAGCTCTGGGACGCGCGGGAGCTGCCCCTGGCGGCGATGCTCGACAGCGTCGGCTCGGCCGCGGTCGAGAGCCTGGCCGAGTACCTCAACGATCTCCTGTGCCAGCAGGGCCTGCCGCACGGACTGCGGGTGACCAACCGTGTGAGCCCGGGCTACGGCGACTGGGACGTGGCCGACCAGCGCGCGCTCTTCGCGATCTGCCCGGGCGACGGGGTCGGCGTGACGCTCAACGAGGCGTGCTTCATGCTGCCCGAGAAGACGATCACGCTGGTCGCGGGCGCGGGCGTGGCCGCTCGCGTCGATCACTACTTCGCGCAGTGCGCGCGCTGCTGGATGCGAGACTGCGCGTACCGCCGCGTGCCCGCCCGGGCCTCCGTACGCCGGGACGGATAGCCGCAGACGGCCGACGGCGGGGAGCTGGGGCCGGTTGAGCGAGCCGTGTCGTACGTCAGCCGTCCCCTCCTGATGGGGCGCCGACGCGAGGCGGTGGGGAGGGGGGATCGGTTGAGCGAGCCGTGGAGTAGGCGTTGCATCGGCGTGAACGGTGACGATGCGAGGGCGCGGCGCACGGTTGCGACGGTCAGTCGGCTCGTCCAACCGATTCCCCCTCCCCACCGCCGGATCCGCGGGTGATACCATCACCGCCGTGACGCCCGAGCCGTTCACGATCGAGGTCGCGGACAACATCCTCGCCGACCTGCGCGCGCGCCTCGATCGCGCGCGCTGGCCCGACGAGATCCCCGGCGAGCCCTGGCGCTACGGCACCGATCTCGCATACATGAAATCGCTCGTGGCCCACTGGCGCGAGCGCTACGACTGGCGCGCGCAGGAGGCCGCGCTCAATCGCTGGCGGCACTTCACCGTGCCCATCGACGGGATCGACCTGCACTTCGTCCACGAGCCGGGAGTGGGTCCGAGCCCGATGCCCCTGCTGCTCTCGCACGGCTGGCCGGGGTCGATCGTCGAGTTCCAGCGCCTCATCCCGATGCTGACCGACCCCGCGCGCTTCGGCGGCGATCCGGCCGACGCGTTCACCGTGGTCGCCCCGTCGTTGCCGGGCTACGGCTTCTCGTTCCGCCCGAACCAGCCGCGCCTGGGCATCACGCAGATCGCCGACCTGTTCGCCCGGCTCATGACCGACCTGCTCGGCTACCGGCGCTTCGCCGCCCAGGGCGGCGACTGGGGCGCCTTCATCACCTCCTGCCTCGGCGCCTTCCATGCCCCGAGCCTCGCCGGCATCCACGTGACCCTGCTGGGCGTGCGGCGCGACGTCGGGCCGGGCGGCGGCACCGAGGAGGAGCGCGCCTACGTCGAGGAGCTCAAGCACTTCGAGCGCGAGGAGACGGGCTACCAGTGGATCCAGGGGACGAAGCCCCAGACCCTGGCGTACGGGCTCAGCGATTCCCCTGTCGGCCTCGCCGCCTGGATCGTGGAGAAGTTCCGCACGTGGAGCGACTGCGGCGGCGACGTCGAGCGGCGGTTCTCGAAGGACGTGCTGCTGACGAACATCATGCTCTACTGGGTCACCGGGGCCATCGGCTCGTCGTTCTGGCCGTACTACGACCGCCGTCACTCCCGCTGGCCCATCGGGGAGGATCGCCCGGTGACCGCGCCGACCGCCTACGCCCGGTTCCCCCGCGAGATCCTGCATCCGCCGCGCGCGTGGGCCGAGCGCGTCTACAACATCCAGCGCTGGACGGCGATGCCCGCCGGCGGCCACTTCGCCGCGCTCGAGGAACCCGACGCCCTCGCCGCCGACGTCCGCGCGTTCTTCCGCGGCCTGCGTTAGCCCGGATATCCCTGAACGCTCACGGGTGCGCCGGACGGATGCCGCGGCGGGCAGTCGCACTCCGCTCGCCACCCCCGCCCGGTGTGGGGTCCCCGGCTCGCTCCGTGCGGCGATTCGGAATCTCACCGCTCGGCGAGCGTGCGGTGCACGCCACCTCGCAAACCGTTCGGCTCGCCGTCGCGACGACGGCTCACCTCACACGGCGGCACCCGTCCGACTACCGTGGGCGGGTTCACGAAACTCCTGGCTACGGGCCCATCGCGGCGCGCACGTTGCCGAGTCTGCGGGCCGATCACCGAGGGGCGCCACGGCTTCGCCGGGGCGCCCCGAGCGGTGGGGGTTTGGGGGCCATATCGGGGCCCCCATGACGATCAAATCGTGCTAGCGTCGGCGGCCATGGGTGACAACGTGGTGCTCGCGCGCGAAGGACCGATCGCGACGGTGACCATGAGCCGGCCCGACAAGCGCAACTCGCTGAGCGATCCGATGCTGACCGAGCTCGGAGCGGCGTTCGGCGAGCTCCGGGACGATGCGAGCACGCGGGTGGTGATCGTCACCGGCGCGCCCCCGGTCTTCTCGGCGGGAGCCGACGCCGGGCTCCGGAGCTCGATGTCGGCCGAGGAGCGGCGCCGGGCGATGGCCTCGCGCAAGTCGCAGTTCCGCCGGCTCTTCGAGCGCGCCAACACCGTGCTCGAGAGCCTCGAGCAGGTAACCATCGCGGCGATCAACGGCCACGCCGTCGGCGGCGGCTGGGGCCTCACGCTGGCGTGCGACTTTCGCTGGGCCGCCGCCGAGGCCCAGCTCTGGATCCCCGAGGTCGATCTCGGCGTGGCGCTAGGCGTCGGCTCCACGACGCGGTTCGTGAGGCTGGTCGGCCCGGCGCTGACGAAGGAGATCATCCTCGAGTGCCGGCGCTACACCGCGACCGAAGCGCAGGCGCTCGGCCTCGTGCACCGGGTGGTGCCCGGCGTCGATCTGCTCAAGGCCGTGCGCGAGTATGCCGAGCGCCTGGCGGCCAAGCCCTTCCGCGCGCTGGCGGAGTGCAAGGCGCGCATCAACACCATCGCGCGCGCGGGCATGCCCGACGTCAACGCGATGACGGAAGGGTTCCTCGACCGCGCCTGATGCTCGAGGGCATCCGCGTCCTCGACCTCTCGCGGGTCATCGCGGGGCCGTACTGCGCGATGCTCCTGGGCGACCTCGGCGCCGACGTGATCAAGCTCGAGCGTCCGGGGCGCGGCGACGACCTGCGCGGCATCCGCGGCCCCGAGGGCGGGGTCAACGCCGCCTTCGCCGCGTGCAACCGCAACAAGCGCGGCATCGCCGTGGATCTCGCGCATCCCGAGGGCGGGCGCATCGCCTTCGAGCTGGCGCGTCGCGCCGACGTGGTGCTGGAGAACTTCCTGCCCGGCACGGCGGCCCGCCAGGGCCTCGGCTACGACGCCATTCGCGCCGTCAATCCCGGGGTGGTGTACGCCTCGATCACCGGCTTCGGTCAGACGGGGCCCTACGCGCGCCGCGCCGGCTACAACCTGATCGCGCAGGGGATGAGCGGGCTCATGGCGCTCACGGGCCGGCCCGGCGATCCGCCCACGCGCCCCGGCGGGTCGATCGCCGACCTCGCCGCGTCGTACGTCGCCTTCGGCGCCGTCAACGCCGCCCTCGTGCAGCGCTTCCGCACCGGCGTGGGCGCTCATCTGGACGTCAACCTCCTGATGGCGGCCATCGGGCTCCTGCCGGATCCCGTCGCGCACTACTTCGACACCGGGGTGCGCCCGGGCCGCTCCGGCAACCGCAACCCCAACGTCACCCCGGCGGAGTCGTTCCGGACCCGCGACGGCCATCTGATCCTGGTCATCCTGAGCCCGGACCAGTGGGACCGCTTCTGCCGCGTCCTCGGCGACGAGGAGCTGCGCACGGCGACGCGCTTCGCCACCAACGCCGAGCGCCTCGCCCACCACGCGGAGTTCGTGACGCGCGTGGAGGCGGTGCTGGCGACGGCCCCCACGGCGGCCTGGGTGGCGCGCTTCGAGGCGGCGCAGGTCGCCTGCGGGCCCATTTACGAGTTCGACGAGGTCTTCGATGACCCCCACGTCAAGCACCTCGGCGTGGTGACCGAGATCGACCAGCCCGGCTACGGGCGCCTGCGGGCCCTCAACACGCCGTTCATGGCGACGGGCGTGGCCCGCGAGGTGCGCCGTGCGGCGCCGCGCCTGGGCGAGCACACCCGCGAGGTCCTCGAGGATCTCGGGCTGTCGGCCGGCGAGATCGCGGGCCTGGCCGCCGCGAAGGCCATCCAGCTCGCGAGTAGTTGACCATCGGAGCGCCCGCCGAAGACTCCGAGTCCATCCGCGGGGTTTTGCGTCCCTGCGCACCCGGCTGTACGATGCGGTGATGCGGCTGGACAACGTCATCCTGGTCGGCTTCATGGGAGCCGGGAAGTCGGTGTGCGGCCGCCTCCTCGCCCGCCGCCTCGGGCGCTGCTTCGTCGAGACCGACGACATGATCACCGCCGCCGCCGGCCGCTCCATCCCCGAGATCTTCCGCGAGGACGGCGAGGCGCGCTTTCGCGCCCTGGAGGGCGAGATCCTCGAGGCCATCCGCCTGAAGTCGGGCGACGTCATCGCCACCGGCGGCGGGCTGCCGTGTCGCGAGGGCCGGATGCAGACGCTGCGCGAGCTCGGCACCGTGGTCTGGCTCCGTGGCGACCTGCCCGAGCTCCTGGAGCGCGCGCGCCGGAGCGGCGACCGGCCGATGCTCCTGGGGCGAACGCCCGAGGAGATCGCGGCGCTCTACCGGGAGCGCGAGGCGTACTACGGTCGCGCCCACCTGACCGTGGACACCGCGGGGCTCAGCGTGGACGCGTCCGTCCGCCGGCTGCTCGCGCGCCTGCGGGAGGCCCATGTCGCACGCGTTTGACCGCCGCCTCGCGGAGGGGCCGCTGCTCTGCGACGGCGCCATGGGCACGCAGCTCTACGCGCGCGGCGTCGCCCTCGACGCCTGCTTCGACGTCCTGAACCTGCACCAGCCCGCCCTCGTGCAGTCGGTGCACGCCGAGTACGTCGCGGCCGGCGCGGACCTGATCGAGACCAACACCTTCGGCGCCAACCGCTTCAAGCTCGCCGCTCACGGGGCCGCCGGCGACGTGCGCGAGATCAACCGGCGCGGCGCGCGCCTGGCCCGCGACGTGCGCGAGAGCACGGGGCGCGACGTGCTCGTGCTCGGCTCGATCGGCCCGCTGGGGCGATACCTGGCCCCGCTCGGCACGGTGAGCGAGGAGGAGGCGACCGTTGCCTTCCGGGAGCAGGCCGAGGCCCTCCTCGAGGGCGGCGTTGACGCCTTCGTGGCCGAGACGTTCTCGGACCTCACCGAGATTGCGATCGCGGTGCGCGCGATCCGCGCGGTCACCGACCTGCCCATCGTGGCCCAGATGGCCTTCACCGACGACGCCAGCACCTTCACGGGACGCTCGGCGCCCGCGGTGGCGCGCGCGCTCCGCGAGCTCGGGGTGCAGGCCCTCGGCGCCAACTGCTCGGTCGGCTCGAGCACGCTGTTCGAGGTGCTCGAGCAGATGGTGCCGGAAGCGGGCGGGCTGCCGCTGGCCATCCAGCCCAACGCCGGGCTGCCCAGCCGCGTGGGCGAGCGCCTGATGTACCTCTCGTCACCCGGCTACATGGCGGAGTTCGCCGGCCGGATGATCGACGGGGGCGCGCGGATCGTCGGCGGCTGCTGCGGCACCACGCCCGCGCACATCGTCGCGATGCGCCAGGTGCTCGACCGGCGGCGCGCGGTGCCGCGGGTGACGGCGGCGCCGGTCACCCGCGCGCGGCCGCGGGAGGCGGGCGAGGCCATCGGCCTGCGCACCGCCGCGGAGCCGACGCTGCTGGCGCGCCGGCTCGCCGCCGGCGACTTCGTGGTCACGGTGGAGCTCGATCCACCCCGCGGCCACACCGTCGAGAAGCTGGTGCAGGGGGCCAAGCTCCTCAAGGAGCGCGGCGTCGAGATCGTGGACATCAACGACGGCTCGCTCGGGCGCGTGCGGATGGCGGTGCTCTCGACGGCGCTCCTGATCCGCGACGCCACCGGGCTCGACGTCAACATGCATTTCACCTGCCGCGATCGGAACCTGATGGGCATCCAGGCCGACCTGCTCGGCGCCCACGCGCTCGACATCCGCAACATCCTCGCCATGACCGGCGATCCGCCGCGCGCGGGTGACTACGTCAACGCGACGGCGGTGTTCGACGTCGACGCCATCGGGTTGCTCGAGGTCATCCGCCGCATGAACGAGGGGCAGGACGCCACCGGCAACGGCATCGGCGAGCCGACGTCGTTCGTCGTGGGCGCCGCGCTCGACCCCGGCTCGAGCGATCCCGGCCGCGAGGCCGAGCGCGCCCACCGCAAGGTCGCCGCGGGCGCGACGTGGCTGCAGACCCAGCCCGTCTACGACCTCGCCACGCTCGAGGGGTTCCTGGAGCGCTGCGGACCGCTCGGCGTGCCCGTCCTCGTCGGCGTGCTGCCGCTGCACAGCTTCCGGCACGCGGAGTTCCTGCACAACGAGGTGCCGGGCATCACGATCCCCGACGCGGTCCGCGCGCGGCTGCGGGAGGCGGGCGACGGCGCGCTCGCCGCGGGCATCGCGATGGCGCAGGAGCTCGTGCGCGAGATCCGCCGCTGCCACGCGGGAGCCTATCTCATGCCCTCGTTCGGACGCTTCGAGGTCGTCGCGGAGGTGCTCGATGCCATCCGGTGAAGCCGCCGTCCATCCGCAGACCCTCGGCCTCGCCGAGGCCGCCGCCGCCGTCAGGGCCGGCCGGCTCACCTCCGGCGCGCTCCTCGACGCCTGCCTGGCGCAGATCGACGCCGTCGAGCCCCGCGTCAAGGCGTGGGTGCACGTCGACGCGCCTTCCGCGCGAGCGACGGCGGCGGAGCGCGACGCCGAGGCGCGCGCGGGCCGCGTCCGCGGTCCGCTGCACGGCGTGCCCGTGGGCGCCAAGGACATCATCGACGTCGCCGGCATGCCCACGACGGGGGGCGCCCGGCCGTGGGCGCACACGCGGCCGGGCCTCGACGCGACGTGCGTGGCGCGGCTGCGCGCGGCCAGCGCGGTGGTGCTCGGCAAGACCCACACCACGCAGTTCGCCTACCGCGATCCCGCGCCGACCGCCAACCCGTGGAACGCCGACCACACCCCGGGCGGCTCGTCGTCGGGGTCGGCCGCCGCCGTCGCCGCCCGCATGGTGCCGCTCGCGCTCGGGAGCCAGACCGTGGGCTCGGTCCTGCGGCCCGCCGCGTTCTGCGGCGTGGTCGGCTACAAGGGCACCTACGGCCTCGTGCCCGTGGACGGCGTCATCCCGCTCGCGTGGTCGTTCGACCACGTGGGGGTGCTCACGCGGAGCGTCGCCGACGCGGCGCTCGGCTTCGGCGTGCTGACGGGTGCCGGGTACGCGGCGACGCCCCCGGCGCGCCCGCCGCGCCTCGCGCTCGCGCCGGAGCTGCTCGCCCGCGCCGAGCCCGCGAACGCGGCGCAGATCCAGGCGATCGCCACCGCGCTCGCCGCGGCGGGGGCGAGCGTGACCGAGGTCAAGCTCCCGGCCGTGTTCGCGGACCTGCATGCCGCCGGCCAGGTCGTGGTCGAGAGCGAGGCGGCGGCCTATCACGAGCCGTCGTTCCGCCAGCACGCCGACGAGTTCTGGCCGGGCATCCGCGCCGGCGTGGCAAGCGGCCTCGGGCACCCGGCGCCGGCCTACGTGCGGGCCAACCGCACGCGGCTGGCCTTCCGCGAGGAGGTCATGCCGATCCTGGCCGCCCACGACGCCCTGCTGAGCCCGACCGCGCCCGGCGTCGCGCCCCGCGGCCTGGGGTGGACGGGGGATGCCTCCTTCTGCGCGCCGTGGAGCTGGTCGGGCACGCCGTCCATCTCGCTGCCGAGCGGCGTCGCGCCCTCGGGCCTGCCCACCGCCGTGCAGCTCACGGCGGCCGCCGGCGGGGACGCCTCCCTGTTCGCCGTCGCCGCGTGGTGCGAGCGCGTGCTGGCCTTCTCTGCCGCGCCGGGGCTCTGAGCATGCTCGATCTCAAGATCGACGGGGCGACCGTCATCGACGGCACCGGCATCGCCGGGGGCCGGGCGGACGTCGGCGTCCAGGGCGACGTGATCGCCGCGGTGGGCGATCTCAGCCGCGAGCCGGCCAGCCGCACGCTCAACGCCGCCGGCAAGGTCCTGGCGCCCGGGTTCATCGACATGCACTCGCACTCCGACTGGCGGCTCTGGGGCAACCGCCGGGCGGAGTCGAAGATCCGCCAGGGCGTGACCACCGAGGTCGTGGGCAACTGCGGCTTCTCGCCCGCGCCCGCGTCCACCGAGTTCCTCGACGATCTCAAGCGCTTCGCCCTGTTCACGCCCTCGGGCATGGACTTCCGCTGGCGCTCCGTCGGCGAGTACCTCGACGCGTTCGACGCCGGGGGCACCGCGCTCAACGTGGCCCAGCTCATCGGCCTGGGCACGGTGCGCGTGGCCGCCATGGGGTTCGCGCGGCGCCCGCCGACCGCGAGTGAGCTCAAGCAGATGCAGCGGATGGTCGCCCTGGGGATGGAGGACGGCGCGTGCGGCGTGTCAACCGGCCTGATCTACGCCCCCGGGTCCTTCGCGACGACCGAGGAGATCATCGAGGTCACGAAGGTGGCCGCCCGCCATCGCGGCTTCTACGCGAGCCACATCCGGGGCGAGGGGGCGACCCTGCTCGACGCGGTGGCCGAGGCGATCCGGGTCGGGCGCGAGGCGGATTGCCCGGTGCAGGTGAGCCACGTCAAGGCGGCGGGCCGGCCCAACTGGGGCAAGGTCGCCGAGGAGCTCGCGCTCATCGACGCCGCGTGCGCGGAGGGCCTGGACGTGATGGGCGACGTCTACCCCTACACGGCCTCGAGCACGTCGCTGCGCACGCTGCTGCCCGACTGGGCCCTCGAGGGCGGGATCGACGCCATGCTCAAGCGGCTGGTCGATCCGCGCGAGCGCGCGCGGATCGGCCGCGAGGTCGAGTCGCCGCCGGGCGGGCAGGGGCTCGTGCAGCGCATGGGCTGGGAGAACGTGATGATCGCGTACTGCGCCCGCCGCAAGGACGCCGAGGGCCGGCGTCTCAGCGAGATCGCGGCCGCGCGCGGGATGGATCCCATGGAGGCCGCCTTCGAGCTGCTCGTCGACGAGGCGGGCGGGGCGTCGATGATCCTTTTCCAGCTCGACGAGGCCGACCTGCGCCGGGCGCTGGTCCATCCGCGGGTGATGATCGGCTCCGACGGCTCGGCCCTCGCGCCCTACGGCGAGATGGCGGTCGGCAAGCCGCACCCGCGCAGCTACGGCACCTTCCCCCGCGTGCTCGGCGAGTATGCGCGCGAGCAGCGCCTGCTGCCGCTCGCCCACGCCGTGCACAAGATGACCGGGCTCCCCGCGCGCCGCCTCGGACTGCGCGACCGCGGGGTGGTACGCCCCGGCGCCAAGGCCGACCTCGTGGTGTTCGACGCGCGCCACGTCGCGGATCGGGCCACCTACGAGGACCCTCACCGCTACCCGACGGGGGTGGAGCACGTGGTCGTCAACGGCTCGCTGGTGATCAAGGACGGCGAGCACACCGGCAGCCTCCCCGGCCGCGTCCTCCGCTTCAACTGATCCCCGACCGACGATCCCGCCGATGAATCACCGAGAACGGGGTGGGGAGCGTCGCGGAGGGGGAGACCGAAGGAGGTCTCACCCCCTTCGCCGGAACGGCCCGGCGTTCGCTCCCCCCGACATCGATCCGGACGTTCCGCTCGAGGCGGGGCTTCGTCGCACGCTGGCCCGGCTCGTCCGCCTCTCCGGCGCGGAGGCCGGCGCCCTCAGCTTCCACCCGCCCCACGCCGCCCCGCTCATGGTCACGGCCTTCGCGCGGCGTCCGGCTGTCGCGCTGAAGGGCCGGCTCCTCGAGGCGATGACGAGCCCCGGAGCGAAGCTCGCGCGGGTGCGGCTGCCCGGCGGGCGCACGCTGGCCGTGCTGCGCGTGGCGCTGGGCCCGCCACGGGAGGTGACCGGTGCGCTGGTGCTCGCCGGTCGCACGGATCGGCTCACCGAGCGCACGCTGCCCGCCGGCTTCCCGCGCGAGCTCGGCGCCGCGATCCACCGCGTCTGGCAGCTCCACCGCCGCGCCCTGCGCACGAGCGCGCTCAACGACATCACGCGGCTCGGCGCTGGCGGCGAGCCGCTCGACGTCGTGCTGGCGGGCTTCGCCGACGGCGTGGCCCGGCTGGTGACGTTCGACGCGATCGCGGTGGGCCTCGTCGACGCCGAGCGCTCCGAGGTGGCGGTGCTCGACCTCCTCGCGCGAAGCCTGCATCTGGGCGCGCGCCGCGACGAGCGGATGGCGCTCGACGGCACCCTGGTCGCCCGCGTGGTGGCGGGCGGGGCGTCGGTGCGGGTGGACGACCTCGCCGCCGCCGGGCCGGACGGCCGCGCGCTCCTCGGCCGCGGCTATCGCTCGGCCGCGCTGGTCCCGCTCGCCTCGGGCGGCGCGGTGTTCGGCGCGGTGATCCTCGCCACGCGCGCGCCCGCCGGCTTCGACGACGGCGACGTGGACGCGGCGGGCGAGCTCGCCCGGCCGCTCGCCTCGGCCATCGAGCAGCGCCGGCTGCTCGACGAGAGCCGGCGGCGCGCCGAGGAGCTCGCCGCGCTCTACGCGACCAGCCAGGCCATCACCGCCCGGCTCGACACCGGCTCGGTGCTCGACCGCATCAGCCGCTCGGTGACGGCCCTCATCGGCTCGAGCGGCTGCGGGATCGGGCTCCTCGAGCAGGGCGGCGCGCGCCTGCGCCACGTGGCCGCGCACGGCATGCGCACCGAGGAGTGGCGCACCCTGAGCATCCCGCCCGGCGAGGGGATCATCGGTGCCTGCGCGGCCAGCGGCGAGGCCGTGCGCGTGGACGACGTGCGCCGCGACCCGCGCTCGGCCCGGCGCGACATCGACGAGCGTGAAGGCATCCGCTCCATGCTCTGCGTGCCCCTGCGCGTCGGCGGCTCCCTCATCGGGGTCATCTCGGCGTTCTCGACGCGCCCGGCCGCCTTGGGCGCTCATCACCAGCGTATCCTCGAAGCGTTCGCCGAGCAGGCCGGCATCGCCATCCACAACGCGCAGCTCTTCGAGGCCAGCGTGCGTCGGGCGCGCGAGACGCGCGCGCTGCTCGAGGCGGGGCGCGCCGTCAGCGCGAGCCTCGACGTCAACGCGACGATCCGCGTGATCCTGGAAGAGGCCCGCAGCGTGCTCGGCGTGGACTCCTGCGGGCTGGCCACGCTGGATCCCGTCACCCGCGAGCTGGTCTCGGTGGCGAGCCTCGATCTCCCCGCGGAGACGGTCAGCCAGATCCGCGTCAAGGAGGGCGAGGGGATCGCGGGCCTCGCCGTCGCCGAGCGCCGGCCGGTGCAGAGCGCCGACCTCGCCGAGGACGCGCGCGTGCGTTATCGCGAGCTCTCGGGGGGCGGCGGCTTCCGCTCGATGCTGGCCGCGCCGCTGCGCGTCGGTCAGCGCGCGATCGGCGCCGTGACCGTCCTGCGCCGCGACGTCCACCGGTTCTCGCCCGACGAGGAGGAGCTGCTGCTGGCCCTGGCCGACCAGGCGGCCATCGCGCTCGAGCATGCCAGGCTCTACGCCCAGCAGGAGGCGATGGTCGCGGAGCGCACGCGGGAGCTCGACGCGCAGAAGCGCTTCGTCGAGGTCATCCTCGAGACCTTGCCTCTCGGCGTCTTCGTGCTCGACGCGGGACTCGCGGTGGCGCGGGTGAACCGCGACGGGGCGCGGCTGCTGCCCGCGGCGACCGGTCCCGGCCCGTTCACGGCGCTCCTGCCCGCGGAGCAGGGCGCCCCGGTGGAGCGGTTCCTCCGGTCCGCCTTCGCCACCCGGCGGATCGCCTCGCTGGAGACCGAGACGGCCGTCGGCGGCGAGGCCAAGACGTTCCGCCTCACCGCGGCGCCGTTCGAGCCCGCCGGCGACGCCGTCACCCACCTGGCCCTGCTCGTCGAGGACGTCACCCTCGCCAAGCGTCTCGAGCGCCAGGTGCTGCTCACCGAGCGGCTCACCACGGCGGGCCGGCTTGCCGCCGGCGTCGCCCACGAGCTGAACAACCCGCTGGCGACCATCGCCGGTTGCGCGGAAGCCTTGCTCGGGCGCGCGCGCGAGCAGCCGCTGGCCTCGCGGCCGGAGATCGAGGACTTTCGCCACTACCTCGGGCTGATCGAGGAAGAGGCGTATCGTTGCAAGGAGATCACCGGGAGCCTGTTGCAGTTCGTGCGCGAGCCGGGCAGCCGGCGGGCGCCCACCGACCTCAACGCGCTGGTCCAGAAGACCGTGGAGCTGCTCGCCCACCAGGCGCGCTTCGTCGAGGGACGCTTCGAGACCGAGCTCGACCCGAGCCTGCCCCGGGTGACGGTCAACGAGGGCCAGATGCGCCAGGTCTTCCTCGGCGTTGCCGCCAACGCGCTCGACGCGATGGGCCGCAAGGGCACGCTGACCATCCGCTCCCGGCCGCACCGGGGGGAGGTCGAGGTCGAGTTCGAGGACGAAGGCCCCGGCATCCCCGACGACGTCCTGCCGCGCATCTTCGATCCGTTCTTCACGACCAAGCCGCCCGGCCAGGGCACGGGACTCGGACTGGCCATCGCCCAGGGCATCGTGACCGATCACGGCGGGCGGATCGAGGTGACCTCACGGGTGGGCAAGGGCAGCGTCTTTCGCGTGGTGCTGCCGCAGTGAGCCGGGGCATCCGGGTTCTCGTGGCGGACGACGAGCGCAACCTGCGCGAGCTGGTGGTCCGGGAGCTCGCGCGCAAGGGTCACGAGGTGGAGGGCGTCGCCGACGGCGAAGCCGCGCTGGCCCGGCTCGGCGAGGCCGCCTACGACGTGCTCGTCCTCGACATGAAGATGCCCAGGCGCGCGGGCATCGAGGTGCTGCGGGACATCCACGGCGCCGCCGACGCTCCCCAGGTGATCGTGATGACGGGCTTCCAGGACGTGGCCACCGCGGTGGAGGCCATGAAGCTCGGGGCCTACGACTACCTGACCAAGCCCGCCCGGATCGAGGAGCTGGACCTGCTCGTCCGCAAGGCGGCCGAGAAGGGGCAGCTCCTGCGCGACAACGTCGCCCTCCGGGCGCACGCGCCCGGCGCCGAGCCGTTCGGGGGCATCCTCACGCGCAGCCCACGCATGCAGGAGGTGCTGCGGATCATCGAGCGCGTGGCTCCCACCGACTCCTCGGTGCTCGTGCTGGGCGAGAGCGGGACGGGCAAGGAGCTGGTGGCGCGGGCCATCCACGAGCGCTCCGCACGGGCCGAGCGGCCGTTCGTGCCGATCCACTGCGGCGCGCTGCCCCGTGAGGTGCTCGAGTCCGAGCTCTTCGGCCACGACAAGGGGGCCTTCACCGGGGCCGTCGGCGCCAAGCCCGGTCTCATCGAGCTCGCGGACGGCGGCACGCTGTTCCTGGACGAGATCGGCGAGATGGAGCCGGACAGCCAGGTCAAGCTGCTGCGCGTGCTGGAGTCGGCGACGTTCTTCCGGGTCGGCGGCACCCGGCCGCGGCGCGTCGACTTGAGGGTGGTTACCGCGACCAACCGGGATCTCGCGGACGCGATGAAGGCGGGCGACTTCCGCCAGGATCTCTATTACCGGATCAACACCATCACGGTGTCGCTGCCGCCGCTGCGTGAGCGGCGCGAGGACGTGCCGCTGCTGGCGCGGCACTTCCTCGAGACCCATGCCGCGTACGGCGTCAAGCGCCTGGGCGCCGCGGCCCTGGCGGCCCTCGAGGTCTACGACTGGCCGGGCAACGTCCGCGAGCTGCAGCACGCCCTCGAGCGGGCGGTGATCCTGTCCTCCGGCGACGAGATCCAGCTCGAGGACCTGCCGCCCGAGATCGCCGGCCGCGCGCCGGCTCCCGCGGCCGCCGGGGGCGGCGGGAGCCTCGAATCGATGGAGCGCCAGCACATCGTCACGACGCTCAAGCAGGTGGGGGGCCATCGTGGCAAGGCGGCCGCCCTGCTCGAGATCGATCCAAAGACCCTCTATCGCAAGGTCATCGCCTACAATATCCGCGCGGAAGAATTCCGGTGACGTCGACCGTGGCGGTCGTGGGCGGGCGCACCCGCGGGTCCGACAGCGCGAAGGCGCGACGCCCCGGGGAACCGTCGGGGGGGAGCGGCGGTCGCTACCCCCGACGTCGAGGTTCGCAAAGCGCGACGTCTCGACGCCCCGGGGAACCGTTGGGGGGTGTCGGGGGGAGCGGCGGTCGCTCCCCCGGACGTCGAAAGGAGGCGTTCGTGCGAAACGTCGTTCTGGCGCTGGGCCTGCTCGCTGCCACCACGGGCTGCACGACCTACCTGGGCCGGCCGGAGCAGTGGAAGCAGCCGTCGGCGAGCATGCAGCAGCTGACGTTCGACGAGCATCGCTGCCACGAGGCATCGCTCTCCGCCGGCCGCACCCCCGATCTCCTCGTTGGCGGCATCCTCGACACCGCGCGCGTGTGGATCGGTCAGACGATCGTGTCCCACGCCTACGCGTCGTGCATGGAGACGCGCGGCTATCGCCGCGGGTAGGATGGTCGCACCGAAGACACCGCTCGAGCGCTGACTTTCGCCGCCGCATCCGCCGCTCGGGCCCGCGCAAGGGTCGGGCGACGCGGGGGGCACCGGGGGAGCGGCGTGTCGTGCCCAGGATCTCGATCACTCCCATCCGGGCGTGATGCCTCGGTGGCGCGGGCGTTCTGCCCGATCGCGGCGCCCGGTTGTCCTTGGTCCGGCTCGCCGCCTCCAAGAGTCTGCCCACTTACGCGCTCCGTGGATCTGGCATCGTCGTTGCTGTTGTCATTGCCGCTCGACTCCGGTCGCCAGGAGATGTGATGAAGCGATTTCTCGTGATCGACAACGACCACCGCATGATGGAGACCCTCGGGCTGGCGTGCCTGGATCGCGACGTCGCGGTCGAGCTGGCCGAGAACCTGTGCGAGGGCGTGCGGGTGCTCCTGTCCGCGGCGGTCTCGTTGATCGCGGTCGACGCTCGCCAGCTGCGGCTGACGGCCTTCGAGCACCTCACGCTGTTCGATCGCGTCGCGCCCGGCGTGCCCGTCGTGGTCCTGATGGAGGCCGAGGCGTCGCTGGAGTCCCGCGTCGCGCTCGAGCTGGCCGGGTTCACCGTCATCACCAAGCCCGCGGCGCCGGACGATCTGCTGAAGGTGCTCGCGACGTCCATGGGAGGCGCCTAGACCGCCATGGCCTTCCGCGCGCTCGTGCTCAGCCTGATCGGCGTCATTCTCGTGCTGGCCGTCGCCGAGCTGTCCTGCCTGACGGACCGCCAGAGCGCCGCCGCGGGGCTGCCCCCCGCGACGACGGCCTCGGTCGACCCGGCGCTCCCGGTGGTGCCCGACGCCGCCGGCGATGCGCCCGCGCTGAGCTTCGCGCTCACGCGCTGAAGCGCTGGCCGCGGCAGTTGCGCCCGTGCCCTCCGGATGTACACTTGAGGAGTCTGCCGTAGGGGCTGGACCTCGCCTCCGCGAACTGTCTCTTCCGTCCGGGGCGTGAACGAGTCGAATCGAGGAAGAGAGTCCGAGGAGGAGTCCAGATGGCAGCGAAACTCTACATCGGCGGTCTTTCCTACTCCACGACCAGCGAAGGTCTCCGCGAGTTCTTCTCCCAGTCGGGGAAGGTTCTTTCCGCCACGGTGATCACCGACCGGTTCTCCGGACAGTCGCGGGGCTTCGGCTTCGTCGAGATGGAGTCCTCGGAAGAGGCGCAGAACGCGATCTCCCAGCTCAACGGCCGGGAGCTCGATGGGCGCAGGATCACCGTCGAGGTCTCGAACCCGCAGGCCCCGCGCACGGGCGGCGGCGGCGGTGGCAATCGGCCCGGCGGCGGCCGTCCGGGCGGTGGCCGTCCGGGCGGCGGGCGTCCGGGCGGCGGCGGCGGCCGCGAGAGCGGCTACGCGCACCGTCCCTCGAAGCCGGTGAAGTGGTAGCGCCTCCGCACAGCAAGCGGCCCTGAAGGACGGGGCCGGCCGGGTCATTCCGGCCGGCCCCGTCGTGCGCTCAGGACGGGCGACGAGGCTCGCGCGGCGGCGCGGCGGCGGGCGCCGGCGGCGTCTCCTCGAACACACGGTCGTAGCGCCCGTACTCGTGGGCGGCGTCCATGAACCAGCGCACGATCTCGGGGTCGGACTTCGGCGGGATCTCGCACGACGTCGACAGGATGAAGCCCGAGTGTCGGGCCGCGGTGTCCACGCACCGCTTGACGTCGGCGTACATCGCCTCCCGCGACGTCTTCTCGAACTTCGTCGCGTCGACGTTGCCGATGGCGACGGCGCGCCCGCGCGCGACCTGCACGAACCGCTCGAGCTGGTCCACGTACAGCGTGGGGTCGCCCTGCTGGTCGAGATCGAAGGAAATCGTCGTGAAGCCCGCCTGGATGAGATCTTCGTAGATGGGATACGTCGTGCCGCAGATGTGGGTGGTGACCCCGATCTTCTTCGCCTTGAAGTGGTCCACCAGCTCCTTGTGGTAGGGGGCGATGAAGTCGCGGTAGTTGTCCGGCGAGACGAGGCTGATCGACGCGGTCGGCTCCGAGAAGCTGAGCCCGATGCCGGTCTTGGCGATGGCCTCGCCCCAGAGCTTGCTGAAGTCCGTGGCCACCCGCATCACGTCGTGGATGAATCCCGGGTCCTCGAACGTGTCCAGCAGCATGGTCTCCGGATTGCGCAGCAGCATGGCGATCGTCCACGGGCCCACCGCGACCGCGCCGATGGCCGCCGGGGGCTTGGCCTTGACGAGCGCCTCGCACTGCTCGAGGAAGCCGGGCAGCCGCGCCGTCTTGTAGGGGTCCGGCATCACGAGCTTCGCGAGGACGCTCTTGTCGTCGGCGAGCACGTGCCGGTCGATGGAGGGCACGACGTAGTCCGAGTACTTGACGCGGCAGCCGAAGGCTTCGGCCTCCTTGGCCAGGTCGTTGTAGGCGAGCACGACGTCGGGCTGGTAGCGCTCGTAGTAGTTCAGCATTGCGGTGATGGCCCCGGGGACGTTGGTGCAGTACTCCTCGATGCTGAGCCCGTCGAGCGTGCCCGCGAAGGACGCCACGATCGGATAGACGGGCACGCGGTCGGCGAAGGACCGCTTGTAGGCCGCCACCACGCGCTCCCGGTTGCTGTAGGGCGCCTTGCCCTTCTCGGCGTCCCACAGGCGGTTGGCCTCCAGGTAGCGCGCGGGCAGCTTGGCCTCGTACTCCATGAATTGGGTGATCGGGTAGCGGATGCCGCCGTCGTGCGTGCCCTTGAGCCCCTCGACGATCTCCTCCATCTGGCCCCAGGGGATCGTGAACGCCATCTCGTGGTCCTGGGTCTGGCCGAAGATCCGATCCCCCGAGCAGGGCAGGATGACCTGCGGCTGATCCGTCCGCATGGTGGTCACGATGATCTCGGAGCAGTCGATCCGCCCGCCGAAGGACGAGGTCAGCTTGCCACCCCGCTTCCAGAGCGCGGCCTGCGCGAGTCGCATGACCTGGGCGGGATTCGCGTACACGCAGACGAGGTGCGGCTCGAACGTCGCCCGATCGAGCGGGGCGACGAGGAGCGTGTGGTACCGGCCGGCTGGGAAGCGATCGGAGGCGGCCTCCGAGCGCTGACCCGCCTCCTTCGTCTCGGTGTACATCCCTTCGCAGAGGGTGCCCGAGGCGTGCAGGTGCGTCGGCTTCTCGAAGCCGAGCGCGGCGATACCCAGCGCGCAGATGTGGTCCTCGCGCGTCAGGGCGATCGTCCAGCCGTACCGCCGGGCCATGTCGATGACCTGGCAGTTCATGCTGAGCTTCTTGAAGTCGCGCGCCGGGCGCTTGGCCCGCTCGGGGATGTCCTCGCCGGCGCCGAGCATCCGGATCGCCACCGGAAAGGTCTGCGGGCGGACGTAATATTGCAACTCGCGGTCAGCCGTCTTGACGTCGATCATCCAGCCTCCCCCCCGGCGCGCGCCGCGCTCGTGCTCGTCCGAGCGTACTATGCGCCCATCGGCGGCCGCAAACCGCCGGTTTGCGTGCGCGAGGGATGAGGCGCGCGCTCACCTTCCTCGTCGGCCTCGCCGTCGGGCAGCTGAGCGGCCCGGCCCTTTCTCGCCCCTTGCCCCCGGCCGCGGGGTAGAATACCCGCCACTTCGCGGCCCTGGTCGGTCCGCCGCGGAAGTGGGAGGAGGCACCATGCTCAATGCTCCGAGCGCCAGCTACAGCCTGACCATCCGGCTCGAGATCACCAACAAGCCCGGGATGCTCGGCAAGGTCACGTCCGCCATCGGCAAGGGGGGCGGGGACATCGGCGCCATCGACCTCGTCGAGGTCGGCAAGGCGACCATCACGCGCGACATCACGGTCAAGGCGAGCGACGAGCGCCACGGCCAGCAGCTCGTCGACCGCCTGAAGGCCATCGCGGGCGTGCGGGTCGTGAACTTCTCGGACCGGACGTTCCTGATGCACCTCGGCGGCAAGATCGAGGTCCGCGGCAAGGTCTCGGTGAAGACGCGCGACGACCTCGCCATGGTCTACACCCCCGGCGTGGCTCGCGTGTGCATGGCCATCCACCACGATCCCGAGAAGGCGTACACGCTGACCGTGAAGCAGAACATGGTGGCGGTGGTGAGCGACGGCTCGGCCGTGCTCGGGCTCGGTGACATCGGCCCCAGTGCCGCTCAGCCGGTCATGGAGGGCAAGGCGCTTCTCTTCAAGGAGCTCGCCGGCGTGGACGCCTTCCCGCTCTGTCTGGCCACCAAGGACGTCGACGAGATCGTTGCCACCGTGAAGGCGATCGCGCCCGTGTTCGGCGGCATCAACCTCGAGGACATCTCGGCGCCGCGGTGCTTCGAGATCGAGCAGCGCCTGCAGCGCGATCTGGACATCCCGGTTTTTCACGACGACCAGCACGGCACCGCGGTCGTCGTGATGGGCGCGCTGCTCAACGCCCTCAAGGTCGTGAAGAAGCGTCTGCCGGACGCGCGCATCGTGTTCTGTGGCGCCGGCGCCTCGGGCATCGCCACGGCCAAGCTCCTGATGAAGGTCGGGGCCAAGCACATCGTCGCCTGCGACCGCAGCGGCGTGCTCTACAAGGGTCGCACCGAGAACATGAACCCGATGAAGGAGTGGTTCGCCAAGCACACCAATTCCAAGGGCCTGCGCGGGACGGTGGGCGACGCCCTCGCCGGAGCCGACGTCTTCATCGGACTCTCCGGGCCGGGCGTGGTCTCGCTCAAGGACATCAAGGCCATGAACCGCGATCCGATCGTCTTCGCGATGGCCAACCCCGTGCCGGAGATCCAGCCGGAGGAGGTGGGGTCGTCCGTCCGCGTGATGGCCACCGGCCGGTCCGATTACCCGAACCAGATCAACAACTGCTGCGGCTTCCCCGGGATCTTCCGCGGCCTTCTCGACGTCCGCGCGCGTCGCGTCAACGACGAGATGAAGGTCGCCGCGGGCCAGGCCCTGGCCGATATCGTGGGCAAGGACGAGCTGAGCGAGGAGTACATCACGCCCTCGGTGTTCGACCGGCGGGTGGTCGAGGCCGTGGCCTCGGCGGTGGCCGACGCCGCCATCCGCACCGGGGTGGCGCGGCGCCGCAAGCGGGGTGCGTCCGCGCGCTGACCCGGTGAGGAAGGAACTCCTGGCCGCCACCCGGAGCCGGACGAAGACTCGGCCTCCGCCTGCTGCCTGTCACAGGGGCATGACCGTCAGAAACACCCGGGCATTCTGCCCGCCCCGGAACAGTTCCCTGACACTGGTCAGAGGTCTGACCTCCATGAATTCAATGAATTAACTCGCCTCATCCCCCGTCGAAGTGGTCGGTACATGCCTTGCATAACAAGGGCGCGACTTCACAGACGGAGGGACAGATGAAAGGGATCCGAGTGCGGCTGGAGCAGGACCTCAAGGCGGCCGCCGCCCGGCTGCGTCGGATGGATGGCAACGTCGCCCTCGAGGAGATTCCCGGAGTCATCGGAGACAACTCCCCGTTCGCGGACGAGGTGGACACCATCCAGCTCAACGAGCATCGCGAGATCGGCTTTGCCACCCGTGAGCTGCTCGTCGACCGGGTGCACCGGCTGAAGACGGCCCTCGAGCGCCTGCGCGAGGGCCAGTACGGCACGTGCGTGGAGTGCGGGGAGACCATCGCTCCCGCCCGCCTGCGCGTGATGCCGGAGGTCGAGACCTGCGTGCGCTGTCAGGACCGCCTCGAGCGGTACGGCCGGCAACTGCAGACGGTGGAGGCTGCGTTCGGCGTCGAGGACGAGGACTAAAACCGTCTCGCTTCGCCCATCCCCGACGGGGTCGGTTCGTGCCGGCCCCGTCGTTTTTCTGTACCCTGGGCGCGTGCGCACCCCGGTCCTCGACGTCTTCCGGCCCGGCTTCCACCGCGCGTGCCGCCTCTACTTCGGCCTCGAGCTCCGCGGCGTCTCCAACATCCCGGTCACCGGTCCGGTCATCATCACGCCCAACCACCAGACGTATGCCGATCCGCCCCTCGTCACCGTACCGGTCCGGCGTCCCGTGCACTACATGGCCTGGAACGAGCTCTTCGCGGTGCCGGGGCTCGCGTGGCTGATCCGACGCCTGCGCGCGTTTCCCGTCGAGCTGGAGAGCCGCGACACGCGGGCCGTCCGGGCGGCCATCCGGCTGGTGAAGGCCGGCGAGGCGCTGATGATCTTCCCGGAGGGCGGGCGCAGCCCCGACGGCCGCGTCGGCGACTTCAAGCTGGGCGCCTTCCGGCTGGCCGTCTCCCTGAACGCGCCGGTGCTGCCCGTGACGATCGCCGGCGCGCACGACGCGTGGCCGCACGGCCAGAGGCTGCCGCGCCGGGGCCGGGTGACGATCACGTATCACCCGCTCGAGCGGCCCGCGCCGGACGCCGACCCCCGCAGCGCGGCGCAGGAGCTGGCGGACCGAACGCGCGCCGTCATCACGCGCGTGCTCGAGACGGCTCTCACGCCGCCGGCGCCGCCACGCGGCTGACCCGCCGCCGGCCGGCTCAGCCGCGCCGCTCTTCCACCCGGTAGCCGGAGCCCTCGAGCCGCGCGATCAGCCGCTCGATCTGCTCGCGCCCCGAGGTCTCCAGGGTCAGCTCGACCTGCGTCTGGCCGATGGCGGCCTCCGGGGCGAACGCGCGATCGTGCTCGATGTGGACGATGTTGGCGCGCTCGCCGGCGATCACCGCCGTCAGGCGCGCCAGCTCGCCCGGCCGGTCCCGCAGCAGGACGCCCAGGCGCACGAGCCGGCCGCCCTTCACGAGCCCGCGCTCGATGATGCGCGCGACCATGGTGACGTCGATGTTCCCGCCCGAGCAGACCAGCACGACCCGCGCGCCCTGCAGGCGCAGGGGCCGATGGAGCAGGGCGGCCAGCGGGGCGGCGCCGGCGCCCTCGACCACGGTCTTCTCCACCTCGAGCAGCACGAGGATGGCGTTGGCGAGCTCCTCCTCACTGGCCGTGACCACGGCGTCGGCGTGGGCGCGCGCCAGCGCGAGCGTCCGCTCGGTCACCTGGCGGACCGCGATGCCGTCGGCAATCGTCACCGCCGCCGGCGCGGCGACCACCCGGCCAGCCTCGAGCGAGCGAAGCATGCCGGGCAGCGCCTCGGCCTGGACCCCGATCACGCGGACCTCGGGGCGCCGGCTCTTGATGGCCATGCCGACGCCGCCCACGAGCCCGCCGCCGCCCACGGGGACGAGGACCGCGTCCACGTCGGGGCACTGCTCGAGCACCTCGAAGCCCAGCGTGCCCTGGCCGGCGATGACCTCGGGATCGTCGAAGGGATGCACGAACACGAGCCCGCGTTCCTTCGCCGTCGCGCAGGCCCGCTCGTAGGCCTCGTCGTAGTTCGCGCCGGCGAGGATCACTTCGGCCCCGTGGTGGCGCGCCGAGGCCACCTTGATCAGCGGCGCCCACTCCGGCATCACGATCACCGACGGCACGCCGAGGCGCGCGGCGTGGAAGGCGACGGCGAGGCCGTGGTTGCCCGCGCTCGCCGCCGCCACGCCGCGCCGGCGCTCCTCCGCGGACAGCTGGAGGAGCCGGTTGGCGGCCCCGCGCTCCTTGAACGAGCCGGTCATCTGGAGGTTCTCGAGCTTGACCCAGCAGCGCGTGCCCGTCAGCTCCGAGAGTGTCTCGGAGTAGGCGCAGGGCGTCTGGTGGATCGCGCCCCTCAGGCGCGCGCGGGCTGCCTCGATGTCGTGGGGGCCGATCACCGGACTAGAAGGCGATGCAGGGCTCGGCCAGGGCGGGGAACATCCAGGCCACGGGCATCAGCGGCGTCGAGGTCGCGTGCCCGATGTGGCCACGCCAGTCGATCAGGATCAGGCCGCCGTCGCCCCGTCCCTCTTCGACGAGCAGATCGACAGCGACCCGGGCGGCGTAGGCAGCATCGTCGGCTTCCTTCAGGAAGTCGAGGGCGCGCCGGGCGAGCACGACCCGGATGATCGCCTCGCCGCTGCCCGTGCAGGACACGCCCCCGAGCGACGAGTCCGCGTACGTCCCGCAGCCGATCAGCGCGCTGTCGCCGACGCGTCCCGGCAGCTTGCCGGCGGTGCCGCCCGTCGACGTGGCCGCCGCGACCGTCCCGGCGCGGTCGAGCGCGACGGCCCCGACCGTGCCGCGCACGGGCTCGGCAGCCTGGGTCCGCTCGCGCCAGCGCGCGAGCTGCCGCTCCGTGATCAACGACGCCGGATCGCATTCGGGCACCCCCGTGGCGAGGGCGAACCGCCGCGCGCCATCCCCCGCCAGCAGGACCACCCGGCCGGTCTCCATCACCCGCCGGGCCAGCGTGACGGGATTGGCGACGCCGGCCACGGCGGCGACGGCGCCGCACGACAGGCGGTCGCCCTCCATGATCGAGGCGTCGGTCTCGACGGTGCCGGCGCTCGTGAGCACGGAGCCGCGGCCGGCGTTGAAGCCCGGGTGATCCTCGAGCACGCGGACGGCCGCCTCCACGGCATCGACGGCGCTCCCGCCACCCGCGAGCACACCCCAGCCCGCGGCGGCGGCGACGCGCACGCCCTCTCGCAGCTCCGCGCGCCCCTCGGCCGGATCGGCGCCGGCGCCGCCGTGGACGATGAGAGCGGGGACGCGGGCAGTCGCGCGCCCCTCCTGTCGCGCCATGCGATGTACCGTGGCACAATCCGGGCGCCTTGAAAAGCCACGCGCGCCTCGACGCGCTCAACGCGCGCATCGTCGTCTGCCGGCGCTGTCCCCGCCTCGTCGCCCATCGCGAGGGCGTGGCCGTGGCGCCGCCGCGGCGGTATGCGGGACAGGCCTACTGGGCGCGGCCGCTTCCGGGATTCGGCGATCCCGCCGCGCGCCTGCTCCTCGTCGGGCTCGCGCCGGCCGCCCACGGAGGCAACCGCACGGGCCGCATGTTCACCGGCGATCAGAGCGGGCTCTGGCTCTTCCGCGCGCTCTGGGAGACCGGCTTCGCCAGCCAGCCGGGCTCGGTCCACCGCGACGACGGGCTCACGCTGCGCGGCGCCTACATCACGGCGGCCATCCGCTGCGCGCCGCCTGCGAACAAGCCGACGATCACGGAGATCGCCCGCTGCCAGCCCTACCTGCTCGAGGAGCTGGTGCTGCTCGACCGCGTGCGCGTGGTGGTGGGCCTCGGCCGGATCGGCTGGCAGGCGTACCTGCGCGCGCGTCGCGCGCTCGGCGCGCCGCCCGCGCGCGCCCGCCCGGCCTTCGGCCACGGCAGCGTGACGCGCTTCGAGGACGGGATCGCCCTGCTCGGGTGCTACCACCCCAGCCAGCAGAACACCTTCACCGGCAAGCTCACCCGCCCGATGTTGCGCCGCGTGTTCGCGACGGCGCGGCGCCTGGTGGCCCAGGCAGCCCTCGGGACCGGGGCACCGTGAGCGCCTCGCTCCTGCACGTGCACGTCGACGCCCCGGATACCGCGTCGCTCGAATCCTATCGCGCGCTCGCCGGACGATCGGGCTCACGCTCGCGCTGAGGGAGGCTAGGGAATCGAGGAGCGCCCCGGGTTTTCGGGGCGTGCCGAGCGCCGGGGGGTCTGGGGATCGAGGGGCGCCCCGGGTTTCCCGGGGCGTGCCGAGCGCCGGGGGGTCTGGGGGGCCCGTTCGAGGCCCCCCAGTACATTAATCTGCGAGGTCGGAGGGCAGGCGCGGGCGCTCGGAGACGGTGACGCTGACCTCGCGGCTCTGGCCCTCGCGCACGACGGTGAGGCGCGCGCGCTGCCCGGGCTTGAACGCCCGGAGCCGCACCATGTACTCCTCGTGGCTGCGCACCGGCTGGCCCTGGATGGCGGTGATGATGTCGCCGCCCAGGAGGTACTCCTCGCCCTCGAGCGCCACCGAGGTCGTGCCCCCGCGGATGCCCGCCTTGTCCGCGGGGCTGCCGTCGAAGACGATCTCCACGAGGTAGCCCGGCTGCAGCGGCAGCTTGATCATCGAGGTCAGGCGCGGGTCCACGGGGCGGCCCTGGATGCCGATCCACGGTCGCACCACCCGGCCGACCTCACGTAATTCCTTCAGCGTGGCCTTCACGGCGTTGATCGGCACGGCGAAGCCCACGCTCTGCGCGTCTTCCGAGATGTAGGTGTTGATCCCGATCACGCCGCCGCAGCGGTCGACGAGCGGCCCCCCGGAGTTGCCGGGGTTGATGGCGGCGTCCGTCTGGATCATCGGCTGATCCGGCGCGCCGGGCAGGATCCGGTTGAGCCCGCTCACGATGCCGCGGGTCATGGTCTGGTCCAGGCCGATCGGGCTGCCGATGGCGACGACCTCGGCCCCGACCTTGATCGTGGAGGAGTCGCCGAGCCGGGCCGTCGGCTGCGCGCTCCGCGGCTCGATCTTCAGCAGCGCGATGTCCATGACGGGGTCCAGTCCGACGACCTTCGCCGGCACCCGGTCGCCGGAGTCCAGGGCGACCGTGAGCGTGCCGGCGCCGTCGACGACGTGGGCGTTGGTCAGCACCTGGCCGTCGCGCTCGATGACCACGCCCGAGCCCACGATGGTCTCGAAGCGCCGCTGCGGCTTGGCCTTGTTGATCTTCGTCGCCTGGATGGACACGACGGCAGGGGAGAGCCGCTCGAAGAGGGTGGTGAACGCCTCGTTGCAGGTGTCGGCGCCGGCCGCGGAGGGGATCGCGAGCAGCAAGGCCAGCGCCAGCGCGGCGGGGATCACGAGGGCGATGATACACCGCCCCTCGCCGTCTGACACGCTGCGGCACGGTGGCGCGTATAATCGTCGTATGCTGCGCGCCGTCCTGTCGACCGCCCTGGCGCTCGCCGTCCTCGCCGGAGGCCTCGGGCCCGCCTCCGCCGGCCCCGCCGCTCCCGTGCTCGCCACCGACCTCGACAACGGCCTGCGCGTGCTGCTGCTCGAGGACCGCCGCAGCCCGATCGTGTCGTTCCAAGTCTGGTACCGCGTGGGGGCGCGCAACGAGGCGCGCGGGGTCACGGGGGTCGCGCACTTCCTCGAGCACATGATGTTCAAGGGCACGCCGGCACACCCGCGCGGCGAGTTCGCGCGCCTCGTGGTGCAGAACGGCGGCCACGACAACGCCGCCACCACGATGGACTGGACCTCCTACTACGTCGACATCGCCGCCGACCGAGTCGACCTCGTGATCGAGCTCGAGGCCGATCGCATGCGCAACCTCGTGATCGATCCCAGGGAGGTCGACTCCGAGCGGGAGGTCGTGCTCGAGGAGCGCCGCACGCGCACGGAAGACGACCCCGGCTCGTACCTCGGCGAGGAAGTCAACGCGGTGGCCTACAAGGCGCACCCCTACGGCCAGCCGGTGATCGGCTGGGTCGAGGACGTGCGGAAGATCACCGCCGAGCAGATCCGGGCCTTCTACCGCACGTACTACGTCCCGAACAACGCCATCGTGGTCGCGGTCGGCGACTTCAAGGCCCCCGAGCTGCTCGCGAAGATCAAGGCGCGGTTCGGGGCGATCCCGCGCGGCGCCGCGCCGCCGCCGGTCCTCGCGGTGGAGCCGCCGCAGAACGGCGAGCGCCGGGTGACGGTCAAGAAGCAGGCGCAGCTGCCCATCGTCTACCTGGCCTGGCACGTGCCCGACCACGGCTCCCCCGACGCGATCCCGCTCGAGGTGCTCTCGACCATCGTCTCCGGCGGCCGGGCCTCGCGCCTGTTCAAGCGCCTCGTCTACGAGCGGCAGATCGCCCTCGACGCCGGCGGCGACTACTCCTACCTCGCGCTCGATCCGCCGCTGTTCTGGTTCTACGCCACCGTGATGCCCGCCCAGTCGCCCGAGACGGTGGAGCAGGCGCTGCTCGCCGAGATGGACCGCCTGGGCCGCGAGCCGGTGACCGACGAGGAGCTGCAGCGGGCCAAGAACCAGACGGAGGCGGCCTTCGTCTTCGCCGAGGACTCCGTCCACTCCCGCGCGAGCACGCTGGCGCGCTTCGAGCTCATCGGCGGCTGGGCGCTGGCCGGGGACTTCGTGCAGCGCGTGCGCGCGGTGACCGCCGCCGACGTGCAGCGGGTGGCCCGCGCGTGGTTCCTTCCGGACAGGAAGACGGCCGGCGTCCTGCTGCCCCTCAAGTGATGGCGCGCGCGCTCCGGCTGGCCGCCGTGGCGGCGCTCGTGCTGACGGCGGGCATCGCGGCGACGTGGGCAGCGCGCCGCCTCGCCACCGACGACCGTGCCCTCGCCGTGACCGGGACCATCGAGGCGCGCCAGGTCGGGGTGAGCCCCAAGATCACCGGGCGCATCGTCGAGTTGGCGGTGCGCGAGGGGCAGCCCGTGGAGCGCGGCCAGCTCATCGCGCGCCTGGACCCCGCGGAGCTGCAGGCCGATCTGCGCCGCGCCCAGGCGGCCGTCGGCACCGCGGAGGCGCGGCGGCGTGACCTCGAGGCCGGCAGCCGAGCCGAGGAGATCCGCGAGGCGCAGGCCCAGCTCGACCGCGCCCAGGCCGATCTCGAGAATCTGCGAGCGGGCTCCCGCGCCCAGGAGATCGAGCAGGCCCGCGCCAGCCTGCGTGACGCCACCGTCAAGCGCGAGTGGACCGACCGGGAGTTCACGCGCACGCGCGAGCTCTTCGCCAAGGACCTCGTGGCCGCCCAGGAGGTGGACCGTGCCCGCCAGGGCTACGAGTCCGCGGTCGCGGCGGAGACGGCGGCGCGCGAGAAGCTGAGCCTGGTGGAGGCCGGTGCGCGCCAGTACGAGGTGGAGGCCGCGCGGGCCGCGGTGCGCGCCGCCGAGCAGCGGCTGGCGCTCCTCAAGGCGGGCTCGCGCCCGGAGGCCATCGCCGCCGCGCGCGCGCAGGTCGCCGAGGCGCGCGCGGCGGCGGCCCTGGCCCAGTCGCGGCTCGACGAGACACGCCTGGTCTCCCCGCTGACGGGAGTCGTGCTGCGCAAGAACGCCGAGGCGGGCGAGACCCTGACCCCCGGGGTGTCGATCGTGACCCTCCTGGACACGACCGATCTCTGGCTACGCGCGTACGTGTCGGAGACCGACATTGGCCGCGTCAAGGTCGGCCAGCCGGCGACGATCAGCGTGGACGCCTTTCCCGGGCGGAAGTTCTTCGCCACCGTCAGCGAGGTGTCGTCGGAGGCCGAGTTCACCCCCAAGAATGTGCAGACGAAGAAGGAGCGCGTGAACCTCGTCTTCCGCGTGAAGCTCGCCGTCAAGGACACCGACGGTCTGCTCAAGCCCGGCATGCCGGCCGACGCCGAGATCCTGCCGGCGCGCTGAGGGGCCGCCCGGCGCCGTGAGCCTGCGGGACGCGTCCGGCCAGCTCGCCGTCGTCACCCGCGGCCTGACCAAGCGGTTCGACGCGGTCACGGCGGTGGATCACGTCGACATCAGCGTGCGCGAGGGGGAGCTGTACGGCTTCCTCGGCCCCAACGGGGCGGGCAAGTCGACCACCCTCCGGATGCTCTGCGGGATCCTCGAGCCGACCGAGGGCGAGGGGCGCGTGCTCGGGATCGACCTGCGCGAGGATCCCGAGCGGGTGAAGTCGGCCATCGGCTACATGTCGCAGCGCTTCTCGCTCTACGACGACCTCACCGTGCTGGAGAACCTCACGTTCTACGCGCGCGTGTACGAGGTGCCCCGCGCGGAGCGGGCCCGCCGGCTCGAGCAGATGATCCGGCTCGGCGACCTCGGCGGGCGCGAGCGACAGCTCGCGGGCAAGCTCTCGGGCGGCTATCGCCAGCGCCTGGCCCTCACGTGCGCACTGGTGCACGCGCCGCGCCTGGTGTTCCTCGACGAGCCCACGGCGGGCGTCGATCCCGTCTCGCGGCGCACGTTCTGGGCGCTGATCCGGAGCCTCGCCGACGAGGGCACGACCATCCTCGTCACCACCCACTACATGGACGAGGCCGAGCTCTGCGACACGCTCGGCTTCATCTACCAGGGCAAGATCATCGCGCAGGGCGCGCCCGCGCTCATCAAGTCCGAGGCCTTTCGCGCCCACGTCGTCGAGGTGGAGGCCGGCGATCCACGTCGCGCGAGCGAGGCGCTGGCGGACTGGGAGGCCGTGGAGGAGGTCATGCGGGTGGGCGGGCGGCTGCGGCTGGTGCTCGCGTCCGGCGCGCTCGACGCGGACGCCGTGCTCGCGCGGCTGCGGGCGCAGGGCCTCGAGGCCCGGTGGGCCCGCGAGGTCGAACCCTCCGTGGAGGACCTCTTCGTGTCGTTCGTGGACAAGGAGCGCAAGGCGCGCGTGCGCGAGCAGCTGCGCGCGCTGGCGCGGGGGGGCGACGGCCGTGGGTAGCCGCCTCTACGGGATCATCGCCAAGGAGTTCATCCAGCTCTGGCGCGACCGCCTGGCCCTCACGCTGGCCCTCTTCATGCCAGTGGTCATGCTCTTCATCTTCGGCTGGGCGATCAACACCGACGTCAAGCACGTCCCCACCGCCGTGCTCGACCAGTCCGGAAGCCTCGAGGCGCGCCGGCTGCTGGAGGCCTTCGAGAACAGCCAGTACTTCGACATCCGCTATCTCGTGGCCTCCCCGCGGGAGATCGCGCGGCTGATCGACGGCGGCCAGGCCAAGGTCGGCATCGTCATCCCGCCCGACTATGCGACCCGGCTGGCCCGTCGCGAAGCCGAGGTGCAGGTGATCGTGGACGCCTCCGATCCACAGGTGGCGACCTCGGCCATGAACGCCGCCGCCGCGCTCGGCGCCGACCGCTCGCTGCGGGTGCTCAGCGAGACCGTGCAGGGCAACGTGGTGCGGCGGGACCAGCCCCCGCTGGACATGCGGGTGCGCGCCTGGTACAACCCCGACCTCGTCTCCGCCATCTTCATCGTCCCCGGCCTGGTGGGCGCCCTCCTCATGCAGACCACGATCAGCGTGATGGCCATCGCGGTGGTGCGCGAGCGTGAGAGGGGGACGCTGGAGGCCCTGATCGTGAGCCCGATCCGCCGCTGGGAGCTCCTGCTCGGCAAGATCATCCCGAACCTGCTGCTCGCGTACGGCCAGATGACGATGGCGCTGCTCGTCGCCCACTTCGTCTTCGACGTGCCCATCCGCGGCAGCCTGCCCCTGCTGTACGCGCTCTCGCTCGTCTTCATGTGGGGCACGCTCGGCATCGGCATCCTCATCTCCGCGGCCTCGCGCACGGTGCCCCAGGCGATGCAGCTCGCGTTCCTCACCTTCCTGCCGTCGATCTACCTCTCGGGCCTCCTCTTCCCCATCGAGGGCATGCCGGTGGGCGCGCAGTACCTGGCCGCCATCATCCCGCTCACGTACTTCCTGCGCATCGTGCGCGGGATCGTCCTCAAGGGGATCGGCATCGAGTACCTGTGGTCGAGCCTGCTGCCGCTGGTGGCGTTCGGGGCGGTGGTGTTCACCTTGTCCGTGCTGCGCTTCCGAAAGCAGCTAGACTAGAACCCATGCGACGGCGCGCGATCGTCTCCATGCTCCTCGTACTGATCGTGCTCGTCGCGGCCACGCCCGCGCGGCCGGCCGGCCCGCTCGCCCACCGCGAGATGCTGCCCAACGGCATCGTGCTCCTGGTGGCGGAGCGGCCGGGCGTGCCGATCGTGATCACGCGCGCCTACACGCGCGCCGGCTCGGTGCTCGATCCGCCCGACAAGCCGGGGCTCGCCAACCTCACCGCCGACCTGCTCACGCGCGGCACCGAGAAGCGCAGCGGCGTCGAGCTGGACCAGACCATCGAGTTCGTCGGCGGCGCGCTGGAGGCGGGCGCGGGCCAGGACGGCATCGGCGTCTCGCTCTCGGTCCTCAAGCGCGACTTCGCGCTCGGGCTCGACCTGATGCGCGAGGTCATGCTCGCGCCCACGTTCCCGGAGGCGGAGCTGCAGCGAAAGGTCAGCGAGATCCAGGCGGCCATCAGGCGCTCCGAGGAGGATCCGCAATCGGTCGCCGTGCGCGCGGTCGCGCCGCTGGTGTTCCCGGGCCACCCGTACGGCCGGCGCGTGTACGGCACGCCCGAGTCGGTGGCGCGCCTGACGCGCGATGACGTGGTGAAGTTCTACCGCGAGTCCGTCCGCCCCGACGCCACCATCGTGGCCGTGGCGGGTGACGTCACCGTCGACGAGGCGCGGCGCGAGGTCCTGGCGCGCTTCGGGGCCTGGCCCCGGCCGGCCACGCCGCTGCCCGTCATCCCGAAGGCGCGCCCGGGCGGCTCGCCGCGGAGCGAGAGCATCACGCGCGCGCTCAGCCAGGCCACCATCATGATGGGCCGCCAGGCCATCAACCAGACCGATCCCGAGTACTTCCCGCTCGCCGTCGCCTCCTACATCCTCGGCGGCGGCAGCACCTCGCGGCTGTACGTGCGGCTACGGGAGCAGGGCGGGCTCGTCTACGGCGCCTTCGGCTACGCCTCGCCCGGCAAGTACGGCTCGGCCTACTACGTGAGCGCGCAGACCCGGACGGCCGAGATCGCGAAGGTGCTGCACCAGATCCGCGAGGAGCTGGACCGCTTGCGCAAGGAGCCCGTCTCCGCCGCCGAGCTCCAGCTGGCGAAGGACTACCTGATCGGCTCCTACCCGTTCCGGCTCGACACCACGGCCAAGGTGGCCGGCTTCATCGTCTCGATCGAGGACGCCGGGCTCGGGCTCGACTATCCCGACCGCTACAAGGCCGCCGTGGCCAGGGTGACCGCCGCCGACGTCATGCGGGTGGCCAACCGCTTCTTCGTGCCGGGCTCGTTCGACCAGGTCGTGGTCGGCGACGTGCCGGCCTCGAACGGGCGCTGAGCCGATGTGGCCGGCCCGTCCCCGGCCGTGACGTCGCGCGCCCAGGCCCTGGCCTGCCTCGTCGCCGTGACGATGGCCGCGATCACCGCCTCGGACGCCGCGGCCGCGTGGCTGGCGCTCACCGACAAGCTGCAGGCCGAGGCGCTCCGCACCGGGCAGAAGAGCATCACCGCCGACGTCTGGGGCGGTGAGTGGCGGATCGAGCACGCCCCGGGCGAGAGCGTGACCGTGATCACGCCGTTCCACCGCCTGGCCATCGCCGCCCGCAACGCCGCCTTCGAGAACCGTCCGGTGAAGCCGGCGGACCAGGAGGAGATCCTCAGCGCCTTGAAGGACCGCCTGCTCTTCTCCGTGCACCTCACGGGCCGACGCGAGGACTTCGCCCGCTTCTATGCGCCGCGCCTGCTCGTGCACGATCTCGAGATCGAGCCCGCCTTCGTGCAGAACGAGCGCACCGCGCTCAAGCAGGAGGGTGGCACCTACCTGGCGCGCAACACCTACGCGTTTCCCGTCAAGGACATCGACCCCCGGGGCAAGGCGGTGCTCCTGATCCGCGATCAGGACGGCCACCCCGTTATCAGGTTCGCGATCGACTTCGCGAAGATGCGGTGATCATTTCCAGCGGAGGGCACGACATGGCCGTCACCAGGGAGCGGTTCGCACAGGGCATGACCCCGCAGCAGTACCTCGACCAGATGGGCCAGAACAAGGACCAGTTCGTCAAGTTCCTCGGCGAGATCACGATCAAGCCCGAGGACCGGCAGGCCCTCGAGAAACTGGGGAAGAGATTGAACGTCATGGTGATCACCGAGGACTGGTGCGGCGACGCGCTCTACAACGTGCCCGTGCTCTTCAAGCTGGTGGAGGGCAACCCCAACGTCGAGACGCGCGTCTTCCTGCGCGACAAGAACCCCGACCTCATCGACCAGTACCTCAACAAGGGCATCTTCAAGTCGATCCCGGTCTTCGCGTTCTTCGACGAGCACATGAACGAGGTGGCGCGGCTCATCGAGCGGCCGCAGGGCCTCACGGACCAGCTCGAGAAGGCGATGCTGGAGACGCGCCGGCGCACCCGCGCGGAGAACGTCGCGCCCTGGCGCCAGGTGGTCGTCGACGAGGTGCGGAGCCTGCTGAAGGCCTGATCCGAAGCAAGAGTCCCCTCGTGCCGCTGCACGGCTGGCTCGGCCTCGGCGTCATCCTCGGCGCCGAGGCCGCGCTCCTTTCGGGCGTCCGGTGGGTCGGCTTCTGGCTCACGCCGATCGTCTGGACCGGCTACGTGCTCTTCGCCGACGCGCTGGTCTTCCGGCTGATCGGCCGCTCCTACCTCACCACCGACCGCGCCGAGGGCCTCGGGGTGGCGCTCTGCTCCATCGGGGCCTGGTGGCTCTTCGAGTGGTACAACGCCCCGCGCTTCTGGCGCGGCGGCGACGACCTGCTCGGGCTCTGGTGGCACTACTGGGGCCTCGAGCCCAACCTGCTCCTGCGCCGCGTGGGGTACGACTGGTCGTTCGCGACGATCTTCCCCGCGCTCTTCCTGACGGCGGCCGCGCTCCGCGCCTCGGTGCTCGCGCGCGTTCGCGTGCGGCCGTGGACCCCGCCGCCGGCGCTGCTGGACGCCTCGATCGCGGCCGGCGCGCTCGCCGTCGTCCTGCCGCTCATCGTCGTCGCCTCGTGGACGGTGGTGCTCGTGTGGACGGGCTGGGCGCTGCTGCTCGAGCCGCTCAACTACCGCGCAGGCCGCGAGTCCTGGCTGCGCGACCTGGGCGAGGGCGATGCCTCGCGCCTGGCCTCGCTGCTGGCGAGCGGGCTCGTGTGCGGCCTGCTGTGGGAGTTCTGGAACTACTGGGCGCTGACGAAGTGGACGTACACGGTGCCGTTCCTGCCCGACGTCAAGCTCTTCGAGATGCCGGTGCTCGGCTACGCGGGCTTCCTGCCCTTCGCGCTCGAGTGCCGGGCGATGTGGGTGTGGGTGCTCGGAGTGCTATACTTCCGCCCGCTTCCCGGCAACTCCCACGAGGAGGTCACTCGATGAAAGCCATTCGCCTCGCCAAGACCGGCGGTCCCGAAGTCCTCGAGCTCCAGGACGTGCCCGAGTCCCGGCCCGGCCGAGGGCAGGCGGTCGTCAAGGTCGACGCCGCGGGCCTGAACTACATCGACGTCTACTTCCGCTCCGGCCAGTACAAGGCCGAGCTGCCGATGACGCCCGGGCTCGAGGCGGGCGGCGAGGTGACGGCCGTCGGCGAGGGCGTCACCGACGTGAAGGTGGGCGACAAGGTCGCCTACACGGGCGTGCCTGGCGCCTACGCGCAGTACGCGGTCGTCCCCGCGGACCGGCTCGTCGTGCTCCCCCCGGGCGTCAGCACCAGGCAGGGCGCGGCCGCGATGCTCCAGGGCATGACGGCGCACTACCTGGCGACGTCGACCTGGCCGCTCAAGCCGGGCGACACGTGTCTGGTCCACGCGGCCGCGGGTGGCGTCGGGCTGCTGCTGGTCCAGATGGCGAAGATGCGGGGCGCCACCGTGATCGGCACCGTCTCCACCGAGGAGAAGGCGAAGCTGGCGCGCGAGGCCGGCGCCGACCACGTCATCCTCTACACGAAGCAGGACTTCGTCGACGAGGTGAAGAAGATCACCGGGGGCAAGGGCGTGCAGGTCAACTACGACTCGGTCGGCAAGGACACCTTCCTCAAGGGCTTCGAGTGCATCGCGGTGCGCGGGCTCATGGCCCTCTACGGCGCCTCCTCCGGGCCGATCACCTCGTTCGATCCGGGCGTCCTCAACGCCAAGGGCTCGCTCTTCCTCACGCGGCCGAGCCTGAACCACCACGTCATCACGCGCGCCGAGCTCTCGCAGCGGGCCGGCGAGGTGCTGGGCTGGATCCGCGACGGCAAGCTCCGGGTGCGGATGGAGTTCGAGTTCCCCCTCGCCCAGGCCGCCGAGGCGCACCGTGCGCTCGAGGGTCGGAAGACCACGGGGAAAGTCCTCCTGATCCCGTGAACGTCGCCGCCGAGTTTCTCGAGGCGGCCGCTCGCTACCACGGCGATCGTCCGGCGCTCGTCGCCGGCGATCGCCGCCGGACGTTCCGCCCGTGGCTCCAGGCCCTTTGCCGCGAGGCCATCGCCCCCTACAAGGTGCCGGAATCGGTCGAGTTCCTGCCTACTTTGCCGAAGAACCCGACGGGGAAGATTCTCAAGAAAGACCTCAGGCTCCGACACTGAAGCGCCGACAACCGAAGGGTGGACACCCGCTCGACGTGGGGGTTGACCCTGACCGCCGCCGCGCTGGCCACGGCCGGCCTCCTCTCGCTTCCCGCTGACGTCTCCGCCAGGGCCTCGGCCGGTGGGGCGAAGCCGACCCGGAGCGCGGCGCCGGCCGCGGGCGCGCCGGCCGCCAGGCCGACGTCCGCGATGGCTTCGGGAGCGCGCGAGGTGGTCATTCAGCCCGCCCCGTCCATCCGTGCGGTGTCCCCATCCCTGCCCAACACGCCCCTGGGCGCCATCACCGGCTTCGTGGTCGGGGGGGTGCTGGGCAGCGTGATGTTCCGGGGCCTCGGGGGCGGGGCCGCGATCGGGTTCCTCGACCTCTTCGCCCTCGGCTGCGGCTTCGCCCTGTTCGTGTCCTTCATGCGCCGCCGCGCGGACGCCCCGCCGCATCCCTGGGCGGCCGTCGCGCGCAGTGCGATGATCGTGGACCACGTGCCGGCGCCCGCCGAGCTCGGCAGGATCGCCCAGCCCGCGACGGCCGCCGACCTCGGCCGGGGCTTGCGTCAGGTCAAGGCCACCGATCCGGGTCTCGACCTCACGGACTTCGCCGTCTGGGCCCAGCACACGTTCCGCGTCGTGCAGGACGCCGTCTCCGCGCGCGACGTCGGCCCCCTGCGGGAAGACATGACCGCCGACGTCTTCGAGGCCCTCGTGGGCTACTGCGAGCGCCTGCGCGCCGCGCGGCACACGGTCCGCCGCCTGCGCATCGACGTCCGCGATGCGGACCTCGCCGCCATCTGGCAGGAGGGCGGCAGCGACTACGTCGGCGTGCGGCTCGCCGCGACGCTGTTCGACTTCACCGTCGAGGACACCACGGGCCTCGTGGTGGGCGGCTCGCGCACCGTGCTCAAGGAGCTGCACGAGGACTGGATCTTCACGCGCCCGTCCGGCAACTTTCATTGGAGGCTCTGCGCCACCAAATCGCGGTAGAATGCGGCGGTGGAGGTGCGGTCATGAAGCCTTCCCGTCTCGTGCTGGCGGCTGGCGTTCTCGCCCTGACCTGGCTCGTCTCCGACGCGGCGGATGTCTGGGCGCGTGCCGGCGGAGGGAGCGGCGGCGGGAGCCGCGGCTCCCGCTCGTACTCGGCCCCGGCCCGTCCCTCGTCGCCCGCGGCCCCCGCGGTGCCCCAGAGCCCGAGCCCGGTGGCGCCGGCCAAGCGCCCGGGGTTCTTCGGCGGCGGCTTCATGGGCGGCCTTGCCGGCTTCGCGCTCGGTGGCCTGCTCGGCAGCATGCTCTTCGGCGGCCTCGGCCACGGCGGCTTCGGGATCGGCCTCTTCGACATCGTCCTGATCGGCGCAGGGATCCTCTTGCTCATGGTATTCCTGCGCCGTCGCCAGGCGCAGCCAGCGTATGCCGGCGCAGTCAGCGCCTACGGCTCGACGCCCGCCTGGGGCAGCAGCCCCGCTGTCGCCGAGGCGCCGGCGCCGCAGCCCGGCAACGCCGATCTCGCGGCCGGCGTGGCCCACATCCGTCAGATGGATCCGTCCTTCAACACGGCGTACGTCGCCGACGTGGCGCGCGGGATGTTCCTGGAAGTCCAGGCCGCGGTGGCGCGCCGCGACCTCACCGCGGTGCGCGAGCGGCTGACCGCGGAGATGTTCGGCGTGCTCCAGCCGCAGGTCGACAAGCTGCGCGACATGCACCTGACCAACATCATCGACGGCATCGAGATCCGGCGCGCCGACGTGAGCGAGGCCTGGCAGGAGTCGGGCCAGGACTACATCACCGTCTGCTTCGAGGTCGGGCTGATGGACTACACGATCGACGACGCCACCGGCGGGCTCGTCGACGGCTCGCGGACGGTGCCGCAGCAGGTCAACGAGTTCTGGACCTTCGTGCGGCCCGTCGGTCCGAATCGCTGGCAGCTCTCCGCCATCCAGACGGGGTAGGGGCTGCGGCTCCGCTGGTGGCTGCTCGTCGTCCTGGCGGCGATCATCGTCCTGGTGATCGCCGCCGCGGCGTTGCTCCCGCGCCTCGTCGATAGCCCGCGCGCCCAGGCGCTGATCGCCGCCCACCTCAGGCAAGCCCTCGGCCGCGAGGCGAGGTTCACCGCGCTGTCGGTGTCGCTCCTGCCGCGCCCCGCCGTGAGCGTGCGCGAGCTCGAGGTGGCCGAGGATCCCGCCTTCGGCTCCGCGCCCCTCCTCCGGCTCGACGAGGCCCGGCTCCAGCTGCGCCTGCGCCCGCTGCTCACCGGACGCATGGAGTTCGGCACGCTGGTGCTCAAGCAGCCGGCGATCTCGCTCGTGCAGGCGCCCGATGGTCGCTGGAACGTCGCCACGCTCGGCGTGACGCCCGCCGAGCCGCGGCCCGCCCCGAGGCCGCGCGCGGGCGGCGGTTCGGGCAGCGGCGGGTACGTCGCCCTGCTCGGCTCGCGAATCATGGTCGAGCAGGGGCGCGTGCAGTACGAGGCGCGCCGGCCGGGGCCGGGCGCGCGCTATCGCGTGGAGGGCCTGGATCTCTCGGTGGCGCCGGCGTCCGGCGGGGTGACGTTCAGCGCCGCGGGGCGCCTCGAGCCCGGCGGGCTCACGTTCACGCTCGCCGACGGCGCCTTCGGCCTCGGTGGCGCGCGCACGCCGCTGGACGCGCCGCTCCGCGGCAGGATCACCGTCGAGGGCAAGGACCTCGAGGGCCTCGTCGCTGTCGCGATGGGGCCGGAGCCCCGGCTCGGCGGCGGGCTCAAGGCCACCTTCTCGCTTGCAGGTACCGCGGGCCGGCCGGTCCTCACCGGCGAGGTCGCGCTGGCCAATGTCACGGTGACCGAGACCAACCCCCAGTGCCCGGAGCCCAGGCGTCGCACGCTCGCGCTGCCGTCGGTGACGCTCGCCGCCGGCTGGGAAGACGGCCGCTTCACGGGCCGCCCGCTCATGGCCTCGGTGGCCGGCGGCACCGTGACCGCCACCGTGATCGCGCAGGTCGACCGGCGCATCACCGTGCAACTGGGCGACCTCGCCATCCGGGCGTTGCCCCTCGAGCGCGTGCTCGTCGATTTCCTCTGCCACGCCCAGGCCGTCAGCGGCCCGCTCGACCTCACGGGCACCGCGGCCTTCACCGCGGGCGACATCCCCCGCACGCTGTCCGGGGCGGGGCAGGTGAAGATCGGCGCCGGGCGCATCGTCGGGGTGCAGGCGCTCCGGATGCTCGACGCGATCGCCAGCGTCGCCGGCGCGGTGGGGACGCTCCTCGGACCGGGTACGCCCGTGTCGTCCTCCGCGCTCGCGGAGTTCGACTCGATCACCGGGACGTACCAGGCCCGGGACGGCGTCCTCACCTCGCGAGACCTCGTCTTCAACGGCCGGGCGGTCAAGGCGACCATCGCCGGCCAGTACAACCTCGCCAGCGGCGCCCTGAGCTTCGACGTGGTCGCCGCGGTCGCGGGCCGCAACGTCCGCGCCAGGGTCACGGGCACCGCGGCCGCCCCGTCCGTCAGCGTCGTGCCCGCCTCACTGCTTTCCCCCGGCGATGCCGGACGCATCGAGAAGGGGCTGCAGGATCTGCTCAAGCGGATGCGCTGAGGGGTCGCGTGACGGCGGCGGCCACCGGCACCCCGCCCTCGCGATGACCGCGCGCGAGCGCCGACTCCTTGACACGGGCGCGGGATGCGCGTGGCCCCGCGATCCGTGCCGCGCGCGAAGAGCGTCCGTCACCGCGTGGCGCTGAAGCGCGCGCCGCCCAGCTTGCCCGCCTCCACCAGGGCCACGAAGAACGCGTACACGTCGGTGTACTCCCGGTGCCACCGCTCGCCGAAGCGCGCGATGGTGGCCGGCGCCAGCGCGCGGTACATCTGCAGGCGTGCGGCCAGGACCGGGCGCCACTCGTGCGAGAGGTCCTCGACCGCGATGGCGCCGAAGCCGGCGCGGCCGAGCCGCGCGCGGTAGCCGTCGGACGTCTGCAGCGTCGTGGCGGCCATCCACTCCCACAGCCGGGTGCGCTCCCGGTCGGCCAGGCGGGGCAGGGCGACCCAGTCGGTGAAGGCCAGGCGGCCGCCCGGCCGCAGCACGCGATGGCACTCGGCGAGGACGGCGGCCTTGTCGGGCACGTGGAGCAGGCCTTCCTCGCTGATGCAGGCATCGAAGGCCCCGGCGCCGAAGGGCAGGGCGGTCGCATCCCCCTGCGTCACGGCGACCTGCTTCTCGAGCCCGACCAGCCTCGTGAGCCTGCGCGCCGCGGCCGCGCGGCCCGGGTGCAGCTCGAGGCCGACCACGCGGCAGCCGATGGTCGCCGCCAGGAAGCGCGCGGGGCCGGCGAGCCCGGCGCAGACGTCCAGCACGCGAGAGGCCGGCCCGACGGCGGCGCGCCGGGCGAGCGCCTGGACGGCCGCCGGGCCGCCGTAGTGGTCCTGGTCGAGGTCGAAGAGGTCGTCCGGGCGCGCCTGGGCGGGCTCCACGCCGCGCCGGCGCAGGGCGTCCAGGATCTGGCCCTCGTCGATGGGGTGGCGGTCGTAGAAGTCGACGACCCGTGTTGAAGGCATGGCCCGATCCATGATAAAAGCAGGCGTTTCTCAGCGTTCCCCGATAAGAGGAGCCCCATGAGCGTGATGAAGGCCGGCCTCGAGGACATCGTCGTCTCGACCTCGGACATCTGCTTCATCGACGGCCACGAGGGCCGCCTCCTCTATCGCGGGTACGACGTCAACGATCTCGTCGCGCGCTCCACCTTCGAGGAGGTCTGCTCCCTGCTCTGGTACGGCCGGCTGCCGACCCGGAAGGAGCTGGAGGCCCACGTCAAGGCGCTTGCCTCGACCGCCAATCGCAAGCTCCCGCCGAAGATCATCACCATGCTGCGCCAGCTGCCGAAGAAGGCCACGCCGATGGAGGTACTGCGCACCGGCGTCTCCGCGCTGTCGGCCTTCGATCCCGACGCCGGCAACCTCTCGCACGAGGCCGAGCTGCGCAAGACCATCCGGCTGACGGCGCAGATGCCGACGCTGGTGGCGGCCTGGGAGCGCATCCGCCGCGGCAAGCCGGTGGTGGCGCCGAATCCCCGGCTGAGCCTGGCCGCCAACTTCCTGACCATGCTCACCGGCAAGAAGCCGACGCCCCTGGCCGTCAAGACCTTCGACGTCGCGCTCATCCTGCATGCCGATCACGAGTTCAACGCCTCCACCTTCGCTGCCCGCGTCACCGCGGGCACGCTGGCCGACCTGCACTCCTGCATCGTCTCGGCGATCGGCGCGCTCAAGGGGCCGCTGCACGGCGGCGCCAACGAGCAGGTCATGCTGATGGTCGAAAAGATCGGCAAGCCCGAGCGGGCGGATGCGTGGGTCAAGAACTTCCTTGCCCAGCCGGGCGCCCGCATCATGGGCTTCGGCCACCGCGTCTATCGCGTCGAGGACCCGCGGGCCAAGCACCTGCGCCGCATGGCTCTCGAGCTCGGCCAGGAGGCGGGCGATACCTCCTCCGTGCAGATCATCGAGACCATCAACCGCGTGGTGGGCGAGCAGAAGAAGATCTTCCCCAACGTGGACCTGTTCTCCGGGGCCGGCTACAAGACCATGGGCATTCCGATCGACCAGTTCACGCCCATCTTCGCGATGAGCCGGGTGTCGGGCTGGGCCGCCCACGTCATGGAGCAGCACGGCAACAACCGGCTGATCCGGCCGCGCGCCGAGTACACGGGCCCCACGCGCGAGCAGTACAAGCCCATCGACCAACGCTAGCGGCGTGTCGCGGCATCGAGGAGCGCCACGGGTTTCCCGGGGCGCTCCGAGCGTGGGGGGTCTGGGGGCCATGTCGGGGCCCCCAGCTTCAACCAGATTGAGCCGGGTGGCCGGGGCGTGACGGCCCCCCGCGTGACGCTCGTGATGGTCGTGCACGACGGGCTCGAGCTCACCCGCGCCTGCCTCGAGAGCCTGCGCGCCGCGCGCGAGCCCTTCGCCCTCGTGGTGCTGGACAACGGCTCCACCGACGCCACGCCGCGGTTCTTCGGCAACTTCCCCTACGCGTTCCCGCTCCGGTTCGAGCGGAATCCGGACAACGGCCCGGTGATCGCGGCGCTGAACCGCGCCTGGCGGCTGGCCGAGACCGAGACCCTCTGCTTCCTGCACAACGACACGGAGATGGTGGACGCCCACGGGCTCACGCGGCTGCTCGCCGCGCTCGACGCCCCGAGGGTGGGGCTGGCCGGGCTCTACGGCGCCAAGCGACTGCGGCGTGACGGCGCCAGCGTCGGGCGGACCATCGTCCACAGCCTGGCCGAGGGGCCGAGCGTGCGCAGCCCGTGGGAGGAGGTGGCGTTCGTGGACTCGGTGTGCCTGTGCCTCAGGCGCGCGCTCATGGAGGAGATCGGCGGCTTCGACGAGGGCTACGGCTTCTACCACGGCCACGACCGCGATCTCTCGCTGGCCGTCCGCGAGCGCGGGCTCAAGTGCGTGGTCGTGCGCGCGCCGTTCGTGCACCGGGGCGGCGGCACGCGCACGCGCGACTTCGCGCGCGACCCCGCGCGCGAGGCGGCAGACCTGGCGATGCGAGCCGCTGCCGTCGAGCGGTTCGCGAGGAAATGGCAGCACCGGCTGCCGGCCGACGCGCGCTCGTGCGGCCGGCGTGTGCGGGAGTGGGTGAGCGCCAAGCTCCTCGCGCCCGGCGGGCCGCGCCCGGACGGCGATCGATGACGCCGCTGCGCGTCGGGATCGTCGGGGCGCGCTTCGCCGCCGACCTGCACGCGGTGAATTACCGGCCGCTGCGCGGGGTCAAGGTGGAGCTGGCCGCCGCCTGCGCCCGCACCAGGGAGCAGGCGGAGGCCTTCGCGCGAAAGTTCGAGATCCCGCGCGTCTTCACCGATCACCGCGCGCTCGTCGAGTCGCCCGACGTCGACGTCGTCGACGTGTGCGCGACGACCGACGCGCATCCCGAGATCGCCATCGCGGCGGCGCGCGCGGGCAAGCACGTGATCGTCGAGAAGCCGCTCACGGGCTTCTTCGGCGAGGCGAGCGTGCCGCGCGAGAGGATGCTCGCCGAGGCGCTGCGCAGCGCGGATGCGGTGCTGGAGGCGGTCGCCAGGGCCGGGGTCACGCTGTGCTACGCCGAGGACTTCGTGTACGCGCCGCCGGTGGCCAAGCTGCGGCGGCTGATGCAGGCCGGCGGCGGCACGGTCATGGAGCTGCGAGCCGAGGAGAGCCACTCCGGCTCGCACGCGGCGTACGCCCGGCACTGGAAGAGCGCGGGCGGCGGCGCGCTGCTGCGCATGGGCTCGCACCCCGTCGGCGTCGTGCTCCAGCTCAAGCACTTCGAGGGCACACTGCGGGGCGGCCGCCCCATCCGGGCGCGCTCCGTGCTCGCGGACGTGGCCACGATCACCAAGCTGCCCGCCGTGGCCAGGGCGCGGCGTTACACGCGCACGTCGGCGGAGGACGTGGAAGACTGGTCCGTGGCCATCATCACCTTCGAGGACGGCACGCGCGCCACCGTGCACGCCAACGACGTCACCCTGGGAGGCGTGCGCAACACGGTCACGGCCTACATGACCAACGGCGTGGTGCAGGCCAACATCAACCCCAACAACGCCGTGCAGGTCTACGCGCCGGACGCCGGCGTGTGGGGCGACGAGTACATCACCGAGAAGGTCGAAACCACCGCGGGCTGGCAGTTCCCGAGCCCCGAGGAGGACTGGATGCGCGGCTATCCCCAAGAATTGGAAGACTTCGTCGACGCCATCCAGGCGCGGCGCGAGCCGCTCTCCGGCGGCGCCCTCGCGCGCGAGGTGGTCGAGGTCATCTACGCGGGCTATCTCTCGGCGGCCACCGGCCGCCGCGTGGAGCTGGCGCGATGATCCCGTTCGCCAAGGGCCACGGCCTCGGCAACGACTACCTCGTCGTCGACGAGGGGGATCTGAAGGGGCGGACGCTCTCCGTGCCCGCCATCGTGAAGATCTGTGATCGCAACTGGGGGGTCGGCTCCGACGGCATCCTGCTCTTCCACCGGAGCACCCGTGCGGACTTCGGCGTGCGCATCTTCAACCCCGACGGCAGCGAGGCGGAGAAGTCCGGGAACGGCCTGCGCATCTTTGCCAAGTACCTCTGGGATCACGGCCACGCGAAGAGCCCGACGTTCACCGTCGAGACCCTGGGCGGGATCGTGGAGTGCCAGTGCGCGGTGCGCGAGGGCCACGTGAACTTCGTCACCGTCGAGATGGGCCGCGCGACCTTCCGCGCGCCCGAGATCCCGATGACCGGCCCCGACCGCCAGGTCGTCGACGAGCCGCTGCGCTTGCCCGACGGCACCGAGGTGCGGGCGACGGTCGTGTCGGTCGGCAACCCGCACTGCGTGGTCTTCGTCGACCGGCTGGACGACGGCGAGACCCGGCGCCTCGGCCCGCTGATCGAGACCCACGCCGCGTTCCCCAACCGCACCAACGTCCAGTTCGCGCGCGCGCTCGGCCGCGACGCCATCGAGATCCGGATCTGGGAGCGCGGAGCCGGCTTCACGCTGGCCTCGGGCTCGTCGTCCTGCGGCGCGGCCTCCGCCGCGGTGAGGACCGGGCGCTGCGAGCACGGACGTGTCACGGTGACGATGCCGGGCGGCGAGCTGGCCATCCACGTGCGGCCCGACTGGTCGCTCCGGCTCGAAGGCCCGGTCGAGGAGGTCTGCACGGGGACGCTCACCCGCGAGTTCTTCGAGGCCTACGTGGCTCCGCGGGGCTGATGTCGCGGCTGTGCGTGTTCTGCGGCTCGTCGGCGGGCGCCCGCCCCGAGTACGCGGAGACCGCGCGCGATCTCGGCGCCGCCCTGGCGCGCCGCCGGCTCGGCCTGGTCTACGGCGGCGGCTCGGTCGGGCTGATGGGGGTGCTCGCCGACGCTGTGCTCGCCGCGGGCGGCGAGGTCATCGGCGTCATCCCCGGCCCGCTCGCCACCCGCGAGCTGGCGCATCCCGGGGTGACGGCGATGCACGTCGTGGGCAGCATGCACGAGCGCAAGACACGGATGGCCTCGCTCTCCGACGGCTTCCTCGCGCTCCCCGGCGGCCTCGGCACCTTCGAGGAGACCCTGGAGACGCTGACGTGGTCGCAGCTCGGCATCCATCGCAAGCCCGTCGGCGTTCTCAACGTCCTCGGCTACTTCGACGGCCTGCGGGTGCAGCTGGCGCACGCGGTAGGGGAAGGATTCGTGCGCCCGGAGTACGCCGCGCTCCTCCTCTTCGAGGAGCGCGTGCCCGCGCTGCTGGACGCCGTCCTCGCCTGGCGGCCGCCGGCATTGCCGGGCCCGTGGCTTCGACCCGGCCAGACCTGAGCGTGGTCTTCGGGGCCGGTCGGTACGGCATATGACGTGGGAGCCTGTCCCGGCGCCTCCCTGGGTTGACAATGTGACCAGTCATGACCATATTATGGTCATGGATACGGTGCGGATCGCGGACCTCAAGGCACGCCTGAGCGAGCATCTCCGCGCGGTGCGGCGGGGGCACACGCTCACCGTGCTCGACCGCAACACGGCAATCGCGCGGATCGTGCCCTATGACGGGGAGCGCCGGCCGCTCACCGTGCGCTCGCCCCGACCGGGAGCGCCCCGGCTGGCTCGCGTGCCGCTGCCGCCGCGGCTTCGGCTCAAGGTGGACGTCGTGGCCCTCCTCGCCCAGGAGCGACAGTCCGAGCGGTGATCGCGTACGTCGACTCGTCCGTGCTTCTTCGCAAGGTGCTGCGCCAGCCCGGCGCACTCCGTGAGTGGGCAGCCATCCAGACAGGAGTGGCGAGCGCGCTCGTCGAGACGGAGTGCCTCCGTACCCTTGACCGTGTGCGTCTGCGCATGGGCCTCCCGGACAAGGAGCTGGCGCGGCGACGCGAGGCCGTCTTCCGCCTGCTGGAGAGCATCGAGGTCGTGGAAGTCACCGCGCCAGTGCTCGCCCGCGCCGCCCATCCGTTGCCGACCGAGCTCGGCACGCTCGACGCCATCCACCTCGCCACGGCGCTCCTGTGGCGCGAGCAGAGCGGTGGCGACATCATCATGGCCACCCACGACGCCGCCCTGGGCACGGCCGCGCGCTCGTGCGGACTCGCCGTCGTGGGCGACTCGGCCTAGCGCCTGTTGTCACGCCGCCGCCGCAGCACGCGGATCTCGGCGATCTGCGCCTCCGACAGCTCCTCCCAGTGGATACCCCCTGGGCTTGGCCAGCCGGCGTGAAGGGCGGACCACGCGCTCGGGGGTGACGATCAGGTCGAGGGGGACGTCGTGCAGCGTCATCGGGATGGCGTGGGGCGACGAGCTGGGCGCGGCACCGGAAGGGAAAGCGCCCGGCGCGGCGCTCGCGCACCAGCGACCAGATGCGCTCGCGCAGTGCCTGCTTGGTCACCTCACGCGATCACGGATTTCATCGCTTGGCCGGGAGCGCTGATGCGCGTACCGTGCGGCTCGCTTCCGTCGCGGCCGAAGGCGCTCCGGGGCGGCTTACCTCGCTCAGCCACGAGGCGACGGCCACACCGGCCGCGCCCCCCGCGAGCGCCATCAGCAGTGCAAGCCCGACGCCGAACGGGATCTCCAGGCCGTGGGGCAGAAGCCCCCGCAGCGCGGGCGCGCGGGAGAAGCCCCAGCTCGAGACGGCGATGAAGGCCGCGCCGAAGGCCAGCGAGGCCGCGCGCGGGCGCCGTCGCGCGTCGACGGCGACGAGGGCCACCGCGGCGATGGCCACGAAGACACGCTGGGCGACCGAGCGGCCGGGCGGCTGGCCGGTGCGCCGGCCGATCTCGTGGGTCAGGGCGATGACGGACGTCGGATCCTCCGCGATCGCCTGCTGGATGACGGGGACCGGCTGGAAGACGGCGAAGCCCGCATCCGAAACCGCGATGATCGAGTACTGCACGAGGACGGCGACGATGGCGACGAGCAGCGGCCCCGAGCGCAGGTCGATGGCGCGGGCCGCGAGCACGAGCGTGAAGGTGAAGCACGCGCCGCCGAGCACGGCGACCGTGAAGAAGAACACGCCGCCATACTGGAACGCGGTGACGAATCCCGGATCGACCACGACCTCGAACAGCCCGAGCAGGAACGCCGCGGCGATCACGAGCGTGACGCGGCGGCGCCCGTTGCCGCGGGGCCAGCACTCGGTCGCGATCACCAGGCACGCCGTGGTGTTGATCTGCGCGCCGGCGATCCCCAGCAGGTGCGGCGGGCTCCAGAGGGTGACGTCGATCCCGAACAGCCGGTGCCAGAGATCGTCGATGGGGGCGGCCACGATCGTCACCGCGATCCCCCACCACAGCAGCTGGACGCCCGGCGTCCCCGTGAGACCGAGCACCCGGATCGCGCCGGCGGACGGCGCGCCGCGCCGGGCAACCAGCGTGTCGCGCGCGAGCATCGCAAAGGCGAGCAGCGCGACGACGGTGACCGACGCGTAGGTCATGACGTGGGGCGGGATCCAGAAGGAGTCGCGGCCCACGAAGAGATGCCAGCGGATGTCCCAGCCGAGCCCCCAGCCGCCCACGAGCTTGGCCACGAGCAGGGTCCGGAGCGCGGCCCGGCGCAGCGAGAGGTCGGACGTCACCCGGCGATTCTAGTTGAAGCTGGGGCTCCGGGCGCCCCCCAGACCCCCCAGCGCTCGGAGCACCCCGGCAAAGCTGTGGCGCTCCTCGATATCCCGACGGGCTTCTAGTCTAGCCGGAGCGGTGGGTCCAGGCGAGCAGCGCGTCCAGGGGTCTGGCGTTCAGGACCTGGCCTGACGTGATCCACGCCCGCCGCGCCACCGCGAGGCCGAGATCGAGGAAGTCGAGGTGGGACAGGTGATGCGTGTCCGTGCTGATCGCGATCGGGACGCCGAGCTCGGCGGCCCGGCGCGCATGCGTGTCCTTCAAGTCGAGCCGGTCGGGCGAGGCGTTGATCTCGACGGCCTTGCCGTGGCGCAAGGCGGCGGCGAGCACGGCCTCCATGTCCACGTCCGAGGGCTCGCGCGAGCCGATGAGCCGGCCCGTGGGATGCGCGAGGATGTCGACGTGCGGGTTGGCGAGCGCGCGCACGATGCGCGCCGTCATCGCCCCGCGGTCCTGCCGGAAGCGCGAGTGCACGGCGGCGAGGACGACGTCCAGCTCGGCGAGGAGGTCATCGGGGAAGTCCATCGAGCCGTCGGCGAGGATGTCGCACTCGCAGCCCGCGAGGATGCGGATCCGGTATCGCGGCTGCAGCGCGCGGATCCGGGCGAGCTGCTCCCGCAGCCGGTCCGGCGTCAGCCCGTTGGCGATGGCCAGGGACTGCGAGTGGTCGGACACGATCACGTACTCGTAGCCCCGGGCCTGCGCCGCCTCGATCAGCCGCTCGAGCGGGTGGTGGCCGTCCGACCAGTCGGTGTGGGCGTGCAGGTCGCCGCATATGGCCGCGCGCGTGACCAGCTCGGGCAGGCGCCCCTCGCGGGCGGCCTCGATCTCGCCGGCGTCCTCGCGCAGCTCGGGCGGGATCCAGGGCAGCCCGACCGCCTCGTAGACCTCCGCCTCCGCCCGGCCCGCGATCTTCCGCCCCGTCGCCTCCTCGAAGACGCCGTACTCGCTCACGCGCAGACCCCGGCGCACGGCCATCTCGCGCACCCGCACGTTGTGTTCCTTGGAGCCCGTGAAGTACTGGAGCGCGGCGCCGAAGGCGTCCGGCGCCACCACGCGGAGGTCGACGTGGAGCCCGTCCGGGTGGCGCACGGTCACCTTGGTGTCGCCGCGCGCGACCACCTCGAGCACGGAGGGCAGGGACGCGAAGGTCTCGATCACCCGGGCGGGCTCCGTCGAGGTGACCAGGATGTCGATGTCCTTCACGGTCTCCTTCATGCGCCGCAGCGAGCCCGCGATCTCGATCCGGTCCACGCCCCCGTGCGCGGTGAGCGTCTGCACGAGCTGCTCGGCGATGCCGCGGGCGCGCGAGAGCAGCGTGCGCGTGCGCCCCGCGCGCCACTGCGCGATGCCCTTGAGGATGTTCGCGCGGGTCTTGTCGCGGATGCCGGCCACGGCGAGGATCTCCCGGGACCGGCAGAGCTCCTCCAGCCGCTCGACGGTGTGCACGCCCAGGCGGTCGTAGAGGAGCCGGGCGGTCTTGGGCCCGAGACCGCGGATCTCGAGGAGATCGACGAAGCTCGCGGGCAGCCCGCCCCGCAGCCGCTCCAGCTGCTCGATGCGGCCGGTGGCCAGGTACTCCTCGACCCGGGCCGCGAGGTCGCGGCCGATGCCGGGCAGGTCGGTCAGGCCGCCGCGGGCGGCGACCTCGGCGACGTCGACGGGCAGGGCCTCCAGGGTACGCGCGGCGCGCTGGTAGGCGCGCACGCGGAACACGCTCTCGTCGTTGACCTCGAGCAGCGTCGCCATCTCGGAGAACAGGCGCGCGACGTCGAAGTTCTTCACCGCTCGATGATACCGCGTCCGATCGGATCGCCCCGGCGGCCGGTCATGGAGAGGCTGACCCCGGCGCGCGGCGGCCGGCGCCGGGTCCCGATCCCCGGCGCCGGTGATACACTCGGCTCGCCGTGATCGCCGCCTGGTGCTGGGATCTCGTCGAGCCCTACCTGAGGCGCAACCTCCTCAACCGCGGCGTCGAGCGACCGACCCGCCGCCAGGTGCTGGAGGAGTTCGCGCGCGTCTGGCCGGAGTTCACCGCGACCATCGGCGTGCAGGAGCCCTTCGCGGGGACCATCCGCTTCAAGTGGCTCGCGCGTCTGCCCTCGGCGGAGATGGGCCCGTTCCTCGACGATCCGATCGGCTTCATCGGCGAGCGCTTCGGCGGCGGCAAGTTCAAGATGAACCTCCACCACGGCCTGCACTTCGTCAACACGAAGAACTTCAAGCCCGACGGCGACGCCAGGTGGCGGGACGCGCCCGAGCTGGCCATCGATTGAAGTGTGAGGTGAGCGGCGGCGGAGCGGCCGGAGGCCGCGATCGCCGCGAGCCGAACGGGGTGCGAGGCGGCGCGCGGGAGCGCGCCGGCCGAGCGGTGAAATTCCTGATGATGTGATGCGACACCGGAGGCCATCCCACATGCCGAGTGACGACACGCGCAAGCTGCTGAAGGCGTTCGGGGTGGCGGTCACGAGCCTCGAGGACGCGATCGATCGCCGCGCGCCGCTCGAGGAGATCGCGCGGTGGGACCAGGCGCTGGCCGACCGGACCCGCGAGGTCATCGACTTCGTCGACCGCCTGAGGAGCCGGCGCATCGCGTGAGCGCGCCCGCGGCGCCCGTCGACGCCTCGGGCGCGCCGTGGCCCGACGGGGCGCCGCCGCGCCGCATCGTCTCCCTCGTCCCGAGCGTCACGGAGACGCTCTGCGCGCTCGGTCTCGGGGAGGCGCTCGTCGGCGTGACCGTCTACTGCGTCGAGCCCGCCGCCATCGTCCGGGGCAAGACGAAGATCGGCGGCGAGAAGAATCCGGATCTCGAGAAGATCCGGAGCCTCGTGCCCGATCTCGTGGTGGCCAACGTCGAGGAGAACCTGCGCGAGCACGTCGACGCCCTCCGGGCGTGGGGCATCCCGGTCTGGGTCACCTATCCACGCACGGTGGCCGAGGGGATCACCATGATCCGCGAGCTGGGCGCGGTGACGGGGACGGCGGCGCGCGCGGCCGCCATCGCGGACCCCCTCGAGGCGTTGCTGGCGCGCGTCGAGGCCGCGGGGCGCGCCCGGCGTCCCGCGCGCGTCTTCTATCCCATCTGGCGCGGGCCGTACATGACGATCAGCGCGGACACGTACGTCCACGACATGCTGCGCGCGTGCGGCGCCGCGAACGTCTTCGGTGACCGGCCGGAGCGTTACCCCACGGTGACGCTGCCCGAGGTCGCCGCCGCGGCGCCCGAGGTGATCGTGCTTCCGGACGAGCCGTTCCGCTTCCGGCGCGTCCACGCGCGTGACTTCGATCCCTGGCCGGCCCTGCCCGCCGTGCGCGACGGCCGCATCCATTTCGTGGATGGCAAGCTGTTCTGCTGGTATGGCCCGCGCATCGCGGACGCGCTGGCCCGGCTGCCCGCCCTGTTCGCGTCCGCGCGCGGCGGCTGAGGGGCGCTGCGTTATCGGCGGCGGGCGTCGAGCAGGGCGAGGACGCGGGCCGCGCTCACGGGTGTGGCCGTGATCCGGACCCCGAACGGCGCCAGCGCGTCCTCGACCGCGTTGGCGATGGCCGCGGGCGGCGAGATCGCGCCACCCTCGCCGAGTCCCTTGGCGCCGAGCGGATTGCGGGGCGAGGGAAACTCGAGGTGGACGGTCTCGATCGGCGGCAGGTCGCCGGCCGCCGGCACCGCATAGTCCATGAGCGAGCCGGTCAGGAGCTGGCCCTGGCCGTCATAGACCATCTCCTCGAAGAGCGCGCCGCCCACGCCCTGGGCCACGCCGCCGTGGACCTGCCCCTCGACGATCAGCGGGTTGATGACCTTGCCGCAGTCGTGGGCCACGACGTAACGCAGGAGCTTGACGCGCCCCGTGGCCGTGTCGACCTCGACCTGGGCGACGTGGACCGCGCTGGCGTACGTCACGGTCGGCACGTGATGGTAGGCGGTCGCCTCGAAGTCCGGTGAGGCGACGCCCGGCTTCGCGAACGTGGGGATCGAGGCCTGGATCACGCGGGCCAGCGGCACGGACGACGCCGGGGCGCCGCGCACCGAGACCTGACCGTCCTCGATCGCGACGTCCCCGGGGGCCGCCTCGAGCAGCGCCGCCGCCGCGCGCACGAGCTTGTCCCTGACGCTCGCGGCGGCCTCCACGATGGAGCTGCCCGCGGTGACCGCGCTGCGGCTCGCGAAGGTGCCCACCCCGAACGGCACCGCGGCGGTGTCGCCCCCGATCACCGCCACCCAGTCGAGGGGCACGCCGAGCGCGTCGGCGGCGATCTGGGCGAAGCTCGTCTCGTGACCCTGGCCGGAGTTGACGGCGCCGGTCGCCACCACGACGTGGCCCGCGAGGTCGAGCTTCACCGTCGCGCCCTCGAAGGGGCCGATGGCGGTGCCCTCGACGTACCCCGAGATCCCGATGCCGCGGTGGATGCCGCGCGCGCGAAGGTCGGCCTGCTCGCGGCGGAACGCCTCGTAGCCCGCGGCCGCGAGCGCGGCGTCGAGCGCGCCGCGGAAGTCGCCGGTGTCGTAGACGAGCGGGTTGCCGTCGCGGTACGGCATGCGGAGGTCCCACGGCAGATCGGCGGCGGTGAGGTAGTTGCGCCGCCGGATCTCGGCGGGGTCGAGCCCGAGCTCGCGGGCCAGGCAGTCCACCGCGCGGTCCATGGCGAAGACCGCCTCCGGGCGTCCCGCGCCGCGGTAGGGCGCGTTCGGCGTCTTGTGGGTCACCACGGCCTGCACGTCGACGCGCATGTCGCGGATGCGGTGGGGGCCGATGAGGTGGGCCACGGTGTTGTAGGGCAGCACGATGCCCCAGACGTTGTAGGCGCCGAGGTCGAGCCAGATGTGGTCGCGCAGCCCCAGGATCACCCCGTCGCGCGTGGCGGCGAGCGTGATGCGGTGGGTCTGGTGGCGCGCGTGCGCCGCGGCCATCATGTGCTCGCGGCGGTCCTCGATCCACTTCACGGGCCGCCCGAGCACGCGCGCCGCGATGGGCACGAGGGCGTCCTCGGCGTAGCCCGAAGCCTTGGTGCCGAAGCCGCCGCCGAGGTCGGGCGCGATCACGCGAATCTTCGAGGGCGGCAGGCCCAGGGTGACGGCGAGGCCCTGCTGGACGAAGTGCGAGACCTGGGTGCTGTTCCACGTCGTCAGCGTGCCGTCCCGCCGGTCCCAGAGCGCGACGGCGCCGCGCCCCTCCAGGGGCATGCCGGCGTAGCGCTGGGTCCGGAACGTCTCGGTCATGACGTGATCGGCGCGCGCGACGGCGGCGTCGACGTCGCCGATGGCGTGGGTGAAGGCCACGGCCAGGTTGGTCCCCCAGTCGTCGTGGACGAGTGGCGCCCCCGCGGCGGTGGATTCGAGCATGTCGGCGGCGACGGGCAGCGGCTCCCAGTCCACCTCGATGCGCGCGACGGCGTCCTCGGCGCGCGCGCGGCTGTCCGCGACCACCATGGCCACGATCTCACCGACGTAGCGCGCGCGATCGCGGCAGAGCGCGTGCTGTGGCGCCGTGCGGACCTCGAAGTCGATGGCGGCGGCGAGGCCGGGCGGCGGCGCCCCGAACAGGGGCAAGGGCTTCATCCAGGGCGCGAGGTCGGCGAAGGTGAAGACGCGGACGACACCGGGCAGGGCGGCGGCCGCGGCGGTGCGAATGGCGCGGATGGCGGCGTGCGCGTGGGGCGAGCGGAGAAAGGCGGCGTGGAGCAGGCCGGGGAGGGTGACGTCGTCGACGAAGCGGCCCTCGCCGCGGAGGAAGCGCGGATCCTCGCGGCGCGGGACGGCCGCGCCGAAGTACCTGACGCCCACGGGCGCGGCGCTACTTCTTGCGCGCGGGCAGGATCCGGTCGAGCCAGGGCGCGGCGGCGGCCATGAACAGCCCCGGGATGGCGACGCCGGCGATCATGCCGACGATGCCGAGGAAGACGAGCGAGATGAGCATGATGAGCGTGTCGAGGAGCGGCGCCACGTTAGTCGACCTCCAGGATCATCTCGATCTCGACGGGGATGCCGCTGGGCAGCTCGGCCATGCCGACGGCCGAGCGCGCGTGCTTGCCGATCGTCTCGCCGAACACCTCCACCATGAGGTCGGAGAAGCCGTTGATCACCTTCGGCTGATCGCCGAACCCCTCCGCAGACCGCACCATGCCGAGCACCTTCACGATCTTCTTCACCCTGTCCAGGCTGCCGAGGCTGGCCCGCGCCGTCGCGAGCAGGTTGAGCCCGACCTCCCGGGCGGCCTGGTAGCCCTGCTCGACGGAGAGCTCGCGGCCGAGCTTGCCGCTCACGCGCGGCTTGCCGGCCTCCATGAGCGGGCCGTGACCGGCGAGGAACAGCAGATTGCCGACCCGCACGGCGCCGATGTAGTTCGCGATCGGCGTCGACGGCTGGGGCAGGGTGATGCCCTTCTCCTTCAGTGTGGCCTCGGCTCCCATTCACCCTCCTGAGATCTGCGCGCGTGCCCGCTTCGAGAGATGACAGAGGTCGAGCCATCGTGTCACACTGTCGTGGTGTCCGTCAAACCTTCGCCCGTCGTTCCGGCCCCCGCCGCCACGCTCGTGCTCCTCCGGGACCGCTCGGCCGGCGGCTTCGAGCTCCTCCTGATCCAGCGTCATCGCGCGAGCAAGTTCGCCGCGGGCGACTACGTGTTCCCGGGCGGCAAGGTCGCGGCCGACGACAGCCCCGACGACCCGACGGCGTGGTGCGCAGGCCTCGACGTCACCGACGCCGCGAGCACGCTCGGGCTCGAGACGGCGCCGCGCACGGCGCTCGGCTACTGGATCGGGGCGATCCGCGAGACGTTCGAGGAGGTCGGAATACTCCTGGCGTACGACGCCTCCGGGCAATGGGTCCGGCTCGACCCCGGGGTGAGCGCGGCGGCCCGCGTCGCCTGCCACAAGGACAACCGCGCGTTCCGGGACCTCCTCGCGGCCGAGCGCCTGACGCTCGCCACCGATCGGCTGCGCTACTTCGCCCACTGGATCACCCCCGAGGAGAACCCGCTGCGATTCGACACCCGCTTCTTCGTGGCGATGGCCCCGCCCGATCAGGATGCGGTCGCCGACGAGCACGAGATCATCGATGTGCGCTGGCTCGGCCCGCGCGAGGCCCTGGAGACCTTCAAGCGCGGGGAGATCTCGCTGCGCCGGCCGACCGTCGAGAACATCAAGCTCGTGAGCGGCCTGGCCGCCACGGGCGAGCCGGCGGAGACGGCCCAGGCCGCGATCGACGCCCTGGCCGGCCGCACGATCCCGACCATCCGCCCGCGCGTGGTGACGGAAAACGGCAAGCCGCGGCCGATCATGCCGGGCGAGCCCGGATGGTACTGACGCGGCGCTGCCGACCTTCGCAGCCGGCGGCGCGGTCGCCTAGCCGCCGTCGAGCCCGACCACCGGCGCGAAGCGCTTGGTGAACTCCGGCGCGCTCAAGTGGCCGGCCTTGGCCAGCGCAGCGATCGTGTCGGGGCTGTCGAAGTCCTCGCGCTTGAGCCGGATCATGTAGGCGTCGAGGGTCTGGTACATCTCCGAGTCCACGTCGACGTAGCGCACCCGCACCTTGCCTGTCCTGGAATCGATCATGAGCCCGAACGGGATGGGTACCAGGCGGCCGGCCTGGATGGTCACCATCGCGCTGCCCCCGCCCTCGAGCAGGAAGCGCGTCGCCCAGTAGCCCAGGCTGCGGCAGTACTGGATGTCGTGGGCGCCGGGCGGCGCGCAGCGCAGCTCATAGCCGAGCTCCTTGGCGACGATCGTCACGTCGATGCCGCGGCTCCTGAGGCTGGCGGCGACACGCTCCTTGAGCAGGCGCCCGAGCTCCAGCTCGGCCAGGCGCACGTTACCGTACTGGTCGCGCTCCACGGTGCCGAGGGTCGTGGGGTCGAGCCGTTCCCCGAGGCCCTCGGAGAGGATCGCCACGCCATGCTCGCGGCCGTGGCTCCGGCGCTTGATGACGGCGCCCTCGAGCACGTCGGCGAGCCGGGCGAGCGCGATCCGGGGCTCGGCGAACTCCTCGGCGATGACGGTCAGGGTGGCGGCCGCGGAGCCGCCGATCCCGAGCGCGAGGTGGCCGGCGTGGCGGCCCATGACCGTGACGAAGAACCAGCGCTCGGTCGTCGCTGCGTCCTGCATCAGGTTGCGCACCAGCTCCTTGCCGAGGTTGCACGCGGTGGTGAAACCGAACGTCGGGTTGTCGCTCGGCAACGGCAGGTCGTTGTCGATCGTCTTCGGCACGTGGGCGACGGTGAGGCCGGGCATGAGCCGCGCCAGCCGTGACGCCGAGTAGGCCGTGTCGTCGCCGCCGATGGTGATGAGGTGGTCGACGCCCAGCTGCCGCAGCGTGTCCGCCACGCGCTGCACGCCGTCGGGCGTGCGGGTGGGATTGGCGCGCGAGGTGCGCAAGATGGAGCCGCCCTCGAAGTGGATGCGCGAGAGGTCGTTGATGTCGAGCTCGATCGCGTGCTGGGTGTCGCCCTGGAGCAGCCACTTGAAGCCGTCGTAGCAGCCGAGCACGCGCACACCGTGATTGCGCGCTTCGATGGTGGCCGCGGCGATCACCGCGTTGATGCCCGGGGCGGGCCCGCCCCCGACGAGGATGGCCAGGATCTTCTCGTGGCTCACGGCATGGTGCCCTGCCTTTCATGCTACGCGAGCCGTCAACCTGTGCCCGCGTTCACGAGCGCCGGTGGCGCGACGTGGCGCTTCGTGAGGCCGGGTCTATACTCTGGTCACCGTCGAAAGGGTCGGTCCCTGGCACCCTTGAAAGGAGTGCGCGATGACCGCTCAACCCGGCGCGACCACCAGCAGTCCCCCCACCCAGGCTTCCGAGGACATGTCGCGGGTCTATCAGGAGGGCGTGATCGCCGGACTCATCGGCGCGGCGAGCGTCGCCATCTGGTTCCTGATCGTCGACACCCTGCACGGACGGCCGCTGTACACACCGACCGTGCTCGGCACCGTGCTGTTCGGCCGGGGCGCCGTCGGCTCGCTCGACACCCTGCCCGTCTCGCTCGACATGGTGCTGATGTTCACGTGGGTGCACGCCCTCGTCTTCGCCGCCATCGGCGGCCTCGCCTCGCGGCTGCTCGCGGCGGCCGAGGAGCATCCGAGCCTCGGCTTCGGCGTGCTGCTGCTGTTCGTCTTCTTCGAGGCGGGCTTCACGATCGTGGCGATGCTGCTGGCGACGCCGGTGCTCAAGGCCCTGACGTGGCCGGCCGTCCTCGTCGCGAACCTGATCGCGGCGGCGGCCATGGCCGCGTACTTCTGGCGGCGGCACCCTCGATTGCGCATCCAGCCGTAGCGGCGAGCGTCACGGCGGCGCAGGGGCGGGGGCGGCTTCAGCGATCCGACTGACTGTGTTCTTTGAGGCCGCGTCCGCGCGCCGCGCCGTGGGCGCGGCGAGACTGGCCGTACCCAACGGATCGCTGAAGCCGCCCCCGCCCCCGCGCTGCCTGGCGCGCGACCACGTCAACCTGCACCCAGCGGATCGCTGAGAGAGCCCCGGCCTCCCGCCGCCGGGCGCGCGGTGACTGTGGCTGGAGCCAGGGCGCGCGGAGGCCGCACCGCTACCTCGTGGCCCCGGCCCCGGCGAGTTTGACGTTCTTGAACAACCCGCCGAGCCGCGGTCCCTGGACCTGACATCGCCGACCCGTTGGGTAGGGGTCGAAGTCTTCGCGCGCACAACGCGGCGCGCGGCCCCCGGCGTCGATCAACACAGTCAGTCGGATCGCAGAAGCCCCACCCCGGCCCTCCCGTCGGGGCGTACGTGCGCGCGCGCGAGGTCAGGCCAGGCCGATGCGCACCCGGCGGTTGTGCCGCCCCTTGTTGTCGATCTTCAGGATGCGGATCGGGCGGGCGTATCCCGTGGAGGGCAGGTGGGTGCCGCCGCAGGTCTGACGGTCGAGGCCGACGATCTCGACGATCCGGACCGTGCCGTCGGGGGCCGGCGGTGGCGCGACGGAGCGGCAGCGGATCACGCCGGGCTCGCCGGCCGCATCCTGCTCGGACACGTAGCTGAAGCGCAGGGGCAGGTCCCGCCGGATCACGTCGTTGATCGGCGCCTCCAGCGCGCGGAGCCGGTCGTTGTCCACGGCCGGGAGGTCGAAGTCCATGCGCGCGGTACCGTCGTCGTTCATCTGTGCGCCGGTGACGAGGGCGCTCGCGAAGTGCTGGAAGACGAGCGCGTTCATGACGTGGGTGTCGGTGTGGAAGGGCGACCGCTCCGTGACGACGGTCCCGGGGCGCGCAACGAGCATCCGGACGTGCTGACCGTCGAGACCCGCATCGTCGCCTAGGGCGACGAGGCGAGGGCGTCCAGCGCCTCCAGCTCGTTGCGCAGGGCACGCCGGCGCTCGAGCAGGTCGAGGTGGAGGTCGCGTCGGCGGAGGAACGTGAGATACGCGCGAGTCTGCCGCGCCACGCGGGCCAGGCGTGCCCGCCAGCTCAGCGCGAAGAGCGCCGCGGGCGGCAACGCGAGCAGGAAGATGACGAGGTCGGCCAGCCCGCCGAGACGCCTGGCCATCCACGCCTCGAGCGCCCAGCACAGCGGATAGAGGGCGAGGCCCGCCGCGATCTTGTACGTCGCCTCTTCGTCGGGCGCCGGCCCGAGGGCCCGGGCGGCGAGCGCGGTGAGCTGATACGGCGCGCCGTGGATGACGAGCCCGACCGCCAGCCCCGGCAGGCCGGCGAGCAGGGACAGCGCCTCGCGCAGCGCGAAGCGCAGGACCGCGCGGAACGGGTACGCGCGCGCGAGCGCGCGGCCGCTCAGCCTCAGGGCGTCCAGGTCTGCGGCGTACCGCTCGAGGTCGGCGCGCAGGCGCTCGATCCGGTCGGGCGCCACCGCACGCAGGCGCTCGTGAGCGCGGACCGCGCGGTGCAGGCGGGCCAGCCGCCCGGCCGCGCCGGGCTCGGCGTCCGTCGACTCGAGGCGCCAGATCTCGTCGACGAGGTGCAGCAGGCGTAGCGTCTCGCGGTCGCCGGCCTCGACCATGAGGCGACGGAGCGCCGTGGCCAGGCGCTCGGTGATCTCCCGGACGGCCGCCTCGGGGGACGTGCCGGGCGCGAGAAGGTCGGCCACGCGCACGGGGTCGCCCACGACCACGGTGGCGCGGCCCTCGCGAAAGCTCCCGGGCGCTTCGAGCACGAGGCCGACGGGCAGGAGGCTCACGCGGGCGCCGTGGGCGCTCCACGCGGCGACGAGCATGCGCGCGGCGCCCGTGCGCAGCGGCATCAGCGCCGGCTCGGGCTGACTCGTGCCCTCCGGGAAGATGAGGATGGCGCCGCCGGCGGCCAACGTCCGCGCGGCCTCGGCGAACATGGCGGCGTTGTCGGGGGCGGCTCCGGCAAGGTCCTGCGGCCGCTGCACGGGCACCGCGCCGGCGAGCCGGAGAAAGGGGCCGATCAGCGGATGACGGAACAGCGGCGTCTTGGCGATGGGCACGAGGCGGCGGGGCAGCGCCGCCATGACGAGCATCGGGTCGACGAGCGCGTTCTGGTGGTTGGCCGCGACCACCAGCGGGCCCTCGCGCGGCACGCGCTCGACGCCCACGACGTCGACCCGGCGGTAGAAGACCGCCACGAGCAGACGGGCGAGCGCGCGGACGAGACGCCAGCCGCTCGTGCGCTACACCGTGAGGACGATCTTGCCGAACTGCTTGCCCTCGGCCAGCCGTTGCTGGGCCGCCGCGCCCTCGGCCAGCGGCACCACCTCGTCCACGATCGCCCGCAGCCGGCCCGCGAAGAAGAGCCGCATGACGTCGTTGAACTCCTTGCGATTGCCCATGGTCGACCCGACGATCGCGATCTGCTTCCAGAACACGAGGCGGATGTCCGTCTCGCCGATCGGTCCCGACGTCGCGCCGCAGGTGACGAGGCGCCCGCCCTTCTTGAGCGCCTGGATCGACGCCTTCCACGTCGCCGCGCCGACGTTCTCGATGACCAGGTCGACGCCGCGGCGCCCGGTCGCCTCGAAGACGGCCCGGGCCCAGTCCTTGTCCCTGGCGTAGTTGAGGCCGACGTCCGCGCCGAGCGCCCGGGCGCGCTCCAGCTTCTCGTCGCTGGAGGAGGTCACGATCACGCGTGCCCCGCAGAGCTTGGCGATCTGCACGGCGGTCGACGACACGCCCCCGCCCACGCCGATGATCAGCACGTCCTGACCGGCGCGGCACTGCCCCTGGGTGACCACCATGCGCCACGCCGTCATGTTGGTGAGCACGAACGAGGCGGCGTCCTCGTAGGTGACGTGGGCGGGCAGGGGCAGCACGTGGTCCGCGCGCACGGTCACCAGCTCCGCCATGCCGCCGGGCCTGTGCTCGCCGAGGATGCCGTAGCGCACGCAGAGGCTGTCCTCGCCCTGGATGCAGAACTCGCAGGCGCCGCAGGTGAGGTTCGGGTTGATGGCCACGCGCTCGCCCACCTTGACGCCCGGCGCACCGGCGCCGAGCTCGGCCACGTCGCCCGCGATGTCGCAGCCCGTCCAGAACGGCAGCGGGGTCTTGAGCGCGGGAATGCCCTCGCGCACGAAGAGGTCGAGGTGATTGAGCGCGCACGCGCGCACGCGGACGAGCACCTCGCCCGCGGCGGGCCGGGGATCGGGGACGTCCTGGAGCTTGAGCCTGTCGGGGCCGCCGAACTCGTTGAACGCGAGCGCCTTCATCCGTTGAATTCCTTCACGAGCTTCGGCAGCCGCGGGTCGTCGAGCCCGGGCTGGTAGGGCTGGTAGAGCGAGGTGCGGTCGAGCAGGCCCTCGTAGCGCTCCTTGATCTTCCGGCCGATGGTCTCGTAGGTGCCGCTCACGGCGTAGGTGTCGAGCATCTCGTCGCTGATGAGGTCCGCCATGCCCGTCCAGTCGCCCTCCACCGACTTGCGATGCAGCTGGGACACCAGCCCCTCCCAGCCGTGGGCGGCGAGCACGGGCTCGTACGTCCGGGTCGAGCCATAGAAGGCGATCTGCTGCTTGACCGACTGCGCGTTCTTCGCGCGCTCCGCCTCGGTGTCGCCCACGACCACGAACGTCGAGGTGACGTAGGTGAACGTCTCGCGCGCGCGGCCGGCCTTCCGCATGCCGGCCTCCGCCCAGGGATGCACCATCTCGCGCAGGTACTTCGGGCTGTTGAACGGGTGCACGTGCAGGCCGTCGCAGACCTCGCCGGCCACCTTGCACATCCGCTCGTTCACGCCGGAGATCATCACGGGAATCCGGGGATGCGGGATGGGCCCGGGGTCGAAGAACGGCGTCATGAGGTCGAAGCGGTAGAACTCGCCCTTGAAGTTCAGCCGGGTGCCGTTCTGCCAGCAGTCCCAGATGGCGCGCAACGCGAGCACGATCTCGCGCATCTTCTTCGCCGGCGCCTCGTACTTCACCGAGAAGCGCCGCTCGTTGTGGCCCTTGACCTGCGAGCCGAGCCCGAGGAGCAGGCGGCCGTCGGAGGCCTTCTGGAGGTCCCACGCGATGTGCGCGGTGATCATGGGGCTGCGCGGGAAGGCGACGGCGATCGCGGTGCCGAGCCTGACCCTGGTGGTCGCGGTGGCGGCGACGGCGAGCGGCAGGTAGGGATCGTGCTGGGTCTCCGAGGACCAGAGGCAGTCGTAGCCCATCGCCTCCACCTTGCGCGCATGGGACGCGATGGTCTTCAGATCGTGGGTCAGCATGCCGGCGTCGAGCTTCACGGCTCTCTCCTTGGCGCCCGCAACGGCGGGCGCTCGAATCCCGGGGCCGACAGACCTCTGGCTCGGGAGCGCACGATCGTCACGCGAGGCGCACGGCGGCGGACAGGCCCGCCAGCACGGCGCGCGCTTCGCGCATGATCGCCTCGACCACCTCGGCCGCGCCGGGCAGGTCGTGGATCAGCCCGACGCCTTGCCCGGCCCACATCGGGAAGTACTCGGGATCCTGGCGCGCGGCGGCGGCCTCGTAGACGTCGCGGGCGAGGACCGTCTGCAGCAGGCTCGGCAGGGTGGGGGCGCCGGAGGCGCGGTACTCGGTGGAAGGCGTTGCGCAGCGCCCGGCCCCACTGGCCGGTGAACGAGTCCGTCAGCGTCGTGGTCTCCGACCCGCGCTCCAGCAGGGCCTTCTTCCAGAACTCCGGCGCCGCGGACTCGCGGGTGGCGACGAAGCGCGTGCCCATGAGGATGCCCGTCGCGCCGAGCGCGAGGGCGGCCACCAGCCCGCGGCCGTCGGCGAGGCCGCCGGCGGCGACGACGGGTACGCGCACGGCGTCGACCACCTGCGGGACCAGGGCCATCGTGCCTATGCTCACCGTCTCCGGCGTGGCCGGCTTTCTGCCGACCGACCGGTGGCCCCCGGCCTCGCCGCCCTGGGCGACGATGACGTCGACGCCCGTCGCGGCCACCGCGCGCGCGTCGTCGACCGTCGCCACCATCGACACGACCTTGATCCCGCGCGCGTGACACCGCCGGACCATCTCCGCAGTAGGATTGCCGATCCCGGCGGCGAACACCGGCACCCGCTCGTCCACGATCACGTCGATGGCGGCGTCGATCACGTTGGGGGCCTGCGCAGGCGGCCCGGTCTTCGGCCCCACGCCGAGCCGCGCGCGGAACTCGTTCAGGGCGCCCTGCACGGCCGCGACGGTGGCGGACGGCAGCGTGGCGGGATCGACCGGCGGCCGCAGCTCCGAGTGGAGCCAGAGGTTGACCCCGAAGGGACGATCGGTGAGCTCGCGGATGCGGTGGATGCGGCGCCGTGTCTCGTCCGGCGGCATGTTGAGCGCGGCGAGGACCCCGAGGGCGCCGGCGCGCGAGACTTCGGCGACCAGCTCCGGGCCCGCCACGCCGCCCATCCCCGACTGCATGATCGGGACCTCGATCCCGAGCACGTCGCAGAGCCTCGTCCGGAAGGGCACGCTCATGGTGTCGTCTCCGGCGCGCCGAGGCCGAGGTCAGCGATCGCCTGCTCGCGGAGCCTGCCGCGCTGGACCTTGTCGCCGTGGGGGCCGGGCGTGCGCGGCACGTCCTTCACGAAGCGGATGGCCCGCGGGATCTTGTAGGACGCGATCTTGCCGCGGCACCAGCCCTGGAGCACGTCCTCGGCGAGGAGCGCGCCCGTCTTCGGGATCACGTACGCGACGGCGGCCTCGTTGGTGCGTGCGTCGGGCACGCCGACCACGAACGCCTGCTGCACGTCGGGATGCGACATCAGGAAGGCCTCGATCTCGCCCGGCGAGACCATGAAGTGGCTGATGCGAAGCACCTCGCGCAGCCGGCCCTTGAAGAAGGTGTAGCCGCGCTCGTCCCGCACGCCGAGGTCGCCCGAGCTGAACCAGCCGTCCTCGGTGAACGCCTTCGCCGTCTCCTCGGGCTTGCCGTAGTAGCCGCGCGTGACGAGCCGGCCGCGAAACTGCAGCTCGCCCTCCTCACCCGCCTGGCAGGGCGCGCCGGTCTCCGGGTGCGCGACGCGTGCCTCGATGCCGGGTGCGGTCTTGACGCCCGACAGCCTGCGGAGCTCGAGTGGCTCGTCCAGCTCGTGCAGCAGGGAGAGGGCGTTGACCTCGGTCATGCCGTAGGGCTGGTAGGCGAGCGGCACGCCGATGCGCTCGACGAACTCCTCGAAGAGCCCGTGACGGCCGCCTCCCGTCGCCGCGATGGCGCCCGTACGGAGCGAGGAGCGGTCGAAGCGGTCGAGCGCGGGATGGTCGAGCACGGGCACCGCCATCGAGTCGACGGCGTTCCACACCGTGCAGCGCTCGCGCTCGACGAGCGACAGCGCGCGTGCCGGGTCGAAGACGTCCATGAGCACCAGGCAGGCGCCGTGGCTCCACGTGGTCAGCGGAATGTTGAGCCCGCCCCACGTCCCCGCCGCGGGGAGCGCGTGGAGCACGCGGTCCTGGGGCGTCATCTTCAAGATCTCGCCGCAGTTCCAGCCGTGCGGCACGCAGTTGCGGTGGGACATCATGGCGCCCTTGGGGAACGACGTCGTGCCCGACGTGTAGAGCAGCGTGAAGAGGTCGTCGGGGCCGACGGCGGCGTGAACGAGCGGCGGCGCGTCCAGCAGGTCGGCGAGGCGGTGGCAGCCGGGGTAGGGGTCCTCGGCGTCGACGATCACGTGGCGCAGGCGCGGGCAGCGCGCGCTCTCGACCTCGCCGGGCACCGCGGCCGCCACCTCGGGCACCACCTGGTGGAGCGTCTCGAAGTAGTCGACGCCGCCGAGGTGATCGGCGAGAATGAGCGCGGCGGCGTCGGACTGGGCGAGGATGTAGGACAGCTCGTGCGAGCGGTAGCGCGGGTTGAGGGCGACCACCACGGCGCCGAGGCGCGCGCACGCGTACTGCGCCACGTACCACGCCGGCCGGTTGGGCAGCCAGATGGCGACCTTGTCGCCGCGGCCGATGCCGAGGGCGGCCAGCCCGCCGGCCAGCCGCCGGCTGCGCGCCGCGAACCCCGCGAAGGTCACCCGCTCGTCGCCGAAGACCATGGCCTCGCGCGCCCCGTGGCGGGCGGCCACGGCGTCGAGCATGGACGGGGCGGTCGCGTCCGTGAAGGGGTTCACCGCCCGAGCCTCAGCGCTTGGCGGACGTCTTGAAGTGCGCGGCGAGCGCTTCCACCACCCGGGCGAGGGCCTCCTTCTCGGTCATGCCCTTCGCGGTGACGTCGTGCTCCACGGCGGTGGCGATCCACTGGCCGCCCTCGTTCTGGTAGACCTCGACCTCGAACTTCATGCGGCCCGATCCTACCAGAAAGCGCCGGGACGACGGCGGGCGACGTGACGCGCGTCAGTGGCTCCGGGGGATGACCGGGCGCCCCGCGGCCTCGTCGGCGATGGCGTGGTCGTTGTCGGCCGGCACGGCGCCGCTCACCCCGACCGCGCCGACGATGACGCCGTTCTCCACGAGCGGCACGGCGCCCTTGCCGAACACGAACTGGTAGTCGGGCAGGCTGGCGACGTTGGACGCGAAGAGCGAGCGCTGGGGGGCGAACCGGTCCTCGAGGTCCAGTGTCGTCGCCTGGAACGCCGCGGCGGCGTTCGCCTTGCCGCGCGCGATCTCCGGCGCCACCCAGATCGCCCCGTCCATGCGATGGCAGGCCACCAGGTGCCCGCCCTCGTCCACCACCGCGATCGCCACCTTGAAGCCGAGCGCGCGGGCCTTGCCCACGCCCCGCTCGATGCACTTGACGGCCGTGTCCAGGGTCAGCGCCATGGGAACCTCGATGCGTGGGAGGTCACGGGAGCTCGGGCACGATCCCGCCGGCCTCGATGCGGACCGGGTAGGCCGCGACGGCGGCGCCGCGGCCCGGAAAGGTGCACTGTCCGGTCCTCACGTCGTACATCCAGCCGTGCCACGGGCAGGCCAGGCGGGTGCCGCTCTGCTTGCCCTCGCTGAGCGGGCCGCCCTTGTGAGCGCACGCGTCCGCGCACGCGTACACGGTGTCGCCCACGCGCGTGATCACGAGGCGGGTGTCCTCGACGGTCACGAGCCGGGGCCGGCCCGCCTGGACGTCGTCCCGGCGGGCCACGGTGACCGGCTTCACGCGTCCTCCTTGAGGACGTACGTGCGATGGAGCCCGGTCATGTACTGCCAGCGCATCTCCGTCGCTTGGCGCACCGCCTCCACCGCGCGCGCCTTCATCTCCGGGGTCGTGCAGGCGTGCTCGACGATCTCGTACCCGCGCTCGCCGTGGACCTCGTCGGCCTCGATGTGGATGGCGAAGAACTCGATCTCGCGATCGTTGAAGCCGTAGTGCGTGGTGAGCGGGGGCAGGTTGCGCTTGTAGATGCCCGGCACCTGCGACTCCAGGCCGACCAGCAGGCCCGCCGCCGCCTCGTAGAAGGGCTTGTGCGACATCTCGTAGCACCACGCGGTCAGCGCGCGCGTGGTCGGGATCTGCGGCGTGCTCTCGACCTCGGCGCGGCTCACCCCGCACGCCTCGGCGAAGCGGATGAGGAGGTCGACGTGCTTGGTCCCCGACTCCTCCTCGATGATGTTCTCGAGCAGGAAATCCCGCGCATCGGGGTAGGGGCAGTCGGCGTACACGCGGGCGCACCAGCGGGGGAACTGCCCCACGTACTGGTAGTGCTGGGCCGCCCACGCGCCGAGCTGCGCGCGGGTGAGCTCGCCCTTGACCCACCGCTCGGTGAAGGGGTTCAGGCGGCTGTGCCGGGCGTTGACGGCCGCCTCGAGGTCTCGCCGGAACGCGCTGGGTTCTGCCATGGCGTCGTCTCCTCTGGGCTCAGTCGACCAGCGTGAAGATCGCCTCGCGCACGCGCCGCACGTGCGCCCCCATCAGCCGCTCCGCGCAGGCGCTCTCGCCGCGCCCGAGTGCCGTGACGATGGCGAGGTGCTCGCGCACCAGGGCCTGGATCCGCCGGGGAGCCAGGATGGACATCGTCCACACCGACTGGATCTGCTCGCGGATCTCCTCGAGGACCTGGACGAGCTTGCCGTTGCCCGAGGCCTTGAGGAGGAACAGGTGGAACTCCTCGCCGAGCCGGCGCACGTCCGTGTAGGCGAGGCGGGCGCCGCGCGCGCGGAGCTCGCGGAAGCGCCGCTCGAAGTCCTCCAGGTCCGCGCGCTCGATCCGCGGGGCGGCCAGGCGCACGGCGAGGGCCTCGAGGGCCTCGCGCAGCTGGTACAGATCACGAATCTCCGCATGGCCGAGGGTTTGCACGAACGCGCCCTTCTTGGGCACCACGCGCACGAGGTGATCGCGCTCGAGCTTCTTGAGGGCCTCGCGGACCGGGGTGCGGCTGACCTTGAAGCGGCGGCACAGCTCGTGCTCGGTCAGGGGCTCGCCGGGGTCGAACTCGCGCTCGACGAGCGCCCGTCGCAGGCTCGCGTACACGTGCTCGGCCAGGGACGGCCGGGGCTGGCTCCTCGCCATGGCCCGCGACGTTACATATCAGATGTATACATGTCAAGGGTCCGCTTGCCCGCGCTCCGCGCGACCTCGAAGCCCGGTCCGTCGGTCGCCTGTGCACCGCGCTCCACATGCTCTTGCCCGCCCAGCGCGGGACCCGCGGGGTGCACCGCCACCTCGCCGGCGACCGCCCGGCGTGCCTGTTCCAGTTCAACGACGAGCCTGCGGTGCGCGCGCTCGGGCTCCGGGGACGAAGAGGTCCGCGCGTGACCACCGCTCCGGCGGATGTTTCCCGGCACGAGGCGCTGATGGAGGTGGTGCGCCTCCGCATGACCAATCGCGGCTTCGCGCGGTGCGAGATCCCGCGCGAGCACCACGAGATGATCCTCGAGGCGGCCCGCCACGCGCCATCGGGCGCCAACGCTCAGCCCTGGCACTACGTGAGCGTCACCGATCCGGACGTCAAGCGGCGCATCGGCGTGCTTCGTCGAGGAGCAGCAGCGGCGGGCGCGCTTGCGCATGGGTTCCCGACCCCGTGCGGGCCTTTCCGGTCCTCAACGACGGCTCGGTGTGCTTCGGCCCATCGCTCGAGCCGTCGTACAAGCGCGGGAAGCGCGCGCTCGACGAGATCGTCCACTGGGGCCGCTTCGATCCCGCCTGGTGCCCGAGCGACGCGCAGATCGACGAGTGGATCCGGACCATGCGGCACAAGGCGATGTACCGCGACCAGTCCCGCGTGGACTGACGGCGGCAGGATCTGCCGCCCCGATCCCGGGCGTCCGTTCCCGGGTTTCCCTCGCGCCCGTCCATGCCGATTACCTTGCTGACGCGGGTGTCCGTCCGCGTGACTTGCCCGGCGGAGGTCGACGGCGGTGATGGAGACAGCGGTGCAGCCCGGAAGCGCCCTGGCCGCGGTGCTGGCCGACCCGGGGCTCAAGTCCCTGGTCTCGCAGATGCGCTCGCTGCCGAGCCTGCCGTCCCTCTACGTGCGCGTGCTCGCGGAGTGTCAGTCGCCGCGCGGCTCGCTCAAGACGGTCGGCGAGATCATCGCCGAGGACGTGGCCATGACGGCGAAGATCCTCCAGATGGTGAACTCCTCGTTCTTCGGTCTGCGCGGCCGGGTGTCCAGCCCGGTCCACGGCGTACAGCTTCTCGGCCTCGAGACGGTCAAGGCCCTCGTGCTCTGCGCCCACGTGTTCTCGCAGTTCGACGACATCAAGCTGGGCCATTTCCCGATCGAGGTGCTGTGGCGCCACAGCCTGGCCAGCAGCGCGTTCGCCCGGCTGATCGCCGCCTCCGAGCGCGAGGAGGAGGCCGTGGTGGACATGGCCACGGTGGCGGCCATCCTGCACGACGTCGGCCAGCTGGTCCTCGCCTCGCGCGTGCCCGATCGCTACGCGGACGTCCTCGCCCTCGCCCACGCGCGCGGCGTGCCGCTCGCCGACGCCGAGGCCGAGACGATCGGCACCACGCACGCCGCCGTGGGCGCGTACCTGCTCGGGTTCTGGGCGCTGCCGGCCCCGATCCTCGAGGCGGTGGCCTTTCACCACACGCCCTGGCAGGCGGGAGGCGACCGGTTCTCGACCGTCACCGCCGTCCATGTGGCCGACGCCCTCGCCGACGAGCTCGCCGCCGGCGACGTGATCCCGGGCCCGCGGGAGATCGACACGCGGTACCTCGACGACCTCGGGCTCTCCGACCGCCTGGCGGTCTGGCGGGACGGCTGCGCGCGCATCGCCGGCGAGTAGCTGACCGGTCGCTCGAACCGCGGTGAGCCCGACCGGCCGCTGACCCCCTCCGACTCCTGCCCAGACGCGCCGATCACCCAGGAGGAGCCCGAAAACCGTCCCGCGCGGAGGCAGGCGCCCCGTGCCAGGACGAGCCGGGGGGTCGTCCCTGCCGAGGCCACCCGCCCGGCCGATGCTCACGGAGGAACGCCGCCATTCGATACGACGCCCCGCTGAACCGCGTCCTCTTCGTCGACGACGACCCGGACATCTTGCAGTCCTTCCGCCGCATGATCCGCGGCATGAAGGAGGAGTGGCAGGCGGAGTTCGTGGAGACCGGCTCCCAGGCGCTCGAGCGGCTGGCGCAGGCGCGGTTCGAGGTGGTGGTGTCGGACATGGGTCTGCCCGGCATGGACGGGGTCCAGCTGCTGACGGAGGTGCGGCGCCGCTATCCGGACACCGCGCGCATCATGCTGACCGGGCAGGACGAGCGCGACGCCCTCGGCCGGATCCTCGAGGCCAGCCACCAGCACCTGGCCAAGCCCTGCGAGCCCGAACGGCTCAAGAACGTCATCGCCCGGGCGTGCGCGCTGCGGCGCCTGCTGCGCGACGAGCAGCTCAAGCGCGTGGTGTCGCAGGTCGGCACGCTGCCGACCCTGCCCGAGCTGTACGATGAGCTGATGGCCGAGTGTCGCTCGTCGATCGCCACCGCCGCCTCGGTGGCGGAGATCATCGGCGACGACGTGGGCATGACGGCCAAGATCCTCCAGCTGGTGAATTCCTCGTACTTCGGGCTGCGGGTCAGGGTGGCCAACCCGGCCCACGCCGTGCAGATGCTCGGCTTCGAGACGGTGAAGGCGCTCGTGCTCTGCGCCCACGTCTTCGCGCGGTTCGACGCCGCGCGCGCCGGCGGCTTCCCCATGGTCCAGCTCTGGAAGCACAGCCTGGCCGCCAGCGCCTTCGCGGGCCGGGTGGCCCGGCTCGAGCGGGCCGACCAGCATCTGGTGGACGACGCCTCGGTGGCCGCGCTGCTGCACGACTGCGGCCAGCTCGTGCTCGCCGCGGCCACGCCCGCGCGCTACGCGGAAGCGATGGCCCTGGCGGCGGCGCGGGGGATCAGCCTGCACGAGGCGGAGCACCTGGTGTTCGGGACCACCAACGCCTCGGTCGGCGCCTATCTGCTCAATCTCTGGGCGCTGCCCGATCCGATCGTCGAGGCGGTGGCGTTCCACCACGCGCCGGCGGAGTGGCCGCACGACGGCTTCGCGCCGCTCACGGCCGTGCACGTCGCCGACGTCTTCGCCGACGAGGCCCACGCCTTCAACGTGGGGCACGTGAACACGGGCATCGATGAGGGGTACCTCGCCGCCCTCGGGCTCGCCGATCGACTCGAGGCCTGGCGGCCGAAGCTGCGCGCGGCGGACATGGACGAGGAGGAGCTCGACCCTCCGGCGGCGACCACGACCCGCCGATCGTCCTAGCGCGAACTCATGGGTGGATCAGCGGCGGTGTCGAGCCGGAACGCGCTCCGTGGAACGGAGACCATCCTCGTGGTGGAGGACGAGGACGACGTCCGGGAGCTGATCGCCGACATCCTGAAGGAGTACGGCTACAGCGTCCTCGAGGCGCGCGATCCGCGGGAGGCGCGCGCGCGGGCCGAGAACTTCCGCGGCGTCATCGACCTGCTCATCACCGACATCGTCATGCCCAACGAGGGCGGCCGCCGGCTCGCCGAGCAGCTCGGGCCGACCCGGCCGGACATGAAGATCCTGTACATCTCCGGGCACCCGGCGCGGGGCGTCACCTCGCGCTTCATGCTCGAGCCCGACACCCACTTCCTGCCCAAGCCCTTCAACGTCGAGCAATTCGCCCGAAAGATTCGCGAGATCCTCGCCGAGCGCTGACGGCAACTGCTAGGACTCGCTCCAGCGCCAGGAGAGGATGCGGGTGGGGGCGATGCGGATGACGGCGCCCGAGTCGCGCGAAAGCCCGAGGGTCAGGTACTGGGGGTACTTCGCCGCCAGCGCGTCGATGCCGCGGGCGAAGTCGTCGCCGCCCGTGAGCACCGTGGCGACGCCCTCCGCCATGACCCAGCGCAAGCGCGTCCAGTCCTCGTCGTAGTGATCCACGACCAGGGAGACCCGGGGGTTGACGGCGACGTTCGCGAGCCGGCGCAGCGACCGCGTCCGCTTCGGCTTGGCGTCGACCGCCGAGTAGACGAGCCCGTCGAGCAGGGCGTAGCAGACGGGCACGACGAGCGGCTGGCCGCCGACGTCCGCGGTGGCCAGCCGTGCCACCCGCCCGTGCCGCAGCATCTCGAGCGCCCAGGCCGGGGCGCCGGCCGTCAACGCATCAGCTTCGCGTACTGGTCGAGCAGGGGCAGCACGCTGTCGCGGCCCTCGGACGGCAGCCGGAAGAGCACGCGCGCGACGCCGGCCTCCGCGAGCTTCCCGATGGTCGCCTCGTCGGGCTTCACGGCGAAGACGTTGACCGCGATGGTCTTCATGTCGCGCCCGGCCTTGACGGCCCGCGCCTGGAGGTCCTTGAGACCGGCCAGGATCGGCTCGGCGCCGGCGCGGCCGCGCGGGAACCAGCCCTCGCACCAGTCGACCACGCGCTGCAGGGTGTAACCGCTCTCGCCGCCGAGGTAGACGGGCGGGTGTGGCCGCTGCGCGGGCTTCGGCCACGACCAGATCGGGTCGAAGTTGACGAACTCGCCGTGGAAGGCCGGGGCGTCCTTCGTCCAGATCTCCTTCATGGCGAGCACCTGCTCGCGCAGCTTGCGGAAGCGGCTCTTGTACTCGGTGCCGTGGTTCTCCATCTCCTCCGCGTTCCAGCCGCCGCCGATGCCGAAGAGGACGCGCCCGTTGGAGAGCGCGTCCAGGCTCGCCACCTCCTTGGCGGTGGTGATCGTATCGCGCTCGATGAGCAGGCAGATCCCGGTGCCGACCTTCAGCGTCTTGGTGGCGGCGGCCGCGAAGGCGAGCGCCACGAACGGGTCGTTGGTGTGCCAGTACTCGTTGGGCAGCTCTCCCCCCGCGAAGGGTGTGCGCCGGCTGGCCGGGATGTGGGTGTGCTCGGGCACGAAGAGCGACTCGTAGCCGCGCTCCTCGCAGGCCCGGGCGAGCTCGTCGATGCGCATCGCGTAGTCGGTGGCGAACATGGTCACGCCGTAGTGCATGCGGTCCTCCTGGATTGTCACTCCATCGATCCTTCGGTGTGGGCCGGGTCGTCGGTGCGGGGGGGCGCGAGCGAGACGTGGGTGTGCGACGCCAGCCAGCGATTCTCCCGGCGCTCGAGCACGATGGTCATGCGCCCGGTGCGCTCGAAGGTGGAGCCGTCGGGACGGACGCCGAGGGAGCGCCAGGGGACGGCGACCCAGGCCCCGTCGCCCGCGATGGCGCCGCGCGCCTGCTCGACGTGGATGGTGAAGTCGCGAATCTCCGGCCACACGCGCTGCCACTGCTGGCGGATCACGTCGTCGATCCCCGCCACGATCTCGGCGTAGGTGCCGAAGGCGATCATCCCCGGCACGCAGAGCGCCTTGCCCCCCGCGAAGTCCTGCGCGCGCACCCGGGCCTGGAACTCGGCGAGCCAGGCGCGAAGCGGGCGGATGGCGTCGGCGGTGTCGGCCGCGGCCGGGGTCGAGATCTCGATCAGGTTGCCGTCGGGGTCACGCAGGTAGATGGACGTGATCGGGCCGGTCGCGCCGCTGCGGGGCACCGGCCCCTCGAGGATCGACACGCCCTGGGCCTTGACGTGCTCGATCCACCGCTCGAGCGGGACGGTGGTCATGAGACAGAGATCGCCGGAGCCCGGCGTGGGCTGCCCGGCCTTGAGGCCGATGGTGGTGACCACCTCGTGCAGGTTGATCTTCTGGTCCCCGAAGCGCAGCGCCTTCCGCCCCTCGCCGAAGGTGATGACCTCCATGCTCAGCACCCGGCGATAGAACTCGCACGCCGCCGCGATGTCGCGCACGGTGAGCACCAGATGATCGAGCCGGTCGATCTTCATCGCGCGGGCCTACGCGAAGATGGACTCGGGGAGGAACGCGGAGACGATCCAGTTCGGCGCGTCGACGATCTCGCTGATTCTCAGATCCACGGCCACGCTGCAGACCACGTAGGCCTGCTCGCGGCTGAGCCCGCGCGTCTCCACGAGGTGCTCGATCATGTAGCGCACGGCCTGCTGCGAGTTCCGGAAGAGGTCCGGGCCGTGGGCGGTGGTCACGAAGTGCGGACCGCGGTTGGTGCCGACGCCCACCGGTCCCGAGGTGCGGAACCGTGGCTCGGCGATGCGCCGCCCGCGTTCCAGACCGAAGCGCAGGGTGACGTGGGCGCTCATCTCGATCGCCGTGATGCAGACCTCGCCGTCGCCCTGGGCGGCGTGGGCGTCGCCCGTGCTGAACAGCGCACCGTCGACGAGCACGGGCAGGTAGAGCGTGCTGCCCGCGGTGAGCTGCTTGATGTCCATGTTGCCACCGCTCCGCCGGGGGGGCATCGTGCTGTGCGCGCCCGGCTCGTCGAGGGCCACGCCCATGACGCCGGGGAACGCCTCGATCGGCACGCGCACGCCGTGGCCCATGTGCGCGACCTTGCCGTCCGCCAGGTCCCAGATCTGGAGGAACGGCTTCGGGAAGTCCTCCTCGGGGAGCAGGCCGCGGCCGGGACGGATCTGCGTCCAGCCCCAGCCGAGCGAGGACCGCACCTCGAGGATCTCGACGGTGAGCGTGTCGCCGGGCCGGGCGCCCTTGACGAGCACGGGCCCGGTCAGCGGGTGGCCCACGAAGGGCCCGCGATTCAGCACGTCCTCGGGCGTGGAGGTCGGCGTGAAATGGCGGTTGGAGGCATCGCGGGTCTCGAAGTGCACGGTGTCGCCGGGATCGATCTCGATCCGGGGCGCGATCGCGTTGTTCCACTCGCGATGGATGGTCTCGCCGTCCAGGCTGTGCGTGCGGGGCATAGGCCCTCCGATCAGGCGAACTGGTTCCAGACGACCATGCCCGTGCCCGACCGCCAGGCGAGGGCGGGCATGTAGGCGAGGACGTCGGCGGGGCCGGTGGTGAAGGCCAGGGTGAGGATCCACGCGAGCAGCTCCGCGGTGCCGCCCGATCCCGCCGCCTCCATCCGCTCGAGGGTGCACTCGCGGAGGAGTGCTGCGTGATCGCCTTGCTTGAGCAGGTCGAGGAACCAGAGATCGAACGGCTCGTCCACCCAGAAGTACCGCGGCCCCCCGGGCTCGTGCGAGAGCCCGCCCGTGCCGAGCACGGCCACGCGCAGATCGTCGGGATAGGCGCGAAGCATCACGCGCAGGGTGGCGCCGACGTGGTAGGCCCGCTCGGCGGTGGGGATGGGCGGGACCGTGCAGTTCATCGACACGGGCACCAGCGCGATCGAGCCCTTGGGGTTCAGGTAGTGCATCGGCACCGAGAAGCCGTCGTCGAACTGCATCTGGCGCAGGTACGCTAAGGCGACGCGCCGCCGCGCGCCCTCGTTGACGAGATAGCGGGCGAGGGCGGGGTGCCCGGGGATGCGGTACTTGTCGAGTGCGAGCCACTCGTCGTACCAGTCCGCCGGCCCCACGTGCTCCTCGCCGATGCCCACCGTGTACTCCGGCGTGTTGTTGATCGGCCAGTTGAGCAGGTGGTCGTTGCTGAAGCCCACGATCACGTCCGGCCGCGCGGCCTCCAGGCGCTCGCGCATCTCGCCGAGCGCGGCCAGGGCCTGGGCCTGGTGGTCCTCGGGCGCGCGGGCGAACCAGCCGGTGAGCCCGGGGGCGTGGGTCATCGCCATCGCGGCCACGATGCGCGCCATCGCCCCCTACCTCTCCGCCGCCGCCCGTCGCTCGAGCTCGGCCTGCATCGCGAAGGCCTTCGCCGTCTCCTCGGGGTAGGCGCGCTGGTAGGCCGCCAGGGCGGGATGGGCGTTGGTGTTGCCGCTGGCCCCGAAGAACAATCGCAAGATCTGGGGGACGTAGTACTGGTGCACGCCGAGGTCCATGAGGCGCCGCACGTCCTGGTCGCGCAGCGCCTCGTACTCCGCCGCGCTCAGGCCGAACTCGCGCGCGAGGCCCTCGAGGTCGGAGAGCCAGCGCTCGCGCAGGCGCCCGTCGCGGCGCACGTAGAAGATCATCTCGTTCAGCGGGAGGGTCTTGTCGCAGCGCTCGACGTTACCCATCGCCGTTCCTCTCCGCGGCGGCGGCCTTGAGGACTCTCGGGTTGACCTTGACGAACATGATCACGCAGCGCTCGGCGCCGAGGTTGCGCACGTCGTGCGGCACGTCGTGCGGGAACTTGACGATCGAGCCCGCCGGCACGACGACCTCGTGGCCGTCGATGCTCATGTTCGCGGTCCCCTGGAGGACGAAGATCGCCTCCTCCTCCTTCGGATGGCTGTGCATGACGGTGCGCTGCCCGGGCTCGTAGCAGGCGATCTCCGACCAGAGCTGGTCGGTCTTGAAGAGCATCTTGCGCACCCGCTTGTCGGGGGCAAAGGCTTTGAGGGCGTGGAGGTCGAACACCTGCGCGCACCCCGTTGTCGTCCCCGCCGCCGTCTCGTCCATGCCCCAACCTCCCCGGTCGGGCCCTAGTGTAATCCGTTGTCACTGGGATGGCGACGACGCCTTGGAGCAGACGCTTCGAGCGCCGGCTTTGCCGGAGGCGCCCTTCGAATGGCTCAGACGGGGGCGTGAATCCCCCTCCGGGCCAGAGATCGTTGCCCGAGTACGAGAGGTTGACGGGCCGATTCGCGGGCCTCGTCCAGGCGGACCATCGTGCGTGCCCACACATTGCCCGTGTGGTAGGCCGGCACCTGCACCTGCAGGCCCGCGTAGGCGGCGAAGGGCGCGTCACGCCGTGCGTTGGCGTCGATCCCGCGCGCGCGCGCCACCAGCCCGACCACCCGCATGTCGCGCGCGGTGCGCGTGGTGAGCCGCCCGGTGCCTTGCAGCCGCTCGAGGACCATGGCGTTGTCGAGGCTCAGCGCGGCGACCTCCAGGAACTCGGCGACGATCGACCTCACGGCGGGGTCTCGTGCGCTCGGTGTGCCGTAGAGCCTTGGCAACCACGGAGGCAGCGGCGTTCCCGATTTCCTCTACGGCACCGCCTGGAAGGAAGACCGGACCCCGGCCCTCACCGAGCTCGCGCTCCGGATGAGCTTCCGGGGCATCGACACCGCCAACCAGCGGCCCCACTACGTCGAGGCCGGCGTCGGTGAGGGTCGGCCGACATTTCCACGCAGGTCGCCCGGTCGCGGGCCAGCTCGCTGCCCTGAGGCACACCCGGTCCCGGCGAGCGCGCGTCTAGTGCACGTGCACCAGGGAAACGAGGCACTCGCCGGATTGTCCCCGGGAATCCAAGCGCGCGATCGTTGTGGACCAGCTCACGTTGATGCGAGCGGCGGCGATACCGGGCCCATTCGTCATTGTCGGCCTGAACGATGCGTTGGCCGATATCCAAGCTGCGCGGCGTCACGGAAACCGGAAGTTCCACCTCGAGATGGAAGACGAGGGGAAGCCATGAGAATCGGACTGTTCTATCTCTTCAGCGAATTCGGGAACGTCCCCCAGGACAGGATCTTTGGCGAGGTGCTGGAGGAGATCGACTACGGCGAGCAATTGGGGTTCGATTCCGTGTGGCTTCCCGAACACCACTTCTCGGTCTACGGGACGCTGGGGAACCCCATGACCTTCGCCTCGGCCATCGCCCAGCGGACCAAGCGGATGCTCATCGGCACGGCGGTGATGGTCCTGCCCTTCCAACACCCCTTGCGGCTCGCCGAGGACGCCGCCCTGGTGGATGCCTTGAGTGGGGGGAGGCTGCTCTTGGGATTGGGTCGGGGCTACCAGGTCCCCGAGTTCGACGTGTTTGATATTCCGCAGGACGCCTCCCGGGCCATGTTCATGGAGAGCCTGGACATCATCAAGATGGCTTTCACCGAGGAAAACTTCTCGTACGATGGCAAGTTCTGGAAAGTGAAGAATGCCACGGTGTTCCCCAAGCCGATACAGAAGCCCCACCCACCCATCTACTGGGCGGGCATCAGTCCCGCCACCTACGAGCTGGCGGGCCGTCTCGGCTACAACGTCCTTCGGGGGCCCAACTTTACCTCCATCAGCGCGGTGGAGCAGGCCTTTGCGACTTACACCGCAAGCCTTCAGAAGCATGGCCACGACCTGGGCAAGATGGACCTGCCCTTCTCCCTGAAGATCTACGTGGCACCCACCGACGAGGAGGCCAAGGCAGAGATCCACCACGCCCTCTGGTTCTATCACACGTTGTCGAAGCTACTCCCTGGAGCGCCCGGTCGGCCGACCCCGGCGGGCTATGAGCAGTACCCCAGAGACCCGTCGTTCCTGGGAGAGCTTACCGAAGACCAATTGTGGAATGCGGGGGTGGACGTGGGATCGGGGACCGTTTTCGGCTCACCGGAGCGGGTCATCGAACAGCTGCGTTTCTACATGAGCCGTACCCGCATCAACCACTGGATGCTCTGGTTCAAGGTCGGCGGCCTGGAGCACAGCAAGGTGTTGCGCTCTATGGAGCTGTTTACCAAGCACGTCATGCCCGTCCTCCGGGAGGCAAAGGGAGCGTGAGCGTAGGCCGTTCAAAGCCCCGCCGCCGGCGCGGCGGCCCGTCGGAGGACCCCGGACGCGCACCGGCGGACGGACCGCTTCGTCCGTGACGTGGCCCCTCACTTTCGGTGATCTCAGCGGAGGTGTCTTATGGAAAAGTCAACGCCAGTATAACGTCGGTGGAGTCCTTCTTCGGCGCCCGTTCAAGATCCGGCGGCTGGGGCACTTTGGCTTTAACTCACGAGCTCGCCCGACACGCCGGCGAGCCGGCGCGCGCTCGCGCTCGCCGAGTCCCCCGCTGGCGACGGCCATGCGCTCACCCTCTGCTGCCTCCAGGACGCCGCGCTGCTCGGTAGCACGCGCGCGCCGAGAGAGGCGCGGGCCACGCTCGACCGGCTCCGCGACCGCGGGGCGCGCTGTTCGGTGCTCGGCACCGACCTCGGCCTCCGGGGACTCGAGCCCGATCCGCACGCGCAGGCGATCGACTACCCCGAGGTGATCCCCGGGCTCGCCCCCGGCCCCGACCGGGTCGTCGGCGTGTGGAGCGAGGCCGGCGTCTTCACGCCCGAAACGCTCGGCCGCATCGCGCGGCTCACCGACAGGATCCTCCGGCTGCCGGGCGTCGTCGCCCGGGACGTCATCGCCCCGCCCGACCGTCAACGAATGGTGAGGAGGACCGACGATCCCATGGCCGCCATCGAGTCGCGGCGGACCGACGATCCCTCGCCGTCCGTCGAGCACGCCGACGCCGGGCTGCGGTTGTTCCGGAACCTCCTCCGATGGGGCGTCTCGCTCTACACCTACCGGGGGTTCTTCCATGCCCCGGCGGGCGAGGTGGAATCCGGACCGCGCCTGCGGCTCTTCTTCCCGCCCCTCAACGTGTATGGCGCGAGCGCTCAAGGCGCGACGCTGGGCGGCGTCCTGAGCTTCGAGACCGGCTACTATGACTCGCGCTCCGAGCGTTCCGGGCGCAACCCGGCGGTCGAGAACTCCTCGGTGAGGCTGCTCGCCGGGTACCAGCGCGAGGTCCGGCCAGACTTCACGGTCGCCGGCCAGTACTCCGTCCAGGTGATGGAGGACCACGAAGCGTACGTCGCGACCCGCGGCCCGGGGATGCCGAAGCGGCCCGCCGTGCGGCATGTCCTCACGGCGCGGCTCACGCGGCTCTTCCTGCACCAGACGCTGAAGCTGGGTCTGTTCGCGCTCGCGAGCCCGAACGAGGGCGACTGGTACGCGGGGCCGGAGGCACGCTACCATGTAACCGACGCGCTCTCGTTCATCCTGGGCCTGAACGTCTTCCGTGGTCCGCGTCGCAGCGAGTTCGGCCAATTCGAGGGCAACTCGAACGTGTTCGCGGTCGTCCGTTACACGTTCTGAGAGAGGAGGCCGGTGATGGCGACGACAGTGATCCTCGGCGGCGGCGTCGGCGGGCTCGTGGCCGCCAACATGCTGCGACGCCGGCTCGACCAGTCGCACCGGGTGGTCCTCGTCGAGCGCGAGGCGCAGCACGTGTTCACGCCGTCGTTTCTCTGGATGATGCTCGGCCGCCGCCAGCCGCGGCACATCAGCCGCGACTTCGGGCGGCTCGCGAGGAAGGGCATCGAGGTCCTCCAGGACGACGTCCGCGCGATCGACTCCGCGCGCCGCATCGTGCGGACCGAGCGGCGCGAGGTGTCGAGCGACTTCGTCGTCGTCGCCCTCGGCGCCGAGGGATGGCGCGGCGGCATCCCGGGGCTTGCGGAGGAGGGCTACGACATCAACGTCCTCGACGACGTCCTCCGTCTCCGCGACGCGCTGGCCGGGTTCCGGGGCGGACGCGTTGTGGTTCTCGTCGCCGGGCTGCCGTTCCGCTGCCCCGCGGCGCCCTACGAGACCGCGATGCTGATCGAGGCGTCGCTCAGGGAGCGTCGGCTGCGGGAGCGGAGCGAGGTGGACGTCTACACCCCCGAGACGCTTCCCATGCCTGTCGCCGGCAAGGCGATGGGCGAGGCCATCAAGGGGATGGTGGAGGGCAAGGGTATCGGGTTCCACGGTCAGCACAAGCTCTCCGCGGTGGACCCCGGTCGAAGGGAGCTCACGTTCGAAAACGGAGCGCGCGCCAACTACGATCTCCTTGTCCTCACACCGCCGCACCGCTGCCCCGCGGTCGTCAAAGAGGCGGGACTGGCGGGAGACAGCGGCTGGGTCGCGGTGGATCCCGGCACGCTCGCCACGACACACGAGCGCGTGTTCGCGATCGGCGACGTGACGGCGATCAAGCTTCCGGTCGGGCTGATGCTGCCGAAGGCCGGGGTGTTCGCCCACCACCAGGCCGAGGCCGTGGCCGAGAACATCGCGGCGGCGATCACGGGGCGCGCGGCCCACCAACGCTTCGACGGCTCGGGCTACTGAATCGTGGAGATGGGCCACGGCGTGGCCACGTACGCGGGCGGGAACTTCTACAGCGAGCCGGCGCCCACCGTGACGATGCGACGGCCGAGCCGCTTCTGGCACTGGGGCAAGGTCGGCTTCGAGCAGTGGTGGCTGCGGCGCTGGTTCTGACCGTCGCAACGGGCGGAGGATCAGATGATGCCGATGGGATCCGTGGATCGTGCTGATCATGGTAGTCGTCGCGACCATCCGATGGCTCGTGCCCACAGTGGGCATTCAACCGAGCCCCCGGCGTCGGCGGTGACCGCGCACTCGAGATCCTGAGGGAACGTTGCGCGAGAGGCGAGATCTGCAAGGAGGAGTCCGGGGACGGGGTCGCAGCGGCCTGCGCGCGCGGCCGCGCCGGGCCGCCCTCCGAAGCTGAGCGCTGCGCAGCGGCGTCGGTTGGTGCGCATGGTGGTGGCGGGGCCGGAAGCGGCTGGCTATGCCACGAGCCTGTGGACGTGCCGGTGGATCGTCGATGTCATCCGCCACCAGCTCAAGGTCGTCTACCATCCCGATCACGTCGGGCGGCTGCTGCGCGCGTGCGGGTTCAGTCCTCAACGCCCTCAGCCGCGCACCAAGGAGCGCGACGATCGCCGCGTGCGCGAGTGGATCCAGCAGGACTGGTCCCGGGTAAAAAAACTCGCGCGCCGCGGCGCATGGGACGGACAAGCGCTGTTCCCTCGGGGCTACGTGAGGGCGGCGGGCGCGGGTGGGGGCCGGGCCGGGCGGCGCGGGGGCGCCGGAGCGGGCAAGGTGGGTGAGGATGGCCGGCAACGGCGAGGGGATCCTGCACGGCGGCGATGACCCGCAGGACCGTAGTCACGCTCGCGCGGTCGGGGGTCGCGGTGGGCGTGCCGGCGGGCCGCTCCAAACCTGACATCAGCTCGGTCGATGCGCTGAAGCGCCGGCTGCTCGCCGCGAAGTCGATCGCGTATCCCGATGGGAACCTCGGGCACGCGCGCGGCATCCCTTTCCGCTGGGTGATGGATCGACTCGCCATCACCAACGAAGTCGACGCCAAAGCGAAGCTGATGAAAGGGACCGTCGTCGAACTCGCCGAGCGATTCACCTGGGCGGCCGGCATCGCCGCCACGGCGACCTCAGCCGAAGCGGGCCGAGCCCTGATCCAGTTCCTCTCCTCGCCGGCGGCGGCGGCCATCATCAAGAAGAGAGGGATGGAGCCGGCGGCGAGATAAGCGGCCGACCGACACGAGCTATCGGACGGAGAGGGCTGAGCCTTCGAGGCGGCAAGCCCATCGGCATCGAGATCACAGCACCGGGCAAGCTCTCCGCGCCCGCGCTCGACCGGGTCCCGCCGGAGACTGATCATTGGCCGCGCAGCTTCGGGTCCAGGACGTCGCGCAGCGCGTCGCCGAACAGGTTGGCGCCGAAGACGGCCGCGCTGATGAACACCCCCGGGGCAAACGCCATCCAGGGCGCCGTCTCGAAGTAGCGCATCCCTTCCAGCGACAGCATGCGGCCCCACGACGGCACGGGGGGCGGCACGCCCAGCCCCAGAAAGCTGAGGGACGCTTCGACGAGGATCGCGCCTCCCAGGCTGGCGGTGGCGACCACGATGTACGGGGCGGTAATGTTGGGAAGCAGGTGGCGCCACATGATGTGCCAGCTCGTGGAGCCGACGGCGCGTGACGCCTCGACGAAGAGGCTCTCCTTGACGCCGAGCACGGCGGACCGGATCACCCGGTTCGTGTTCGGCATGCGCGGGATGGCGATCGCGATGGTGACGTTGACCATCGAGGGCCCCAGCATGGTCACGATTGCCATCGCCAGGACCAGCGGCGGAATGGTGAACATGACGTCGGCGATCCGCTGGACGGTCTGATCGACCCGGCCCCCGAAGAACCCGCTGCACAGGCCGGCCAGCGCGCCGACCAGGGTCCCGAGCAGCGTGGCCAGGATCCCCACGGACATGGAGATCCGCGCCCCGTAGACGACGCGGCTGTAGATGTCCCGGCCGAAATTGTCGGTCCCGAACCAGTGCTGCGCCGACGGAGATTTGATCCGCGCACGGTGGTTGTTCAGATCCGGATCGTGCGTGGCCAGCACGGGCGCCAGGACGGCCACCGCCACGAATATCAGCAGCACCACCGCGCCAATGGCCCCCAGCGGTTTCCGCCTGAGAAACGACGTCAACGAGTGCCAGGCAGCCGATACCACGCGCGCCCGCGCCGCCGCCGCGTCGGTCACCTCGACCGTGGTGACCGGCACCGCGGGGATCCGGAGCGCGCCGCCCTCGAGCTCAGGCATACCGGATCCGTGGGTCCAGGAGCGCGTAGATGATGTCGACGAGCAAGTTCACCACCACCACGAACACGGAGAACACGAAGACCAGGGCCTGGATCGAGGGGTAGTCCCGATGGATGATGGCGTCCACCAGGAACCTCCCGATGCCCGGGATCGTGAACACCGTCTCGACCACGACCAGGCCCCCGAAGAGGATCAGCAGCTCGACGCTGGTGATCGTGATCACCGGCAGCAATGCGTTCCTGAGCGCGTGCTTGAGCACGACGGCCCGCTCGTGCAAGCCCTTGGCCCGCGCCGTGCGCACGTAGTCGTCGCGCAGGACCTCGAGGACACTGGAGCGCGTCATGCGCGCGCTGATGGCGGAGAGGCGGTATCCGGTGGCCGCGGCCGGGAACACGAGCTGCTTCACGTTCAGCCACGGGTCCACCCAGAACGGTGCGTAGTCGAGGGGCGGCAGCCACCTGAAGTAGTGGACCAGCCCCAGGATGATGAGGATGGCCAGCCAGAAGTTGGGCAGCGACAGCCCGGTGATGACGAAGATTCGCGCGGCATAGTCGGCGAACGTGTCCTGCTTCACCGCCGAGAGGACGCCGATCGGCACCGCGATCACGGTCGACAGGAGCAGGCTCAGCACCGCCAGGTTCGCCGTCATGGGATAGCGCTGGGCGAGCTCCTCGATGACCGGCTGCTTCGTCCAGTACGAGGTGCCGAAGTCTAGCCGCACGACGCCCCAGAGCCATTGCACGTACTGCACCGGCAGCGAGTGGTCGAGTCCCAGCTCCTGCCTGACCTGCGCCAGCGCCTCCTTGTTGAGCTGGCTCGCTTCGTCCGATCCCAGGATGTACAGCGCGGCATCCCCCGGGAGCAGGCGCATGACCAGGAAGATCAGCGTGACGGCTCCCAGGAGCGTCGGGACCATCAGGAGGATCCGACGCAGGATGTACGTGACCATGGGGGGTACCGGTCTACATGCACTTGCCGCCGCGGCACCAGACCTGCTCGAACTTGCCGAAGTTGTACACGGACGTGCCGGCGATGGGCGGCCACTTCTGCACCCGGTTCCAGTACCCCATCGAGGACGTCCAGTAGTAGCCGCGATCGTCGGGGAGGTCGGCAAGCAGGATGCGCTCCATCTTGCGCGTGATCTCGGCCCGCTTGGTGACGTCGAAGGTCTCGGTCTGGGCCCTGTAGAGCTTGTCGAACTCCGCGTTGCAGTACCGGCCCGTGTTGGACGCGTTCTCGCAGACGAGCCGCCCGTAGTAGACATCGGGGTCGTCGTACTGAACCGCGGCGGGCAGGGTGTAGGTCTGGAAGTCGCCCTTCAACGTTCGATCGCGGATCGTGGCCGTGTCGAGGAGGACGATCTTCTCGGTGACCCCGATTTTCTTGAGGTCGTCCTGCCGCGACAGCGCGCCCGGCTCGTACAGCGGTCCGCGGCGCAGCAGCAGTTCGACGGTCAGGCCCTTCGCATATCCCGCGTCCGCCAGCAGGCGCCGGGCCTCGGCGCGGCGCTTGTCCATGTCGGGCTGGTACTGCGCGTACTGCTTCAGCTCCTCGGCCGGCAGCGCAAAGGGGAGGTAGGGACTGATGAAACCTCCGAGGAGCCCCCATCCTTCGACGGCGATCTCGATCATCTTCTCCCGGTCGGTGGCCAGCGCGATCGCCTTGCGCACGCGCCGGTCGTTGAACGGAGGCGCCGTGACGTTCATCACGTAGTTGTCCCAGCAGGCGCGCGGCCCGAGGCCGACCACCGCGTCCGGAAACTCCTTCTTCAAGATGTCGGCTTCCGGCTTCTCGAGGTGCCGGGCGATGCCCGTCATGGTGAGCTGGCGGGCCCGGAAGGAGGCGAAGATCTTGGTCAGGTCGGACATGACCACCGCACGATAGCCGTCGAGGTGCGGGAGGCCGGGTTTCCAGTAGCTCGGGTTGCGCTGCGCCTGGAAATCGACCCCTGGCGTGTGCGACTTGTACTTGAACGGTCCCGTGCCGACGAGGAACCCGGGGTGCTTGCGGTCGGCGCGCTCGTCGATGCCCCGCTTCATCACCGCCGCGTTGACGCCGGCCAGCAGCGACAGGAAGCCCGCCGACGGCTGCTTGAGGGAGACCACCAGCGTGAAGTCGTCGGTGCACCTCGACGAGCCGTAGACGCCCTTGAGCACGGACGTGAAGGTCGGGTTGCCGCGCTTGGCAAGGCGGTCGAGACTCCACTGGGCGTCGGCACACGTGAAGTCCGAGCCGTCGTGGAACTTCACGCCTTTGCGGAGACGGAACGTCACACGCGTGCCGTCGTCGCCGACGTCCCAGCGCTCGGCCAGATCACCGACGATCTTGTTCCCGTCGTAGACGTCGAGCGTGACCAGGTTGTTGTAGAGCGGACCGAGCGGCTGGCCGGCGATGTAGCTGGTCTCGTAATGGAGGTCGAAGCTCGGCATGTACTCGTGGACGGCCCAGACCACCGTCCCTCCTCTGTCGGGTCGGTCGGCCGCCAGGGCGGCCGGACCGAGTACCAGCACGATCATCGATCCCAGAAGGAGCACGGGGAGGCTCAGGCCGCGGTGGGTACGCTGCGGGTCGCCAGAGGAAGACAACGTACGCATCGTCACACTCCTCTCCGGCGGGTCGGGTCCCGTCCATCAACGCCGTGGCGCGTCTGACGCTTCAGAGATGATGAGCCCTGGTACGACGAGGGTATATTCAGAGTCAATGAGGCAAACGACGCACTCCATAGCACAGATGTTCCATGCGCCGACTTTTCCGCCCCGGAGACCTTGTGCGACGCGCGCGTTCGAGGTACACGGAGGGCCAGACAACGTCGGCGACGCGTTGGAACGTGAGCGGCCCGCGGAGGCGAAGGAAGAGGAGGAAGCGATGGCGGCTACCGAAGAGCGGATCGCCCGGTTCATCGTGGAGACCAGGGACGACGCGGTCCCGCCAGAAGCCCTCCGCACCGCCAGGGACGCCGTCTTCGACTGCGTTGGCGTCGCGCTGGCCGGAGCCGCCCAGCCTCTCGGCAAGATGATGCTGGAGCTGACGCGGGAGGAAGGCGGGAACGCCGAGGCCACCGTCATCGGCGGTGGCCTGCGCGCCTCGACCACGATGGCCGCGCTGGCCAACGGCACCCTGGCCCATGCGCTCGACTACGACGACATGGGAGCCTTCGGCCATCCCTCGGTCGCGCTGCTTCCGCCGGTGCTCGCGCTCGGCGAGAAGCTCGGCGTGTCGGGGCGTGAGGTCCTCGATGCCTACGTGATCGGGTTCGAGGTCGCGGCCAATCTGAGCGCGGCCAGCCACTACGTCCAGACGGAGCGGGGCTTCCACAGCACCGCCGTCTTCGGGACGATGGGCGCCACCGCGGCGGCGGCCAGGCTCCTCGAGCTCGACGTGGAGCAGACCGTGATGGCGCTGGGGATCGCCGGCTCGATGCCAGCCGGCGTGGTCCAGAACTTCGGCACGATGGTCAAGCCTCTCCATGCCGGGATGGCCGCTCGCAACGGGGTGCTGGCGGCGCTGCTCGCCCGGAAGGGCTACACGGGGACGGACATCATCTTCGAGAGCAAGCTCGGCTTCTTCGCCACCTATGTCGGCGAAGGCCACTACGACCTCGAGAAGGCCGTGAACGGCCTCGGCAAGCCCTTTCTCTTGCACGACAGGCTGGTCATCAAGAAGTACCCGTGCTGCGGCACCAACCACAGCGCGCTCGACTCCATCCTGTCGCTGATGCGGGAGGAGCATCTCTCCTTCGACGAGATCGCCCAGGTCTCCGTGGAAGGTCTCCCCTATCTCTCCCACGTGCTCCTCTATCCTCGGCCGAAGCACGGCATCAACGGCAAGTTCAGCATCCATTACAACGTGGCGGCCGCCATCCTCGACGGCAAGGTGGCGATCGACAGCCACAGCGATCAGATGGTGCGCCGGCCAGGGGTGCAGGAGGCCCTGGAGAAAGTGCGCGTCGACGTGCAGTCCCGCTGGGATCCCGCGTACACGGCCGCTCCGATCGAAACCCCGGTGACCTTGCGGCTCACGGATGGCCGGGTCCTCACGCGCTCCACCAACCGACACACGATGCACGGCACGCACGAGGACCCGCTGAGCCGGGACGAGCTCGTGGCGAAGTTCACGTGCAATGCCGGCCTCACCCTCCCGCCCGACGCCGTGACGAGGGCGGCGGACCTCTGGCTCCACGTCGACGAGGTGCCCGACATCCGTCAGGCGATGGACGCCGTGGCCGGTTGATCGCGTGGGCCGCCTGCCTCTCGAGGGGATGCACGTCGTCGAAGTGGGCCAGATCGTCGCGGGGCCGACCGCGGGGCTGATCCTCGCCGATATGGGAGCCGACGTCATCAAGGTAGAGCCTCCCGACGCCGGGACTCCACGCCGTCCGGGGAGCCTGCGCAGCGGCTCCTTCTTCTTCTTCAACCGCAACAAGCGCAGCCTCGTGGTCGACCTCGCCACCCCGGAGGGGCACCAGGTGGCTCTGCGACTGATCCGTCGCGCCGACGTGCTCATCGAGAACATGGCTCCGGGCACGATGGAGCGGCTGGGCCTCGGCCATGCGGACGTGCACCGGGAGAATTCGCGCCTGGTGTACTGCAGCCTCAAGGGCTATCTCACCGGCCCGCACCAGTCGCGTCCCCTGCTGGACGAGCCGGCCCAGATGGCGACCGGTCTCGCCTACATGACGGGCCCGCCCGGGCGGCCGCTGCGCGCCGGCGCGTCCGTGGTGGACATCGGCGCCGCCACCTATGCGGTGATCGGGGTGCTGGCCGCCCTGCTCGAGCGTCAGACGACCGGCGAGGGACAGCACGTGACCGGAGGACTCTTCGAGACGGCGCTGTTCTACGTCGGCCAGCACATGGCCCATGCGCAGCTCACCGGAGAGACCCCGCCTCCCATGGCGACCGCGCAGACCGGTGCCGAGCGGCGACGCGCGGCCATCTACGACCTGTTCACCTGCAAGGACGGCAGGCAGGTCTTCGTCGGCGTCGTGAGTGACAACCAGTGGCGTCGCTTCTGCTCGGTGTTCGGGATGGAAGACCTGATGGACGATCCGCGACTCCAGCACAACGCCGGCCGCGCGATGGAGCGGGAGTGGCTGCTGCCTCGCATCGTCCAGGCCGTCGCCGGTCGGGAGAGCCAGGAGGTGGTGGACGTCCTCGTGCGGGCGGACGTGACGGTCGCTCCCGTGCACACGCCACTCAGCGTGCTGGAGGATCCGCACGTGACCGCCGAGCGCCGTACCCTGCCTGCCGAGATCGGGAACGTGGCCGGACGACTCCCGGCGCTTCCCTACGAGAGCAACGCGTACCGCTTTTCCGTGCGCCGGCACGCTCCCGGCGAGCCCGGGCAGCACTCGGGGGAGGTGCTGCTGGAGCTGGGCTACACGGTGCAGGAGGTCGAGGCCCTGGCGCGGAAGGGGATCGTTCGCGTGGGCACTCGCCCGACGGCCTGATCGGTTGGCCCTTCGCGCCCGTCGTTCGCGCCGCCAAAATGGGCCGTTCGGACCATTGCCCTCCGATGGGACGACGCCTACGGTGCCGGCATACAATGCCCGAGCCCTTGACGGAGGAGGCCGGACGATGGATCAGAAGAGGATCGACTCGTCCCTGTCCCGCCGAGAGCTGCTGGTAGCGGGGGTCGGCTGGGCGGCCTGGGGCGCGACGCCGCGTGGCGCCGGAGCCGCCGACGAGCCGCCGCGGTACGGCGGGATCCTGACCCAGGACACATTTGCCGACGCGCCCCACTTCGATCTGCATCAATCGGAGACGATCGCGGCGCTCTTGCCCCTGGCGCCCTGCTACAACCGCCTGGTCCAGTACGATCCCTTCGACTCGACCCGGATCGTCCCCGACCTGGCCGAGCGCTGGGAGATCAGCCAGGACGGAAGGCTCTACACGTTCCACCTGCGTCGGGGCGTCAAGTTCCACCACGGCAAGCCGTTCAAGGCGGAGGACGTCAGGGCCAGCTGGGATCGCATCATCGACCCGCCGAAAGGGGTGTTCAGCGTCCGCAAGCTGATCTTCGACGCCGTCAGCGGCATCGAGACCCCGGACGACCACACGGTGCGCTTCGTGCTCAAGCGGCCGATGGCGTCCCTGCTCGCCAACATCGGCCAGGGGTGGAACGTCATCTTCCCGAAGGACGTCCTCGACGCCAAGGGCGACATGAAGCGGGACGTCGTGGGGACCGGCCCGTTCAAGCTGAAGCAGTACGTGCGCGGCGTGAGCCTGGAGGTCGAGAAGTATCCCGACTACCACGTCAAGGGCCGGCCGTACCTGGACGGCGTCAAGACCTTCGTCATCCCGGATCTCAACACGGCCGTGAACGCCTACATCGCAGGCCAGCTGCTCCTGCACGAGGCGACCACCGAGTCCCAGGCCGAGCAGGCCCGACTGCGGGTGGGCTCGCGGGGCGTGATCGCCAGGCTCACCCAGATGAGCGCCCTCACCATGGAGATGAACGCGACGCGCAAGCCCTGGAGCGATCCCCGCGTCCGCCAGGCCGCCTCGATGGCGATCGACCGGAAGGAGGCCGTCGATGTGATGACGGACGGCGCCGGCGAGCCCAGCGGCATGATGCTGTCCACCGGCCCGTGGGCGCTTCCCGCCGCTGAGCTCCAGAAGCTGCCGGGCTACGCGCTCGACAAGGCCGCCGAGCGCGCCAGGGCCCGGAAGCTCCTGGCCGAGGCCGGCTTCCCCAACGGCTTCAAGGCGACGATGATCGTGCGACGGGGCCAGCAGTTCGAGAGCGCCGCCGTCTTGCTGAAGGACCAGCTCGGCCAGGTCGGTATCGACGTGAACCTCGAGATCCACGAGACCGCCGCGTTCTACGACAAGACGCGGAAGCGCGACTTCGAGCTCTACGGGGGCAGTTACTCCACCGCGGTGGACGATCCCGACGCGATCTTCGGCCAGAACTACCTCTGCAACGCCGGGCGCAACTACTCCGCGATGTGCGTGCCGGAGGTGGAGAAGCTCTTCCTCGAGCAGTCGCAGATCCGGGACCCGAAAGCACGGCTGCCCGTCGTCCACCAGCTCCAGCGGGTCGCGCTCCAGAACGTCATGAAGGCCGTGCTGGGCTTCCGGGTGACCTTCTATCTCTACGCCGGCGTCGTGCGCAACTATCGCCCGCACTACAGCCGGTATCTGAGCGAGAGCCGCGAGCAGGTCTGGCTGGCGCGGGGCTAGCCCCGCCGGGAGGGCGACGTGTCCCGGTATCTGCTGCGCCGGCTGATCGCCACCGTGCCCGTCCTGATCGCCGTGTCCATGATCGTGTTCGTGATCATGCGCGTCGCGCCGGGGGACGTCGCGCAGATGCTCCTGAGCGGCGAGTCGGGCAGCGTCGCCAGCGCCCAGGAGGTGCGCCAGCTCCGCCAGCAGCTCGGCCTCGACCGGCCGTATCACGTCCAGTACCTCACGTTCCTCGCGGGAGTCGCGCGTCTCGATCCCGGGACGTCGCTCTGGACGAACGAGCCGGTCATGGTGGAGCTCGGCCGGCGGATCCCGGTCACCCTGGAGCTCGCCGTGCTGGCGGTCGTCATCTCGTGGACGATCGCGCTGCCGACCGGGGTCCTGTCCGCCGTCTTCCAGGACACCTGGATCGATTATGTCTTCCGGGTCTTCTCCGTCGCCGGTCTCGCGCTTCCCGCGTTCTGGACCGGGACGCTGCTGGTGCTCCTGCTGGCCCAGCAGTTTCACTGGATGCCGCCGCTCGGCTACGTGAGCCCGACGGACAACCCGCGGCTCAACCTCCAGCAGTTCATCTGGCCCGCGCTGATCATCGGATACGCGACGGCCGCGATCCTGAGCCGCATCACCCGGTCGTCGGTGCTCGAGGTCCTCCGGGAGGATTACGTGCGCACCGCCCACGCCAAGGGCCTGCACGGCGCGATGGTCGTGGGCCGCCACGTCCTCAAGAACGCGCTGGCGCCGGTGCTGACGCTCTCGGCGGTCCAGATGGGCAATCTCCTCGGCGGCGCGGTGATCAGCGAGACGATCTTCACGCTGCCGGGGGTGGGCCGGTTCCTGGTCGATGCGATCCTGCACCGGGACTACCCGGTCGTGCAGACCATCGTGATCCTGTTCGCCGTCGTGGTGATCGCGCTCAACCTGATCACGGACCTGCTCTACGCCTGGTTCGATCCGAGGACGCGGTACGCATGATGGACGCGGTACGGCGAAAGCCGATGGGGGCCGTGGGCGCGGTGCTCGTCTGCTCGCTGGTGGTGATGGCGATCTTTGCGGACCAGATCGCGCGGCACAATCCCGATCGGGTCCGCGCGGTGCAGCGATTCCAGCCGCCAGGTCGCGTGTTCTGGTTCGGCACGGACGATTTCGGCCGCGACGTCTTCAGCCGGGTCGTCCACGGGGCGCGCATCTCGCTCCAGATCGGTATCGCGGCGGTGCTCCTGGGCACGTCGGTGGGCGCCCTGTCGGGCCTGATCTCCGGCTACGTCGGCGGCCGGACGGATCTCACGATCCAGCGGGTCATGGATGCGCTGATGGCTTTCCCCACGCTCGTCCTCGCCCTGGCCGTGGTGGCGGCCCTGGGGGCGAGCCTGTTCAACGTCATCGTCGCCGTGGCCCTCACGCTCATTCCCGCGGCCAATCGCGTCGTCCGCTCCGTGGCCCTCAGCGTGCGCGAGACCGCGTACGTGATGGCCGCGCGAGGCCTCGGAGGTTCGGAGCCGCGTGTGGTCTTCGTCCACGTCCTGCCCTACTGTTTCGCCCCGTACGTGGTCATCGCCACGGCCAACCTCGGCACCGCCATCCTGGCCGAGGCCGCGCTCGGCTTTCTCGGTCTCGGCGTGCCGCCGCCGACCCCGGCGTGGGGCAGCATGCTGAGCGGCGCGGCGCAGGGCTATCTCTTCCGCGCCCCCTGGATGGCGATCTACCCCGGCGTGGCGATCAGCCTGGCGGTGTTCGGGTTCAACATGTTCGGCGACGCGCTTCGCGACGTGCTCGATCCGAAGCTGAAAGGGCACTGATGGACACACGGAAACCGCTGGACTGGGAGAAGCTGGCGATCGGTCAGACCTTCGAGGCCTGGTCGTACGTCCTGACGCAGGAGATGCTCGACGAGTACCGCAAGGGCGTCCTGGACGCGGAGGCTCCCTTCCCGACCATCGCCCACAAGGTGGACGTGGCGGCATACAACCGCGCCCACAAGGACGCCGGATCGGTGAATGCACGCTGCGCGTTCCACTGTTACAACCCGCCCATTCCGGACAAGCGCATCACGGTCCATGCCTGGATCGCCGACAAGTACCGCCGTCGCGGCAAGACGTACATCGTGACCGAGGCGGTCTCGGTGGACGAAGATGGACGGCTGCTGGACCGGGTGATCACCCACGAGCTGAAGCAGCCCTGGGAGGTGGGCAAGAAATGGGGGTAGTCCGCGCGTTCACGGCGGGGGACGTCGTGCCGTCCCTGGTCAAGCACATGACCCAGGAGGCGATCAACGCGTTCGAGGGCAGCAGCGGGCGGAGCGGCCCCAGCCAGTTCACCGACGAGGAGACCGCGCGCCACACGCTCGGGACGCGCGGGACGGTGGCCTCCGGTCGCATGTCCCTCAGCTTTGCCCTGGAACTGCTGCGCCGCTACTTCGGGGCGGATCTCTTCAACCGCGGCGGGATGGTGGATGTCCGTTTCCTGCGCCCCGTGCGGCCCGGGGATACGCTCACCTTCACCGGCCACGTGACAGGCGTCGCCCAGGAAGCCAATGGCACCCGCGTGATCGTGGAGGTCGCCGCGACGAACGAGCAAGGGGAAACCACCGCCATCGGCACGGGCCACTGCCTGGTGCCGCGCGGCTTCCTGCCCCCGGAGGAGGGATGATGCTCCGGCGCAGCGCCTAGGGCGCGCGCCCGAGGAGATCGGCGTAGACGCGGGTCGTGGTGGCCATCATGGCGTCCACGGTCAGGCGCTCGAGCACGAGGCGGCGGCCGGCCTCGGCCATCGCCCGCGCCGCCGCCGGGTCGCGCAGGAGCGCGAGGATCGCTCCGGCGAGCGCCGCGGGATCGCCAGGCGCCACGAGGCGACCCGTCACGCCATCCTGGATGATCTCCGGGATCCCGCCCACCGCGGTACCGACCGCAGGCGTGCCGACGGCGAACGCTTGCGGGATCACCTGCGACGTTGCCTCCGATCTGGTCGAGGGGAGCGCGAGCACGTCGAGCGCGGCCATGACCTCGGGGACGTCGCGCCGGAAGCCGGTCATGATCACCGCGGCCGCGAGCCCCATCTCGCGGACCCGCCGCGAGACTTCGTCGAAGCCGACGCCGGCGCCCACGATCAGGAAGCGCGTGTCGGGCATCGCCGCGAGCACGCGCCGGGCTGCCTCGAGGAAGTCGTTGTGGCCCTTGGAGCCGCGGATGTTGGCGACCAGCCCCACGACGGGCCCCGTGAGCCCGAGCTCGTCGCGCACGGTCTTGCCGGACACGCCGGGATGGAAGCGCCGGGTGTCGATCCCCGCGGGCACCGAGATGACGCGCGCGGCCGGCACGCCGGCGGCGATCACGATCTGGCGGATCGCCTCGCCCGTCGTCAGCACCCGGTCGGCGATCCGGTAGACGAGCGCCCGTCGCCGGGGAATCGGGATCGAGACGTGACGGCCGCGCACGACGCGGCGGCCGAGCGAGCGCGCGGCCAGGCCGGCGAGCCAGCTGTCGACGGAGCTGTGGGTGTGCACGAGCGCGACCTGACGCCGGCGCATCAGCCGCCGCAGCGCCAGGAGCGCGCGGAGGTCGGTCGCGCCGCGCATGGCGATCTCGACGACGGGCAGGCCGGCCGCGCCCGCCTCCGTCACCAGGTGGCTCCCGGGCTGGCCAGCGACGAGCGCGCCCCAGCCGGCGTCGAGCAGCCAGCGCACTTCCGTGAGGATGCGGAGCTCCTGGCCGCCGAGCCCACGCGAGGACTCGGTGTGGAGGATCAGAGGCTTCGAGGTCGGCACGCAGCGCCAGTATAAACTGGGGACACCGTGCTCGAAACCTTCATCGAGGAGTTCGCTTACCTCGGCATCTTCCTGACGCTCCTCGGCGGCAGCCTCGGCCTGCCCATCCCCGAGGAGCTGCCCATCGTGACCAGCGGCGTGCTCGCCCACCAGCTGGTCGTGCGCTGGTGGATCGCGCTGCCCGTCTGCCTGGTCGGCGTGCTCAGCGGCGACGTCGTGCTCTACTGGGTCGGGCACCACTGGGGCGAGCGCATCCTCGAGTGGCCCCTCGTGCGTCGGGTGTTGCCGCGCCGGCGCGCGGAATGGCTGAAGGCGCGCTACCGGCGCTACGGCGTGCGCATCGTCTTCGCCGCGCGGCACGTGATGGGGCTGCGCGCCGCGGCGTTCCTCACCGCCGGCATCGCGCGCTTCTCCTTCTGGAGGTTCTTCCTCGTCGACGCCGGGGCGGCGATCGTGGGTGTCTCGCTGCAGTTCACGCTCGCCTACCTCTTCACCGACCAGATCGAGCGCATCCTCATCGACGTTCACCGCGCGGAGCGCTGGGCGGCGCTGGTCCTGCTGGTGGCGGTCGCCGCCGGCCTGGCCATCGCCGCCTACCGGCGGGCCCGGCGCGACGTCGGGATCGACCCCGCCACCGGCGAGGCGACGGACACGGAGAAGGATGATGTATAGTTCGTCCAACCGGACGCAGACGTGACGACCAGCGAACGCAAGCGGTGGCACGCGATCTTCCGCCTGCTCGAGCGCGACGAGCGGGTGTTCGCGGTGCTCCTCGCCGTCGCGATGGTCGGCGGTCTCGCCACCCTGGGGCTCGTGCCCCTCCGGCCGCGCCAGAGCATCGACCTCTACTCCCTCGTCATCAAGTTCGCCGCGTACAAGATCGGCATCTTCGCCCTCGTCACCGTCAACCCGCGCAACACGCGGGCGATCTTCCTCGGCGCCCTCGCCATCGACCTGCTGCTGATCTTCACCCTGCTCTGCCTCACCGGCGCCGCCGACAGCCTCTTCTACCTGCTCTTCTTCCCGCTCGTGGCCGTCAACGCCTACTACTTCGGCGCGCGCGTCGGCTTCGGCGCCGCGCTGATCGCCGGCGGGCTCTACGCGCTCTCCGCGTGGCTGGTGCCCCCGTGGGTGGGGTGGACCCCGGCGGTGCTGCTGGCCGCCATGTGGGGGCTGCCCGCCGTGACGCTCGGCCTCGTCGCCGATCGCGAGCGGCACTCGCGCCAGGAGGTGGAGCGCCTGAACTCGGAGCTCACGGGAACCCTGAGCCGCCTGCAGGCCGCCCAGCAGGAGCTGCTCGTGGCCGAGCGGATGGCGACCATGGGGCGGTGGTCGCTGAAGGTCGCCCACGAGGTGCGCAACCCGATCGCCGCCATCCAGCTCAACGCCGAGATCCTCCAGGACATCGTGCGCGAGCGTCGGGGCGACGACATGGAGGAGGCGGGGGGGCTCGTGTCGGCCATCCGCGATCAGGTCAAGACCCTCGACGCGCTCACCGAGGAGTACCTGACGTTCGGCCGCTTCCCGCGCCCGCACTTCGAGGAGGAGTCGATCAACGACCTCGTGGAGGAGCTGGCCGACTTCATCCGCCCGGTGGCGGTGCGCCAGGGGCTGACGCTGAAGGTGGAGACCGATCCGAAGCTGCCGATGATGGAGATCGACCGCGGGCTCCTGCGCCAGGCCATCCTCAACCTCGTGAAGAACGGCCTGGAGGCGCTCTCGCGCGGCGGCGAGCTGACCATCACCAGCCGGCTTCGCGAGGACGCGGCCGCGGTCGAGATCGCCGTCCGCGACACCGGCGGCGGCATCCCCGAGGAAGTCGGCAAGCGGCTGTTCGAGCCGTTCTTCACCACCAAGCCGCAGGGCACCGGGCTCGGGCTGTCCATCACCCAGCTCATCTCCGAGGAGCACGGCGGCGAGGTGCGCTGGGCGAGCGAGGCCGGGGTCGGCGCCACCTTCACCATTCGCCTGCCGCTCAAGCGGAGCCTCGTCGGTGCCTGACACACCGACCCTCCTCGTCGTCGACGACGATTCCGGGCTGCGCGAGAGCCTGGAGCGCACGCTCACCCGCGAGGGCTACGCCGTGGTGCTCGCCTCCGACGGCCAGGCCGGGCTCGAGCGGCTGCAGGCCGGCAACGTCGACCTCGTGCTCACCGACCTCAAGATGCCGGGACTCTCGGGCATCGACCTGCTGCGGGCGGCCAAGGCCGTGGCGCCCGACGTCGACGTCATTCTCCTGACCGCCTTCGGCACCATCGAGGAAGCCGTCAAGGCGATGAAGGACGGCGCCTACGACTTCATCACCAAGCCGTTCCAGCGCGCCCAGCTGCTGCGCGTGATCAAGCAGGCGCTGGAGCGGCGCGATCTCATCCAGCAGAACCAGGCGCTGCGCCAGCGGCTGGACGCGCTGCTCAAGGGTGGCTCGGTCATCGGCTCCAGCCCGGCCTGGCTCCGGATGATGACGCTCGTCGGCCAGGTCGCCGACAGCTCGGCCACCGTGCTCATCCAGGGTGAGAGCGGGGCGGGCAAGGAGCTGGTCGCGCAGGCCATCCACGAGCGCTCGCCCCGGCGGCAGGGGCCGTTCGTCGCCGTCAACTGCGCGGCGCTGCCCGAGACCCTGCTGGAGTCCGAGCTGTTCGGCTACGAGAAGGGCGCCTTCACCGGCGCGGCCGGGCGGAAGGAGGGCCGCTTCGAGCTGGCCGACGGGGGCACGCTCTTCCTCGACGAGGTGGCCGATCTCTTGCCCGTCACCCAGCCCAAGATCCTGCGCGTGCTCCAGGAAGGCGAGTTCGAGCGGCTGGGCGGCACGCGCACGCTCCGGGTCGACGTGCGGATCGTGACCGCGACCAACCAGGACCTCGCGCAGATGGTCAAGGACAAGCGGTTCCGGGAGGACCTCTTCTACCGGCTCAAGGTCATCACCATCACCGTGCCGCCGCTGCGCGAGCGGCGCGAGGACATCCGCCTGCTCGCCCAGCACTTCCTGCACCTGTACGCGGCCAAGAACAACCGCAAGCTCGCCGGCTTCACCGACGACGCCATGCGCCGGCTCGAGGGCTACTCGTGGCCGGGCAACGTGCGCGAGCTGGAGAACGTGATCGAGCGGGCGGTGGTGCTGGCCCGCGAGTCGCTCATCGACGTCACCGAGCTGCCCGAGGAGATCGCGGGCGCCGCCCCGCTGCCCGAGGGCGTGATGTCGGTGCGCATCGGCACCCCGCTGGCCGAGATCGAGCAGCGCCTGCTCGAGGCCACGCTGCGCGCGACGAAGGGCAACAAGACCCTGACCGCCCGCCTGCTCGGCATCGACCCGCGGACCGTCGCGCGCAAGCTCGAGCGGTGGGAGGAGGAGCCGGAGGCGTCGTCGTCCTCGCCGGACGAGCCCGCGTCGTCGTAGTCGGGGCGCCGGGGGTGGGCCGGACGGGTCCGGGGAGCCGGACCGCGTAGGCACTCGATACCGGGGCGTGCTCGCGTTCGCTCGCTTCACCGGCCCCGCGACGACCAGCGTACCCCACGGCTCCCCGGACCCGTCCGGCCCACCCCCGTGGCCCCGGCGCGGCGGTGCGGGTCCGGGGAGCCGGACCGCGTAGGCACTCGATACCGGGCGCGCTCGCGGTCGCTCGCGTCACCGGCCCCGCGACGACCCGGCGTACCCAACGGCTCCCCGGACCCGTCCGGCCCACCCCCGTCGTCCCGGCGCGGCGGCGGAGCTCGCCAGCGTGCCGTCTGCGCTAGTCCCGGGCCAGGACGAAGTCGGTGGTGATCTGGGCGTCGGTGGGCTTGGGGTAGATCTGGGTGATCAGGGGCTTGTGGCCCGGGGCGCTGATCTTGACGTGCACGTGGGCGGGGCGGTTGAAGTAAGGCTTCGGCTGATCGGTCTCGTAGCGGAAGGCGCCGTCCGCGCCGGTCGTCTGGGTCGCGCGATGGGCGGTGTCGTACTCACCCCGGACGTTGACCGACCACCATTCCAGCTTCGCGCCGGCGATCGGCGCGCACGAGCCCGCCGACCGCACGGCCCCGGCGACGGTGAAGCCCTCGCCGGTGCGCGCCCGCTCCGGAGCGTTCGGCTCGTACATCGGCCCGAGCATGTCCGGGCGGCTCGGCGCACAGCGCGGCTGCGCGAGGGCGGCGCCAGGGAGCATCAGCGTGCCGAGGAACCCGACGACGACGAGCGCGGGCAGACGGGGCGTGGAAACCATGATGGTATTCTACGCTTCGTGAAGGCGCTCATCATCACGCGCGAGTATCCGCCGCACATCTACGGCGGCGCCGGCGTCGTCGCCGATCAGCTGACGCGCGCGCTGTCGCAGCGCATGGCCGTCGAGGTGCGCTGCTTCGGCCCGCGCGACCCGGACGGCGTGGCGAACGTCACCGTCCGTGGCTACGAGCCGTGGGAGCGCCTGAAGGCCGGCCCCGACGCGCCGCGCTTCGCCCCCGCGCTCGAGACGCTCTCGATCGGGCTGGCCATGGCCCGCGATCCCGTGGACGCCGACGTCGCCCACGCCCACACCTGGTACGCCGACATGGCCGGGCTGTGGATCCGCACGCTGCACCGGATCCCGCTGATCGTGACCCTGCACAGCATGGAGCCGCTGCGACCGTGGAAGGCCGACCAGCTCGGCACCGGCTACCTGCTCTCGGGCTGGATCGAGAAGACGGCGGTGGAAGCGGCCGACCGGGTGATCGCGGTCTCGGCGCAGATGCGCGAGGACATCGTCCGTCACTTCACGGTCGACCCCGCGAAGGTCGTCGTCATCCACAACGGCATCGACCCCGAGCAGTTCAAGCGGACCGACCGGCGCGACGCCCTCGAGCGCTACGGCGTCACGCTCCCGTACGTGCTGTTCGTGGGACGCATCACCGACCAGAAGGGGATCTTCCACCTCCTCGAGGCGGCGCCGCGCCTGCCCGCGGGCGTGCAGGTCGTGCTGTGCGCCTCGGCGCCCGACACCCCCGAGATCGAGGAGCGTCTCCGGGCCGCGCTGGCGCAGCATCCCAACGTCCTGTGGGTCCCCAAGATGATCCCCGTCCAGGAGGTCGTCCAGCTCTACAGCCACGCGGCTGTCTTCTGCTGCCCGTCGGTCTACGAGCCGTTCGGCCTGATCAACCTGGAGGCCATGGCGTGCGGCACGCCGGTGGTGGCCGCCGCCGTGGGCGGGATCCTCGAGGTCGTGGTCGACGGCGAGACGGGCCTCCTCGTGCCCCCGGCCCAGCCCGCGGCGCTCGCCGCCGCGCTCACCGGTCTGCTCGAGGATCCCGAGCGGGCGCGGACGATGGGGCGCGCGGGCCGCGCGCGGGTCGAGCGCCTCTTCAGCTGGGCCAGCGTGGCGGAGCGGACCGAGCGCGTGTACGCGGAGGCGATCGCCGAGTTCAAGCGCACCGCCGGCGACTCGTGAGCGTCTCCCCGCTCGCCGGCGCCCGCGGCTTCGTCTTCGACCTCGACGGCTGCGTCTGGAACGGCAACCAGCTGAACCCGGGCGCGCTCGAGACGCTCGCGGCGCTGGACCGTGCCGGGCAGGGCATCGCGTTCCTCACCAACAACTCGCGCGCCACCGGCGCCGACGTCCTCGGCCGCCTGCACGAGCTGGGGGTGACGTTCGCGCGGCACGCGCTGACCCCGCTCGAGATCATCGGACAGGTGATCACCGAGCGCTGGGGGCGCTCGCGCGTGCTCGTGATGGGCGCGGACGAGATGGCCGCCGTGATCGTCGCCGCGGGCCACGAGGTCATCGAGATCGAGCGCTGGCGCGAGGCCAGCGTGGTGGCCGTGGGCAACGACTTCGACCTCACCTACGAGCGGCTGACCGCGGCCTGTCGCGCGGCGGCACGCGGCGCGCCCCTCATCACGCCCAACGTCGATCCGCGGCTGCCCATCGAGGGCGGCGACTTCCTGCCCGGATGCGGCGCGTTCGTGTCCGCGGTGGCCGTGGTCTCGTTCGCTGTTCCCGTCGTGGTCGGCAAGCCCGAGCCGCCGCTCTTCCTGATGGCGCTCGACCGCCTCGGCCTGCCCGCGAGCGCCGCGGTGATGGTGGGCGACAGCCTCAAGTCCGACATCGGCGGCGCGGTGGCGGTCGGCATGCGCGCCGTGCTCTACGCGCCCGACGGCGCCCGGGAATCGGCGCCGGCGATCGCCGTCGTCCGGTCCTTCGCCGAGCTCGCTCGCCTCGCGGGCCTCGCCTGACGGGCGCGCGCCCCGCTCCCGGGCTCTCGGCGGGCCCGGCACGAACGCCCTCCGGGCGGCAACATGTGCCGTCCGGCAAGTGACTGATATCCCGGCGCTTTCGCGTCGGCTTCGAGCCATGTCAGATCGCCCCGATTTCTCCGATTTTTCCCGTCACGCGCCGACAACCTCTGTATGCGGCCCCGTCCCGCATCCGCGTTTCCCCCGACCGCGGTCGCCCTCAAGGCCCTCCGCGCGCTCCTGCTTGCGTTTCTGATCGGCACCCTCGCCGCGGGTCCCGCGTGCGCGCTGCCGCAGGGCGGCTCGGTCGCCTCCGGCCAGGCGGCCATCACCCAGACGAACGCCAGCACGCTGGTGATCACCCAGCTCAGCGACAAGGCGATCATCAACTGGCGCGGCTTCAACATCGACACCAGGGAGCTCGTGCGGTTCCTCCAGCCGAGCGCGGGGTCCACCGCGCTCAACCGCGTGAACGGCGGCGATCCCTCGATCATCCTCGGCGCGCTCCAGGCCAACGGCCGCATCTTCCTGATCAACCCGGCGGGCATCGTGTTCGGCGGCACCGCGAAGGTCGACGTGGGCGGCCTGCTCGCGACGACGCTGAACATGAAGGACTCCGACTTCCTGGCCGGCCGCTACGTGTTCCAGCAGCAGGCCGGCGGTACGCTGGCGAGCGTCGTCAACGAGGGCTCGATCACGGCCGCGCCCGGCGGCTTCGTGGTCCTCGTGGCCCCGGGCGTCGTCAACAAGGGGACGATCACCGCGCAGGCGGGCGCGGTGCATCTCGCCTCCGGCCAGCAGTTCACGGTGGACTTCGCGGGCGACGGGCTCATCAAGTTCGCCGTGGACGGCGCGGTGTCGGGCACGCCGGTCGGCCCCGACGGCAAGCCGCTCGACTGGCGCGTCTCGAACGCCGGGAAGATCTCCGCGGCCGGCGGGAGCGTCACGCTCACCGCCAAGGCCGCGCGCGACGTCCTGGCCGGGGTCGTGAACAACAGCGGGGTGATCGAGGCCCGCTCGCTCGTCGACCGCGGGGGCACGATCGTGCTCTCGGGCGGCGACACCGCGGTGGCGGCGGCGACCTCCGCGGGCGCGCTGCGCCCGGCGGGCGAGGTCGCGGGGGTGGTGGTGAACACCGGGACGCTGGACGTCTCCGCCGCCGAGGCGGGCGCCGCGCCCGGCCGCGTGCTCATGATCGGCGAGCGCGTCGGCCAGAGCGGCACCATCGACGCCCGTGGCGCCTCCGGCAGCGCCGGCGGCACGGTGATCATCACCTCGACCGACCGCACGGTGCTCGGCAGCGGCAGCACCATCGACGTCAGCGGCACGGGCACGGGCAGCGCCGGCACCGTGCGCGTCTGGTCCGACAACTTCACGGCCGCCGCGCCGGGCGCGCAGGTCCTGGCGCGCGGCGGCGAGTCGGGCGGCGACGGCGGCTTCGTGGAGGTCTCCGGCCGCGAGAACCTCCAGTTCGGCGCCTTCGTCGACACCCGGGCCCCGCAGGGGAAGACCGGCACGCTGCTCCTCGATCCCAAGTTCATCGTGGTGCAGGAGGCCGGCGGCGACGCCTACGACGCCGGCAACAACAACCTCTTCGCCAACAACACGTCGGGCTCGACGCAGATCACGCCCTCCAGCATCGACGCCTCCGCCACGAACGTTGTCCTCCAGGCCAACACCGACATCACGGTGGTCGATCCGATCGCGACGGCCACGGCCGGCGTCGGCGTGACGATGCAGGCCGGCCGCAGCATCGCCGTCAACGCCGACGTCAGCACGAACAACGGCGCGATCTCGCTCACGGCGAACGATCCCGGCGCCAGCCTCGGCGACCGCGACGCTGGCGCCGGATCCATCACGATGGCTCCGGGCACCACGCTGAGCTCCGGCGGCGGCGACATCACGCTGCGCATCGGCAACCTCGCCGGGGGCACGCCGGGGGACATCACGGCCCGCACCCTGGCCACGGGCGGCGGCAACGTGCTCATCGACTCGCGCGGCGCGGTCGCGCTCAACGGTGCGGTCAGCGCGGGGGCGGGGACGGTCACCATCAACGCGAACACCGCCGGCGCCGGCGCCAGCGGCTTCACGATGAACGCCGGCTCGTCGATCACCACCACCAGCGCCACGGGCAGCGCCGTCGCCATCAACGTCAACGCCGCGGCGGGTGGCACGGGCGGCGCGGCGCTGCGCGACATCACCACGGGCTCGGGCGGGACCATCACCGTCGCCACCGACACCGGCGGCAACACCACGGGCGGCTCGATCACCCAGGCCGCGGGCACGCTGCTCAACGCGGGCTCGGGCACGGTGGCCCTCTCGACCCCGACGGGCGGCGGCGCGGGCATCGGCACGGTCGGCGCCAACATCCTGACCCAGGCCGGCACCGTCACGGCCGCCGCCGGCGCCGGCGGCGTGTTCGTCACGGAGAGCGACGGGGCGAGCGTCACGGCGACCGCGACGGGCGCGGGCAACGTGGCGCTCACGAGCACGTCGGGGACGCTGACGATCGCCGGCGCCACGTCCACGGTCAGCGGCAACGTCAGCCTGTCGAGCGGCGACGGAGTGACTCTGGCCTCGACCGTGAACGCGGGCTCGGGCACGGTGACGATCGCCGCCAACACCGACGGCGCGGGCGCCCAGGGCTTCACGATGAACGCCGGCTCCTCGATCACCACGACGAACGCCGGCGCCGGGGCGGTGGCGATCAACGTCAATGCCGCGGCGGGCGGCACGGGCGGCGCGGCGCTGCGCGACATCACCACCGGCAACGCCGGCACCATCACCGTGGTCACCAACACGGGCGGCAACACCACGGGCGGCTCGATCACCCAGGCCGCCGGCACGCTGCTCGACGTCGGCTCGGGCACCGCGGCGCTGTCCACGGGCTCCGGCGGCGGCATCGGCACCGGGGGCGCCAACATCCTGACCCGGGCCGGCACCGTCACCGCCGCCGCCGGCTCGGGCGGCGTGTTCGCCACGGAGAGCGACGGGGCGAGCGTCACGGCGACCGCGACGGGCGCGGGCGACGTGGCGCTCACGAGCAGCTCGGGCACGCTGACCATCGCCGGCGCCACGTCCACGGTCAGCGGCAACGTCAGCCTGTCGAGCGG
>JACQFL010000028.1 GCA_016200085.1 Candidatus Rokuibacteriota bacterium | reverse complement strand
GCCGCGCAGGACCGGAAGCCGGTGGTCCACCCCCCGCGGGCATCGAAGTCGCGGATCAGGTCGAGCAGGCGGGCGCTGGCGGCATCGAGGTGCGCCGACAGCTCGGCGATCTCGTCGCCGAGCCGGTCCAGGGCGGCGGCGGGTTCCCCGGTGGCGACGACGGTGGGCGCGAGCATCTCCATGGCGAGCCCCCTTGTGCTGGGGCGACTGTACACCCCGTTTTCGGAGCCCCGCGGACGCGTCCAGGCCCGGCGATCTCGACGGCACCATTGATTTCTTGTGGGCGCAGCGCGCGGACCATCATGGGCGCGCCCCGGCGGGCTTCTGGGGCCCCGTCTGGCTGGCCCCGGCGACCGACCGCCGTCCCCCCTGGCCAGGGTGTCAAGCGGAAAGTGCATGGTTCGTCCGGTCGTCTGGCGGAGCAGTCCTCGCCGTGAGGGCTGTCGGTACCGTGCCCTCGGGCGCATGGCGCCGATCTCTACCCACACGAAAGCCAGAAGAACCATTAATAACGAGGACAGTTCTCAATCGCGCGAAGGCGGAGGCCGTCACGTCCGCAGCCGCGGGTCGAGGGCGTCGCGGATGGCGTCGCCGACGAAGTTCAGGCCCACCACGGTGACGAAGAGTGCCGCGCCCGGGCCGAACACGATCCACGGCGCCTGCTGCAGGTAGCCCCGTCCCGCGTTGATCATGCTGCCCCAGGAGGCCGCGGGCGGCTGGATCCCGAGCCCCAGGAAGGACAGCGAGGCCTCGGCCAGGATCGCGAAGGCCACGCTCAGCGAGGCCTGGACCACGATGGGCGCGGTGGCGTTGGGCAGCACGTGGCGGCACGCCACGCGCCAGCCGGAGGCGCCGAGCGCGCGGCTGGCGTCGACGTACTCGCGGGCCTTGATCGCGAGCACCTGGCCCCGCATGAGGCGGGCGAACGTCGGCGTGTAGACCACGCCGAGGGCGATGAGCACGCCGGTCAGCCCGGCGCCGAGCACGGCGCCGAGCGCCAGGGCCAGCACGAGCGGCGGGAACGAGAGCACGGCGTCCATGAGCCGCATCACCAGGCCGTCCACGCGCCCGCCGGCGTAGCCCGCCAGGATACCGAGCACGCAGCCCGTCGCCGCCGCAATGGCCACGGAGACGAAGCCGGCCACCAGCGAGACGCGCGTGCCCCAGATCATGCGAGAGAGAACGTCGCGCCCAATGCTGTCGGTGCCGAGCAGATGGGCTCGGCCCGGTGGCGCCAGGGCGTGGCCGAGATCCTGCTTGACCGGGTCGTAGGGCGCCAGCAGCGGCGCGCCGAGCGCGGCGACCAGCGCCAGCAGCAGGACGGCCGCCCCGAACGGCGCGAGCCGCGCGCGCGCCGCCCGGCGCACCACCTCCCAGCGCCGATCGCGCACGGGCGCCGCATCCGCGCGCGCCAGCGTCGCGGCCGGCTCAGCGAATCCGGATCCGGGGGTCGATCCAGCCATAGAGGAGATCCACCAGGAGGTTGCTCGCGATGAAGCCGGCGGCGATCAGGAGTACCACGCCTTGCACGAGGGGATAGTCGCGCGCGAAGACCGCGTCGACGACGAGCCGGCCGACACCGGGCAGCCCGAAGACGTACTCCGTGATCACGGCGCCGCCGATGAGCGTTCCCAGCTGCAGTCCCAGCACGGTCACGACCGGGATCAGGGCGTTGCGTAGCACGTGGGCACGGATCACCGCCCACTCCGAGAGGCCCTTGGCGCGGGCGGTGCGGACGTAGTCCTCGGTGAGGGCTTCGAGCAGGCTCGAGCGCAGCGTGCGCGTGATCACCGCGGCCAGGGCCAGGCCGAGGGTGACGGCGGGCAGGACCAGCGACCGCACCCCGGCGATCAGGTCCTCGGCGGGGTCGGTGTAGCCCGAGACGGGCAGCCAGCGCAGGGTCACGCCGAAGAAGAAGATGAGGAGCAAGGCGAGGAGGAAGTTCGGCATGCAGATGCCGAACAGGGCGAACGTCGTGCCGGCCCGGTCGATGGACGTGTTGCGGCGGACCGCGGAGGCGAGCGCGACGGGGGCAGCGATCAGGAGCGAGATGGCCATCGCCAGCAGCGCGAGCTGCAGGCTGGGGCGGATGCGGCGGCCCACGTTCTCGATGACCGGCTCGCCGTTGCGGACGGAGCGGCCGAGATCGCCCCGCAGCACGCGGCCCATCCACGCCACGTACTGCACGGCGATCGGCCGATCCAGCCCGAGCTCGCGGCGAAGGTTGGCCTTGACCGTGGCATCCACGGATTCGGCCATCATGACGTCGATGGGGTCGCCGGGCGTCAGGTGCAGGAGCGAGAACACCCCGGCGGTGACGAGGAGCAGCACCGGGATGGTCGCGCCGAGCCGGTGCAGGACGAGGCGACCCATGCCGCGGTCGTCGGTCAGCCGATCACTTCAGCCACACGTCCTTGAACCGCATCATCCCGTCCGGGATCGGCTCGTAGCCCTGCACCCTCGGGGCGAAGGCCTTGGGCTCGATGGGGTGGACGATGTAGATCATCGGCAGCTCGTCCTGGAGGATCCGCGTCAGGTCGCTGAAGAGCTTCTTGCGCTCGGCGGCGTTGAACGTCTCGCGCGTCCGGTCGAGCAGCGCGTCGATCTGGGGGTTGGAGATCCCGGACCAGTTGAGCGACGTGCCCGGCGTGGTCTTGAAGAACTGGTAGCTGTTGCCGTCCGGGTCCGGGCGCCCGCTCCACTGGTAGCTGATCATGTCGAAGTTCCGGCTGTTGCCGTTGGCCAGCTGGGTGGCGGCGTCCACCAGCTTGATCTTCATGGCGATGCCGGCCTCGCCCAGCTGGGCCTGGATCACCTCGGCCTCCTGGATGTTGATGGGGATGTTGGCGGTCGTCATCGTGAAGCCGAAGCCATTCGGCTGGCCGCCCTCCGCGAGCTTCGCCTTCGCGCGGGCCAGGTCGCGCTTGATCGGCGGGATCGTGCGGTCGTACGCCCAGCTCGACGGCGGGACCGGGCCGTTGGCCGGCACGCCGACGTTCAGCCACACGCCCTTGACGATCTGGTCGAGGTCCAGGCTGTAGGCCACCGCCTGGCGCAGCGCCTTGGCGTTGAAGGGCGGGCGCGTGGTGTTGAGCTGGTACGAGAAGGCCGCGAGCGAGGGCACGTCGACGACCACGATGTTGCGGTCGGCCTTGACCGCGGCCACGTCGCGCGGCGCCACGTAGTCCATCACGTCGATCTCGCCGGCCTGGAGGCTCTGGAGCTTCACCGTGTCGTCCGGGATCGGGCGATAGCGGATGCGGTCGAGGTACGGGCCGCCCTGCTTGTTCCAGTAGGCCTCGTTGCGCTTGATCACGAGGTGGTCGTCCTTCACCCATTCGACGAACTCGAAGGGGCCCGTCCCCGCGCCCTTGGCGTTGCGCTCCAGCTCGGAGCCGCGCTCCTGGATCACCTTGGGCGAGACCATCATGCCGGCGCGGTCGGTGAGCGTGGCCAGCAGCGCCGCGTCCGGCCGCTTGAGATTGATCTTGATGGTGTAGGGGTCGACGACGTCCACGGAGTCGATACTCGCGACCTCGCCCTTGCGGACCGACTTCGGCTCGGTCTTCATCCGGTTGAAGTTGAACTTCGCCGCCTCGGCATTGAAGTCCGTGCCGTCGTGGAACTTCACGCCGCGGCGCAGCTTGAAGACGAGGGTCCGGACATCCGGCTGCGTCCAGGACTCCGCCAGCCCGGGCTTGATGCCGAGCCTGACGTCCAGGGTGACGAGCGGCTCGTAGATATTGTGGTAGACCTGCCGGTCGATCTTGCTGCCCGACAGGTGGGGATCCATCGTTGCCGCCTCGATGTAGAAGCCGACCCGCAGCGTGCCGCCCTTCTTCGGGGCGGGCGCCTGCGCCTCGGCGCGCCGGGCTCCGAGGACTGCGGCCGGCGCGCCCGACGCGGCGGCGCACCATCCCAGAAAGGCACGCCGAGACACTGACTGCGCGTTGCGGCCGGGCTCCATCGCTGCCATCTCGTCTCCTCCGGGGTCGTCGAGTTTCGGGCTATTCGAGGATCGCCTCGCCGAGCGCGATGACGCCCATGATGCCGCACGTGGCCGCGGCGAGCGTGCGCAGCGCGCGCTCCGGCAGGTAGTCGCGGACCTTGACGCCAACCACCATCGCCACGGTCCCCTTGGTCAGCAGCGCCAGCACGCCGCCCACCCACACCGCCAGCGGCACCTGCGACTGCGCCGCGATCGCGGCCGCCGCGATCTGACCGGGGTCGCCCCACTCCGTCAGAAACAGCGACCCGAACGACACCGCCGCAGCGCGTGACCAGCCCGCCGACGGCTCGGCCTCGAGCGCCGGCCGCCGCCGGAACCAGATGACGCCGGCGGCGCCGAAGAAGACGGCGGCGCTGAGCAGGGCCGTCCAGAGCGCGGGGATCCGCGTCAGCGCCGAGCCGACGAGGACGGCCACGAGCATCTTGCCCCCGAAGGCCAGCGCCATCCCGGCCATCACCAGCGCGGCCCGGAAGCGGGCGGAGAGCGAGGCGACGGTGTAGAGCAGCTTGTCGCCGATCAGCTCCGCGACGAGCACGGTCGAGTAGGCGGCGAGCAGAACGTAGCCGAAGCGCAACGCATCACCTCGAGTGCACGGAAGTCCGGCGGCTGACTATACGATGGTTTCCCGGCGCTGGCCAGACCGCATCGCCTGTCGTACAGTGCAGCGGTGAAATCCCCTGCTCGTGATCGAGGTGAGAGATGACGGTGGATGAGAGGCTCTTCAGCTCGCTGCGCTGGCGTTCGGTCGGCCCGCATCGCGGAGGCCGCGTGGTCGCCGTGGCCGGTGATCCCGCCGACGCCATGACCTTCTATTTCGGCGCCTGCGCCGGCGGGGTCTGGAAGACCGGCGACGGCGGCGCGTACTGGGAGAACGTCTCCGACGGCTTCTTGCAGACCTCCGCCGTCGGAGCCATCGCGGTCGCCCCGTCGGACCCCGGCGTGATCTACGCCGGGACCGGCGAGGCGTGCGTGCGGGGCAACGTCTCGCACGGCGACGGCGTGTACCGGTCGACCGACGGCGGCCGCACGTGGACGAACGTCGGGCTGCGCGACAGCCGCCACATCGCGCGGATCCGCGTCGACCCGCGGGATCCGGACGTCGTCCACGTCGCGGCCCTCGGCCACGCGTTCGGCCCCAACCGCGAGCGCGGCGTCTTCCGGTCGAAGAACGGCGGCGCGAGCTGGGAGCATGTCCTGTTCAAGAGCGAGCGCGCCGGCGCGGCCGACCTGTCGCTGGATGCCCGGAACCCGCGCGTGCTCTTCGCCGCGCTGTGGGAGATGCAGCGGTCACCCTGGCGGATGGACAGCGGCGGCCCCGAGTCCTCCCTGTGGAAGTCGGCCGACGGCGGCGACACCTGGACCGACATCACGCGGAACCCGGGCCTGCCGCGCGGCGTGCTCGGGCGCATCGGCGTGGCCGTCTCGCCGGCCGACAGCCAGCGCGTGTACGCGATCGTCGAGGCCGACGACGGCGCCCTGTTCCGGTCGGACGACGCGGGCGCCACCTGGCGCCGCTGCAGCGAGGAGGCCGGCCTGCGCGGCCGGCCGTGGTACTACATGCACGTCTTCGCCGATCCGACCAGCGCCGACACGCTGTGGGTCCTCGACTACGCCGTGTGGAAGTCGGTCGACGGCGGCACGACCTTCTTCGAGGTGCCCACGCCCCACGGCGACAACCACGATCTGTGGATCGACCCGGTGAACCCGCGGCGGATGATCGAGGGCAACGACGGCGGCGCCTGCGTGTCGTTCAACGGCGGGCTCTCGTGGTCGACCATCTACAACCAACCGACCGCGCAGTTCTATCACGTCTGCGCCGACGATCAGGAGCCCTACCGCATCTATGGCTCCCAGCAGGACAACTGGGCCATCAGCCTGCCGAGCCAGTCGCATCGCGGCGCGATCACCCAGACGGACTGGGTGCAGCCCGGCGGCGGGGAGAGCGGCTACATCGCCGTGAAGCCGGGCAACCCGTCCGTCGTCGTCGGCGGCTCGGTCGGCAGCGGCCCGGGAATGGGCCGTCTCATCCACTACGACCATCGCTCCGGCCAGGAGCGGATCATCAGCGTGTGGCCCGAGCAGTACGGCATGGGCGTGGCGCCGAGCGAGCACCGGTACCGCTTCCAGTGGACCTTTCCGGTCTTTTACTCCCGCTGGAATCCCGACGAGCTGTGGATCGCGGGCAACCAGATCTTCCGCTCGACCGACGAGGGGCAGACCTGGGAGGTCGTGAGCGGCGACCTCACGCGCAACGCGCCTGACAAGCTGCAGGCCTCCGGCGGCCCGATCACCAAGGACAACACCGGCGCCGAGGTGTACTGCACCATCTTCGCCCTCGCGGAGTCGCTCCACGAGCGCGACGTCCTCTGGGCCGGTACCGACGACGGCCTGGTCCAGATCTCGCACGACCGTGGCAAGAGCTGGCGGAACGTCACCCCGGCGGGGCTGCCGGAGTGGGCGCTCATCAGCGCCATCGAGCCCTCGCCGCACGCCGGGGGGACGTGCTACGTCGCGGCGACGCGCTACAAGCTCGACGACACGCGGCCGTACCTCTTCCGGACCACCGACGGCGGGGCCACGTGGACGCGCATCACCGAGGGGATCCCGGACCGCGAGTTCACCCGCGTGATCCGCGAGGACCCGAGCCGGCCCGGGCTGCTCTACGCGGGGACGGAGACCGGCCTCTGGATCTCGTTCGACGCCGGGGCGCAGTGGCAGCGCTTCCAGTCGAACCTGCCCGTCACCCCCATCCACGATGTGATCGTCAAGGGCACGGACCTCGTGGTGGCGACCCACGGTCGCTCGTTCTGGATCCTCGACGACCTGACCCCGCTGCACCAGGCCGGCCCGCAGATCGCGGAGGCGCCCGCGCACCTCTTCGCCCCACGGCGCACGGTGCGCTGGCGGGCCTACCGCGGCCACGGCATGAAGCCCGGTCCGAGCGGCGGCGTCGCGTACCGGCTCGCGGGCTCGGTCGGGTATTCCTACCGTCAGGTCGAGGCCCCGACGGGCGAGAAGAAGGAGCGGCTCCTCGATGCCGGCGAGAACCCGCCCGACGGCGTGATCGTGCACTACTGGGTCAACGAGCGGCCGGCGGAGGACATCACCCTGACGTTCCTCGATGCCGCGGGCCGCGAGCTCCGCTCCTTCACGAGCCGGGCCCGTGAGAAGCCGGCGGAGGCCGGCGCCTCGCTGCCCGTCGCCAGGACGCCGGCGGAGCCGCCCGACGAGGAGCCGCGGCTGACGGTGGATCCCGGATCCAACCGCTTCGTCTGGAACCTCCGACTGCCGGAGGCGACGAAGCTGGCCGACAACAAGGGCCGCGGCGGGACCCTGGAGATGCTCGCGGGGCCGCGGGTCGGCCCGGGCCGCTACCAGGTCCGGCTGACCGCCGCCGGTCAGTCGTGGACACAGCCGTTCGAGATCGCCAGGGACCCGCGCATCGCAGCGAGCGACGACGATCTCCGCGGCCACTTCCAGTGGCTCGAGACCGTGCACGGCAAGCTGGCGGAGATGCACGACGCGGTCCGCCTGCTGCGCGACGTCCGCGCGCAGGTCCAGGCATGGGGCGACCGCGTCGAGGCGCAGGCGGTGAAGGACGCCGCCAGGGCGCTCACCGAGCGTCTGACCGGCATCGAGAACGAGCTGGTGCAGGTGAGGTCGGAGGATCCGCGGATGTTCCCGTCGAAGCTGAACTCGCGGCTGGCGACCCTTGTGCCGCTGGCCGAGTACTCCGACGCGCCCGCGACGGCGGCCTTGCGCGCGCTCTACGAGCACCTCGCCCAGCAGATCGATCGGGAGCTCGGACGGCTCGATCGCTGCCTGGCCGAGGACGTGGCCGCGTTCAACACGCTCTGCCGGACCTCGAGCGTCGAGGCGATCCCGATCGTACGGCGGACCCCGACGCCGCGCTGAGCCGATCCCCGCCGCGCATGACGTAGAATGACCGCTCATGCGCGGCGAGGACGGAGCCGAGCAGGGAGCGCTGTCGGCCTCGGCGGTCGTGCGCCGGTACTACGCCGTGTCGCTGGTGTACGCCCTTGCGGGCGGCTTCCTCGCCGGCGGCGTCTATCCGCTCTTCCTCCGCTCGCGTGGCCTCGGGCAGCTCGAGATCAATAGCGTCCTGGCGGTCTACTTCGCCGTGACGTTCCTGACCGACGTGCCGACCGGCGCCTTCGCCGATGCCCTGGGCCGCCGCCGGGCCTTCGTGCTCGGCTGCGCGCTGCGCGCGGCCAGCTTCGCCCTGTACTTCGTGTCCCATGCCTACGTGCTCTTCCTCGTCGCGGAGGCCATCGACGCGCTCGGGACGACGTTCTGCAACGGCGCGGTCGAGGCGTGGGGGGTGGATACCCTGGACCAGACCGGCTTCGTGGGACGAAAAGACCGCCTGTTCTCACGCCTCGCGCAGCTGGCGAGCGCGGGCGCGATGATCGCGGCCCTCGTCGGCTCGGCCGTGGGCAGCATCGATCTCGCCTGGACGTGGCCGCTGGGCGCCGCCGGCTTTCTCGCCGCCGCGCTGGTGGGCGGCACGGTCCTGCGCGAGCCATCGCGGCGAGCGGCGCACGTGGACGTCGCGGGCCTGCGCCGGGAGATCGTGGCGCGCATCGGCACCGGCCTGCGCCAGGGCGTCGGCGTCCGGCCGGTGCGGCTGCTGAGCCTGGCCGGGGGCGTCATGATGGCCACGTGGGCTGCGTACTGGCTGGAATGGCCCATTCTCTTCAAGGACGGGTACGGCGTGGGTGTATGGGTGGTGGGATGGATCTCCTGCCTCTTGAGTCTCGGGCAGATGATCGGCTCGGAGATCGCGGCCCGGACGACGCTGCCGGCCTCCCGCCGGCCCCAGGTGCTGAGCGCTCTCGTGATCGTCACGGGTGCGCTCCTGTCGGCGGCGGCGTGGGTCGGCCGGCCCCGCGCCCATGATCGTCGTGCTGTTCGTGATGAACGCTGCGCTGGGGGTGCGCCAGCCGCTCGCCACCGCCTGGTTCAACGAGCAGCTGCGACCCCGTGACCGGGCGACGATGCTGTCGTTCCGCAGCACCGTGGGGACGGCGGGAGCCGCCATCGGCTTGCTCGCGGGCGGGTTCGTCGCCGATCGCCGGGGCATTCCGGTCCACTGGGGGCTCGCCGGCGCCGCCGCGCTCCTCGCGGTGCCCTGCTATCTCGCCATGAGCCGCCGCGCCGCCGACCCCGCGCCGGCGACGACGGCGTAGCGCCGGCATGGCGCGCGCGTCGAAGGTCTACGTCGTGACGGCGCCCGAGCGGATCCGCGGTATCTACACCTCCTGGGCGGACTGCGAGGCCGCGGTCAAGGGCGTCTCGGGCGCGCGGTACCAGGGCGTGAGCAGCCGCGCGCAGGCGGAGGCGATGCTGCGCGGCGAGGGCGGGGCGCTCGAGCCCGGGCTGTGGGCCTTCGTCGACGGCAACCACCTCGGAGGGGTCGGCGTCGTCATCGTCGAGAAGACGAACGCGGCGCAGGCAACGGTCGTGGAGGAGGGGGGCTACACGGTGATGGAGGTGCTCGCCGGCGCCGGGATCCCGCGGCTGGGCTCCCGGGCGAAGATCACCGAGGCCCTGGCGCGGCTACGCAACGTCCTCTCCGAGCTCGCCGCCCTCTACCTCGCGCTGAAGCTCGTGCCGGCGGGGGCGACGGTGTCCGTCGTGCACGATTACGAGGGCGTCGGGGCGTGGATGGAGGGACGCTGGAAGACGAAGGATGTCGTGGTCGCCGCACTCGTCGCCGCGTGCCGGGCGCTCGCCGGCGAGCGCGGCCTCACGGCGAGGTACCGTCATCAGCGCGGCCATCAATCGTCCTGGGCCGGCCGCGACGACTTCGCCCACTACAACGCCGAGGCCGACGCGCTGGCGACGCAGGCCGGCGACCGCTTCGGGTGACAGGCATAATGGAGTCCCGTGACTCCCAGGAGGACACCCATGAGCCACTACCACGACTCTGACGACCTGAAGGTTCTCGGCGAGTTCAAGAGCCTGGCCCCCGCGGAGTTCAAGGGCTTCGTGGGCTTCGACGCGATCGTCGGGCGAGAGGACGGTGCGATTCCAAGGAAGTACCGCGAGCTGATCGCGCTCGCCGTCGCGTGCACGACCCAGTGCCCGTACTGCCTCGACGTCCACACCAGGAACGCCAAGAAGGCCGGCGCCAGCCGTGAGGAGGTCGTCGAGGCGTCCATGATCGCGGCGGCGCTGCGCGCCGGGGCGGCGGTGACCCACGGCGCGCTGGCGCTGAAGCTGTTCGACAAGGCGTGAGGCGTCGATGCCCGGTGTGAAAGACCGCGTGGCCGTCGTCACGGGCGCGGCCAACGGCCTCGGCCGCGAGATCGCCCTGCTCCTGGCGCGCGAGGGCGCGCGCGTGGCGCTGGGCGACCTCGACGCCGCCGGCCTCGAGCAGACGGCCAGCGCCATCACCAGGGCCGGTGGCGCGGCCGTGACCGTGGTGGGGGATCTCACCGACGAGGCGCCGGCGGCGCGGCTGATCGAGGCCGCCGTCGAGCGGCTGGGGGGCCTCGACATCCTCGTCAACAACGTCGGAGGCAGCCGCAACAGCAAGGTCTGGGAAACGAGCGCGGAGGACTGGGACTTCGTCCTCCGCCTGAACTTGAGGTCCACGTTCCTCTGCACCCGCGCCGCCGTCGCCCGCATGATGCCCCGGCGCTACGGCCGGATCGTCTGCATGTCCTCGGGCGCGCGCGAAGGCACGCCGTGGACGGCGTACTACCAGGGCGGCGCGGCCTATTCCGCGGCCAAGGCCGGCGTGCACGGCTTCGTCCGGGACGTGGCCCTGGAGCTCGCGGAGCACGGCATCAACGTCAACGCGGTGGCGCCCGGCCCCATCGACACCGAGCGCGCCGGGCCCACCCTCAAGCGACTGAACGCCACGGTGGAGCTCAGTCCCGACCGCATGACCCCGCTCCACCGGCTCGGCCAGCCGATCGAGGTGGCGCACGCCGTTCTGTTCCTCGCCTCGGAAGAGGCCAGCTACATCACCGGTCACACCCTCGCCGTCGCCGGAGGACGTTGATGCGGATGCCGCTCGAGGACGTCACCGTGCTCGACCTCAGCCACGCGCTGGCCGGGCCGTTCTGCTCCACCATGCTCGCCGACTTCGGCGCCCGGGTGATCAAGCTCGAGCCCAAGGGGGCGGGGGACATCGCGCGCGCCTGGGGCCCGCCGCTGCCCGGCGGCGAGACGGCGTACTTCGTGAGCCTGCACCGCAACAAGCAGGGGATCGAGGTCGACCTCAAGCGCACCGAGGGCAAGGACCTCTTCTTCCGCCTCGTCGAGCGGTGCGACGTCGTGCTCGAGAACTACCGCACCGGCGCCCTCGCACGGCTCGGGCTCGGCTACGACGAGGCGTGCCGGCGAAACCCGGGCATCATCTATTGCTCGGTCTCGGGCTTCGGCCAGGACGGCCCGTACCGCGACCGCGCCGCGCTCGACCTGATCCTCCAGGCCGAGAGCGGCATGATCAGCGTGACCGGGGAGCCGGGCTCGCACGGCGTCAGGTGCGGCGTCTCCGTGGCGGACATGACGGCGGGGATGTACGCCGCCTACGGCATCATGCTGGCGCTACGGGTGAAGGAGCGGACGGGCCGCGGCCAGACCATCGACGTCTCCATGCTCGAGGGCAAGCTCTCCCTCCTCGGCACCATGATCGGCGGCTACCTCGCCGACGGCCAAGCGCCCGAGCCCATGGGCACCGCCTACAAGGCCCTGCTGCCGTACCAGACCTTCCGCACGAAGACGCGCGACCTCGCCCTCGCCGTGGGCAGCGAGAAGCTCTGGCAGGAGTTCTGCCCCGTCATCGGCCGCCCGGAGCTGGCCGACGATCCGCGCTACCGCACCAACGCCGACCGCGCCCGGAACCGCGACACCCTCATCCCCGTGCTGGAGACGGCGTTCCTCACGCGCTCCTACGAGGAATGGGAGCGGCTGCTGCTCGCCCGCGGCATCCCCGTGGGCGCGATCAACCGGATCGCGGAGGTGGTCGAGCATCCGCAAGTCAAGGCGCGGGGCGCGCTGGTCGAGATGGACCATCCGCGCGCGGGCAAGGTCAAGATCGTCGGCGTGCCCGTCCGGCTGTCGGAGACGCCGGGTGCCGTGCGGACGCCGTCGCCGATGCTGGGCGAGCATACCGAGGAGGTCCTGCGCGATCTGCTCGGTCTCGACGCGGAGGCGATCGCGGCGCTCAGGGCCGCCGGCGCGATCGGCTGACGGGACCTACCACTCGGCCACGCGGTAGCGCCGATGCTCGCCGATCTTGAACGATGTCGCCGTCCCCTCGGGCCCGAGCTCGAACGTCACGAGCTCGCCCGGCGCGCCATAGCCGTTGCTCGACACGATCCGGAAGACGTCGGGCCCGACCGGCGTCAGCAGATCCATGCCCTCGGTCGGATCGACGTTGAAGGGCGCGACGATGCGCAGGCCGGCGGGACCCAGGAGCACCTGGGAATCGCCCCACGTGTTCCGATAGCGACCGAGGTACCGTGACAGGCTGGGATCGGGCGCGGGCGTCGACGGCAGTCCGCTCATCGCGGCGGCGATCGCCGGCGCGAGCAATGCGGTGGCGCGCTGCCCGTACACGAGTGGCCAGGCGTCCTCGGCGTTCGCGAGCACGATGACGGCGATCTTCTCGGCCGGGAGGACGCGTAGATCGGCGGCGTGCCCCGGGAGGAGGCCACCGTGGCCGAGGCACGTCCGACCGTCCTCACGGTAGATCCGGAAGCCAAGGCCCCAGCCCGCCTGCCAGCCCGGCTCGAGCCAGTGCATCCGCTGCATCTCCTTGACCGTCGTCGCGGCCAGGACCGCCGGCTCGACGCCGGCCGCCGTGCGCAGCTGGAGCATGGCGAACCGCGCGAGGTCCTCGACGGTGGAGGCGATGTTGCCCGCCGCGACGAGACCGCCCAGGTCGCCGACCTCCCGCTGCTCGCGCGGCGCGCGCGGGAAGCGCCGGCTGTAGCCCCGCGCGAGTCTCGGATCGCCGGCCACGATGCCGTCCACGAGGGTGCTCCGCATCCCGAGCGGCTCGAGGATGTGACGCTCCACGTACCGCGCGTACGGCATCCCCGAGGCCGCGGCCACGATCTCGCCCGCGAGCGCCACGGCGACGTTCGAGTACTTCCACTGCGACTCCGCCGCCAGGGCCGTGGTCTGGCGCGCGAGCCCCTCCCGGAGCTCGGCGATCGCCGGGAACTCGAAGGTCTCCCAGTACGGGAAGGCGGCCTCGCGCGGCAGCCCGGTCGTGTGGCTGAGGAGCTGGCGCACCGTCAGCTCCACGCCGTCGTGCTCAGGCTCGCGGGCGATGGTGAACCACGACAGGTGACGCGCCACGGGATCGTCGAGTCTCAGGGCGCCGGCATCCCGGAGCTGCATCACCGCCGTCGCGGTGAACAGCTTGGTGATGGAGCCGATGCGGTACCGGGTGGCGGGCGTGGCCGGAATCCCGCGCTCGACGTCGGCGTCGCCGAAGGCGCGCGCCCAGAGCAGCTCCTGATCGTGCACGACGGCGATGGCGAGGCTCGGCAGCGACCAGTACGCCAGCCGGTACTCGATCCACGCGACGAGCAGGTCCAGGGCGGCGCGAACCTCGGGGTGGTCGAGCCGGGGACGGACCGCGACCCTCATGAGCCCCCGAGAGCCGCCGTCCTGGCGCGCATCGTCCTCGACCGTACCACGGCCCAGGGATCGCGCGCCGTCAACCTAACCCAGGCAGGGCTCGAGCAGCGCGAGCATGCGGTCGATCTCGTCCGGCGAGACGGTGAGGGCGGGCATGAAGCGCAGCGTGTCGGGCCGTGGCGCGTTGATCAGCAGCCCGCGCTCGAGCGCCTGGGCCACCACCTCGCCGGCATCGCCGCGCGCCAGCGCGAGCGCGAGCAGGAGCCCGCGCCCCCTGACCTCTCCGTGCCCGTGCCGGGCGGCGAGTGACCCGAGACCGGCGGCGAGGTGCGCGGACGCCTCGCGAACCGCGGCGAGGAATCCGGGACGGCGCACGGTCTCGACGACCGCGCACCCGACCGCGGCCATCAACGCGTTGCCGTTGAACGTCCCGCCCTGGTCACCGGCCTCGAAGCAGCTCGCCCGGGCGCCGGCGACGAGGGCCGCCAGCGGGACGCCCCCGCCCAGTCCCTTGCCCAGGGTCATGATGTCCGGAACGACGCCGGTGTGCTGGAAGGCGTAAAGGAGTCCGGTCCGGCCGATCCCGGTCTGGATCTCGTCCAGGATCAGGAGCACGCCGCGCTCCTGCGTCAGCTGCCGTAGCGCGCGGAGATACCCGTCGGTCGCGGGCACGACGCCGGCCTCGCCCTGGATCGGCTCGACCATCACCGCGACGGTCCGGTCGGTGATGGCGTCGCCCACGGCGTCGAGATCGTTCAGGGGCACCTTGCGGAAGCCGGCGACCTTCGGCTCGAACAGGCGCTCGAAGGCGGGCTTGCCCGAGGCCGACATCGTGGCGAGCGTCCTGCCGTGAAAGCTCCCGTGCATGGTGATGATTTCGTACGCGCCACCGCGGTTTATCTGGCCCCACTTGCGTGCCAGCTTGATTGCGCCCTCGTTGGCCTCCGCTCCGCTGTTGCACAGGAACACATGGTCCAGACCGCTCGTCTCCGCGATCAGGGTCGCCAGCCGCGCCATCGGCCCGTTGTGGTAGGCGGGGCTGCAGTTGATGAGCCGTTCCGCTTGCACGCGGAGGGCCTCGACCATCACCGGATGGGTGTGCCCCAGGCAGTTGACGGCCCAGCCCTGCACGAAGTCGAGATACGTGCGCCCCTCGCTGTCGCGCAGCCAGGAGCCCGAGCCCTCGACCATGACACTCGACGGCCTGGCGGTGACGGCCATGACGTGGTCCAGCACGTGGCGCATGAGCCATCGTCGCCCGCCGCGCGGCCGCGGCACAAATCAAACCTCGTGATGATGACCATCAGGATTCGTTGGAGCTGGGGGGCTCCGGGCGCCCCCAGGCCCCCAACGCGTGGAGGACCCCGGCAAAGCCGTGGCGCTCCTCGTTGTCGCGCGAGCTGGCGTCCGGAGCCCCCGAAATCTCGCGCGACGTCGAGGGGCGCCCCGGGGCTCCGGGCTCCCCGAGCGCGGGGGGGCTTGGGAGGCGCCCGCCAAGCGCGCCGGAAAACCGCGCGAGGAGCAGAGGCGCGCCACGGCTTTGCCGGGGCGTGCCGAACGTGTGGGGGGCTTGGGGGGCGCCCGGAGCCCCCCATCTTCATTTGATCGCGTAGGGATTGATCGGCGTGCCCACCGCGCGCGTGACCGGCAAGGGCGGGGCCACGAGCAGGAAGGACCACCGGCCGTCGGCGGCGCAGTCCTCGGCGAGCTCGTCGAGGAAGAAGATCTCGCCCAGGGTCAGGCCCATGTTGGGGATGGCGCAGATGTGGAAGGGGCTGCGGAAGGGCGGCAGCTCGGACGGGCGCACCTCGACCGCATAGTTGTCGGCGGCGACGGCGGCGATCTGCCTGGCGTGCATCCAGGGCGCGGTGTGCACGGAGACCCCGGGCGACTCGTCGAGGTCGAAGTGACGCCAGTCGCCCCGGTCGAGGTACCGCGTCCTGTGGCCGGTGCGGATCAGGAGGAGGTCACCGCGCTGCACCTCCACCCGCTCCGCAGCGGCGGTGGCGTCGAGATCCGCCGCGGTGATCGCGTAGCCGGCGGGGAGCGAGCGCGTGCCCTTGTGGCGGGCGACGTCGAGGAGCACGCCGCGGCCGGCGATGCGGGACTTCGTCTTGTCGATGCTGTTCTTCGCCGCGCCGCTGCTCGTCACCAGCGTCGCGTCGTAGCCGTTGTACATCTTGCCCTCGTAGAAGACGTGGGCGAGGCTGTCCCACTGGGTCACGCACTGCAGCGGCATCACCACCCAGTCGTCCGAGCCACCGTAGCCCTGCAGGGCCACGACCTCGGCCGGGCTCCTGGGCTGGTCGCCGCCGTCCCGGAACATCGTGTGGATGGGATTGAAGCGCTGGCGCGTGCCGCTCTGCGGGCCCTCGCGCTGCAGCGGGATGCCGAGCGCGAACACCTTGCCCGCCGTGGCCAGCCGGCAGGCCCCGGCGATCGCCTCGGGGGTGATGTGGTTCAGCGTGCCGATCTCGTCGTCGGGCCCCCAGCGGCCCCAGTTTCGCACCTGAAGCGCCAGGCTTCGCAGGACGTCCTCGCTCATGGCCCCTCCTTTCAGAAGCTCTCACCTCACACTGCCAGGCGTGAGGGACTCGAAGATCTGGTACAGGACCTCGTACTCCGCCATCCAGTACTGGTCCGTGCGGAACGCGGGAAACCCGGCGCGAAAGGACGCGTCCTCCCAGCGCTGGGCGATCCACCCGGACATGTAGACGATGCGCAGCGCGCGCAGCGGCTCGCACAGCGCCAGCGTGGAGCGGTCGAACTCGCGGAAGACCTCGTACCCCGCCAGGAGGTGCTCCCGTGCGCGCCGCGCCTCCTCGGTGTCGCCGCGTGCGAGCAGCCAGAGGTCCTGGACGGGCGGGCCGGTGAGAAAATCGTCGAAGTCCACGAGGACCGGGCCGTCCGCGGCCCAGAGGATGTTGCCCAGGTGCAGGTCACCGTGGATGCGCTGCGCGAGCGCGCGGGCGAGCGCCGGCTCCACGGCGTCGGCGATGCGCAGCGCGACGTCGCGGTACCGCGAGGCCAGCGGGCCGGGGATGCAGTCCCCGGCCAGCAGCAACTCGACCGGCTGGCGGACGTACCGGTCGACGGTGAGACGCGGGCGGTGGGGCGCCGTCCGCGTCGAGCCGACCGCGTGGGCGCGGCCGATCAATCGTCCGATCCGGCGCAGGCCCTCCTCGTCGAGCTCGTCGAGGGTGCGCCCGCGCACGCGGGGGAACGCGGCGTAGAGAATGCCGTCGATCTCCTCGAGGGTGGAGCCCCGGCCGAGGTCGAGGGGCGCGACCGCGGAGATCTCGGCCGCCGCGAGCTCGCCGAGGAAGGCGTGCTCGTCCAGGATGGCCGCGCGCGACCAGCGGCCAGGCCGGTAGAACTTCACGACCAGCCGCCGCTCGTCGTCGAGCTCGACCTCGTACACCCGGTTCTCGAAGGCCCGGAGCGGCAGGCAGCGCCCGGTGCAGCGCAGGCCGCCGACCTCGACCGCGTCGAGCACGCGATCGGGGGTGAGCGCTTCGAACGGCGCGCTCACGCCACCGGCGGGAGCGGGTGAGTGCCAGGAACGATGGCGGCCGGCAGGAGCATCGCGGGGTGATTCTACACGCCCGCACCCGGCGGATCAGACCGGGCGCGGGAACCAGCCGGCGCGCGCGGTGATCAGCGGATGCGGATGGCCACCGAGGCCATGTTGTTGCCGGGCTCGGGATCGGGCTCCGTCGCGCTCACCGACACGCTGCTCGTCATCGTGCCCCGGGCGATCGGCAACACGAAGACCATGTACTGCGCGGTCGCGCCATTGGGGACGCTGCCCGCGACGCAGGTGAGCGGCAGGCTCGCCCCGCACGTGCCTTGCGTGGCGAGCACGAGCAGGACCAGCGCGTTCGGGGAGAAGACGTCCGTCATCATGACGCCGGTCGCCGGGTCGGGGCCCGCGTTCCGGACGGTGATCAGGTAGCCGAAGACGTTTCCGGCCACGGCGTACGGGCCGGACGTCTGGGTCTTCACGCTCACGTTCGCCTTGTGGCTCTTGGACACCGAGATCGTCGCCGATGCCGAGTTGTTGCCGGCCGACGGGTCCGGCTCGGTGGCCTGCACGGATGCCGTGTTCCTGATGCTCCCGGTCGCCGTGGTCTTCGCGACGAGCGTCACCTTCGCCGTGGCGGCCTTGGCCAGCGCGCCCAGCGAGCAGGTGACGGTGGTCGTGCCGCTGCAGGAGCCCTGGCTCGGTGTGGCGGACACGAAGCTCAGGCCGGCGGGCAGGCTGTCCATGACCTTGACGTTCGTGGCCCCGGTGGGCCCGTTGTTGCCCGCGATGATCGTATAGGTGACGCTGCTCCCGAGCGAGACCGCGGCGGCGCTGGCCGTCTTGGTGATCGTGAGGTCGGCGCTCGGCGCCAGGACGGTCAGGGTCACGCCCGCCGAGTGCGACAGGCTGCCCGACACTCCCGTGACGGTGATGGTGGACGCACCCACCGGGGTGCTCGCCGTCGTGGCGACCGTGAGGGTCGCGGTGCCCGCGCCGGTGACGGAGGGCGGGACGAAGCTCGCGGTGGCCCCGGAGGGCAGGCCGGAGGCGCTCAGGGTCACCGCGCCGCCGAAGCCGTTGACCGCGCCGACCGTGACCGTGTACGTGGCGCGGCCGCCCTGGGCGACCGTGTTCGTCGCCGGCGAGAGGGCCAGGGTGAAGTCGGCCGGGCCGGGGCTCGCGCAGGCGTTGACGGCGCGGCTGACGTTGAGCCGGCCTCCCGTGACGGTCTTGCCCGCGAGGGGGGCGATCGGATCGACGTTGCCGAGGATCGCTCCCTTGAGGGACGCGGTGTCGAGGGACCCGCACTGCGACAGGATCAGCGCCGCCGCGCCCGACACGTGCGGCGTCGCCATCGAGGTCCCGCTGAAGTACGCGTAGGAGCCGCTGCGGATGGTGGAGAGCACGTCCTGGCCGGGCGCGCCAAGGTGGACGGTGTGCGGGCCGTAGTTGGAGAAGGAGGCCAGCGCGTCGGTGTTGGTGGTGGCCGCCACGGCGACGACGTTGGCGACGGCGTAGTCGGCGGGGTAGAACGCGGTCACGTCGTTGTTGGCGCTGCTGTTGCCCGCCGCGGCAACGAACAGCATCCCATTGGCGCTGGCCTTGGTGATCTCGTCCAGCATCGCCTGCGAGAAGCCCCCGCCGCCCCAGCTGTTCGACAGCACGCGCACGTTGGCGGCGCCGCCCGCTGCGAACGCCGCCTTGGCCTGGATCACGAACTCGATCGCGTTGATGGCGTTGGCGATGCTCCCGCTGCCGCTGGCATCGAGGAATTTCGCGCCCATGATGCTGGCGGTCCAGTTGACCCCGGCGACTCCCGTCCCGTTGTTCCCGGCGGCGCCGATGGTGCCCGACACGTGGGTGCCGTGGTTGTTGTCGTCGCGCGGGTCACAGCTGCTCGTGATCGCGTTGAAGCCGTGGCTGCCCGCGGGGCAGGTGATGGGCGTGCCGTTGATGGTCACCGTGAACGCCGACGGCGCCGTCCAGACGTTCGCGGCGAGGTCGGGATGCGTGTAGTCGATGCCGGTGTCGACGACGGCCACCACGGCCGCCCGCGACCCGGTGGTCACGGTCCAGGCCGCCACGGCCTTGACGTCGGCGCCCGCGACGCCCGGGGCGCCGTTGATCGTCTGCCCGGTGTTCTGCAGGCCCCAGAGGCTGCCGAACATCGGGTCGTTGGGCGCCGCCGTCGTGCGGACGATGAAGTTCGGCTCGACGTAGAGGACATCGGGATGGAGCGCGAGATCGTTGATGAGCGCGGCCACGTCACGGCTGTGCGACCTCATCCGCTGCACGCCGGTGGTGCCGACCGGGTGGGCGACGGCGGCGTCGGCCAGGTAGGCCACGTGGAGCATCGACGTGAACGTGGCCCCCGGCCGGAACTTGACCAGGACCTCGCCCGCGGCGACGTGCTGGCCGCGGTAGATCTCGTGGCCGGCCGGCTGCGCCCACGCCGCCGACGCGAACGCGATCACGAGCAGCCAGGCCCACACGAGGGCACGAACACGCTGACTCATCGACGGGCTCCTCCAGACAGATCGGTGGGATGTCGAGCGCTTCCGTGACGGGTTCCGGCGTGAGGCCCCGCGGCTGGCACGGGAGAGGGTGTGTCGAGAGACATCACGAGGTACGATCGGCAGGATCGGGCCGAAGGCGGACCCCCCGGATCCCGGGTACCGCGCCCAGGGAGCGCCCATGAACCGTCCAGGTCAGGGATGACGGTCTCTCGCGAGGCGGTGGTGAGACCGCGACGGCGACCGGCGTGAGGGAGGACATCATGAGCTTCCGGCGAGGGATCGTTCTCGTTCTGGCGTGCGCGGCGATCGCCGCGAGCATACCGGCGGCCACCCACGCCGCGGGCGGGGGTGGGGACGAGCCGCGGCGCGCGGCTCCGGGCAAGCCGGAGGACCCGGACTACGGGGCCGGCGTGAAGGCGATCAAGGCGGGGAGCTTCGCCCAGGCCATCCCGCTGCTCGAGGGCGTGGTGGCGCGGGACGCCGCCAACGCGGACGCCTACAACTGGCTCGCCTATGCGATCCGGCGCAACGGCGACCCCGCCCGCGCCCTGCCGCTCTACGAGAAGGCGCTCGCCCTCGATCCGAAGCACCGCGGCGCCCACGAGTACATCGGCGAGGCCTATCTCGCCCTCGACAACCCGGCCAAGGCCCGCGAGCACCTGACGCGTCTCGACTCCCTCTGCTTCTTCTCCTGCGAGGAGTACCGCGACCTCAAGAAGGCCATCGAGGCCTACGAGAAGAGCCGTGGGAAGGTGAAGCCCGCCGCCGTCCGTTAGTGTCCTGAGTCCGACGTTCGTCATCGCGTGGCGTGAGGTGGGGCGGGCAGGGGCCGGGGTCGGTTGGACAAGCCGACTGACTGTCGTTACCGAGCGGTGCGCCTCGCATCGTGATCGTCTTCGGCGAGACCACGCCTACTCCACGGCTTATCTCAACCGACCCCGGCCCCAGCCCGCCCCACCTCGGTCGGACGTGACGACGAACTTCAGACTCAGCACACCAACGTGGACGCCCGCTTACTTGCCCCCGCGGGACAGGAGGAACTGGGCCTCGTCGAGTGACTCCGCGGCGAGCCGCGGCAGGCCCGTCTTGAGGTACACGTTGCCGAGCAGCATGTGCAGGGCCGGCTCGTCGGGATCGCGCGCGAGCGCGGCCAGGGCGAGCAGCCGCGCGTCGTGCAGGTAGCCGTCGGCGGCGAGCGCCCCGATCCTCACGGCGGCGAGCGAGTTCGGCGACACGCCCGGCCCGAGCGAGGCCTCGAGCTGCTCCAGGCTCTGGCGCACCGCCGCGGCCCGTCCGGGATCGACGACCTCGAACCACGTCTCGTACGCAGGATGGTTCAGCGCCTCCACCTGGAACCGGTAGCGCACGGCGGGCTTGAGCACGGGCGCGTCGGCCGGGTAGGGGAAGCGCGCGCCCACCACGCCCTTGCGCTCGAGGACCACCCCGGAAGGATCGACGATGCGCACGGTGTAGCGCGAGAACTGGCTGCCCTGCCACTCGAACACGAGCGAGTCGGGCAGGACCGGTCCGTTCCGAGGGGTGAGGACCTCGGGGGGCCGGGTGGCCGCGCGGGTGGACAGCACCGCCTTCGGCGGCTCCTTGCTGCCCGCCGACAGGAAGCCGAGGCTGGACGTGAGCAGGCTCTTGGCCTTGTCGACCTTGCCGTCACCAGATGGCGCCGCCACCGTGTAGGGCGAGGCGGCCGTGTCGACCTTCACCGTGCCGCGACCCCCGGTGAGCAGGACCACCGCGATGGCGTCGCCGCTGGCGCGCACCTGATCGCCGGCGCGCAGCGCGCTGAGCGGCGTGGCCGGCCGCCAGTCGGCGCCGCCCGTCTTCATCTCCACGCGGCCACGCCCCACCTTGATCTCCGTGAGCATCCCCGCCGTCTCGGCACCCTGCGCTCCCGCTGCGCCGGGAGATCCCAACAGGGCCCCGATCGCGAGCGCCATCGCCGCCGCCCGAGTCCTCCACCGCCAGCCCGTCATCGAAGACCCTCCAGCTCGAAGATCGCGACTGCTTCCGCCTTGCCCTTGACCTGGACCTCGCCGCGGTCGCGGGCCACCACGCGGTCCTTCACCAGCGCCAGCGTCGCCGCGGAGATCAGGATGCCCGTGCCCAGCTCGCGGTTCAGGCCCTCCATGCGCGCCGTGGTGTTCACGGTGTCGCCGATCGCGCCGTACTTCTTCTTGCGCGGCGACCCGAGGTTGCCGGCGAACACGTCGCCCGTGTTCACGGCGACTCCCATCGCCAGCGAGGGCCGGCCCGCCGCCGTCCAGCCCTCGTTGAGCCGCGCGGTGGCCGCCTGCATGCCGAGCGCGGTCTGCACCGCATGCCAGGCGTGCTCGGGGTCGTCGAGGGGCGCGCCGAAGATCGCGAGGATGCCGTCGCCGATGAAGTCGCTCACCATGCCCTGCTGGCCCATGATGACATCGACCATGGCCGTGAAGTACTCGTTCATGATCGCCGACACCTCGGCCGGCGGCCGCCCCTCCGAGAGCGTGGTGAAGCCGCGCACGTCGGACATCAGCACGGAGACCGTGCGCACCTCGCCGCCGAGCTGGCTGCCCTCGCGGACCACGCGCTCGAGCACCTCGGGGCTCGTGTACTGGCCGAAGGCCGCGCGGAGGCGGCGCCGGGCCACCAGCTTCGAGACCTGGAAGTAGACCCGCATCGCCGCCAGCGGGGCGACGAAGTCGAGCCAGTACCCGCCGCGCACGTACACCGCGTAGCTCGCGACCGCCAGCCCGCCGACGATCCCGGCGGACGCCACGGTGAGCCACAGCGTCGAGAGCCAGAGCGCCAGCACGGCGATGACCACGCAGACCACGGCCAGGAGAGCCAGGTTGACGGCCCAGTGGGGCGGCGCGGTGAGGCGACGGGTCAGCACCGTGTTGATCATGTGAGCCTGGATCTCGACGCCCGCCATGAGCCCGACCGGCGTGGGGTAGAAATCGCGGCTCTCGGCGAAGGTCGCGCCCACCAGGACGAGGCGGTCCCGGAACGGGTTGTCGGCCGGAGGCTCGACGCCGCTGCGGGCCATCTGCACGAGCGGCAGGCTCGGGAACGCGACGAACGTGCCCGGCGGCCCCGCGAAGTCCACGCGCCAGGGCCGCTCGGCGAGCGCCGCCCGCGTGACCGGCGCCCGGGTGATGCGGCCGTCGTCCCCGCGGACCGGGAGCGCCAGCGTGTCGTGGCCGCCGGCCCGCAGCGCGGCGTCCAGGGCCGGCAGTGCTCCATCCCAGGCCGCCACCGTGACCAGCGCGAGCGACGGCAGGAAGCCGCCGTGGGCGTCCGCCAGGACGGGGGCCATCCGGCGGATGATGCCGTCGCTGCCCAGCGGGGTGTTCGCGAAGCCCAGCCGCGCGCGCAGGGCGGGAGAGAATGCGCCGCTCATCTCGTAGCGCTCCTCGCCCTGCACCGGACGGGCGACCGCGGCGAACACCAGGCGGTCGCCGGCGCGCCGGGAGACCCGGATGAGCGCGGCGTCGGCGGCGGACTCCGTCGGGGTCCGCACGATCAGGTCGAAGGCGACCACGCGGGCGCCGCTCCTCAGCAGGAAGTCCGCCAGCTCCGCCAGATAGGCCCGGGGCAGGGGCTGGCGCTCGCCCAGGCTCGCGAAGGTGTCCTCGTCGATCGTGACCAGGGCGATCTCCGGCGCTGGCCGGCGATCGCGGAAGAAGAGAAACGTGTCGACCGCGCGCGTCTCCCAGCCCGCGAGCACGCCCACGCGCGAGAGGATGGTGACGCCGATGCTCATCGCGATCCCCAGCACGAGCGCCCGCGCGAGGCGGCGTGCGGCCGGGCTGAGAGGCAGCGTCAGCTTCAGCGCGGCGCGCCGGTCAGGCCGAACGCGGCCCAGGCGTAGGGATGAGGAAACGCGCGCATCGTCTCGATCTGCGCCTGGCGCAGTGCCTCCATCGCGCCGGCCTGCGCGAGGCGGTCGTAGAAGGCCCGGATCAGCTCGTAGCTGGCCCGGTCGTCCACCTTCCACAGCGTCGTCACCACGGCGGGCGTGCCGGCGTAGAGGAACGCGCGCTGCAGCCCCACGATCTCGTCACCGCTGGAGATCTTGCCGAGCCCCGTCTGGCACGCGGAGAGGACCACCAGCCGGGCGTGCAGGTCGAGCCCGAACAGCTCGCGCACCTCGAGCCGGCCGTCCTCGCCGCCGCCCGGCACGAGCAGCAGGGCCGAGGACAGGGGATCGGTCTCGCTCAGCTCGCCGTGGGTGGCGAAGTGCAGCAGACCGGCGCCCTCCGCGAGCTTCTTGACCTGGGCCTCGGTGGCGTCGGCGCGCACGAGCACCGTCGCGCCGGGCTCGCGCTGGCCCACCATCCGCGCCTCGCGCTCGGCCCAGCGCAGCGCCAGCCCGGCGCCCACGTCGGGGTTGCCGACGGCGAGCGTGCGGCCGGAAGTGTTCACGCCCTTGTCGGTGAGATATCGCAGCACGCTGGCGCTCGGCAGCGTCGCGATGGCGAAGTCATCCACGAGCCAGCGCCCGCCCGGGGAGCGCAGGGCGGCGAACGGAAGGTAGTGCAGCACGCCGTGCGGCACGATGAGCAGGCGCCGGCCGCCGCCGAGCTCGCGGCGCAAGGCGCCGAGCAGGCGGGCGTGCAGTCCAGCGGCTCGTCGCTGGACGTCGTCGAGGGACGCCTGGCTGGCGATCGCGGCGCGGAGCCCGCGGACCATGCCGACGAGCGACGGGCGATCGCCGTCGATCTTCGCGACCTTGACGCCGTGACGATCGATGGCCCACACGACCACGTCGTTGTCACCGACCAGGTATTCGAGCAGGGTCGTGCCCTCCGGCAGGAGGGCCTGGATCTCCGAGAGGGTCACGGGCTCGACCGTCATGAGCGACGCTTGCTCGACGTTCTCCTTGCGGACGCGGTCGAGAAAGGCCCGGTAATCGCGGTCGAGCGCGTCGACGCGCGCCCGGGCTTTCGCCGATTCCGCGTCATCGTCGGATTCCTGCACGGTGGCCCGGGCTTCGCCCAGCCGCGCCCGGAGGCGCACCTCTTCCTCGACGAGCGCGCGCGTGCGGCCCTTGGACACCGTGGTCTGGTTGCCGAGGATGTCGAGGAAGGCGCGGGCCCGGCTGCGCTCGACCAGCGCGAACGCCTCGTCGGGCTTCTTGATGTCCAGGGCCAGGCGAATGGCCAGCTGATAGATCCGTTGCTTGTCCTCGAGGAACTGGCTCCGCAGCCCGGACTCGCCGAGCTCGGCGCGGACCTCCTCGACGTGGCGCACCGCTTCGCGCGCGGCGGGGAACGCCTCGTCGGGGCGTCCGAGCTCCTTGAGCGCTCGGGCGAGCCCCTGGTTGAGCCACATGAGCGCGCCCGGCTGCTTGATCTCGCCGGCGAGCGCGAGGCCCTGCCGGTAGAGCGCTTCCGCCTTGGCCCAGTCCTGCCGCGCGACCGCGAGGGTGGCCTGGGCCTGCACGATCTCGAGCTCGGCCTCGCGCAGGCCCACCAGGCGCGCGAACTTCAGCGCGCGGTCGAAGGCCGCCTCGGCCTCGTCACGCCGGCCGAGGCCGAGCTCCGCGCGACCCATCTCGGCCAGCGCGGTCGCCGCGTGGCGGCGGATCGCGGTGCGCGCGCGCTCGGGGGCGCTGGGCGGCATGTTGGCGGCGGCCTTCTCGAAGAACTCCGCGGCCTGGGTGGCCCGCTCCCGGGCCGCCTGGTAGTCCTGCTGGGCGTTGGCGACCCTCGCGAGCGCGATCAGGATCATGCCGACGTTGACCATCTCGCGCCGTCCCCGGAAGTGGCTCTCCGCGAACGTGAGGGCTTCCTCGAGCGTCTTGCGCGCCTGCGCGAGGTCACCGACGTGACGGTAGGCGGCGCCGAGCTGGATGTACGTGGAGGACCAGCGCCCCGCGTCGGCGGGACCGAGGGTGTCCGACGCCTTGAAGATCTCGACGGCCTTCTGGCCCGCCTGGATCGCCTTCTGGAACAGTCCCACGCGCAGGGCGACCACCGCGACGCCGAAGCTCGCGCGGGCCGCGCGCAGACGATCACCCTGCTGCACGGCCTCGGCGACCGTCTCCTCGTACCAGGCCAGCGCCTGGCGGCCCTCGCCCCGGTTGACGACCTCGAGAATCTTGTCGAACTCGAACGGGTAGCGCCCGGGCGGGGATTCCTCGACCGGCGCGGGGGGCGGCTCACGCTCGCCCCGGGGAGGTGGCGGCCGGCGACCCATGCCCGGGCCGCGTCCGCCGCCCGGACCCTGCGCATCCGCGGGCCAGGCGTGCACGGCGACGAGCACCGCCCCGGCCAGCGCGGCGGCGATCAGGCGCCCCGGTGTCACGTCCCGATCATCACATGAATGCCAGCCCTCGGCGCAATGCGCGCCGGGTCAGGACCTCAGGAGCGCTCGGGGGGCTCGCGGAGCAGGATCTTGAGGACGACGCGGCGGCTCAGCGCGCGGTCGGGCCGGCGGGCGCCGTCGTACACGAGGTCGTGCTTGCCGCGCCCGCTCGCCGAGGCGAGCGCCGCGAAGCAGTCGTGGGCCTCGGGCGCGGAGACACGGATGGCGTCGAGGCCCCGCACGAGAACCCGGAACGACCGGTCCTGGCTCAGGCGGAAGTTGAGCGCGTCGTCGCCGAGGTCGTCGGTGTGGCCCTCGATCACGATCCCCGCGACGCGGTCGGCCAGATCGCCGCAGAGCACCGTGGCGTAGGCCGGCATCACGCGGGCGAGAAAGCGCTCGCCCGCGGGGGCGAGGGTGCTGCGGGCGAACTCGAACGTCAGCAGGGCCTCCGGGATCAGCACCCGGAGCACGTGCGGGTCCCGGGGATCCTGCTCGAGCCCGACCCCGTCGGGCGAGGACCGCCCGAGCGCGGCGCGGACGTCGGCGACGCCCACCGGCGCGCGCGGGTCGACGCGGCTCGCGGCAGGGCGCGAGGCGCCCACGAAGACGACGAGCAGGAGCACGAAGATCACGGCCAGGGAGGTCATGAGGTCGGTGACGCCGAGGGCGACGCTGCGCGCGTCGCTCTCGGCCGCGAGGCGGCGATCAGCCAAGCCGGCGGCTCCGCTGCCGCGGCGCGAGCGGGACGACGACCTCGCGGTCCGCGCCCGCCGCCGCGACCTGCTCGGCCAGCGCGTGAACCGCCGACGTGAGCGCCTCGATGGACTCGTCCAGCCGCGTCTGGGGCGCGGGCGGTCCCGGCTCGCCGTCCTCCCCGCGGGCCGCGCGCGCGACGGCCTCGTGGGCGCTGCGCTGGCGGGCGAGGGCGTCGAGCAGGTCCTCGGCGGTCCGGCGGGGGAAGGACTCGTCGAGCAGGGTCACGAGCTCCTCGTGCAGGCCGAGCAGCCGGCGGACGGCAGGGCGCTCCACCAGGACGAAGACGTTCGCGCACACCAGGCCGATGATCGACGTCAGGAACTTGCCCGCCAGACCGTTGATCAGGCCCTGGATGCCTTTCACGGTCTCGCCGTCGGCGTGCAGCCGCCCGAGCCCCGTGCAGATGGCGACGAAGGTCAACAGCAGGCCGAAGCCGGTGATCAGCGAGGGCAGCTGACGGTAGAAGGCGAGGTCGATCGCGCCGCCCAGGACCGCGTCCTCGGTGAAGAAGTCCTCGGCACGGCGGGTGCTGAAGATCCGCGGCTCGCTGGTCCACGGCACGTGCTCGATCAGGAGGGTCTTGCGGAACTGCACCCAGGGGCGCCGGAACGCGCCGGCCTCGCGCATCGCCTGGTCGAGCGCGGTGAGCCGGTCGATGTCGGTGACGCCCGCGCTCACCGTCGTGGCGGGCGCCGCCTCGCGCCCGTCGGAGAACGCGCGCCGCACGGCCCGCCCCAGGTCGGTCGACTCGATCTCCTCGGCGAGGGGCGCCAGCACGGGCTCCAGCTGGAGGTACGGGGCGGAGACGCGGAGGACGTCGGCGAACAGCCGGGCGACCTGCCAGCCGAAGAACGCGAGGAGGGCGGCGGACCCGAGCCAGCTGAGCAGCGGGCTGGTGAAGCCGCCGATGGTGACGTCGCCGGCGATGACGTCGATCATGACCGGGTCCGAGAGGCTTCAATCCGTGTGCCAGACCCAGCACGTCCGACGCGTGAGAAAGCCAGGGAAACCGACCGTTCACGAGCGCGCCCGATCATCGGGCGGCAGATTCGGCCGCCCGCAGGCGACAATTGCCGGACCGCCCGGCGGCGTGCGCTACACTGTCGGGCAGGAGGTCGGGCACGCCATGAAGAGGATCGCCGCCCTCGTGCTGGTGGTCATCCTGGTCGGTCCGAGCGCGGCGCCAGCACCGGCTGACGCTCACGGTGGGGCGGCCGCGGCCGTCGCGCTCGGCGCCTTCGCGCTGTGGAGCACCCTCGTGATCGGCGCCGCGGTGACCTCGTCCGGGTACCCGGTCGTGTATCCGGCGCCGGTCTACGCGATCCCCGCCTCCACGTACGCGGCGGCGCCGGCTCCCGTCGCGGTCCGGCGGGAGGTCGTGTATCCCCACGGCCGCTACGTGCTCTACGGCGACGGCGTGACCACGGCCTACCAGTGGGTGTGGCTGCCCACCCCGACGCCGCCTCCGCCGCCGCCGGGCGCGCCACCCGCGCCGCCTCCGCTCAGCCGATGACGACCTTCTCCTCGACGGTGTAGCTCTTGATCCGTCCGATGAAGAGGGCGCCGTCGGCGTGGAGCGCCCTGGCCTCGGGCGTGGCGAGGGCGCGGGCCATCGTCTCGCGATCGTCATACCAGAGCTCGGCGATGCCGTCGATCGCGATATCCGTGGTGGGAATGTCCGGCCGCGCGCGCTCCTCGAGGATGTGCGACTGCACGTAGCGCCGGATCCCGGGCACGGCGTGGGCGAGCGGCGCGTGCACCTCCACCCAGTGCCGCATGAACTCCTCGTGCGTCGTGCCCGGGCGGCGGGTCAGCAGCGAGACACTCTTGACCACGGCCGTGCCCCCGTCAGCCGCGGCCGACGAACGGCATCTTGGTCGCCATCACCGTGAGGAACTGGACGTTGGCGTCCAGGGGCAGGCTGGCCATGTAGACGATGGCGCGGGCCACGTTGTCCACGTCCATCGTCGGCTCCACCTCGATCGAGCCGTTGGGCTGGAGCACGCCCTTCTTCATGCGCTGGGTCATCGGGGTGTCGGCGTTGCCGATGTCGATCTGCCCGCACGCGATGTCGTACTTGCGCCCGTCGAGCGAGGTCGACTTGGTGAGGCCCGTGATCGCGTGCTTGGTCGAGGTGTAGGGCGCCGAGTTCGGGCGCGGGGCGTGGGCCGAGATCGAGCCGTTGTTGATGATGCGGCCGCCCCGCGGCTGCTGGCTCTTCATGATCTTGATGGCTTCCTGGGTGCAGAGGAACACGCCGGTCAGGTTGAGGTCGACGACGGCCTTCCACTGCTCGAGCGTGAGATCCTCGAGGTTGACGGGCGGCGCGCCCGTGCCCGCGTTGTTGAAGAGCAGGTCGAGGCGGCCGAACGTGTCCTTCGTGCGGGCGAAGAGCGCGCGGATGGCGGCGGGGTCGGCGACGTCGGTGGGCACGACGAGGCTGCGCGATCCCGAAGGCTTGCCCTCGTTGGCCGTCGCCTCCAGCAACTCCTTGCGGCGGCCGGCGAGGACCACGGCGTAGCCTTCCCGCATCAGGGCCAGCGCGGCGTGCTTGCCAATGCCCGTTCCCGCGCCCGTGACGACGGCGACCTTCTCGGCTGGGGCCATGACTTCTCCTCCTGCGGCTCGGTGGTGATGGAGCGGCGTGACGTCATCCGTCGATCGTCTCGTGCTCGAGCGCGACGGCCGCCACCTCCGGCGCGACCCGGCGCATGACCGTCTCGAGCATGGCCGTCAGCATGTCATCGGGGATCAGGCACTCCTCGCAGGCATCGGGCCGGTGCTGGATCCGGACGACCACCACGTCGCCGGCCTCGATGGACGCGACGTGGATCTCGAAGCCGTCGGCCTGGAAGCCGGGACGGAGCTCGTCGAGCGCGTGGTCGAGCGCTGCCTGCGTCGCCACCGACCGGCTCAGGCCTTGAGGGCGAACTTCTGGAACGTGTGGGTGCCGTCGGGAGCGAGACCGCGGCTGACCGCGAACGTCCACGTCACCTCGGCCACGTAGAGATCCCCCTTGGAGTCCACCGCGATCCCGTGCGGCGCTGCGAAGCTTCCGGCCGCCACGGCGTCCGGGCTGCCCCATCGGGCCAGCACGCGGCCATCCCGGTCGAGCACGCTGACCCGGCCGTAGCGCGGCTCGGTGATCGGGCCGTGGCGCCGCGAGGTCTGGCCCTTGTGCCACCAGAGCTCGGAGACGTGGGCGCGTCCCTGGCCATCGAACACGAGGTGGGTGGGGCGCTGGGTGTCCGTCCACTCCGTCAGGTACTCGCCGTCGGGGCTGAAGATCTGGATGCGATCGTTCTCGCGGTCGCACACGAACACGCGGCCGTCGGCGGCGACGGCGATGCCGTGGGGCAGGATGAACTGGCCGGGGCCGGTGCCGGGCACGCCCCACGACCGCTTGAGCGTCCCCGTCGGCGAGAACTGGTGGACGCGGCAGTTGCCGTAGCCGTCCGATACGTACAGGTCCCCACTCGGTCCGATGGCGAGATTGGTCGGGCGGTTGAACGGCCCGCCGGGACGGCTGACCGTCATGGTGTCCTTGCCGTCGTAGCCCGTGTCCGAGGGCGTGTTCAGCGTCCCGAGCGTGCGCAGCAGCTTGCCCTGCGGGGTGAACTGACGCACGGTGTGGTTGCCGTCGTCGCTGCACCATAGCGTGCCGTCGGACGCGATGCTGATGCCGTGGGTGCGAAGGGTGAACAGGCCCTCGCCCCACGAGTGGAGGAAGTTGCCCTTGCGGTCGTAGGCGATGATCGGATGGTCGCCCCGGCAGATCAAGAAGACGCGGTCCTCGCCATCCACGGCGACGCCCGCCACGTCCCGGTGCGCGTAGCCCTTCGGCAGCTGCTCCCATCCCTCGACGACGTCGTAGCCCAGGCCCTGTGCCATCACGTTCTCCTTCGTCTCTCGCTCAGTTGGGGAAGTGTCGCACGATCTCGTCCTGCCAGAGCGCCAGCTGATCCGGATCGTCGTCCAGGGGCGACAGGACGAGGTACTCGAGCCCCGCCGCCGCCAGCTCGGCGATGCGCTCGCGAATCCGCCTGGGGCTGCCCAGCAGGTAACAGGTCTGGAGCTGCTCGAACGAGCGGTGCGTGCCCATCACGCGCTCCATGCGAGAGCGCTGCTCGCGCAGCGCCACCGCGTCGTCGTCGGTGGGCACGACGTGGGTGAAGTTCAGGTGCCCGAAGGTGAGACTCGACCGCGGGCGGCCCAGCGCCTCCAGACGCCCGGCGATCTGCGCCCAGTCGGCCAGGATCGTGGCGTTCGAGCCCGCCGCGCGGGCGAGCCAGCCGTCGGCGCGGCGGCAGATCCGCTCCAGCACGCTCGGGGCGATCGTCTCCGGGTCGGGCGAGAGCGAGGTCTTCAGCTTGCCCCCGCCCGCCACCCAGAGCCGCGGGGGCGTGCGCAGCGGCGGGTCGATGGTGACGCTCTCGAACGCGTAGTACCGACCGCGGTGCGTGGTCTCGCGCCCGGTCCAGAGTTTCGCGAAGACGTCGAGGATCTCGTCCGTCCGGGCGCCGCGCTCCTTCAGCGGCACGCCCGCCACGTCGAACTCGTGCGCGTCCCACCCGGCGCCCACGCCGAGCTCGAAGCGCCCGCCGGACAGGACGTGCAGGCTGGCGATCTCCTTGGCGACGAAGACGGGGTTCCGGAGCGCGACGATCAGGATGCCGGTGGCGAGATGGATCCGCGAGGTGCACCCGGCGGCGAAGGCGAGCGTCTCGAGCGGGGAGAGCCAGGCCGTCCCGTAGAGGCCGCGCGCGGTGAGCAGGTGCTCGGCCGTCCAGAGGGCGTCGTAGCCGAGCCCCTCCGCACGTACGCAGACCTCGCGGAGGCGGGCGCCGGCGCGCTCGTCGAGGGTGGGGAAGGAATAGCTCGGGAGCAGCACCCCGAAGCGCATCGGAGCGCAGTATACTCCCGGGCATGACTGACGCCGCCTCGATCAACCATCTCTGGACGCACCGGACGCAGGACCACCCCTGGCTTGCCGACGAGGAGCTCGTGATCGATCGCGCCGAGGGCGTGTGGGTCTGGACCGAGCGGGGCACGAAGCTCATGGACGCCTTCGCCGGGCTCGCCGTGGTCAACGTCGGCCACGGACGGCGCGAGATCGCCGAGGCGATCGCCGAGCAGACCGTGCGCCTGGCGTACTACCCGACCACGCGCCAGTTCTCCAACCGGCCCGCCGCCGAGCTGGCGACGCGGCTGGCCCGGCTGACCCCGGGCGATCTCACGTACACGATGTTCGCGGTGAGCGGCTCGGAGGCCAACGAGCGCTCGATGCAGATCGCGCGCCACTACTGGCTCGCGCGCGGGCGCGAGGCCAAGCACAAGGTGATCTCGCTGCAGGGCGGCTACCACGGCGCCACCAGCGGCACCTACGCGGTGTGCGGATTGCCGCACATGGTGCAGGCCTACGCGCCGCTGCAGTACCCCGGCTTCGCCAAGGTGACGCCTCCGCACCCCTTTCGCGACCGCGGCACGGGCACCGACACCGAGCTCGTCGAGCGCCGCGCCGAGGAGCTTCGGCAGGCGATCCTCGCCGAGGGACCCGAGACGGTCTCCGCCGTGATCCTGGAGCCGATCCTGTCCTCCGGCGGCTTCATCATCCCGCCGCTGGGATGGCTGCGCGCGGTGCGCGCGGTCTGCGACGAGCTCGAGGTGCTGATGATCGCCGACGAGGTCATCACCGGCTTCGGGCGCACCGGCCGGTGGTTCGCCGTCGAGCACGAGGACGTGATCCCCGACCTCATGTCGACCGCGAAGGGGATCACCTCGGGGTACATCCCACTGTCGGCCAGCATCGCGCGCCGCCACCTCGCCGAGGCCTTCGACGCCCACACCACGCAGGAGAACGTCCACCCCAACACGTACGCGGCCCATCCCGTGGCCTGCGCGGCGGCCCTCGCCAACCTCGACATCATGGAGAAGGACCGCTTGGTGGAGAACGCGGCGGCCATGGGCGCGCGGCTGCTCGCGGGGCTGCAGGCCGCGGTGGGGAAGCGCGCGATCGTCGGCGAGGTGCGCGGGCGCGGCCTGCTGGTCTGCGTCGACCTCGTCGAGCCCGACGGCTCCGCGCGCGCGCTGGACGCCAAGCGGGTAGCCGAGCTGGACCGCAAGGCCTGGGAGCGGGGGGCGATCGTCTACGCGCGCGGCAGCGTGCTGCGCCTGGCGCCGCCCCTCTGCATCACCGGGCAGGAGGTCGACAAGCTCGTCGGCATCGTGGCCGACAGCCTCGCCGCGCTCGAGAAGGACTGAGCCTCTGTCACCGGGCGGCTGAGCGAAGCGAAGTCGCCGTCGGGTTCATCGTGATGTCAGCGAGTCCCGTCTGGATCGACGAGGGCAAGGATCTTGCCGACTGTCTCCTGCAGCACATCTCCGGGCAGATTGCTGCGCGGGCACATAGCCTGCCATTACCAAGCCTCGCGGCCAACCGCCCTACCCGTCCAGACTTCACCGTGCAGGTTCCGGCGGCCTACTCTTCGCAGAAGTACGTTCAACGAATACTTGCGAACCCGGAGCGGGCGGACCAAGAGGCGACCGTTCTCCACCGACAGATCCACGGTAGCCCCCTCCTCCACCTGGGCCTCGACGGCGATTGACCGCGGAATCCGCAATCCAAGGCTATTACCCCACTTGTGGATCTTCGTCTGCATAGGGCCCTCTCTGCCGGATATACACTGAGCACACCGCGTGAAGTCCGCCGGTCAACCCTCGTTCTGCGGTCGCGGTCGTCGTCTCTCAACGCATGCTTCAGCCGCCGGCGTAGCCGGTCGGCGGAAAGGAGAAGTTGGGCGCCGTGGCAGAGTCACTCGCGCCCGATCCAGTATGCAGGCCGCAGCTTGAGGTTCATGACGGCAAGAATCCGGATGCCACTCGGCTTGATCTTGTAGAGAAGAGCGTACGGGAATCGGCGAAGGAGGCGGCGACGGACGAACCCACGGAGGATCATCCCGGCTTCGGGGTGGTCCTGAATGGATTGCAAGCACTGCGCCGCCTCGTTCAGTTCTCGATCGGCGAGCCGGTGAAACTCGGGCCGGTCCATTCATTGCCGCTTGGCCCGGGCGTCCCGGAGCACATCGGCAGCCGGACGAGCAGAGCCGGGCGCTGAGTCCCAGTCGGCATCGCGCCGATCGGCCTCCTCCACCCAAAGGCGCTCATTCTCCTGGTCCGAGAGCGTCTCCAGGCTCTCGAGGAGTTTCTTGGCCAAGCGTGCCCGCGCCTGCGGATCCAGCTTGAGGGCTTCAGCCTCGATTTCGTCGATGCTCATCCGGGAGATTCTACCACCGGCTGTCACCACAACTCGTCGGGCCAACGCTCACGGTCACCGGCCGGAGCGAGCAACGCGAGCCCCGGTCCGGTGGACTGCGAAGTTGGACGACGCGCCGCTCACCGAATGACCTTTCCGGTCCATCGGTCGCGATCCGCCCAGTATGGGCACGCTCCGCACTTCTGTCCCTTCGGATAGTCGACGCCTTCTTCGTGTGGGCATCCCATGATCCCAGCGCTAAGCACAACGGTCTTTACGTGGTGGGCGGCCATGAACTCAAGGGCGGCGCCGCAGATCTCCTGGTCGAACCGAACGTCGGACTCGGTGGAGTACCAGCGCTCGAGCGCGTCGGGCTCATCGCCCTCTCTCAGAACGACGCCCACTGCCACCTTCGTAGCCCTGCTGGCGTCCGGCCCGTAATACGCTACCGTCGCGACCGGGTAGCCGCGGAAGCCGCGTCGTGCCTTGTCTCGAAGAGCCGAAAACCGCCCGAACCCTGCCATCGCACTACACCTCGCTATACCGTGTCGCCCAACGTGATCTATCTTGAACTGCGATACGTGATGACCGGGTTCGGGATATCCAGGACGCCGGCGTCGTACGCAGGGACGCGCCCTCACAGATCCTGTGAGGTTGCGCACCAGTCAAGGCCCGCGGTGTCGGGATACACTGCGTGGCCCTGCGAGATATCGCCGCGGGACATCCGGTCGGCCGGGCCGTAGACGGCAGAGCGCCGGTTGAGGATGTGCATGCGGTGCCCGCTCACGTCGCGCGGCGCGTGCCGCCGTAGGCCTCGCTGGGGCCGATCACGCTGTCCTCGAAGATCAGCTTTGAGCGCGATTCGACGACGCGCGACCAGTTCGCCAGCGCGGTCGGGCTGTATTCGGCATCCGGGCGCGGCTCGTCGTCGAAGTTCCCCGAGCTGTCGGTCCCGCGCATGAGCATGGCCGGCTGGCGGACCCGCGGGGGCTTCGCCCAGGTCGGCAGCATCTCCACGAGCAGGAGGAAGCGGCGGTCGGGGCCGAGGTTGGTGCCCGAGCCGTGGACCAGCGAGTTGTCGAACATCGCCATCTCGCCGGGACGGAGCGCGAAGTCCACCGCCTTCGACTCGTCGAAGGGCTCGGTGATGAACTGGCCGCGCGCCAGGATGCTCTTCGGGTCGTCGCTCTCGCCGTGCTTCAGGATGCCCCACCGGTGCGAGCCCGGAATCGCGCGCAGGCAGCCCTGGGTGGGGCCGCAGTCGGACAGCGCGAGGGCGCCCAGGACCACCGGCATCGCGGCGCCGTAGTACGAGTCCTGGTGCCAGCCCGCGAAGGTCTCGCCATCGGCCTTCTTCACCCGCCAGGCCATGCTCCAGCAGCGGAGGTTGGGCCCGATCAGGTCCTCGAAGACGTCCAGGATGTGCGGGTCCTCCGCGATCTCGAGGACCCACGGGCACAGCAGGTGGGACTTCGTCTTCATCTTCTTGATGTCCGGGACGCGCGCCTCCAGCGCCTCGAAGCGCTCCCGGTACTGCCGGGCGCGCTCCGGGCTCATCGCGCGGACCGGGAACAGGCAGCCGTCGCGCTCGAAGGCGCGGACCTGGGCCTCCGTCAACACCTTGGGCATGACGTCACGCCTCTCTGTCCCGTGGCGGCGCCTGCGCGGAGGCGGCGGTGGCCAGAGCGAGCCCGCCCGGCAGCGCGAGGACGGCGCGCTTCATCCGCTCCCGTGCGTCGGCGACGAGCCGGTCGGCGACCTCAGCCCCGGCGCGCCAGCGGCCCGCGCAGCAGCTGCCCGGGCAGCGCCCCGGTCGGCTTGCCGTCGCGGAGCACCACCTCACCGTTGACCACCGTCGCGGCATAGCCGCGCGAGCGCTGCAGGAGCCGGCGGGCGCCCGCGGGCAGGTCGTAGGCCACCTCGGGCATCTCGGCGGCCACGGTGTCCGGATCGAACACCACGAGATCGGCGGCGAAGCCCTCGCGGATCAGCCCGCGATCGGCAAAGCCCCACTGGGTCGCCACGTCGAAGCTGAGCATGCGCACGGCCTGCTCGAGCGTGAGGGCCTGCTTGGCCCGCACCCAGTGGCTGAGCACGTGGGTCTGGAGCGAGGCGTCCATGATCTGCGAGACGTGGGCGCCCGAGTCCGAGAAGGTCACGACCGTGCGCGGGTGCTTCATCAGCTCCAGCGCGTGGTCCTGGTCCTCGTTGGCGATCGGCTGCAGGAAGAAGCGCTCGAGGTCGCGCTCGAGGGCGAGGTCGATCATGGCCTCGACGGGGTCGACCCCGCGCTCGCGGGCCACCTCGGCCAGGGAGCGATGCGGCCCCTCGACGGAATCCATCACGAAGATCCAGTCGTAGGACGCCTGCCGCGGCTCGGCGCCGATGGGGCGACGCTGGTCGCGCTCGCGGGCGGCCTCGACCAGGCGGCGGCGCAGCTCGGGGTCGCGCAGCCGCACCTTCTGCTCGGCCAGCGGCAGCGCGCGGAGGTCCTTCCACACGGGCAGGCGATCGAAGGGCAGGTTGGTGCGGAACGAGAGCACCACGCTGAGGGCGCGGCTGTGCACCTGGGCGAACATGCGGCCGCCCGTGGCGGCCGTCTCCTCGAGCAGGTCGACGTACTTGCGCCAGATGTTCGGCGCCTCGCGCCGGCTGAACAACCCCCAGGTGATCGGGCGGCCCGTCTCGACAGCGAGATCGCGCAGGCGAGTGTGATAGTCGCGTAGGCCGTCCGGATCGCTGGCGGTGCGGCCGGCGGCCTCGCCGGCGATCTCGAAGATGCCGGCGTTCATGTCGCCCATGACCCCGACGAGGCGGCGGATCTCGTCCCACGTGGCCACGCGGCTGGCCACCGGGCGGCGATCGGGGGTCTCGTGGCTCGGCGAGCGCGAGGTGGTGAAGCCGATGGCGCCGGCGCGCAGCGCGTCGCGCAGCTCGCGCTCCATCGCGCGCAGGTCGTCCTCGCTCGCCTCCTTCTCGAACGCGCGCTCGCCCATCGCGTAGGTGCGCAGCGCGGAGTGGCCGACGTAGCCCGCGTAGTTGATGCCCTTGGGCAGGGCCTCGATCCGGTCGAGGAACTCGGGAAAGGTCGTCCAGGTCCAGTCGATGCCCGCGTCCATCGCCTCGGCCGCGATGTCCTCGGCGCGCTCGAGGTTGCGCACCACCAGGTGCCGCTCGGGCTTGCCGCAGGGCGCGAGGGTGAAGCCGCAGTTGCCCATGACCACGCTGGTCACTCCGTGCCAGCACGAGCAGGTCCCCATCGGGTCCCAGAAGACCTGGGCATCCATGTGGGTGTGGGCGTCCACAAAGCCTGGGGCGACGACCCGGCCCTCGGCGTCCAGCACCTCGCGCGCGCGCTCGCGGATGCGGCCGATGGCCGCGATCCGTCCGTGACGGACGGCGACGTCGGCCCGGTAGCGGGGCAGGCCGGAGCCGTCGATCACCGTGCCGTTTTTGATTATCAGATCAAACGGCATGCGCTTTCTCCTTGCCGAACACCGGGTAGTCGGTGGCGTCCACGAGGGCTTCCGGGCCCTCGGTGGGCAGGCGCTCCGCGTAGTTCTGCGCCCCGTCGATGTCGTCGCCCCAGACCTCGCGCGGCAGCTCGTAGAGGACCTCGATGCCGTGGCCGTCGGGGTCGGAGACGTACACGCTGTGGGTCATGCCGTGGTTGATGCGGCGATGGAACGTGACGCCCTTGGCCTGGAGGAACTCGACCTGCTTGAGCCAGGTCTCGCGGTCGGGATACTGGATGGCGACGTGGTTCACGCCCGGGCGCCTGGCCTCGAGGGTCCACGGCTCCGGCGGCGCGGCGGGATCACCGCTCACCTGCATGAGGGCGAGGTCGTGATGGTTGACGTCGCCGCGCTCGTCGACGCCGCTGTAGAAGCGCATCTTGATCGTCCGGTCCGGCCTGGGCTTGAGCTCGGCCACGCAGCGGAAGCCGATGATCTCCGTCCAGAACCGGTGCGACGCTTCGAGGTCGCGGACGTTCAGGACGAGGTGGTTGACGCCACGGGGGGTCTGGGCGCTGCCTGCCATGGGATCCTCCTTGGCCGTGACGGCCTCACGAGCGCCGTCGGCCGAGGCCCGGACGGCTGACGGCAGTGTACACCGGTCACGGCGCTCCGCTCCAGAACCGTCGATAGTGCTCGCCGAGCTGGCGCTCCACGGACCGCACCTCGGGATGGCGCCGCGCCTCGACGTAGGCGTCGCGCTGGGCGGGGTCGCGGAAGTCCACGCTGCCCGCGACGCAGCACATGAGGGATCGGACCTCGGTGGTGTGCGGCAGGCCGAGGGCGTGGCCGAGCTCGTGCGCCACCACGGCGTACGCGACGACGTCGACGGCGGTGGCGCCCCGCGCGCGCGGCTGGAAGACCACGATGCGCACGGGCAGGCTGATCACCCCCCCGGCGTCGGCCTCCAGGAAGGTCTGGCCCATGAGCCGGGTGCCGTCGGCGGGCTCGACGATGAGCCGCACCTGGGCAGTCGCAACGTCACTGATCTCCGTGAAGACCTCGCGGCCGAGCACTCCGCGGGCGACCGCGTTCCAGTCGCCGATCGTCCGGTGCGCGGCGGCGTCGAGAACGGGATCGCCGAGCGAGGCGAGGTGAACGGTCAGAGGAAGCCGCCCGCGGGGATGCCCCTCGAGCCGCGAGAGATCCACGTCCGAGCCGGCGGCGGGCGCGACGGCCAGCAGCAGCACCGCGCCGACCCGCGCCAGACCGCGCACCGCGCCGACGCGGGGGGCGATCAGGCGACCAGGGCCTCGGCCTTCGCGCGAGCCAGGCCGACCGTCTCCGCGGCTTGCAGCACCTCGTCCCACGTCGTGGCGTCGACGTCGATGCCCTCGCGCTCGCGCGTGGCGCGTGCCATCCGCTCGGGCTCGCCGGGCACGAGCACGGGGGCCGCGGCGTCGGCGGGCGGGGAGGCCTTGACGTAGTCGACGAAGCCGTCGATCTCGCGGCGGAGCCAGTCCACACCCGCCAGCCGGCTGGGGTCGACCAGGAGCGCGAACATGTTGTTGACGACGCCGCCCAGCCGCTGGTTGCCGGGCTGGATCGTCGGGCCGCCGGACAGCGCGCCCGCCAGCAGCTCCGTGATCACGGCGAGGGCGTAGCCCTTGTGGCCACCGAACGTGAGCAGCGCGCCGTGCGGCTCCTGGTACATGACGTTGGGATCGCGCGTCGGCTGGCCCTGCGGATCGACGAGAATGCCCTCCGCGACGAGGTGGCCCTCGTTCCGCGCGACGCGCACCTTGCCCATGGCGATCGCGCTCGTCGCCATGTCGAGGAGCAGGGGAGGATGGCGCTCGGTCCCGGGCAGCGCGATGCACACCGGGTTCGTGGAGAAGCGCCCGTCGCTGCCGCGGAACGGCGCGACGAGCGCCCGGTGATCGGTGACGTTCACGAAATGCAGCGACACCAGCCCGGCCCCGCTGGCCAGCTCCCCGTAGGCGCCGACCCGGCCGATGTGGTGGGCGTTGGCCAGGGTCAACGCGACCACGCCCGTCTGGCGGCAGCGCGCGATCGCCGCATCCATGGCCTCGCCGGCCACGACGCGGCCGTAGCCGCGGCCGCCGTCGAACATCAGCATCGGCCCGTCGTCCTTGACGACCTTGGCGCGCGTGTTCGGCGCCACGAGGCCCGCCTCGAGGTGTCGCACGTACGCGGGAATCATCCCCACGCCGTGGCTGTCGTGACCGGACAGGTTGGCCAGGACCAGGTGGTCGGCCACGAGGTCGGCCTCGGCGACGGCGCTGCCGCCTGATTCCAGGATCGCGCTGGCGACGCGGCGCAGAGCGTCGGCCGAGGCGTGCACGGGCTACTCCACTTCCCGGAGCCGGAGGACTTCCGGCCGGCCGTCCATGTACTCGCCCATCTTGCGCCCGAGCGCCTTGAAGTACTCGGTGGCGCGGTGGGCGTCCACCGCCGCCTGGTCCGCGTAGCGCTCCATGAACACGTACGTGGCGGGCGCCTCGCCGTGGTGCAGCGCATAGAGCGTGCACCCCGGCTCGTTGGCGTTGACCTTGGCGACGAGCTCCTTGGCCACGGCCTCGAACTGGCTCTCCATCCCCGGCTTGACCTTCAGCGTGGCGACGACTCCCAGCATGCGCTGTCTCCCTCGAGATGAGACGTGGTGGCGAATCAGAACTCCGCCTAGTCCACCACGTCACCGACCCAGGAGCAAGGCCGGCGGCTTCGACGAGCAGCTTGACATTACGCCTCCGCCCGCCCGACACTTCTCGCGGTTCGTCCCTTCTTCCGAAGAGGAGAGCGCGATGCTGGCCCGGCCGCGAACCGTCGCCGTCGTCGTCGGATGCGTCCTCCTGGCCACAGGCACGCTCGCGCCCGGCCAGTCGAAGGAGATCGTCGTCGAGCAGATGCGGACTGAGCGCCGGGTGGCTCTCGTCATCGGCAATGCCGCGTATCCGACGGCGGCGCTCAAGAACCCCCTCAATGACTCGCGCGCAATGGCCACAACCCTGAAGGCCCTCAACTTCGAAGTGCTCCAACACGAAAATCTCGCGTGGCCCGACATGCTGCGGGCCATCGAGGCTTTCGGTGACAGGCTGCGCGGAAGCGGCGTCGGCCTCTTCTACTTCTCCGGCCACGGCCTGCAGGTCCGCGGGCGCAACTACCTGGTGCCGGTGGACGCCCGGCTCGCGGTCGAGACCGACACCGAGTACCAGGCGGTCGACGTGGGCCGGGTGCTGAGCAAGATGGAGAGCGGTAACAACCGCTTGAACATCCTCGTGCTCGACGCGTGCCGGAACAACCCGTTCGAACGATCGTGGTCGCGCAGCACCGCCGGGGGCGGCCTGGCCCAGATGAACGCTCCCACCGGCACCTTCATCGCCTATGCCACGGCGCCCGGCCGCGTCGCCAGCGACGGGACCGGGTCAAACAGCCTCTACACGACCGAGCTGCTCAAGGCGATGCGCACGCCGAACGTGACCCTGGAAGGCGTGTTCAAGCAGGTGGGCGGCGCCGTGGTCGGGCTGACAAAGGGCGAACAGCAGCCATGGATCGCGTCCTCCGTCTACGGCGACTTCATTTTCAGCTTGCCCGCCCGCCCGGGGTCCGCGCGGTCGTCAGCGCTGCAAGAGGAGCGGGTGCGGCTCGAGGAGGAGCGTCGCCGCCTCGACGCCGAGCGAGCCGCGCTGGCCGAGCAACAGAGAATCGCTGAGGAGCGGCGCCGGCTGGCCGAGGAGCGGCAGCGCCTGCAGGCCCTGCGGACTTCGCCGGACGAGCCCGGTGCGCGCGCACTGGCGCAGGCGCTCACGAACACCGTGTGGCGGTGGACCTGCGACGGCTGCGCCGTGACGCAGACGGCGTGGGTGCGTCTCGATGGCGATGGGGCGTTCGGCTTCAGCTACGACGGGCCTGGCACTTTCAAACCCACCGGCGCGCGTGGCCCGAACTCGTGGTCCGTCAAGGACGGGCAACTCGTGCTCGTCTGGAACGGCGGGTTTTCGACGGAGCGCTATCGTCTCGAGGGCAGTCTCGGTGACGTCATCTCCGGGACGAAGGCCAACGTCCCGCACGCGCGGTTGACCCTCCGGCGCGTCCCGTAGGGCGCGATCCATGGCCTCGCTCGGCCGCCGAGCCTTTCTGGTCAGCTGCGCTGGCGCGCTGACAGGCGGGCTGGGCGTGTCCCGGGCGGATGCGCAGGTCACCGACGAGAACGGCGAGATCGTCGAACGCCGCTCGCCGTCGTCCCCCAGCACGCGCCCGCCTGCTTTCACCTCGGCCACCCGGCTCCACGTCGTGCGCTGGGTGGACTTTATCCCCGAGGCCGACATCGAGCTGCGACGCCAGATGGCGGAGGCCAGCAGGGCGATTGGCGCCGAGATCACCCTGGAGACGATCAACGCCAACGATCTTCAGCCGCGCATCACCTCGGCCATCCAGTCCGGCGCGGGCCCGGACATCTTCTTCATGCTTCACAATTGGGCGCAGCTCTACAGCAACGGTCTGGTGGATGTGAGCGATGTCGCGAACGATCTCGCCAGCGCCGAAAATGGGTTCTACGATAGCTGCCTCGCCTCGTGCCAAGTGAGCGGGCGATGGATGTCCGTGCCCCACGCGATCGCCGGTAACGTGGTCGTCTACCGCAAGTCATGGCTCGGCGAGGCGGGCTTCGCGTCCTACCCGAAGACGTGGGACGACGCCCGAAGGCTCTTCGCCACCTTGAAGCGCAGGGGGAAACCCTACGGCCAGACCCTCGGCCACACGTTCGGTGACGCCCCAAGCTTCACGTACCCGATGCTCTGGGCGTTCGGGGGAGCGGAGACGGACCGGAGCGGGAGAAACGTCATCCTCAACAGCACGCAGGCGATTGAGAGCGTCAAGTTCATGCAGGCGTTCTGGAAGGAGTGTTGTGACGAGGGCGGTCTGGCGTGGGACGACACGAACAACAACCGAGCCTTCCACTCCGGCGAGATCAGCGCCACCCTCAACGGCCCGTCGATTTACATCGTGGCCAGGCGTCAAAAGGACCGGATCAAGGACGACCGCGGCGGGCCGCTGTGGCAGGATTCGGATCACGCCCCCCTACCAGCCGGTCCGGCGGGCTCCTATCACCTCTTCATCAACGAATCCCACGCCATCATGAAGTACTCGAAGAACCAGAAGCTCGCCAAAGACTTCCTCCGCTGGCTCCACAGGCCCGAGAATTTCGGCCGCTGGTTCCAAACACAGGAGGGATTCGCGGTCAGCGCCACGAAGAAGTGGGAAACGGACCCGATGTGGGGACGACTCGACGAGCCCCTCCGGGTTCTCCGCACTCTGGCGCGCAACACCCGTATCTTCGGATATGCTGGACCTGCGACGGTAAGATCCACCGAGGTCTTCACCAAGTACATCGTCACGGACATGTACGCCAAGGCCGTGCAAGGCATGAGCGCCGCGGACGCCGTCCGGTGGGCCGACACCCAGATGCGCCGGATCTACGAACGATGAGGGCAGGAGGGGGAGCCATGGTGTACGTGCCCATCCAGGTGGAGCGCCTCACGCCGCACGTCGGCGCCGAGCTGCACGGCGTCGACCTCTCGCAGCTGCTCGACGAGCGCGTCTTCAAGCTGGTGCACGACGCGCTCGTCGAGCACGGCGTGATCTTCTTCCGCGACCAGCACCTCACGCCGGAGCAGCAGAAGGCCTTCGGGCGGCTCTTCGGCGAGCTCCATCTCCACCCGGCGGCCCCCGGGCTCGTCGAGGGCCATCCGGAGATCCTCGTCATCCACGCCGACGAGCACTCCAAGCGTGTGGCCGGCGAGGAGTGGCATTCCGACGTCTCCTGCGACCCCGAGCCGCCCATGGGCAGCATCCTCTACATGCACGAGCTGCCGCCCGTGGGCGGCGACACGCTCTTCGCCAGCATGTACGCGGCCTACGAGGCACTCTCGGATCCGCTCAAGCGCCTGCTCGAGGGGATGACCGCCATGCACGAGGGGGAGCACGTCTATCGCGGGCGCTACGGGGTCAAGGACGAGGGCAGGGTGTTTCCCAAGGCCGAGCACCCGGTGATCCGGACGCACCCCGTGTCCGGACGCCGGGCCCTCTTCGTCAATCGCGGGTTCACGACCCGCATCGTGCAGCTCAAGCGCCCCGAGAGCGACGCGCTGCTGCAGTTCCTCTTCCGCCACGTCGAGACGCCCGAGTTCCACTGCCGCTTCCGCTGGCAAGAGCGTTCGGTCGCCTTCTGGGACAACCGCGGCGTCCAGCACCACGCCATGTGGGACTACTTCCCCCAGCGCCGCCACGGCCATCGCGTCACCGTGAAGGGCGATCGCCCGTTCTACCGGGCCTGAGGGCCGGCGGCGAGCATGGACTTCGAGTGGGCGCCGGAGCACGAGGCCTTCCGGCACGAGTTCCGCGACTGGCTGGCGGCGCACCTGCCGCCAGAGTTCTGCCTGGACGACGCGGCCGACGACCGCGTCGCCTCCGACCGCGAGACGTTCGAGCGCCGCCGCGCCTGGCAGGCGAAGATGCACGCAGCCGGCTGGGTCGGTGTCACGTGGCCCAAGGAGTACGGCGGCCGCGGCGCCGGCCTGATGGAGCGGGTGATCTGGGAGGAGGAGTACGCGGCGGCGCGCGCGCCCGTCCTGCCGGGGGCCATGGGCCTGAGCCTCGTGGGCCCCACGATCATCCACTGGGGCACGGACGTGCAGAAGCGCGAGCACCTGCCCGCGATCCTGAGCGGCGACGCGGTGTGGTGCCAGGGCTTCTCGGAGCCGGGCGCCGGCTCCGATCTCGCCAGCCTCCGCACGCGCGCCGAGGACCGCGGCGATGACTTCCTCGTCAACGGCCAGAAGGTGTGGACGTCGGGCGCGCACTTTGCCCACTGGATCATCCTGCTCGCCCGGACGGACCCTGATGCCCCGAAGCACAAGGGCATCAGCGCCTTCCTCGTGCCGATGAGCACGCCGGGCATCACGGTGCGCCCCCTCGTGCTCATGACCGGGCATCGCCACTTCAACGAGGTGTTCTTCGAGGAGGTCCGGCTGCCGAAGTCGAGCCTGCTCGGGCCGCTGAACCAGGGCTGGATGGTCTCGACCACGACCCTGATGCACGAGCGTCACTCCGCCGGCGCCCGCAACAACGTGGCGCAGGTGCGCGCGCTCGTCGCGCTGGCCAAGACCCTGCCGCGCGACGGGGGGACGGCGTGGGACGACCCGCTCGTCCGCCAGCGCCTGGCCCAGCTCGCCATCGACTGCGAGGCCTTCACCTACACGCGCCTGCGCGGCCTGACCCGGCAGCTGCGCGGCGAGCCGCCGGGGCCCGAGGGCTCGATCCTCAAGCTGAGCGGCTCGGAGCTCGGCGTGCGGATCGCTGAGGCGGCCGGCGAGCTGCTCGGCGTGCACGCCCTCGTCAACGCGCCGTCCGCGCTGGTGCCGGATGCCCCGCGCTGGTTCAACCGCATCGTGGCCGCGCGCCAGTACACGATCTCCGCGGGCACCAGCGAGATCCAGCGCAACATCATCGGCGAGCGCGTCCTGGGCCTGCCCAAGGGCTGAGTCTCCGCCCCGCGTCGAATCCGCTCCCGCGTCGAATCCGAGCGTCCCTCGCTTCGTCACACACCCAGACCGTGGGTAGACCGGACGGGGGGCTCGAGATGGTCAGTTGTACGAAGCGCTCGACGATCCTGCTCGCCGCCGTGGCCCTGCTGGCGGCGACCGCGACCGGCGCGCTGGCCCAGGCGCCGACGCCCGATCCCGCCGGCCTGGGCGGACCGACGCCGCCCCGGCTCAGCTACGTCGCGGGTGGTGCGTCGTTCTGGCGGCCGGGGGCCGGGGACTGGTCGCCGGCCCAGCTCAACACGCCGCTCGCTCCCGGCGACGCGCTCTCGACGGGTCACGACGGCAACGTCGAGCTCCAGGTCGGCGCGCGCGCGTTCGTGCGCGCGTGGGGCGACACGCAGATCGCGCTCGCCAACGACGATGCCCGCTCCCTCCAGCTCACGCTCACCAGCGGTCACGCCGCCCTCGATCTGCGCGCGGTCGATGCCGGGAGGACCATCGAGATCGACACCCCGTCGGGCGCCTTCACGGTGACGCGCTCGGGCTACTACCGCGCGGACGTGATTTCCGGGCGGACCTCGTTCATCACCCGGCGTGGCGGGCAGGCGACTCTCACCACGGCGTCAGGGCAAGCGCTCGCGATCGCGGCGAGCGAGGACGTCGTGCTCGACGCCGGCGCCCCGGGGGTGGAGACCTACGCCGCTCCGGAGCCGGACGTGTGGGATCGGTGGAACGATGCCCGCACCGCTCACCTGCTCGAGGCCACGAGCGCCCGCTACGTGTCGGCGGACGTCTACGGTGTCAGCGATCTCGATCAGCACGGCGCCTGGCGTGCCATGCCGACCTACGGCTCGGTCTGGGTCCCCCGGGCCATGCCGGGTGACTGGGCTCCGTACAGCACGGGCAAGTGGATCTGGGATCCCTTCTACGGCTGGACGTGGGTGGACGCGGCGCCGTGGGGCTGGGCACCGTTCCACTACGGCCGCTGGGTGTTCGTCGACGGATTCTGGGGGTGGGCGCCGGGCCCGCGCGTGATCCGCCCCGCCTACGCGCCCGCGCTGGTGGCGTTCTTCGGGACGCCGACCATCGACGCCCCCGTGGTCAGCTGGGTCGCCCTGGGATGGGGGGAGCCCGTGCGGCCGTGGTGGGGCTCCGCCACCGTGGTCGGTCGACCGTGGTGGGGCGGCTGGGGCGGCCCTCGCACCCCGGTCAGCAGCTACACGAATGTGCCGGTCAGCCACGCCGTGGTCGCCATGCGTGGCGAGCAGTTCGCCTCGCGCTCGGTGCACGAGGCGCGCATGAGCCGGGTGGACGTGCACCGGCTCGAGCCCGTGCACGGACGGCTACCCGTGACACCCGAGCCCGCGAGCTTCGTCGCCGCCACTGGCCGTGCCGCACGCCCGACCGCCGCCGCGCTCTCGCCGCCGGTGGTGGCGACGCGGCCGGCGGCGCGTCCCGCCGCACGGCCGGTAGAGTCCGCACGCCCGATCCCGGCGATGGCCGCCCCTGCGATCGCGACCGCGCCGGTCATCGTCGCGCCGGTCACGACTTCGTCGGCGCGGAGCGTTCCGGCGCCGCGCGCACCGTCAGCGAACGCGGCGCCGCCGCAGCAGCCTCTCGGTCCGAGCGGCGTGGAGCGCGCGCCACGTCCAGCCCCGCCACACGTCGAAGCGACGCCGCGGCCCGCGGCCGTGCCCGCGCCCCTGCGCGCGGACGTCGTGCCTCGCGAGGCGATGACGCCCCCGGCGCAGAACCGCGGGCTCGCACCCGAGATGCCGTCGGGCCGCGAGCGGAGCCCGGCGCGTGAGGCGCCTGCGGGCGTCGATCGCGGGCACGCGGGCGCCCCGGCCGCTCCACGGGACGTGCCTGGTCCGCCCGCGAGCTGGACCCCACCCACGCCGCAGCGCGTTCCCGGTCCGTCCATGGCATCCGGCCCGCGCCCGGAGCCTCCGCACGCGGGCGTCCGCGGGCTCCCCGGCGAGCCGGCGAATCGCCTCGCGCCGGGCGGGGCGGGGGTCGAGCGTCACTCGGGGACGGCCCCGCCGCGCGCGGCGAGCCCGGCGCCCGGGGCGACCGGGCACCCGGAGCACGACCGCCCGCGCGGCTGACCCGCCTTCCCCCTCCTCGACGGCGGCCGGCGGTTCGTGTACAAAAGGACGCCGACGTCGGACGTCGAGAGGAGAGAGGGATGGCCGAGAGCAAGCCTCCGCGGTTCAAGGTCGTCGTGCAGAAGCCCGCCGGCGGGATCACCTACGATCTCGCGGACTCCGCCTACGCGATCGAGCGCGAGGCGCTCGATCCCATCGGTGCCGAGGTCGTCGAGGTCCCGGCGAAGAGCGAGGAGGAGTTCATCGCGGCCGCGAAGGATGCGGACGCCGTGATCGCGCGCAACCGCCGGATCACCGCGACGATCATCAAGGGCCTCACGCGGTGCCGGGTTATCGGTCTCGGCAGCGTGGGCGCCGACACCGTGGACGTCGACGCCGCCACCGAGGCCGGCATCGTGGTGACGAACGTGCCCGACGTGTTCATCGACGAGGTGGCCGACCACACGATGGCGATGTTCCTCGCCGCCCATCGACGCCTGCGCCTGATGCACCAGCTGACGGTCGAAGGGCGGTGGACGGAGGGCCGGGCGTACTTCAAGGACATCCCCCGGCTCTTCGGCCAGACCATCGGCCTGATCTCGTTCGGCAACGTCGCCAAGGCCGTGGCGCGCCGCTGCCACGCCTTCGGCCTCCGGGTGATCGCCTACGACCCCGACCTGGGGGAGCTCGAGATGACGGCGGTGGGCGTCGAGCCGGTGACGAGCCTGCTCGATCTCTGCCGGCGGGCCGACTTCCTCTCGATGCACGCCCCGCTCAACGCGGAGACCCACCACCTGATGGGGCTGCGCGAGTTCGAGGCCATGAAGCGGACCGCCATCTTCGTCAACAACGGCCGGGGCCCGGCGGTCGATGAGGCGGCGCTCATCAAGGCCCTCGACGAGGGCTGGATCGCCGGCGCGGCGCTGGACGTCTTCGAGCAGGAGCCGGTGGACACCAAGAACCCGCTACTGCAGATGCCCAACGTCATCGTCACGCCTCACATCGCGTCCGCGACCGCGCGCATGGCGCCGGAAACCCGGCGCCGCCTCGGACGGGAGATCGCCACCGTGCTGCAGGGCAAGTGGCCGCGCTCTGCCGTGAACCCCGGCGTGCTCCCGAAGACCAGCCTCATCCGCTGGCAGCCGTACCCGATGGGGCGGGGGCCGAACCGATAGCGCGGACGCGTGAGGCTCGGCTTCCTCGCCTCCCACACCGGCACCAACATGCAGGCGGTGCTCGACGCCTGCCGTGAGGGCCGCCTGCGCGCGACGGCGTGCGTGATGATCAGCAACAACCGCGAGGCCGAGGCCCTCGAGCGGGCGCGGCGCGCGGGCCTCGCGGTCCATCACCTCAGCGCCGCGACCCATCCGGACGCCGACCGCCTCGACAAGGCCATCCGCGACGCGCTCGTCGCGGCCGGCGCCGAGATGGTGATCCTCGCGGGCTACATGAAGAAGCTCGGGCCCCGGACGCTCGCTCGCTACCGCGGGCGGGTCCTCAACATCCATCCCGCTCTGCTGCCACGGTTCGGCGGGCAGGGGATGTACGGCGCCCGGGTCCACGAGGCAGTGCTGGCGGCGGGCGAGCGCGAGACCGGCGTGAGCATCCACGTCGTCGACGAGGAATACGACCACGGCCCCATCCTCGCCCAGTGCCGCGTGCCCGTGCTCGGCGGGGACACCGCGGCGTCACTCGCCACCCGCGTCCTCGCCCGCGAGCACACCTTCCTCGTCGAGACCCTCGCGCGCGTCGTGTCCGGAGATCTGCGGCTCCCGTAAGGAGAATCGTCAAGAGCCGCCGCGCGAAGCCGGCCGAGGTTCGCGCGCCGGCTTTGCCAGCGCAACCCGTTTCTCACGCGTGAAAGCCACCGCGGACCCGGTGGAGGCCATCGGGGGGAGCGGCGTCGCTCCCCTCTCGATGTTCAGTGAATCAGCGGCGTCATCGCTCCCCCCGGATCGCGATGAATCAGCGGCGCTCGCTCCCCCCGATTACATCAATCCGTAGAACTTGCCGGCGTTCTCGCACGTGATCTTGTGGACCACGCCGGCGGGCAGGTGGCCGAACTGGTCGGCGATCCACTTCTCCGACTCCGGCCACACGCCGTCGCCGTGCGGGTAGTCCGAGCCCCACATCGCCGTCTCGACGCCCATGTCGTCGAGGAGCTTGGCGCCGATGCGGTCGAACTGGAACGTTCCCTTGCACTGGCGCTTCCAGTAATCACTGGGCCGCATCGAGAGACCGAGGTCGCGGAAGCGGTCCTCCCACTCGTAGTCCATCCGGTCGAGGACGTACGGGATCCAGCCGATGCCGCTCTCGCCGAAGGAGATGCGCACGTTCGGGTAGCGCTCGAGGACCGCGGCGCCGATGATGCCGGCCAGGATGGCGGCGAGGTTGAGCTGGAAGTGCGAGACGACGGTGAAGAACGCCGCGCGGCGGGTGAGGCCCTGCTGCTTCTCGAACACGCCCGGGGGCAGGGTCGGAAACGTGTGGAAGTGCAGCGGGAGGCTCACGTCGTGGACGGCCTTCCACAGCGGCTCCCAGACGGGATGCCACATCGGCTCCATGTCCCACGAGCACGACAGCTCGAGCCCGCGAAGTCCGAGGGCGGCCACGCGGTAGACCTCTTTCACGGCCGCCTCGATGTCGCCATAGGGCAGGCAGGCCAGGCCGATGTACCGCCCGGGGTAGGGCTTGCAGAAGTCCACGAGCCAGTCGTTGTAGATCCGGAACATCTCGTTGGCGGCCTCGTGGTCGTCGAGGCGCGTGGCCGCGCCGAGGATGCCGAAGAGGACCTCGGCCTGGACGCCGTCACGGTCCATGTCCTTGATGCGCAGGTGCGGGTTCGAGACGCGCTGGATCCCCTTCTTGCCGTCCTCGTAGAGCCCGGTCGCCGCCATCACGTCCACGCGATGGTGCTGGCCGGGGATGTACTTCTGGCCGGCCGGCCCCACGCCGTTGAGCAGCCCGAAGGAGCCCCCCTTCCTGGACGTCCAGTACGGCCCGTCGAGACCGTCGGTGACGAAGGGCATCCGATCCTTCATCGCCGGCGTGGCGTTGGACGTGAACAGGTCCGGCGGCATCCAGGGCATGTCGATGTGGCAGTCGGCCGAGATCCTCGTGTACTTCATGCGCGCGCCTCCTAGACTCCCGCCTGTCGCAGGACGTGCTCGATGTTCTGCGGCGCGGGCTTACGAGTGCCCTGCTCCACCTCGTGGATGACGTCGACCACGACGCTGGACACCGGCGTCGGCACGCCGTGCTCCCGTCCCTTGGCCACGACGTACCCGTTCATGTGATCGATCTCCGTCGGGCGCCCCTTGGTGACGTCCTGGGCCATCGACGCGCGCCAGTTACGCCGGTCGCTGGACGTCGGCGTGAGCATGCGATCGAGCGCCTCCCGCGTCTCCCGACGGCCGGCGTCGGCCCACTGCTCGGCGGGCGCGCCGTTGAACTTGGGAATCTTGTAGCCCTGCGCGAGCCCCACGCGCGCGGCCTCCGCCGCGAGATGGATGGTGATCGCGCGCCCGGCCTCGCTGGAGGCGATCTCGAGCGAGCCGAGACCCGACATCGCCTGGACCGGGTTGCCCATGGCGTTCGCGCAGAGCTTGCACCATCGCTCGCCCCACAGGTTGTCGGTGGCCAGCGCGCCGTCGATCACCGAGAGCATCGCGGCGAGCGCCTCGGTGCGGGGCGTGATCCGCCCGTCGTGCTCGCCGGCGCGGAACACGTCGTGGCCCCGGTTGCCCCCCTTCTCCATGCCGCGCTCGACCTGGCCGGACTTCCAGAGCGCGACCCCGATCTTCGACATCACGAGGCCGACGGAGCGCGCGGGCCCCGCGATCGCGGCGACGATGGGATCGGGCCAGCAGTTCTCGGACGCCACCACGTAGCCGTCGGGGCGGAGGTGCCGCAGCGCGAGCTGCGTGGCCCACGCGGTGTCGTAGACCTTCATCGCGACGAAGGCGATCTCGAAATCGCGCGGCAGGCGCGCGGCCTCGTGCAGGTGCACCGCGGCGGGACGCGCCTCGAAGGGATCGTGCGGCCCGGTCACGGAGATGCCGCGCTGCCGGATCGCCTCGACCTGCTCGGCCCACGGGTCGACGAGCGTCACGTCGTGGCCGGCCCGGCACAGGAACGAGCCCAGGTAGCTGCCGATGGCCCCGGCGCCGACGAACAGGACTTTCTTCGCTGTCATGCCTGCCTCCTGTCGGCCGCCATTATATGCCAACGCCCGGAACCGTCCGGGTCACGGGCCAGTTGGCCCTGACAGGCGCCAGCGTTATAATGAATACACTCGCGGAGAAGCCCGTCGTAGGGAACGTGAGGTGGCGCATGAGAAAAACAGTGGCGGTCGTCGTCGTCGCGCTCGCACTGCTTCTCACCCTGGCGCCGCACGGCGAGGCCTCATCGCGCTGGCACGGACGGCCCGCGGCGCGCGTCTTCATCGGGGTCGGGCCGGGTTGGTGGGGGCCGTATCCGTACCCCTACCCGTACCCTTACGCGTACCCCTACTGGTACTACCCGCCGCCGTACGTCTACGCCCCCGTCTATACGCCGCCGCCCGTGGTCATCCAGGAGCCTCCGGTGTACGTGCAGCAGCCGGCCCCTGCGCCCCCGCTGCCCGCACCGCCGGCGGCCGCGCAGATGTTCTGGTACTTCTGTCAGAGCGCCAGCGGCTACTACCCGTCGGTCCCGAGCTGCCCCGAGCCGTGGATCAAGGTTCCCCCGCGGCCATAGCCATCGGGAAGCCAGGGAAGGGGATCGCGTGATGCGCCTCAAGTCGGTGGTCATCCCGCTGGTGATCGGCCTTGCGGTGACGGCGTGCGCGACCGTGCCGAAGGGCCCGAGCGTGATGGTGCTGCCCGGCAACGGCAAGGCGTTCGAGCAGTTCCAGTTCGACGACGCGGCGTGTCGTCAGTTCGCCGCACAGCAGACCGGCACGACCCCTGGCAAGGCCGCTACCGACAGCGCGGTGGGAGGGGCAGCGATCGGCACGCTCCTGGGAGCCGCCGCGGGTGCGGCGCTGGGCGCCATCGCCCACAACCCGGGGCTTGGCGCGGCCATCGGCGGAGGTACCGGCCTGGTGTTCGGAACCGCCGTGGGCGCGAGCAACGCCCAGACGTCGTACGTCGCGGTCCAGCGGCGCTACGACAGCGCCTACATGCAGTGCATGTACGCCAAGGGCAACCAGATCCCCGTGGCGCGGGGCTCGCGTCCCGCGGCGTATTCGTCCAGCGCGCCGCCGCCGCCACCACCCCCGCCGCCGCCCGGCAACGCGCCGCCGCCTCCGCCGGACATGCCGCTGCCGCCGCCAGGGCTGCCGCCTCCGCCGCCCCCGGGCCCCTACAAGTAGCGCCCGATCCCGCCGCCCGGGGAGACACCGCACCCCCGGGCGGCGCGCTGCTCACCGCCTCAGCCGACCTGCGCGAACGTCCGCTCGATGTTGCCGAGGATCTGCTGCCGCCAGGGCCGGTAATCCCCGTAGCGTGAGAAGGGTTTCTCGTAGGCGGGCGCCAGGGCGGCCGGCACGCGCTGCTTGACCTCGTCGAGCGGGGCCCCGGTCGCCGCCTCCCGACGCACGGCCTCGACAAGATCGTGGACGTAGCCGCGGAAGGTGGCGAGCCATTCCCGTCCCACCACGTCCCCGTGCCCCATGATGATGTGGGTGAAATCGAGCTGCGCCAGGCGATCGAGCGTGCCGACCCACTCCTCCGGATAGCCGTCGCCCATGTACGGCGTCCAGCCGATGAGGGCATCCCCGGTGATGACCACCTTCTCGCGCGGCAGATGGACGAACACGTCGCCCTCGGTGTGGGCGCGGCCCAGGTGGAGCAGGTGGATCTCGCGGTCGCGCCGGTAGATCTTCATGGTCTGCTCGAAGGCGATCGTCGGCAGCGCCGGCTTGAGACCCTTGACCTCGGCGAGATAGGACCGAGCCATGCGCAGATCGTGCTCGAGCTTCGCGCGCTGCCCGGCGCCGGTGGCCGCCGCGAGGTCGGCCTCGAGCGTCGCGATCTCGGCCGGGACCTGGCGGACGTGATCCTGGATGCGCTTGAGCCCCTTCCGGAGCATGGCCTCGCGCGTGATCTGGTTGGTCACGATCTCGGCGCCCGGATACGCCGCCGGGTAGACCTCGTTGCCGTGCCAGTGGTCCCAGTGGAAGTGCGTGTTGATGACATACCGTACGGGCTTCGGGGTCAGCTCCCGCAGGCGGTCGACGATGACGCGCGCGGCCGAGGGCTTGGAGTGCGTGTCCACGATGACCACGCCGTCGTCGCTCTCGATGATCGCGGTGTTGGAGTTCACCTTGTAGGCCGGCGCCGCGAAGGCCAGGTGCACGCCCTCGGCGACCTTCTTGATGTCGAAGCGGGCGTCCCCGGCCCCGTGGCCCTCCTGAGCGCAGCAGTCCCCACCCATCACGTCCTCCCCACGCCGCCGATCGTCGGCCGCGCCGTGACTCTACGGCGTGCTCCGGGGACGGTCAACACGCGGGCCGGCGAGGAGCCGGCGCCCTTGACGGGGCCGTCGCCGGACGGCTACAAGGTGGCGTGACGTCGAGCCCCTCCGAGCCTCCGCCGTCGCCGCAGGCCTTCGGCGACGAGCGCGCCCGCCTCCTCGACGCCGGCCGGCCCGACGCGGTCGAGCGCCAGCACCGCCGCGGCGCGCTCACCGCGCGCGAGCGGATCGCCCGGCTCCTCGACGCGACATCGTTCGTCGAATATGGCTTGCTGGCGCGCCCGGCCCACCCCGACCTCGACGGACCGGCGGACGGCATCGTGACCGGCGTCGGCACCCTGCGCGGCCGGCCCCTCGCCGTGGTGTCGTACGACTACACCGTGCTCGGCGCCAGCCAGGGGCACGTGAGTCATCTCAAGATCGATCGGATCCTCGCGCTGGCCGCCTCCCGCGCCTGGCCGGTGGCGATCTTCTCGGAGGGCGGCGGCGCGCGCGCCCAGGAGCTGGGCATCGGCTTCGGGACCAGCGCGCGGACCTTCGTGTCGCTCGCCCGCCTCTCCGGTCAGGTGCCGGTCGTCTGCGCGGTGGTGGGGCCCGCGTTTGCCGGTCACGCCAACCTCGCCGGGCTCTGCGATCTCGTGGTGGCGACCCGCCGCGCCACCATGGGCATGGCCGGGCCCCCCCTGGTGGAGTCCGCCACGGGCGAGCGGCTGAGCCCCGAGCAGATCGGCCCCGTCGAGGTCCACGCCCGGGCGGGCGCCGTCGACCTGCTCGTCGAGGACGACGCCCGGGCGGTGGACGCGCTCCGCACGTACCTCGCCTTCTTCGAGGGGCGCGGCCACCCTGTCGATCCGCCGGTTCCCCGCGACGCCCTGCGCACGCTGGTGCCCGGGGCGGCGCGCCAGGCGTACGACGTGCGCAAGGTCATCACCGCGCTGGCCGACGCCGACAGCGCCATGGAGCTGCGCGCGGAGTTCGCTCGCAACGTCGTCACCGCGCTGGCGCGCATCGACGGCCGGCCCGTCGGGCTCGTCGCCAGCCAGCCGATGGTGATGGCGGGCGCCATCGACGCGAACGCGTCCGACAAGATCGCGCGCTTCGTCCAGCTGTGCGACGCGTTCGGCCTGCCCCTGGTCTTCCTCGTGGACACGCCGGGATTCATGGTGGGGCCGCAGGTGGAGACCACGGCGCTCGTCCGTCACAGCGCCCGCGTGATCCACGCTCTCGCGCGCGCGAGCGCACCCATCCTCACGGTCGTGCTGCGGAAGGCCTACGGCCTCGGCTATTACGCGATGGGCTCCCCGCCCTTCGATCCCGTGCTCGCGGTGGCCTGGCCCGGCGCGGAGTTCGGCGGCATGGGGCTGGAGGGCGCCGTGAACATCCTGCACCGCGACGAGATCGAGGCCACGGGAGCGCCGCGCGACGTGCGGCGCGCGCACACCGAGCGCTTGCGGCAGGACCACACGGCGCGGGCGCTCGCCGGCCGGTTCCGCCTCGACGACGTCATCGACCCGGCCGACACCCGCGATATCCTCGCGCGCGCTCTGGCCGTCGCACCGGCGGCGCGGACGCCGCGGGCGGATCGCCGGGGGATCGATCCCTGGTGAGGCGACACCACCAACCAACGGAGAGGCTGCCATGGATGCCAACGCCAAGAAGACCGTGCTGCGAATGATCCCCTACGGGCTCTACGTCCTCACCGCCGAGGGCAAGGACGGCGCCATCGGCGCTGCGACGGTGAACTGGGTGACCCAGGCCTCGTTCGCGCCACCGCTCGTCGTGGTCGGCGTGAAGGCCGACTCCCACATCCACGCCATCATCAAGGACTCGGGGGCCTTCGCGCTCAACGTGCTGGGCAAGGGCCAGCAGAAGGCCGCCTTCACGTTCTTCAAGCCGGCCACGCGCGAGGGGCAGACCATCTCCGGCGAGCCCTTCCGCAAGGGGGCCACCGGCGCGCCCGTGCTCGAGCGCGCCCCGGCCTTCGTGGAGTGCCGGCTGGTCGACACCGTCGAGCGCGGCGACCATTCGGTCTTCGTGGGGGAGGTGGTCGAGGCCGGTCTCGCCGCCGCGCCCCAGGGCCGTGCGGACGACGCGACGCTCTGGCTCAAGGAGCTCGGCGACAACATCTATTACGGAGGCTAGGAGGCCGTCGGCCGGGGCCGTATCGACGAGCGCGGCCGGGTGGGCTACCATGCGGGGCCATGAGCACACTCATCGTCGAGACGCCGCAGGATCTCAAGCAGCACATCGGCCGCGAGCTGGGCCCCTCCGACTGGATGACCGTGGACCAGGCGATGATCGACAAGTTCGCCGAGGCCACCGGCGATCACCAGTGGATCCACGTGGACGTCGAGCGCGCCAAGCGCGAGATGCCGGGCGGCAAGACCATCGCCCACGGCTATCTCACGCTCTCGCTGGTGCCGCGGCTGGCCGCCACGCTCGTCCGGGTGGAGAAGCGCACGCGGGGCCTCAACTACGGCTCCAACAAGGTGCGCTTCACCGGCCCGGTGCCCGCCGGCTCGCGGATCCGGCTCCGGCAGCGCATCGCCAACGTCGAGGATGTCGAGGGCAACGGCGTGCGCATCACCTCGCAGATGACCGTCGAGGTCGAGGGGCAGGAGCGCCCCGTGCTGGTCGCCGAGACCATGGGCATCCAGTACTTCTAGCCGCCGCGTCGCTGAGGGGAGCCACCATGGCCGTCGCCGCAGCCTCCGTCGTGCTTCCCAGAGGTGCCGAAGGGTGGACCCGAGCCCAGGCCGAGGCCCTGCTGCGGATCGTCGAGGACATGTTCCACCGTCGTGACCTCGAGGCCCTGGTCCACGGCTTCACGCCCGATTGTGTCTTCCGCTTCGCCGAGCAGCCCGAGCAGCGCGGGCGCGACGCCATCAGGGCGTTCTTCGCGGCGCGCTTCGCGCGACAGAAGGGCTACCGGCTCCGCAAGACCCTGCTCGCGCTGGAGGGCAACGTCCTCGCCAACCTCTGGGAGGGCACGTGGGAGGACGCCCGGACGAGCGTGGCGATGACCGGGCACGGGCTCGAGGTCTGGCGCATGCGCGACGGGATGATCGCCGAGTGGGACGCCGCCTTCAACGTCTGGCCGGCGGCCGGGGAGCGGACGTCGGCGATCATGTGACCGGGGCGTCCATTCCCTGAGGCTCTACCTGAAGCGATGACGTCGAACCGGCGAGCGCCACTGACTGATTTCATCGTTGCGTCTCTCGTGGTCCTGGCCATGATCAGCACCGTCCGGGTTGCATCGGCTCGCGCCACCGACCGGCCGGGTGTGCCGCCCGAGGATCCCTGGACGTGCCCCGCGTCGCATCCCATCAAGGGCTACGCGTCGTACGAGCCTGGCCGGCGCGTCTACTACGTGCCGGCGAGCCGCTTCTACGAGGAAGCAAGCCCGGAACGCTGTTACGCGTGCGAGGATGAGGCACGGCGTGACGGCTGCCGGCCCTCGCGCGACGATACGCCGGTGCGGCTGCACGACGTCGTTCGCGCCGACGGCTTCCCGCGGGACGTGGCGTCTCACGACACGACCGGGTCTCGACGCTAGAGTCTCGATCGATGCCGATCGAACCGGGCGGACCGGGCGAGCCCGCTGCCGTCCCCACGCCCTCCGCCCTCTCCGCCGCGGACTACGCGGCGCTGCTGGCCCGGGTGGACCTCTTCAGCGGGCTCGATCGTCTCCGCCTGGCCCGCCTTGCCGCGCACCTCGAGCTGTGTCGGTTCCAGGACGGCGGGGTGCTCTGCCGCCAGGACGACCCGGGCGACGCGCTGTACGTCGTCGTGCGGGGCCAGCTCGGGGTCTTCAAGCAGGGCACGGACGGGGCGGGCGCGCTGCGGCTCGCGACGGCCCGCGCGGGCGATCCCATCGGCGAGATGGCCCTGCTGACCGGCGAGCCGCGCTCGGCGACCGTACGCGCCGAGGGCCCCGTCGAGGCGGTGCGCCTGGAGCGGGCGCGCTTTCTCGATCTGGTGGGCGACGATCCGACGGTCGTGCTCGCGATGGCCGCCACCGTGAGCCGCCGGCTCGCCGCGGCCAACCGCTTGGTGCTCGCTGCGCACCAGGCCGGCGCGCTGGCGGAGAGCGAGCCGGCGCGCACCGCGCTTCGCATCGACGCGACCGCCGTCGAGCTTCCGAGGCGGCGGGCCCGGCGCGTCGCCATCACGTGGCGTCCCCTGATCGGCGTCGCGCTCGCCGCCGCCGCTCTCGCCGCGGGCTGGCTCACGCCGTCGCCCGCCGACCTGCCGGTCCGCGGCTGGCACGCGCTCTGGACCCTGGTCGCCCTCGTCGCCGTCCTGGCGTTCGAGGCGCTGCCCGACGGCGTGGTGGCGTTGACCCTGGCGTCGATCTGGGTGATCGGCGGCGTGACCCTGCCGGCGGTTGCGGTCAGCGGCTTCACCTCCACGGCGTGGGCGCTCCAGGTGGCGACGCTCGCCGTGGGCGCCGCGGTCAGCGCCTCGGGCTTGCTCTACCGCTTCGCGCTCTGGTCGGTGCGGCGCGTGCCGGGGACGTACGCGGGCCAGGCCATCGCGCTCTGTCTCGCCGGGGTGCTGATCGGGCCCGCCATGCCCAACGCCACCGGCCGCGTCGCCCTCCTCGCTCCCGCGGTCGGCGAGCTGATCGAGGCGCTCGGCTATCGGCTCGGCACGCGCGCGGCCACGGGGCTGGCCATGGCCGTGCTCGTCGGCTTCGGCCAGACCGTCGCCGCCTTCCTCACGAGCTCGAGCACGACCCTGCTCGTCTACGCGCTCATGCCCGAGACCACGCGGGCGAGCCTCACGTGGACGGTGTGGGGCCTGCGGGCGGCGCCGACCACCGCGATCCTCCTCGCGACCTTCCTGGTCGCGCTGCTGTGGCTGTACCGGCCGTCCGCCACGGCCCCGCGCCCGAGCCGCACCGACCGTCGCGAACGCCTCGCCGTCCAGCAGGCGCTGCTTGGCCGTCCGTCGCCGGGCGAGAAGGTCACGCTCGCGGTGACGATCGTGCTGCTCGCCGGCTTCGCCAGCCAGCCGTGGCACGGGATCGATCCCGCATGGCTGGCCGCGCTTGCGCTCGGGGTGCTGGGCGTGGCCGGCGTGCTCCAGAAGAAGGTGTTCCGGGCGATCGACTGGGACTTCCTGCTGCTCTTCGGGATCCTGGCCAGCATGGCGCGAGTCTTCGAGACGACCGGCCTCGACCGCTGGCTCACGGCGATGGTGAAGGGGATCGCGGGCCCGCTCGCCCACACGCCGCTCCTCTTCGTCGGAGCGCTGGCGATCCTGTCCGTCGGCGTCACGCTGGTGCTGCGCTGGCAGGCCGCGGCGCCGCTGCTCGTGCTGGCCATGATGCCGTTCGCCCGGGCGGCGGGCATCGATCCGTGGGTGGTGGCGATGACGACCCTGATGGCGTGTAGCACGTTCCTGACGCCGTACCAGAACACGCAGTACCTGGCGCTCTATCACGGCGCCGAGCCGCACATCTTCACCCACCGGCAGGCCCGGCGGGGTGCGCTGGCCTTCGCGATCGCCACGCTGGTCGCCCTGCTCGCCAGCGTCCCGCTCTGGCGCTGGATGGGCCTGATGTGATCCAGCGGGAGCCCCCCCACGCTCGGCGCGCGCCTCGTGTAGGCGGGGCGCGTGGCACCAGGCTTGCGGATCGCGCCGCCCGGCGCTGGGCCATGGACCTCATGATCCCGATCGAAGCCCGCGCCGCGCTGGCCGGGCTCTGGTCGCTCGCCGGCGGTGATCCGGCCGCGCTCGAGCAGGTCAATCTCTCGAGCAGCGATCCGGTCCTGCCGGGACGCTCGACCTCACGCCCGTGATCGCGGGACCGGTCTGCGGCCGCACGCTGGCCGAGCAGGGCGCCGACGTCATGTGGTGAGCGCTGGCCACGTGCCCCACTTCGACAACCACGTGATCGACGTGGGACGCGGCAAACTCTCCACGCGTCTGGATCTGCGCCAGGAGGACGACACCGGGCGCCTGCGCGCGCTCGTCCGCGAGGCCGACGTGTTCTGCCCGTCGTACCGCGCCGGCGCGCCGGCCGGGCGGGGCTTCGGCCCCGAGGTCGCCGCGCGGCCGCTGAGCCGACCTCGTAAACGGTCCGCCCCCCGTGCACGTCCCACGGGGGTCGTGAGCGAGCGGGGTGAGGACCGTCCGTGACCGCTGACCGCCGGGCGATGTGGGTGACCGGTGTGGCCGTCGCGCTCGCCGCGCTGGGGATCGCCGCCCTGGTGCCGGCGTCGTCGACCAGAGCCCTGCAGGTCGACGGGCGGGAGCGCACCTTCGTGATCCACGTCCCTCCCGGCGTCGGGGCGGATCGACCCCTGCCCGTCGTGCTCGTCTTCCACGGGGGCGGCGCCACGGGCGCCGCGACCGAGCGCTCCATCGGCTTCGACCGGCTCGCCGATCGCGACGGCTTCATCGCGGTCTATCCGGATGGCCTGAATCGCAGCTGGAACGACGGTCGCGACGATCCCGTCATCCCCTCGTACCGCGACGGCATCGACGACGTCGCGTTCGTGGATGCGCTTCTGGCCGCCGTCGGGCGCGACCGGGCGATCGACGCCCGCCGGATCTATGCCACGGGCATCTCCAACGGCGCGATCTTCTCCCAGTACCTCGCGGTTCGCCGCGCCTCACGGATCGCGGCGATCGCGCCAGTCGCGGGCGGGCTCGGCGAGCCGGTGCGCTTCACGCCGGACGCGGCGGTGTCCGTCCTGATCATGCAGGGGACCGACGATCCGCTGGTGCCGTATCACGGCGGCGCGATCACCCTCATGAACCGGCCCCGCGGCCGTATCCTCGACACCGACGCGGTGGTCGCGCTGTGGGTCCGTCACAACGGCTGCGCGCTCAGCCCCGTCGTGGAGGACGTCGCCCACCGCGACCCGGACGATGGCTGTCGGGCCCGCCGCTACGTCTACCCGGGCGGACGCGACGGTAGCGAGGTCGTGCTGTATCGCTTCGAGGGCGGGGGACACACGTGGCCGGGCGGGCGGCAATACCTGCCCGAGCGCGTCATCGGGCGCGTCTGCCGGGACGTCGACGCCACCGAGGTGATCTGGGACTTCTTCCGGGGACATCCGAAGCTGGGGGGCTCCGGGCGCCCCCCAGACGACTGATCGACGTGGGGGCCCCGACATGGCCCCCATACCCCCAACGCTCGGAAGCGCCCCCGGGTCCCCCGGGGCGCTCCTCGATGACCCCCGGCGCTCGGCGCGCGCGTCGTTGACCCCCTGACGCGCGCGGCCGCCGGCCGTCGTGAGACACTTGGGCCTCGCCGTTCATCTTCGCAAAGGAGCCAGAGCCGTGAAGCAGGTGAGCGCGCCCCCCGCCTTCGAGGCCATCGTGGGAACCGAGGCCGTCTGGGAGATCGCCACGTCCGGAGCAGGCCCGAGCGGGCGGCTGCCCCTCACCGCCGAGATGTTGCTCGAGCGTCCGAGCGGCGACATCTTCGGGATGACCCAGAACGCGGGCATGGGCTGGGACCCGCGCGAGCTGGGGCGGCCGCAGTTCCTGATGCTGAGCACCCAGGGCGGCATCCGCGCCGAGGACGGCCACCCGATCGCGCTCGGCTATCACACCGGCCACTGGGAGATCGGACTGCTCTGCCGGGCCGCCGCGGACGAGTTCCGCGCCCTCGGCGGGCTGCCGTTCGCGGGCTTCGTCTCCGATCCGTGCGACGGCCGCACCCAGGGCACCGTCGGGATGATGGACAGCCTCGCGTACCGGAACGACGCCGCGCAGGTGTTCCGCCGGCTCATCCGCTCGCTTCCGACGCGGCGGGGCGTGCTGGGCGTGGCGACCTGCGACAAGGGCCTGCCCGCGATGATGATGGCGCTAGGCGCGACCCGCGATCTGCCGGGCGTGCTGGTGCCCGGCGGGGTCACGCTGCCCCCGACGGACGGCGAGGACGCGGGCAAGGTCCAGTCGATCGGGGCGCGCTTCGCCCACGGCGAGCTCACGCTCGAGGCGGCCGCCGAGCTGGGCTGCCGCGCGTGCGGCTCGCCGGGCGGCGGATGCCAGTTCCTGGGCACGGCGGCGACCTCGCAGGTGATCGGTGAAGCGCTGGGCCTGGCCCTCGTCCACAGCGCGCTGGCTCCGTCGGGACAGCCGATCTGGACGGACATGGCGCGGCGCTCGGCCCGCGCGCTCGTGGCCCTCGAGGCGCGCGGGCTCACCACCCGCGACGTCCTCACCGACGCGGCCGTGCGCAACGCCATGGTCGTGCACGCGGCGTTCGGCGGCTCCACGAACCTCCTGCTACACCTGCCTGCGATCGCCCACGCCGCCGGGCTGCGTCGCCCCGGCATCGAGGACTGGAGCGCCATCAACCGTCGCGTGCCGCGCATCGTCGACGTCCTGCCGAACGGCCCGGTCGGCCATCCCACCGTCCGCGTGTTCCTGGCCGGCGGCGTGCCCGAGGTCATGCTGCACCTGCGGCGCCTCGGCCTGCTCGAGACCTCGTGCCTCACGGTCGCGGGGGACACCGTGGGCCGCGTGCTCGACTGGTGGGAAGCCTCCGAGCGCCGCCGCACGCTGCGCGCCCGGCTGCGCGCCGACGGCATCGATCCCGACGACGTCATCCTGTCCCCGGACGCCGCCCGCGCGAGGGGGCTCACCAGCACGGTGACCTTCCCGCGCGGCAACCTCGCGCCCGAGGGCTCGGTGATCAAGAGCACGGCGATCGACCCGTCGGTCGTCGACCCCGACGGCGTCTACCGCAAGGTCGGCCCCGCGCGCGTCTTCACGCGCGAGCGGGACGCCATCGCGGCCATCAAGAGCCAGGGGCCCCAGGGCATCAAGTCCGGCGACGTCCTCGTGCTCATCTGCCGCGGGCCGCTGGGCGCAGGGATGGAGGAGATCTTCCAGATCACGGCGGCGCTGCGGCACCTGTCGTTCGGCAAGCACGTCGCCGTCGTGACCGACGCGCGGTTCTCGGGCGTCTCCACGGGTGCCTGCATCGGCCACGTGGGACCCGAAGCGCTGGCGGGCGGTCCCATCGGCCGGGTCGTGGAGGGCGACGTGATCGAGATCGTCGTCGACCGCGATCGGCTCGAGGGCCGGGTGGACCTCGTCGGCGCGGGCGGCGCGCGCTTCACGCCCGAGGAGGGCGCGCGCGTGCTGGCCACGCGTCCGCCGCGGGCCGATCTCACGCCCGATCCCGAGCTGCCGGCCGAGACCCGGCTCTGGGCGGCGCTGCAGCAGGTCGGCGGCGGCACGTGGGGCGGTTGCGTCTACGACGTCGACGCGATCATCGCCGCGCTGGACCGCGGCCGCTCGAGGTGACGTCCCGTCCGGTCATGCCGGCCGCCGTCCGCGCCGCGCCGTCACACGCGGGCGATGACCTCCTCCGCGAACAGCTGCAGGATGCTCTCGCGCTCGATGAAACCTTCGCCCGGCACCTGGGGCAGGACGATGACGCGATCGATCGCGGGCAGCGTGGCGATACCCCGCACCTGCTCGACCACCTCGCCCGGCGTGCCCGCGAGCGCCATCAGGTCGACGAAGCGGTCGGGGACGAGCGTGCGGTGCGTCGAGCCCGCGGTGGCGTGCTGGAACGAGTCGTACTGCTCGCGCACGCGCTGGATCGCCGCCCGGTCCTCGGCGCTGAACTCGACGGGAAAGGCGTGGCGCAGCGCCGAGGCGACGCGGCCGCGGACGTGGTCGCGCGCGAGCGCGCGGTCGCGGCCGAGCGACGTCGGCGCCCACACCGCGACGTCGAGATCGTCGAGGCTCCGACCGCTGGCGAGCGCGCCCTCCTCGACGCAGCGGAGCGCGGGGCCGAGGATCGAGGGCGACACGCTGGAATACACGATCGCGCCGTCGCCGAGCCGGCCCGCGGCGGCGAGCATCCTGGGGCCGGAGCCCGCCACGTAGATCGGCACCGGGCGCGGGCGGTCGAGCCACGCGATGCCGCCCTCGGAGCCGCTGTCGAAGCGCATGGTGCCGCGTCCGAGCAAGCGGCGCAGCGAGCCCGTCATGGCCTCCAGGGTGGCGACCCGCGCCACCTGCTGCACGCTGAGCCCCATCGTCCCCGCCGAGCTGCCGCCGGTGCCGATCCCGAGCACGAGCCGCCCCTCGGCCATCTCGTGCAGCGTCGCCATGGCGCTGGCCGTCACCGAGATGTGCCGCGTGTGCGGCACCGTGACCCCGGGCCCGAGCCGGATGCGCGAGGTGGCCAGCACGCAGGCGGTGAGGGTGACCCAGAGCTCGCGGCAGACGAGGTGCGTGTCCGCGATCCACACCGTGTCGTAGCCGAGCGATTCGGCGAGCTGCGCCTGCCGCACGATCATCGGGACAGGCTGGTTGCCCAGGATGCCAACGTCGAACTTCATCGTCGCGCCTCCATGCCATGAGGATGCCGCGCGCGCCGCGCCGCCTGGGCCTCATCTCCGACACCCACGGGTTGCTGCGGCCCGAGGCCCTCGCCGCGCTGGCGGGCAGCGACCTCATCGTGCACGCGGGCGACGTCGGCGATCCCGCCGTGCTCGACGCGCTGCGCGCGCTCGCGCCCGTGATCGCGGTGCGCGGCAACAACGACGTGGGCGCGTGGGCCCGGAGGCTGCCCGAGCGCCAGACGTTCCGGTTCGGCTCTCATGTGGTGCGCGTCGTCCACGACGTCGCGGCGTTCCGGGCCGGCGCCGGCGAGGGCGTCAGCGTCGTCATGAGCGGCCACTCCCACCGGGCGGTGATCGAGCGCCGGGCCGGCGTGCTCTTCGTCAACCCGGGCAGCGCCGGCCCGCGACGCTTCCGGTTGCCGGTGACCATCGCCCGGATCGACGTCGTCGCCTCCGGGCTCCGGCCGCGCATCGTCACGTTGACGCCCGCGCCCGCGCGCGTATCGTCCTCGCCGAGACCGGCATGGACCGCACGTTCGTGACCCTGGGCGCGCTGTCGGCCGCCATCGCGGTGGCCCTCGGGGCGTTCGGCGCTCACGGCCTGCGCGCACGCCTCGGCGCCGAGATGCTGAGCGTGTTCGAAACCGGCGTGCGGTACCAGATGTATCACGCGCTCGCCCTGATCGCCGTGGGCTGGGCTGCCGCGCGCTGGCCCGGCGCGACGATGTCGGCGGCGGGCTGGCTGTTCGCGGCCGGCACCGTCGTCTTCTCGGGCAGCCTCTACCTGATCGCGCTGACGGGTCAGCGCTGGCTCGGGGCCATCACGCCGCTCGGCGGCCTGGCCCTCATCGCCGGCTGGCTGACCCTGGCCTGGGCCGCCTGGCGCAGCTGATCGAGTCGGGCCGGGGGCGCCGAGCGTCCCCAGCCCCACGCGATCCTCGAGCGCCGGCTTCGCCGGCGCCATGCTCTTCCGGCACCCCGGATCAGTGACCGCCGTCGCGGGGCGGGGCCTTCGGGGGCAGTGGCGTGTCGCTCTCCCCGATCGGCGCGGTGATCGACGAGAATCGCGCGTAGGCGATCGCCACCTCCTGGCCGTCGACCTCCACGCGCACGCCCTCGGCGCCCGCCTCGATGAGCAGCCCCGTGACGGGCCGGATCGCGTTGCGCACCGCGATCCGCACGGGTTGGCCCACGTGCGCGCGCGCCTCGTTCTTCCAGAGCGCGGCGAGCACGTCGGTGGCGCCGCGCACCTCGTGGAACTCCTGGATCACCCCGATACCCGGCACCTGCAGCTGCTCCCGCGTCGGCACGGTCGGCACATCGGGCGTGTCGGGCGTGTGGCTGAGGGATCGCAGCAGCTCGGTCATCCGTCCCATGATGATCCGCGAGAGATGAAAACCGAGGAGCGAGACCGCCAGGGCAAGCACGAGATTGATCTGGTACCGCGCCTTGCCCAGCGCGTCCAGGGTGATCAGGGAATACGTGAAGATCAGGAGCGGCACGACCGACGTCAGCGCGAACACCAGCGATGCCGCCTGGCGCAGGGTGGTGCCGGTGGTGTGGGGCCCGTGCTTGCTCACAGCGCCTCCCGCGCGTGTGGTGAACGTCTGCCTGCCGCCGCCCGCCTGGATCGAGTATAGCGAGCGCGCCGCGAATCGGGGCACTTTGCGGCGCCCGTGGTGGGCCGTCGGGCGCGGGGCATGGTACCGTTCTGTCGTGCCGCCCCCGCCACCCACCGACGATCGCTCGCGGTGCCACTGGGCGACCAGCGCGCTGGACATCCGGTACCACGACGAGGAGTGGGGGATCCCGGTGCGGGACGACCGTGGGCTCTTCGAGCTCCTCGTGCTGGAGGGCGCTCAGGCCGGGCTCAGCTGGGCGATCGTGCTCCGGAAGCGCGCGGCCTACCGGCGCGCGTTCGCCGGCTTCGACCCCCGCCGCGTCGCCCGCTTCACGCCCGCCCACGCGCGGCGCCTGCTCGCGGACGCCGGCATCGTCAGGAACCGGGCGAAGATCGAGGCGGCCATCGCCAATGCGCGCGCGCTCCAGGAGGTGCGGCGCGAGCACGGCAGCTTCGCGGCCTACGTCTGGGAATTCGTCGGCGGGACGCCCGTGCAGAACGCCTGGCGGACGCCGCGCCAGGTGCCCGCGGCCACCCCCGTCTCGAAGGCCCTCAGCCGTGACCTCCGGACGCGGGGCTTCCGCTTCGTGGGGCCCACGATCTGTTACGCGTTCATGCAGGCCGCCGGGCTGGTCAACGACCACCTCGTCGGGTGCTTCCGCCACCGACCGGTGCGACGGCTGGCCCGCCGCGAGGGCGGTGGGATAATCAGCGGTGAGGGGGGCCGTCGATGAGCGCCTTTGCCCGCGCCGTGCTCGGGATGACGTTGCTGCTGACCGGCTGCGCCGCCGGGGCGGCCGGAGGCATGGAGCCCTCGGCCACGGTGACCACCACGTTGCCCGGGTTCACCGACACCTGGTTCAAGGTCGACTTCACGGTGGAGCCCAGGGGCGAGGCGCTCCGCGCCAGCGGCTACGTCTACAACAACTATGGGCGTCCGGTCGGCGATGTCCGCGTCCTCGCGCAGGCGCTCGACGCCTCGAATCGACTGGTCGGTCAGCGCCTGGCGTGGGTGCCGGGCGGCATTCCCGCACTCTCGCGGTCGTACTTCGAGGTGGGGCCGTTGCCGCCGGCCGATCATTACCGCGTCAGCGTCTGGTCCTACACCGTGCTCGAAGGGGGCGGCCATCGCTTCCCGTGAGTGCGCCGTGCGTCGCTCGCGGGGCGCCGCCCCGCGGGGGGACAGCGTCGTGCGCTTCTCTCGCGCGATCGCCGGCGTGATCGGGATCGCCGCGCTCGTCGCCTCGGCCGCGCTCGTCGCGCCCGGGTGGGCGGCGGAGCGGCACTCCGGCACCGTCATGGCGGTCGATCCACAGGCGGCCACGGTGACGATCCAGGAGCTGGTCGAGAACGGGAAGCCGCGCACGGTGCGGGTGCACGTGCCGGCCGGCGCGCGGGTCGTGGTCTCCGAGCCTTCCGGCACGTTCACCAGCGCGGGCGAGGACTTCACGGACACCATGATCGCGCTCGGGGAGGTCCGGCCCGGAGACTTCGTGGTGCTCGAGACCGACGGCGGCACGACCGGCACGGTGGCCCGCGACCTGATCGTCACGCTCCGGGCCGCGGCGAAGTAGCTCTGTGCGCCGCCTCGCGCTGGTCGTCCTCATCGCCGCGGCGGTCGTCGCGGGGCTCGTCTCGACGGGCGTGGTCTCGGTGCAGGTGCGCGCTCCGCGCTTCACCCGTGTCGAGGCCACGCCCTTCTGGCAGGACAGCCGCACCGACGCGCCGCTGCCGCCGGCCCTGACCGTCTGGGTCGAGCTCGCCAAGGTGGTCCGGCCCAGCGTGGTGAACGTCAGCACCACCCAGCGCATCCGGCGGTCGCCGCGCGGGGACGAGTTCTTCCGCCGCTTCTTCGAGCTGCCGGAGGGCCGGGCCCGACAGAGCCTGGGCTCGGGCTTCATCGTGTCCCCCGACGGCTACGTGGTGACCAACAACCACGTGGTGGGCGAGGCCGACGAGATCGTGGTGCGCCTCGCCGATCAGAGCGAGTACCGCGCCAGGGTCGTCGGCACCGATCCGAAGACCGACATCGCGCTGCTGAAGATCGACGCCCGCGGCCTGCCGCCGCTGCCCTTCGGCGACTCGGACCAGATCGACGTCGGCGCGCCCGTGATGGCGATCGGCAATCCCTTCGGGCTCGAGCAGACGGTGACCACCGGGATCGTGAGCGCCAAGGAGCGCTACATCGGCAGCGGGCCGTACGACGACTTCATCCAGACCGACGCCTCCGTGAACCCCGGCAACTCCGGCGGGCCGCTCGTCGACGCGCACGGCGGGCTGATCGGCATCAACACCGCGATCTTCTCCGAGACGGGCGGGTCGGTCGGCATCGGCTTCGCGATCCCCGTCAACCTGGCCAAGCAGGTCCTGCCCCAGCTCAAGGAGCGCGGCAGCGTCACGCGCGGCTATCTCGGCGTGGCCGTCGGTCCGGTCACCCCGGACGCCGTGCGGGAGCTGCGCCTGCCCGGACGGCGCGGCGCGCTCGTGGCCGACGTCGTGCCGCGCTCCCCCGCCGCCGCCGCGGGCCTGCGCCCCGGCGACGTGATCGTCGCGCTCGAAGACCGCGAGCTGCAGACCCCGATCGACCTGACGCGGCGGATCGCGGGCACCCCGCCGGGGACCTCGGTCTCGCTCGGCGTGGCGCGTGCCGATGGCCGCCGCACCGTCAAGGTCACCCTGTCCGAGCTGCGCGAGCGCCCGCAACCTCAAGACCGGTGATGGACATCATGGCCGACTCGTCTTTTCGAAGCACGTGCAGCGCCGCATGCCCGCGTCCGGCGAGGTCCTGCGGCTGCTCGGCGGGGGTGGCCCGACCCGGCGTTGACGCGGTCGGCGAACGCCGCCAGACTGTCGGGCATGCCGACGAGGAACCTGGGGCCCGCGCTCGCCGCCGCGCTCGTGACGCTCGCCCTGGCCGCGCCCGCGGCGCCCGCGGCGGAGCCTCCCGTCGAGCGCGGCCGCTATCTCGTGGAGGTCCTGGCCGCGTGCGGGAACTGCCACACCCCCAAGGGGCCGGCGGGGGACCTGCCGGGCAAGCACCTCGCGGGCGGAGGGAGCATCACCGAGGAGTTCGGGACCGCGATCGCGTCGAACATCACGCCCGATCGGACGACCGGGATCGGCGGCTGGAGGGACGCCGAGATCGTCCGCGCCATCCGCGAGGGCAAGTCGAAGAGCGGGCGCACACTCGGGCCGCCGATGCCCTTCGAGCTCTATCGCCAGCTCTCCGACACCGACGTCACCGCCATCGTCGCCTATCTGAGGTCGGTGAAGCCGGTGCGCAACCGCGTGGCGAAGAGCCGGTACACGATGCCCCTGCCTCCATCGTGGGGGCCACCCGTGACGTCGGTGCCCGATCCGCCGCAGGAGATCCTCCAGTACGGCGCCTATCTCGCTGGCCCCATCGCCCACTGCGTGGAGTGCCACACCCCGCCCGGCCCAGGCGGCCGGCGCGACGACGCGCGGCGGCTCTTCGCCGGGGGTCGGAAGTTCACCGGGCCCTGGGGCGTGACGTACAGCGCCAACCTCACGACCGATCGCGAGACCGGCCTCGGGGAATGGACGACGGACCAGATCGTGGCCGGCATCAATGGCCTGCGGCGCGACGGCTCGCCGGAACGGGCGCCGATGCCCTGGCCGTACTACGCGGGCAGGATCGCCGACCGGGACATGCGCGCGCTCGTCGCCTACCTGAAATCGCTGCCGCCGATCCGGAGCGTGGTGCCGCCCGCCGAGCCGCCGAAACCACCCGAGCCGACCAGGCGGAGACCCGGGAGGTAACCGACCGGCGTTCCCCGGCCGGCTTCCAGGCCGGAGATGGCGTCCACTCCCGCCCGGTGTTATGGTCTGGGCCCGGCCGACGCGTCGCTCGGGGGGGCCGTCACGCCAGCCAGCGGAAGGGGAGTGCGCATGCCCACCGTCCAGGGCTCGGGGGTGGCCCGCCGCACGCCGGGTGTCGGCTTCGCGCTCCTGCTGGCGGCCCTCCTCGCCTTCGGCCTGGCGTACCTCGTGGTCCTGCTCGCCACCCGGTGGCTCGACGGGCCGTGGCTCGTGATGCCCTACGCCGTGCCCGTCCTCGGCGCGCCGTTCGTCGTGCTCGCCTTCGTGATCGGGTACGCCTGCCTGGAGCGCCATCGGGTCCGCAACGACCGGCGCTCGGCCGCCCTCGGCGCCGTCCTCGGGCTGGCGGGCTTGCTCTCCATGGCGCACATCGCGACGCGGCCCGACTACCCCACCGGTCCCGGGTTCGACTCGTCGGTCAGCCCGTACTTCCTGCTGCTGAGCTATCTTGCGAGCTTCGCCGCGGTCGCCCTCGCCGCCCGGGCGGGCGATCGTGCGTACCGGCTGACGGATCGCGACCGGGCCGCGATGGCGGCCGTCATCGTGGCGACGGCCGCGACCGTGGCCGGCGCCGTGCTCGCCCTGTGGCGCACGTTGCCGCCGCTGGTCCTGCCGGGAGACGGACGACTGAGCCCGGTGGCCATCGAGGCCGGCGCGGTGCTGAACGGTCTCGTGTCGGTGTGGGCGCTGTGGGCGGCGCGCGGGCGCTACCGGCGGGCCCGGGAGGACCGCTTCGCGGGCGCGCTCTTCGTCGCGGCATTCCTGTGGATCCTCGGGCTCACGGGCTTCCTCATGAGCCCCGACCGGTACGGCGTGCCGTGGTACCTGGCCATCCTGGCGCAGCCGCTCGGCGTCGCGGTGATCTTCGTCACCGTGATCCGCGAGCAGGTCTGGCTCTACCAGCAGGCCCGCGCGCGCCAGCGGGACCTCGAAGCCCTGCACGCGGCGGGCGCCGCCCTCGTGGGTCCCCTCGATCTGGGCGCGGTGGCCCAGGCCATCGCGACGCGCGCGCTCGAGGTCGCGGGCGCCGACGGCGCCGTGCTCTTCCGCCTCGATCCCGACACCCGCACGCTGCGAGCGATCAGCCACGCCGGGCGCATGGCCGAGCGGCTCGCCGCCGCCCTCGGCGGACCGGTGGGCCAGGGGGTTGCGGGCCTGGCCCTCGCCAAGGGACGCGCGGTGTGGTCGCCGGACATCCACGACGACGCGCGCATCACGCTGGCCACGAGCCTGCGTGAGCACGCGGGGCGCCAGGGCTACGTCGCGGCGCTGGCGGTGCCCCTGCGCATCAAGGCCGGTGAGATCTTCGGCGCCCTCGAGGTCTCCTTCGAGGCGTCCCGCAGCTTCGCCGCGGCCGAAGTCAAGCGGCTGGCCGCCTACGGCGCGCTCGCCGCGGCGGCGATCGAGAATGGCCGGGCGTTCGACCGTCTGGCCGTCCGCGCGCGGCACGATGAGCTGCTCCAGGATTTCTGTCGGCGGCTGCTCGAGGCGACCGACGAAGGCAAGCTCCTCGACGAGGCCGTCGGGGTCACCGGCCCGCTGGTCGGCGCGGACGACGTCGGGCTCTTCCTCGCCGAGCCGGACGGCAGGTTGCGGCTGGTGGCCGGCAGCGGCTGGCGACCCGGCGTGGTGGGCGCCGTCACCCTCACGGCCAACCAGTCGGTGGCCGGCTTCGCCTTCGCGCGCCGGGAGTGGGTCTACGCCGAAGACGTCACCCTCGACCGCCGCTTCGCCTTCGCCGCCTACCTGGCCGAGCACGGGGTGGTCTCGGCGCTCGCGATGCCGCTCGGCGTGCGCGACGATCCCGTCGGCGTCCTCGTCGCCCACTACCGCCAGCGGCACCGGCTGGACGAGGAGGACACGCGGGTGCTGGCGACGGTGGCCCAGCAGGTCGCGCTCGCGCTCGACCGGGTGCGCCTCTACGGCGAGCTGCAGGCGAATCTGCGCACCCTGAAGGAAACCCAGGCGCAGCTGATCCAGGCCGACAAGCTCACGGCCCTCGGCACGCTGCTCTCGGGGATGGCCCACGAGATGAACAACCCGCTCTCGACCATCCTCATGTCCGCCCAGCTGCTGCTCCAGCGCTCCGAGCTCCCGCCCGCCGTGCTCCATCGCCTGCGCGCCGTCGAAGCGGAGTGCCGGCGGGCGTCGAAGATCATCCGCGACCTGCTGGTCTTCTCCCGCCGCCAGCCACCCGTCCGCCGCATGATCGACCTCGGGGCCGTCGTGGGCGGCGCCGTCGACCTGCACGCCGCCGAGCTCGAGCGGCAGCGCATCCGTGTCGTGCGCGAGGTCGAGCCGGAGCTGCCCCCGATCGCCGCGGACCCGCAGCAGCTCGAGCAGGTCTTCGTCAACCTCGTCGCCAACGCGAGCCACGCGATGGCCGGCGCGCGCGGGCGCGGCACGCTGACCGCGCGCGTCTTCCGCGACGGCGAGGAGCTCGTGGCCCAGATCGACGACGAGGGCCCGGGGATTCCGCCCGAGCACCTCGGCCGCGTCTTCGACCCATTCTTCACGACGAAGGGCGTGGGCGAGGGAACCGGGCTCGGGCTCAGCCTCGCGCTGGGGATCGTCGAGTCGCACGGCGGGCGGATGAAGGCCGAGACCCTGCCCGCGCGCGGGGCCCGGCTCACCGTACGCCTGCCGCTCGGCGCGGTGGCGGAGCCCGCCGCCGACGCCCTCGCTGCCGTGGCGCAGCCCGCCGCCGGCCCTCCGGCGGGGCGCCCCGGCACGGCGCGGGTGCTCGTGGTGGACAGCGAGAGCGGGCTGCGCGGGCTGCTCGCGGAGATCGTGGAGGGGCTGGGGCACGCCGCGGCCGCCGCGGCCACGGGGCTGGAAGCGATCGGGTGCCTGGAGCGCGCGGCCTACGATCTGGTCGCGCTCGATCTCCGGCTGCCCGACATCAGCGGCCAGGACGTGTGGGCCTGGATCGTCGAGCGCCAGCCCCGGACGGCCGCGCGGGTGGTGTTCATGACCGGGGATGCGCTGGACGGCGACACCCGGGCATTTCTCGCGCGCACGGGCCGGCCGGTGCTGACCAAGCCGCTCGGCGTCGACGAAGTCCGCGGCCTCTTCGAAGAGACGCTGGGCCGGCGGGCCTAGCGCAGACTCGAGGAGCCCCCGGCTCTACGATCGCTCGACCGGGAGGCCCGCCTTCTGCCAGGCGGCCATGCCGCCGGTGACGTTGTAGAAGCCGTGCATGCCCGCGCGCGCGAGCACGCTGATGACCGCGCTCGACCTGAGCCCGCCCGCGCACAGCACCGCCTTCGGACGGTCGGGAGCGAGCTCGGCGCGGCGCGCGAGCGCCTCCAGCATGGGCACGTGCAGCGCGTCGGGCACGTGGCCCTCGCGCCACTCCGACGGCTCGCGCACGTCGACGATCTGCACGTCACGTCCCTCGGCCAGCCACTCGCCCAGCTCGTAGACGGACAGCTGGGGCACCGCGGCGACGGGCAGGCCGTCGTTCCGCCAGCCGACCATCCCGTGCTGCACGTGGCCGACGACCTGGTCCACGCCGACCCGGGCCAGCCCGGCGAGCGCGCGATCGAGATCGGACGGCCCCTGCGCGACGAGGATCAGCTCGGCGCCGGGGGGCGCGAGCCAGCCCGCGCGATCGGCGAACTGCGGGCTCTCGATCCAGACGTTGACCGCGCCCGGAACGTGGCCCTCGCCGAAGCTCCCCGGGTCGCGGAGATCGAGGACGCAGGCTCCGCGGGCGAGCAGGTCCTGGGTCTCGCGCGCGGACAGCGGGCGCGGCTTGCTCGCCTGCAGCGGGATGAGGCCGCGGTTCTTGGCGACGATGGTCTCGAAGGACGGTGGCTTGGGCGGCAGCCCCGTCATGAGGCGCTCGACGAACTCCTCGCGGCTCCGCGCCTGCAGGGCGGGGTTGAAGCGCCGCTCGAAGCCGATGGTCGAGGCCGACTTCGCCGACATCGCGCGCCCGCAGAGCGACCCCGAGCCGTGGCCCGGGTAGACCTCGACGCTGTCGTCGAGGGGCAGGAGCGCCTGCCGCAGGCTGTCCCACATCGAGGCCGCCGCCTGCGCACCGCCGAAGTCGGGCCGGCCGACGTCGCCGATGAACAGGGTGTCACCGGTGAGCACGAACCACGGCACCTCGCCCCGCGAGCGATCGGTGACGAGCAGGCAGAGGCTGTCGGCCGTGTGGCCGGGCGTGTGCAGGATCTCGAGGTCGACGGTGCCGAGGCGGATCATGTCACCGTCGGCCAGCGTCTCGTGCTCGAAGGCGGCCTGGGCGGCCCGGTGCAGGAAGATCGGCGCACGCGTGGCCGCGGCGAGGTCGCGGTTGCCGGAGATGTGATCGGCGTGGGTGTGGGTCTCGACGATGCGCGAGATCGTCAGCCCCTTCTTGCGCGCGAGGCGGATGTACTCGTCGACCCGATCGCGCCCGGGATCGACGACCACGGCCTCGCCGGCCTGCCCGCAGCCGATCAGGTACGACAGGCACCCCGATTCCTCGTTCAGCAGCTGTTGAAAAATCATCCCCGCCCTCCGCGTCTGACCACCCTGCCCATTATCCGCGCTTCTCCCTGCGCGCGGAACCCCGATTCTCCGCGGGGCCGGGCCGGGGGGGCCGCGATCCGACCGACTGTGGTCTCGTAGGTCGTGTCCGCGCGCCGCGTGACGCGCGCGGCGAGACGACCCGTACCGAACGGATCGCGGCCCCCCGGCCCGGCCCCGCGGAGCGCGAGGTTCACGAGGGGCAAACCGCGAAGACCGATCGGCGCGGCACCGACGCGGAAAGGTTTCATTCTTCCCAAGGAACCCCAGCGCCTTGGGGGAAGAGGTTCGGGATCGGTCTGGCGTCTCGAGCGTCGCGTGACTGGTGGACGCCGAGCGAGGCGGGGCGGGCTGAGGGCGGGAGGGCTTCCGCGATCCGTTGGGTAGGGATGGTCTCGCCGCGCCCGCCACGCGGCGCGCGGACACGGCCTACGAGACCACAGTCAGTCGGATCGCGGAAGCCCTCCCGCCCTCAGCCTGCCCCGCCGTCGAGCCGACGCGCGCCCGGGCTCAGAGTCCTTGCCACGACGGGGGCCATTCGGGTGACGTCTTGACAGAGGCGGGTCAACCCGTCGATATGACGGGCGGGAGGGAACCCATGCGGATCAGGCTGGGGGCGGTGAGTGACGTGCCGGAGGGTGAAGGCCGCGTCATCGAGGCCGGCGAGGGCTCGGTGGCGCTCTTCAACGTGGAGGGGCGCTTCTACGCGATCGACAACACGTGTCCCCATCGGGGCGGCCCGCTCGGGGACGGCGATCTCGAGGGCCGCGTGGTCATCTGCCCCTGGCATGCCTGGCGCTGGGACGTGACGACCGGCGCCAACGTCAACAATCCGGCGGTCAAGCTGGCCTGCTGGCCCGTGATCGTGGAGGGCGAGGATCTCTATCTGGAACGCTGACGATCAGGGGCATTCTTGACAGGGTGTCGAGCGCTGCCTAGCATGCACAGGTGGAAGTCGTACCCTCGGCGTGGCTCGTCGGCGTGGCCGTGGCCGCGGGCATCGGCCTGTTTTACGGGTGCCGGTCCTACCAGCGCTGCCCCCATTGTGGCCACCTCGTGCGCCGCGCTTGGCGCGGCTGGCGCCGCTGCGTGGCGTGCGGCCGCCAGTACCGGCGGGGCCTGCGCGTGCGCTGATGCTCGTCGTCAACCCGGGAGCCTGAGACTTCGATGCGCCGCGTGAGCTGGCCGGACATCTCGTGGCGGACCGCCGCCTGGATCGCGACCGGTCTGGCCGTGGTCGTGGCCGCCGGCGCCGGGCTCTGGCTCTGGTCCACGCTCCAGGAGCGGCGCGCCCTCGAGGCCTACGCCGAGGTGATGACGGTGATGACCACGGCCCGCGCCCCCGACGCGCCGCCCGCCGCCCGCGCGGCGGTCGCGGGAGCGCTCGAAGGCTTCCTCGCGCGGTATCCCGGCTCGCGGCGCGCCGGGCAGGCCGCCTGCGAGCTGGGCAACGCGCGCTCCGACGCCCGCCAGTGGGAGGCCGCTCGCGGCGCCTACCGGATCGCCCTGGCGAAGGGCGCGCAGGGCACCCTGCGCACCCTGGCCCAGGCGGGGATCGCCTACACGTGGGAGGCCGAGCGGAACTTCACGCGTGCGGGCGAGGCCTATCGGGCGGCGCTCGCCGGGCTCAAGCCCAGCGACTTCTACTACGAGCAGCTTCTGATCGACCTCGGCCGCTCCCAGGAGATGGCCGGCCAGAAGGACCGGGCGATCGCGACCTACCAGCGCCTGCTCAAGGAGCGTCCGGGCAGTCCGCGCGCCGGGGACGTCCGCGGCCGGCTGGCCACGCTCGGCGCCGCGTCGTAGGGCCGCGCCCTCCGGCTTCTTGGTACTTCCGATAAGAGGGATTATGTCAACTTTACCCAGGGACCTCGGTGGCGGCCTCGTGCTCCGCACGGCGACCCTGGCAGACGTCGAGCGCCTGGTCACCTTCACCGCCGACGTCCTCCGCTTCCAGGACTCCCAGGAGCCGGCCGAGATCTTCGGGCGCTGGACGCAGGATCTGCTCGGCGGGCGTCACCACCGCGTGCGTGCCCAGGACGCCGTGCTCGTGGAAGATCGAGCGAGCGGCGCCCTCGTGGCGTCGACGATCCTGATCTCGCAGACCTGGACGTACGGCGGCGTGCTGGTCTCGGTTGGCCAGCCCGAGCTCGTGGGCACGCTCGCGGCCTACCGGGGCCGCGGGCTGGTGCGCGCCGTCTTCGAGGCGATCCACGCCGAGGCCGCGGCGCGGGGCCACCAGCTCCTCGCGATCGCCGGCATCCCGGTCTTCTACCGCCAGTTCGGCTACGAGCCTGCGCTGGCGCGCGGTGGCGGCCCCTGGGTGCCCCTCGGCGACCTCGAACTCCCCGCGCCGGGCACGGGTCCCTTCCGTATCCGGCCCGCGCGCGCGGACGACGCCGGGTTCCTCGCTGCGACGCACACGGCGTCGCGGGCGCGCTATCTCGTCACCGCGCCGCACGACGAGCGCGTCTGGCGCTACGACCTCGGGGAGCGGTCGGCGGGCAGCGCCCAGTCGCTCGCCTTCTGCGTGATCGAGACGCCAGCCGCTCGCCCGGTGGGGATGCTCGTGCACCTGCCCGTGCTCTGGAACACGGCGGTGGCGGTCGGCGAGCTCGAGGTGATCGACGGCGTGTCGTGGCGCGCGGTCTGGCCCGACGTGCTCGCGTATCTGCGCGCCACCGGCGAGGCCTACGCCGCGCGCCACGCGCGGCCGTTCGGCCAGGCGGCCAGCTTCTGGTTCATCGCGCCCGGGCATCCCCTCGAGCGCATCTACAAGGCGCCGGGCACGCCGCGGCCGTCGTGGTGGTACCTGCGCGCGCCCGACGTCGCGGCGCTGCTCACGACGGTGAGGCCGGCGCTCGAGCGGCACCTGGCGGACTCCCCGCTCACCGGCCACAGCGGCGAATTGCGCCTGGCGTGGGATCGCGGCGGGGTTCAGCTGGTCCTCGAGGGCGGACGGATGGTCAAGGTCGCGCCCTGGGCGCCGGCGCGCGACGTCCTGGGCCAGGAGTCCGGCGCGCCCTCGAAGGACCCGCGGCGGCCGTCGGCGCTCTTTCCCGGGCTCAGCGTGCTGCAGCTCCTGTTCGGCTTCCGCAGCGTCGAGGAGCTCGAGCACGCGTTTCCCGACTGCGTCGTGCGCGATCAGGAAGCGCGCGCGCTGCTCAACGCGCTCTTCCCCCGCCGCCCCTCGGACGTCTGGGCCCTGGTGTAACTGACCAGAGATCGAACACTGGGGAGCGTGGGGGGGGTCCGGGGGGCGCCCGGAGCCCCCCAGCACGACCTATCCGGGGATCTGGCCTTCTTCGGGGAGCCGGTCCCAGCGCGGCTTCCACTGCGGCACCGTGAGCCCGAACTTCTCGCACAGCCCGGCGATCTCGGTGGCGAAGGCCTGGCGGACCACGTCGTTGTCGCGGCTCTTGAGGCGGAAGCGGCGGTAGCGCTGGTTCCTCGGCGAGCCCGGGCGGCCGAAGATGTTCATGGTGCGGATGTACCAGCGCTCGAAGGTCCGCTGGGCCTCGTCGTGGGTGGCCGGATCCTCGGCGAGACGCTTGACCCAGTACTCGCCGTGGCGGATGTGGAACTTCTCCTCCTTGAAGATCCCCTCGATCGTGCGCGCCCAGGGGCCGTAGGAGCACTGTCGCACGTCCTCGAGCTGATGGCCGGCGCCGCGGTCCATGCAGAAATTGAAGAACACGAAATCGGTCCAGGTGTCGATCGGGTAATAGAAGATGTTGACCCGCTTGTCACTCGTGATGCGCGCGGTGCCGATGTCGGCGTCGGCGCCGATGCGCATGGTGAAGGTCTCGTCGTGCTCGCGCACGTGACGATCGACGTCCACCCCGAGGTCGGCGAGCAGGCCGTACATCACCGTGGCGTGGCGGAGCTCGTCCTTCACGATCTGGGCGACGACGTGCTTCTCCTCGACCGTGGGCGCCTTGGTGATCCAGGCCACGTAGCCGTAGCCCCCGGCCAGCTCGGAGTCGGCCTGCATCGTCATCAGGTGCACGAGGTCGTCCCGGTACTCGGCCGTCATCTCCTCGGCCGACTCGAGGCGGGCGCCGCGGGAGATCTTGTCCATCATGTCAGTGACTTGGCTCGTCATGGCTCACGGCCCTCCTGAAGCTCAGCTCCGCTCGATGACCCGCACGGCCTTGCCTTCGGACCTCGGGATGGTCCGGGGGGCCACCAGCGTGACCTCGACCCCCAGCCCGAGCGCCGTCCGCAGCCGGGCCGCCACGCGCTGGCGCAGCGCCTCGGTCGCGGGATGCCCCGCCAGCGACTCCCCGGTCCGCCCCAGCAACGCCGCCGAGGGCTCGACCTGGATCTCCAGCCGCGCCAGCGTCTCCCGGCGGTCGACGACGAGCTGGTAGTGCGGCACCAGCTCCTCGACGTCCAGCAGCGCGGCCTCCACCTCCGACGGGTACACGTTCACGCCCTTGATGATCAGCATATCGTCGGAGCGGCCCTTGATGCGCGCCATTCGTGCGCTCGTGCGGCCGCACCGGCAGGGCTCGAAGGTGAGCGCGGTGAGGTCGCCCGTCCGGTAGCGGACGACGGGCATGGCGCGCCTGGACAGCGTCGTCAAGACCAGCTCGCCCTCGCGCCCGGGCGGCAGCACCTCGCCGGTGGCCGGGTCGATGATCTCCGGCAGGAAGTGGTCGTCGGCGAGGTGCAGGCCGTCGCGCGCCTCGCACTCGCCCGAGACGCCGGGGCCCGTGACCTCGGACAGCCCGTAGACGTCGAACGCGGGGCAGCCGAGGCCCTGCTCCAGCGCCCGTCGCATGCCCTCGGTCCACGGCTCGGCGCCGTACATGCCGTAGCGCAGGCCGAGGTCGGCGGGCGCGGTCCCCTGGTCGGCCAGGGTCTCGGCGATGTGGAGCGCGAAGGACGGCGTCGCGCAGAGCCCGGCGGGGCGCAAGTCGCGCAGGAGCAGGCACTGGCGCGCGGTGTTGCCGGAGGACGTCGGCACCACCGTCATGCCGATCCGCTCCGCGCCGTCGTGGAAACCGAGCCCGCCCGTGAAGAGCCCGTAGCCGAAGGCGACCTGCAGCGGATCGCCGCGGCGGGCGCCGGCGGCGGTCATCGCGCGCGCCATCACCTCGCGCCAGACGTCGAGGTCGGCGGCGGTGTAGCCCACGACGGTCGGCTTGCCCTTGGTGCCCGACGAGGCGTGCACGCGTGCGACCTCGGCCTGCGGCACCGCGAACAGGCCGAAGGGATACTGCTCGCGCAGGTCCGTCTTGCGCGTGAAGGGCAGCGCGGGCAGGTCGTCGAGGCTCGCCAGGCGGGCGCCGGCGAGGCCGCGGTAGAACGGCACGCGCGCCGCCGCCCACGCCGCGGTCTCGCGCAGCCGCGCGAGCTGCAGCGCCTCGCGCTCGGCGCGCGTCATGCACTCGGCGGCGGGGTTCCAGATCACGCGCCCGCCTCGCCGGCGAGACGGCGCGGCTCGGGAAACTGCTGGTCGAGCACGCGATGGCTCCGCAGGCCCATGGCCTCGCGCTGGATGATGAGGGCCAGGCGCCGCTGCGCCGCGCGCACCCGCGCCGCCTCGTGCTGCGCGACCAGACGCGCGCGCTCGGCGGCGTCGGCCGCCGCGCCGACCCGCGCGGCCAGCGCGGCGACCTCCGCCAGGGCGTCCTCCAGCCGCTCGCCGGCGCGGCCGAGCGAGGCCGCCTTCTCCCGCGCGATCTCCTCGTTCACCCGGTCGAGCGCCTGCTGGCGCTGGCGCATCGGGCCGCTCATGGGCTGGGCGCGCTCACTCGACGCTCACGGTCTCGACGAGCCAGTGCTGGCGCGTCAGGAGAGTGGACAGGGTCTCGAGCAGGCGGTCCTCGGCGCCCGCGTGGAGCCCGATCCGATCGGGCAGGATGTAGCGGACGCCGGGGTAGGTCACGAGCACACGCCGCAGCGTGCGCACCCGCGCGTCGCCGTCGAGCAGCCCCTTGCCCTCCGGCAGCGCCCAGGCGCCGCGGCACGCGACGCGGATGACGCGGCGGGCGTCCGTGCGGTCCGTCACCTCGGGCCGAGGCGCGCGGCGGCCTCGGCGTACACCGCCAGCGTGCGCTCGATCTGCAATCCGACCCCGAACTCCTGCTCCGCCACCGCCCGCGCCCGCTCCCCCATCGCCCGCCGGCGGTTGGTGTCGAGCAGCAGCCCGATGGCGGCCTCGGCGAGCGCGGTGGGATCGCCCTTGGTCAGCAGGCCGGTCTCGCCGTCGCGCACGACCTCGTCGCTGCCCGGCGCGGTGGCCGCCACCGCGGGCACGCCGCACGCCGCCGCCTCCGCCAGCACCAGTCCCTGGGTCTCGGTCTCGGAGGCGAACAGGAACACGTCGGCCGTCCGGTAGTACCGCGGCAGCGCATCGTGTGGCTGCACACCCATGAAGACGATGCGCCGGCTGGTGGCGAGCCGGCCCGCCGTCTCCCGGAGCCGCGCCGCCTGGGTGCCGTGGCCGACCAGCACCAGGCGCGCCGCGGGCACGGTGCCCGCGATCCGCTCGAAGGCGGCGAGCACGCGGTCGACGCTCTTCTCGCGGTCGAGGCGGCCCACGTACAGCACCACCGGCTCGCCGGCCGGCAGGCCGAGGCCCTCGCGGGCGGCGCCGACCTCGCCCGGCCGGAAGCGATCGAGGTCGACGCCCGTCGGCACGACCGCGATGGGCACCCGCACACCCCGCGCGCGCAGCTCGTGGCGCAACACGGCGGAGGGCGCGACCACGGCGTCGGCGCGGGCCGCGAAGCGCGTGCTCAGCTGCACGGCGGCGGCCTCGACCACGCCGCGGCGCAGGGGCACGTAGTGCGCGTACTTGTCGTAGCGGGTGTGGTAGGTGAAGACGATCGGCCGCCCCGCCGCGCGGGCCAGCCGTCGCGCGGCCGGTCCGAGCAAGAACGGGTGATGCGCGTGGATCACGTCGAAGTCCAGGGCGCGCGCCAGCCGGCCAATGCGCCGCGAGAAGGGCACCGCGAGCGAGAACTCGGGGTACGTCGGCGCGGGCAGCGAGGGATAGCGGACGACCCGGGCGGGGTCGTCGGGCGCGCCAGGGAAGCGCGGCGCGAACACCCAGGCCTCGTGGCCGCAGGCCTCGAGCCCCCGGCGCAGGGTCTCCACCGAGACGGTGACCCCGCCGCAGAACGGCAGGTAGTTGTTCGTGAAGAGGGCGACGCGCACCGGCGGCGGCTACGCCTTGAAGTCTTCCGGTTTGATGTTCTCCAGCCACTCCTTGAGGCGCTCAGGGTCGTCGGCCTTGATGGGCTCGGCGGCCTTGATGGACTCGGCGTCCTTCGTACTGTCGTCGAGGCTCTTGGCCCGGCGCACCACGTCCTCGTCGACGAAGATCGGCGCGGTGACCCGCAGGGCCAGCGCGATGGCGTCGGAGGGGCGCGAGTCGACGGTGTACTCGGTCTCGCCGACCTGCAGGTGGAGGACGGCGTAGAACGTGTTCTCGCGCAGGTCCGTCACCACGACCTTGACGAGCTTGGCGTCGATGGTCTCGATGATGTTCTTGATGAGGTCGTGCGTCATGGGCCGCGGGGTGGCGATCTTCTCCAGCTCCAGCGCGATGGCGTTGGCCTCGAAGATGCCGACCCAGATCGGCAGCGACCGCTTGTCCTCCTCGTCGCGCAGGATGATGATCGGCATGTTCGACAGCGGGTCCAGCGCGAGCCCTCGCACCTTCATCTCCACGAACATACGGCCTCCTCCGATGGCGCGAGGTGTCCGCGCAGGCTGTGCGGCAGGACCTCGTCGATGACGGCGTGGACCAGGTCGCCGGGGGCGACCCTCCCCTGCCCGTCGAAGTTCACCACGCGGTTGCAGCGCGTTCGGCCCGACAGCTCGCGGGCGCTCTTGCGCGAGGCGCCGTCGACCAGGACCTCGACGGTGCGTCCCGCGAGCCGGTCGCTTCGCGCGGCCGCACTGCGCCGGGTGACCTCGAGCAGGCGGGCGTTGCGCTCGGCCTTGACCTCGGGGGCGATCTGCCCGGGCATCGCCGCCGCCGGAGTGCCGGGCCGGGGCGAGTACCGGAACACGAAGGCGTTGTCGTAGCCGACCGCGGCCGCGGCCTCGAGCGTCGCCCGGAAGTCCTCCTCCGTCTCGCCCGGGAAGCCGACGATGACGTCGGTGGACAGCGCGATGTCCGGCACCGCCTCGCGGAGGGCGTCCACGAGGCGCAGGTACTCGCCGCGCGTGTAGCCGCGGTTCATGGCCGCGAGCACGCGGTCAGAGCCCGACTGGAGGGGGAGATGGAAGTACTCGCAGACCTTGGGGACGTCGCGGATGGCGGCGATGAGCCGGGCGGTCAGGTTGTAGGGGTTGGACGTCGTGAAGCGGATGCGCGCAAGGCCCTCGATCGCGTCGACCTGGGCGAACAGCACCGCGAGGTCGGTCGGCGGGGTGAGGTCGCGCCCGTACGCGTTGACGGTCTGGCCCAGCAGGGTCACCTCGCGGCACCCCTCGGCGACGAGGCCGCGGATCTCGTCGAGGATCGTCGCGGGCGCATGGCTGCGCTCGCGGCCGCGCGTGGTGGGCACGACGCAGAACGTGCAGTGCTTCTCGCACCCCTCCATCACCGTCACGTACGCCTTGAGCCGCGACGCCGAGGCCGGCCGCGCGGTGATCTTGACCAGCGGCGCCTCGCCGGTGTCGAGGATCCGCCGGCGTCCCTGGCGCACCGCCTCGACCAGCTCGCCCACCCGGGCAATGGCCGGCGAGCCGAAGACGAGGTCGACGATGGGGGCGCGGCGCTGGATCTCCGCCTGGTGCAGCTGCGCCATGCAGCCCATCACGCCGATGACGACGTCGGGCCGGCGCTGCTTGAGCGCGCGCAGCTGGCCGAGCCTGGAGAACACCTTGTCCTCGGCCTTCTCGCGGATGGCGCAGGTGTTGAGCAGGATGAGGTCGGCATCGCTCTCGTCCTCGGTGAGGTCGTACTGCCGCGACTTGAGCAAGCCGGCGACCCGCTCGGAGTCGTACTCGTTCATCTGACAGCCGTAGGTGATGAGATGCAGCTTCGCCATCAATCTTTCCGCGCGTTTACCTTCGACCGACCGTAGCACCCACGATAAATGAAGTCAAACCAGCCGCGACATCACCGGCCCCGTTGATGAGCAATCGAGGAGGGAGATATGCGGGGGGAGGCGCAGGAGGACCCCGGGCGCCCCTCGATCACCAATCGCGGCGGAACAGGTGCGGGGCAGGTGTAGGAGGGGGCCGCGCGGCCCCCTCCTACGCGGTAATCCAGTCGCCCGTTGATCGCCTGATCGCCGTCGGGGCCATGAGGCCCCGGCGTCGATCAGTCGGTCTCGCTCTTGCCCGCGCCGACCGCGGCGGGCTTCGCCCCGCCGTTGACGCTGTGGCCGTCGCCGTTGCCCAGCGTGAAGGCCGGGCGGAACTCGAAGGACTGCTCGAGGCGCGCGCGACGCTCCTTCCAGCCCTCCTGGTACTCGAGCTCGTCCTCGTGCAGGGTCGCGGGCTGCTTGATGCCGTGCGCGTTGCGGAACTGGATGGCGAGCTGCGCGGCCTGCTGGCGCACCACGTCCCACGGCGTGCCGAGCGCGAACTGGTCGGAGATGGCGCCGATCCGGCCCGTGTGGATGTTGCAGGACAGCGTGACCGCCGAGATGATCGGGCCCGACCAGTACGAGGTCTGGGAGTTGATGGGCATGGGCAGGATGTGCAGGTTGTGGCTGCCGCGGCAATCGCCCGCCACCATCGGCGCCGCCGCCCACGGCGAGGTGATCTCGCCCGGCGCCGGCCAGTCGCCCTGGGCGAAGGCCAGCAGCACCGGGTCGTCCTTGCCGCCGTAGGTGAAGCCCTTCTTGGTCTTGATGTTGTGCAGCCGCTCGGCCGAGCAGATGTAGCCGAGGGAATCGCGCTCGCCATTGTCGTTGCGGCTCCAGATGCGGGCGATGACGAAGCGGGAGGAGCGGCAGAGCCCCTCGATGTCGTAGAGGTCCTCGGGGCCGCGCAGCGAGATGACCTTTTCCTGTAATCCCTTGGCCAGCTCCTCCATCTTGCCGTCCAGCGCCTTCTGATCGCGCGGGTGCGCGCCCGCCTCGATGGCCTGCGCCTTGGTGTCCAGGTCGACGACGTCGAAGATGTAGCCGCGCTTCATCTTCGAGGCGGCGATGACCAGCCCGGTGTTGAACCGCGGCAGCAGGTACGCGCCGGTGGCGTAGTAGTTGAAGGCCATGGGCTCGGTCTTGTCGGCGTAGGACACGAGCACGGTCTGGGAGGCGTTGTCCTTGCGCACGGGCAGCGCGAGGGCCACGGTGGCCGGCCCCGTCCCGCGCAGGTTGCCCGTGAAGGCGTCGGCCACGAGGTCCTGACCCGGGCCGTAGAGCCCGAGCTCGGCCGCCTTGCGCGCGCCCTCGTTGAGGGCGTCCCACATCAGCTCGTCGACCACGCTCATGTCGACCGACTCCGCCATGATGCCCGTCACCGCGACGTCGTCGCCGGTGTGGGTGACGATCAGCGAGGTGAAGATCGGCTCGCCGTTGTAGCCGTTGTTGTCCATCACGAACTTGGCGATGATCGACTTCACCTCTTCGGCGGCGACCACATGCCCGCCCACGCCGCCAACGTCGGCCTTGGTGGCCTTGATGTAGCGCTGCACCAGCGCGGGGTTCTTGGCGAACACGTAGGACTTGTAGGAGAAGATGTTCGGAGTGTTGGTGACCGGGATCTTCTCGGCGACGGTCTGGGGCAGCCCCGCCAGCTCGTCCCGGGACTGGTGGTAGTCGGACATCCCGGTGGACCCCTTGGGGGGTCCGTAGCGCTTGTCTCCCATGCCGGCCTCCTTGCGGTTCTGGGGTGACGGGCTCGAGAATTTTCCTTGGTCCGGAGCATACGAGGCGTACACTGGACCCGTCAAGCAAGAACTTTACGAACGTGAAATTAATTTCTCGCCGCCCCGGCGAGCTTCGCCAGATGGTCCAGTGCCTGGACCTCTACTACCGCCACGGCCAGAGCCAGAAGGACATCGCGCGCGCCGTGGGGCTCTCGGCGGCCACCGTGTCCCGCCTGCTCAAGCGCGCCATGGACGAGGGGCTCGTACGCGTGGAGCTCGACCTGCCGCGCACCCAGGAGCTGGAGAGCCGTCTGGTCCAGCGGCACGGGCTGCGCGACGCCGTCGTCATCGCCGCCGGCGGTCGTGGCGACGTGCGGGAGGCCCTGGGGGTGGCCGCGGCGGCCTACTTCGAGAAAGTCGCGGCCAACGGCATGCGCATCGGGCTCTCCTGCGGCTTCACCCTGTACCAGACCATCCGCGCCCTGCACGAGCGCCGGCTGCGCGACCTCGCGCTTTATCCCCTCTCCGGCGAGAGCACGCTGAAGCTGGTCGACCTCTCACCCAACACCCTGGTCGGGATGATGGCGGCGAAGTACCGGCCTCACGTCACGGCCTATGCGCTGCCCGTGCAGCACCTCGTGTCGCTCACCCAGATCGAGCGCGAGCGGCGGCGCCTGCTGCGCGATCCGGAAGTCCGGAAGATCTACGACGCCGCGCAGTCGGTGGACGTCGCGCTCCTCGGGATCGGCCAGATCGCCGAGCAGACCCCGGGCTTCTGCTCGCTCGCCGAGGCCTACGGGGTCAGCGTGAAGCGGCTGCGCCAGCTCGGCGTCGTGGGCGAGATCAACTACCAGCCCTTCGACGGCGAAGGGCGGATCGTCGATCGCCCCGAGCTCCGGATCCTCATGCGGCGGATGCTCGCGGTGGGCTACGACCGGCTGCAGGCCCTCTCCCGCCGCGACGATCGCTTCGTGATCGGGGTCGCCGGCGGCCGCTCCAAGATCGAGGCCGTGCGTGGCGCGATCCACGCCCACTGCCTCAACGTCCTCGTCACCGACGAGGACGTGGCCGACGCCCTCCTCAAGGACTAGGTAGCGCGCGTCGTCCCGGCGGGGGACGGGGTCACGGGCCGGGGCTCTCCTCGATCCGACTGACTGTGGTCTCGATGGTGTGACGCCGCGTGACGGTTCGAGCGCCCGCCGAGGTCAGCCCGTACTCCACGGATCGCTGAGAGCCCCGGCCCGTGACCCCGCCCCCCGCCGCGTCGAGGTCGAGTATCGAGCCGCGCGACGTCGTCAGCGCGGGCGGGGCGCGGCTTCTTCTTCCCAGGCGCCGATGCGACGGAATTTTTCGTAACGCTCGCGGACGAGGGTGTGGGGCGAGAGCTGGGCGAGCGCGTCGAGCGCGAGGCGGAGGGCGGAACGGACGCTGGCGGCGGTCGCCTCCCAGTCCCGGTGGGCGCCGCCCGGCGGCTCGGCCACGATCGTGTCGATGACGCCCAGCCGCAGGAGATCGGGCGGAGTGATGCGCATGATCTCCGCCGCCTCCGGCGCCTTGCCCGCGTCGTTCCACAGGATCGCCGCGCAGCCCTCGGGCGTGATCACGGAGTAGACCGCGTACTCGAGCATCAGCACGCGGTTGGCCACCCCGATGGCGAGCGCGCCGCCGCTGCCCCCCTCGCCCGTGACCATCGCGATCACCGGGATGCGCAGCGACGACATGACGCGCAGGTTGCGGGCGATGGCTGCGGCCTGGCCCCGCTCCTCGGCGCCGATGCCGGGGTAGGCGCCCGGGGTGTCGATGAACGTGACCAGCGGCTTGCCGAACCGGTCGGCCATCTCCATGAGCCGGAGGGCCTTGCGGTAGCCCTCGGGATGCGGCATGCCGAAGTGCCGCGCGATCTTCTCGCGCGTCTCTCGCCCCTTCTGATGGCCGACGACCACCACGCTGCGGCCCTCGAAGCGCGCCAGACCACCCACGATGGCCTGGTCGTCGCCGAAGACGCGATCGCCGTGGAGCTCGAGGAAATCCTCGAACAGCAGCTTGACGAGGTCCGCGGTGTGCGGCCGCTTCGGGTGGCGGGCGAGCTGGGTGCGCTGCCAGGCCGTCAGGCCCGCGAAGACCCGCCGGCGCAGCCGATCGAGACGCTCCTCGGTGCGCACGATCTCGTCGGCGGCGCCGTCGGCATCGGCGCGCAGCTCCGCGAGCTTCGCCTCGAGCTCGAGGAGCGGCTGCTCGAAGTCAAGCCCGTCCGGCATAGTCGATGGTGGCGGCCCCCGGTCCCAGCAGCGCCTCCAGCTTGGTGAGGAGCTCCCCGCCGGCGTCCACGGCGACGCCCCGCGCGCGCACGACGACCTCGTGGTCCGGGAGGAGCACGTGGACGAAGACCGCCACGCGTCCCGGGTGCTGGCCGCAGGCCTCCCGCAGCCGGGCGACCGCGTCCCGCGGATCGCCGCCGGCGGTCACCCGGATCCGGAGCGCGCTCGCCTCGACGGCGCCGCCGCGCTCGGCGCGCTGCTCGAGCGCCTGGGCGAGCAGCCGGACGTCCTCGGCGAGGATGGCGCGACCCTTGTCCCCGTCGTCGACGCGGCCGCGCACGAGCAGCGGCTCGCGCCCGCGCAGGTGCTCCGCGGCCGCCTTGAACGGCTCCGGGAACACCGTGACCTCCACGGTGCCCTCCATGTCCTCGAGGGTGACGAAGGCCATGCGGTTGCCGCTCTTCGTCGAGGTCTCCTTCAGGGTCGCGACCTGGCCGAACAGGAGCACGCGCGCGCCCGGGCTCTTGCCCGCCAGCTCGGAGGTGGGCGTGATCCCGAGCGACTCGACCATGGGCCGGTAGCGCGCGAGCGGGTGGCCGGAGACGTAGAACCCGAGGACCTCCTTCTCGAAGGCCAGCCGCTGGTCCACCTCCCACTCCGCCATCACCGGCTCGCTCGGCTCCGCCGCCGGCGCCGCCGTGGGCGCCGGGAGCAGGTCGAAGAACGAGGCCTGCCCCTCAGCGCGCTCGCGCTGCACGCGCTGGCCGCTGTCCAGCGCCGCGTCGCACGTGATCAGCAGGTGCGCGCGCGTCAGCCCGAGGGAGTCGAAGGCGCCGGCCTTGATCAGGCTCTCGATCACCCGGCGGTTGACGAGACGGAGGTCGACCCGGGCGCAGAAGTCGTTCAGCGTGGTGAACGGTCCCTGCTCGGCGCGCGTCTTGAGGATGGACTCCATGGCCGACTCGCCGACGTTCTTGATGGCGGCCAGCCCGAAGCGGATGGCCGCGCCGTCGACGGTGAAGCGCACCCCCGAGGCGTTGACGTCGGGCGGCTGCACCGCGATGCCCATGACGCGGCACTCGTCGACGTACTTCACGATCTTGTCGGTGTCGCCCATCTCCGAGGTGAGGAGCGCGGCCATGAACTCCGTCGAATAGTTCGCCTTGAAGTACGCCGTCTGGTACGCCACCAGCGCGTAGGCCGCCGCGTGCGAGTTGTGGACGGCGATGCCGTTGGCGATGAAGCTCCTGGCGCCGGGCACCTCGATGTCATAGGTGGGCTCACTGCGCTCGAGCGTGAATCCACGAGGTCGCGACCAGGTGGTGGGCGGAGCGAGCAGAGCTTCGATCGCGGGCGCGTCGAGGCGTTCGGCCAGGTACAACAGGGTGTCGCGGCGGATGCCCCGTTTGCGCGTGTCCGCGAAGAGAAGCCGGTACGAGATCCCGAGCGCTCGGCATCCCGTCTTCAGGGTCGGGTAGCCCTTGGCGATGGCCTCCCGCACGGCATCACGGCACAGCGAGGCCGGTATGACGTCCACGGCTCCACGCGCCATTACCATCGAAGACCCGACATAGGACGTCGCCAGCGCAGTCAGAGTGCGCTGCTTCACGCCCACGAGGTGCGGACCGATCAGCATCTCCAGTCGAACGTAGGCCGTCCGACCACCCAGGACGTTGACGGTGTAGCCGGTCCGCCGGCCGCCCCGGTAGGCAAACCGTTTGGTGTGGATCGTCGAGGCGACCCCCAGCTTCAGGAGGAGTCGCTGGACGTCACGGGCCAACCGTTCCGATGACGTCGCGTAATAGACGGAGCGCGTCCCTCGATGCACACAACCGTCGCCCTGGAACATCTTGGCGACAAGAGTCGCGATCGCGTGACGATCCCAACCGTCGACCAACGCCGGAACGCGCTTGGTCAGCGCCGTCGCGCCGCGAAGCCCACACGTGTCGAACAGGAACTCGACCGCGCCCGACTGGACCCTCCGGTCGATCCGGACCGGCCGGACCGATGCCACCCGGTCGTCTGGCCGCTGCTCGATCCGTGCGCGCGTGTTCCTGAAGGCGCCCACGAGCCGCGCCATGTCGTCGAGCTCGTCACGGACAGTCGAGAAGAGATAGAAGTGGCCGTCGTAGTTGAGCCCGCCTTCCGAGAGCGCGTAGCCGAGCAGAGCAGGCAGATGGTGTGGGACGCTCTCGGTTCCGCATGGCAGATCGCGAGCGACCGCAATGAAATCGTCCGCGAGGAGCCTCTCCGCGTTCACCCACCCCCGCTGCGTGAACACGGGATGGTCGGGCGTGCAGCAGACGGTCATGCCATTCGCGAGGCGCAGGGTGCCGACGCGCCGGATCCCGCTCGGACGGACCGCGCGCGCAAGGAACACGCCGTCCTTGGTCACGACGCGGTCGCCGTCGCGGATCTCCGTGATCGGCTTGCGCGAACCGTCGGCGAGCTCGATGAGCGCGTCGCCGCTCAGGCACTTGTTGAAGCCGTAGCCCGCGAACTTCTCCATCAGCTCCCAGACGCGCTCGGCTTTGGCGGCGGTGATCTTGCGCTCGGCGCAGCCGCCAACGAACTTCGCCTTCTGGGTGGCCATGAGATCGCGGTCCTTCTTGCCCATGGCCCGCCGGAGGGTGTCGGCCTCACCCATGGTGAAGCCGGCCATCTCCGAGGCGATCTGCATGATCTGCTCCTGGTAGACCATGATCCCGTAGGTCTCCCGCGTGAGCTTCTCCATGGCGGGGTGCTCGTACGCGATCTTCGCGCGTCCGTGCCGGCGGTTGATGAAGTCCGGGATGAGCTCCATCGGGCCCGGGCGATAGAGCGAGACCATCGCGATGACGTCCTCGAGCCGCTCGGGCCGCAGCCCGCGCAGGGCGTCCCGCATGCCCGAGGACTCCAGCTGGAACACGCCGAAGGTCTTGGCCTCGGACAGGAGCGCGTAGGTCCTCGCGTCGTCGAGCGGCACGGCGTCCAGCTCGACGTCGATCCCCCGGGACTCCTTGATGAGCGCCACGGTGTTGGCGAGCACGGTGAGCGTGCGCAGCCCGAGGAAGTCCATCTTGAGCAGCCCCAGCTTCTCGATGGGGCCCATGGCGAAGCCGGTGATGAGCTCCGGGCGCTTGGGGTCCTTGTAGAGCGGGACGTGCTCGTCGAGGGGCTCGTCGGAGATCACCACCGCCGAGGCGTGGACGGAGGCGTGGCGGGTGCAGCCCTCCAGCGTGCGGGCGATGTCCCACAATTCCTGGACCCCGGGTTGGCTGCGCACCATTTCCGCGAGAGGCGGCGATTTTTGATAGGCGTCGTCGAGCGTGATGTTGAGCGGGAAGTTCGGCACCAGCTTGGCGATGCGATCGACGTCGGCGTACGTCATGCCGAGCACGCGCCCGACGTCGCGGATGGCGGCCTTGGCCCCGAGGGTGCCGAAGGTGATGATGTGGGCCACGCGCTCGTGGCCGTAGCGCTCGGCCACGTAGCGAATCACCTCGTCGCGGCGGTCGTCGGCGAAGTCGATGTCCATGTCCGGCATCGAGATCCGCTCGGGGTTGAGGAAGCGCTCGAAGAGCAGGCCGTAGCGCATCGGGTCGACGTTGGTGATCCCCAGGCAGTAGGCCACGAGCGAGCCGGCCGAGGAGCCGCGCCCCGGCCCCACCGCGATCCCCTGCTGGCGCGCGTAGTGGATGAAGTCCCACACGACGAGGAAGTAGCCGGCAAACCCCATCTTCTCGATGATCCGCAGCTCGTGCGCGAGCCGCCCCTCGATCTCGTCCCCCGGGGATGCGCCGTAGCGCCGCCGCAGGCCCTCCCGCGCGAGGTGCTCGAGATAGCTCTCGAGCGTGTGGCCCTCGGGCACGGCGTAACGGGGCAGGTGGAAGCGCCCGAAGTCGAGCGTGAGGTTGCAGCGCTCGGCGACGGCAATGGTGTTGCGGCAGGCCTCCGGGATCTCGGCGAAGACCCGGGCCATCTCCTCGGCCGACTTGACGTAGAACTCCTGGGTCGCGAACCGCCAGCGCTTGGGGTCGTTGAGGGTGGAGCCGGTCTGGATGCACAGGAGCGCCTCGTGAGCGCGCCCGTGGCCGGCCTCGAGGTAGTGCGAGTCGTTCGTGCCCGCCACCGGCGCCCCGAGCGCCCGGGCGATCTTCAGGGTCTCGGCCGTGACCCGCACCTGCTCGTCCATGCCGTGGGCCTGGACTTCCATGAAGTAGTGGTCGCGCCCGAAGACCTCCTGGTACCAGCCCGCGGCCTGCTTCGCACGGTCGACCTCGCCGGCGGAGATCAGGCGCGAGACCTCGGAGTTCAGGCAGCCCGAGAGCACGACCAGCCCCTCCGCGTGCTCGGCGAGCAGCTCCCGGTCCACCCGCGGCTTGTAGTAGAAGCCCTCGAGGTAGGCCTTGGAGACGAGCTTGATGAGGTTCCGGTAGCCCGCCAGGTCGCGGACGAGAACGGTCAGGTGGTTGGCGCCCTCGTAGCCGCCGTCCTGGGAGCCACGCTCCCGGCGAGCGCCCGGCGCGATGTAGAGCTCGCACCCGACGATCGGCTTGATGCCCGCCTTCTGCGCGGCGAGGTAGAAGTCCACCGCGCCGAAGAGGTTGCCGTGGTCGGTGAGCGCGAGCGCCGGGAAGTGGAGCTCCTTGGCCTTCTTGACGAGCTTCTCGAGCTGGGCCGCGCCGTCGAGCAGGCTGTACTCCGAGTGGACGTGGAGGTGGACGAACTCGGCGTGGTGCATCAGGCCGGCCCGGTCACTCCCACTCGATGGTCGAGGGCGGCTTGGACGAGACGTCGTAGACCACCCGGTTGATCCCCTTCACCTCGTTGATGATCCGGTTCGAGATCCGGCCGAGGAGGTCGTAGGGCAACCGCGCCCAGTCGGCGGTCATGGCATCCTGGCTGGTCACCGCCCGGAGCGCGATGACCTCGGCGTACGTCCGGAAATCCCCCATCACCCCCACCGTGCGCACGGGCAGCAGCACCGCGAAGGCCTGCCACAGCTCCCGCTCCAGGCCGGCGGCGCGGATCTCGTCGCGCACGATGGCGTCGGCCTCGCGCAAGAGGTCGAGCCGGTCGTGGGTCACTTCCCCCAGCACGCGGATGGCCAGGCCCGGGCCCGGGAAGGGCTGGCGCCACACGATCTCCGCGGGCAGGCCGAGCAGCTCGCCGACGCGCCGGACCTCGTCCTTGAACAGCTCGCGCAGGGGCTCGACCAGCTTGAAGCCCATCGTCTCGGGCAGGCCGCCGACGTTGTGATGGGTCTTGATCGTCGCCGAGGGGCCGCGGAACGACACCGACTCGATCACGTCGGGATAGAGGGTGCCCTGCGCGAGCCAGGGGACGTCGCCGAGCTTGCGGGCTTCCTCCTCGAAGACCGCGATGAACTCCGCGCCGATCCGCTTGCGCTTGAGCTCGGGATCGGTCACGCCCGCGAGCGTCTCGAGGAACCGGCTGGAGGCGTCGACGTGGACGAGGTTGATCTTGAACGTGTCGCGGAACGTGTGGGCCACCGACTCGGCCTCGCCCTTGCGGAGCACGCCGTTGTCCACGAACACGCACGTCAGCTGGTCGCCGATGGCCCGGTGCACCAGCACGGCGACCACCGCGGAGTCCACGCCGCCCGAGAGCGCGCAGAGCACGCGGTCGTCGCCGACGCGGTCCCGGATCGCCGCGATCGTGGTGTCCGCGAAGGAGACCATCGACCACGTGCGCCGGGCCCCGCACGCCTGCACGAAGTTCTCGAGCACCTTCGTGCCCTGGGGCGTGTGCGCGACTTCCGGGTGGAACAGCACCGCGTAGAAGCGACGCGCCTCGTCGGCCATCACGGCCACCGGGGAGGTCTCCGTCCTCCCGTGGACCGCGAAGCCCGGCGGGGGCGCCAGGACGGTGTCGCCGTGGCTCATCCAGACGGTCAGCCGGCCGTCGTGCTCCGGCGTCACCCCGCGCAGCAGCGGTGTGCCGGCGTCGTGGACGGTCACCTCCGCCCGGCCGTACTCCCTGCGGTCCGACGGCGCCACGCGCCCGCCGAGCACGTGTCCCATCGCCTGCATGCCGTAGCAGATGCCGAGCACGGGGAGCCCCGCGTCGAAGAGCGCGCGGGGCGGCAACGGCGCGCCGTCCGCGTAGACGCTGGAGGGGCCGCCCGACAGCACGAGGCCCTTGTAGCCCGCGCGCAGGATGTCGTCGAGCGGGTGCGTGCAGGGCAGGATCTCGGAATAGACGCCCAGCTCGCGGATGCGGCGGGCGATCAGCTGGGTGGTCTGCGAGCCGAAGTCGAGGACCGCGATCGTGTCGGCGTGGACCGGTCCGCCGTGGCTCACGACCCCGGACCTACCGCGGCCGCCCCAGCTTCTGTGCGTGCTGGAAGACCTTGCCTTCCGTCTTGATCGCCGGGGCGATGATCAGCTCGGTCTGCTGCAGCTCGCGAATGCTGCGCGCACCGACCGAGCCCATGCAGGTGCGGATGGCGCCCACCAGGTTGAGCGTGCCCTCCTCGGTGAACGCCGGCCCGAAGAGAATCTGCTCGAGCGGCCCCACGCTGCCCACCCGGATCCGGGTGCCACGCGGCAGGTTCTGGTGCGGCGTCGCCATGCCCCAGTGATAGCCGCGGCCGGGCGCCTCGGTGGCGCGCGCGAAGGCGGAGCCGATCATGACGGCGTCGGCCCCGGAGGCCAGCGCCTTGCACACGTCGCCGCCCGTGGTCATGCCGCCATCGGTGATGATCGGCACGTAGCGGCCGGTCTGCTTGTAGTAGAAGTCGCGCGCGGCCGCGGAGTCGGCGGTGGCCGTCACCTGCGGCACGCCGAGCCCGAGGACCTCGCGGCTCGTGCAGGCGGCGCCGGGCCCGACGCCGATCAGCAGCGCGTCGACCCCGGTCTCCATCAGCTCGAGGCAGGCCTCGTATGTCACGACGTTGCCGATGATGAGCGGGATGGCGAGCGACTTCTTGAGCTTGCGCAGGTCGACCGGGGTGTACTCGGTCGCGATGTGTCGCGCGGTGGTCACGGTGGACTGCACCACGAAGACGTCGGCCCCGGCCTCCTGGGCGATCTGGCCGAAGCGCTCGGCGCGCTGGGGGATCGAGGAGACGACGGCCGAGGAGCCGCCCTTCTTGATCTCCTGGATGCGCCGGTGGATCAGATCTTCCTTGATCGGCTCGGCGTAGATCGACTGGATGATCTTGGTCGCCTGCTCCTGGCTGGCCGAGACGATTCGCTCGAGCACGTCGTCGGGATCCTGGTACCGGGCGAAGATCCCCTCGAGGTTGAGCACGGCGAGGCCGCCCAGGCGGCCCATCTCGACGGCCAGGCGCGGACTCACCACCCCGTCCATGGCCGCGGCGATGATGGGGATCTCGTAGCGCTGCCCGCAGAGCTCCCAGGAGATGTCCACCTCGTTCGGGTTGACGGTCAGCGCCCCCGGCACCAGCGCGATGTCATCGAACCCGTACGCGGCTCTCGCTTTGCGGCCTCGCCCGACCCACATGCCCATGCTGTGCTCCCCCCTACTCGTGGCGTGGCGGTGGCAGGATCGTGATCTGCGGCGCGGGTGGCTGACCCGCCCCGACTCCCGTATGTAGCGATGGTGGCGACGACGGATACAAGATTTCGTAGAGTATAGGTCCGGGCGGGGACCCTGTCAACGGCTGCCCGCGGCAGGGTGGTGAGGCGCTCCTACGGGCCGGGCCGTGGCCCGTCGAGGGTGTCCTCGAGCTCGAGGCTCGGGTTGGGGAGCGTCGTGGCGTGGTCCCACTTCACCCACACGAGCCGGACACCGTCGCGCTTGCCCTGGGTGAGCTTGACGACCGCCCCACGGGTTCGGAGCAGGCGGCTGCGGCGGACGACGACGTCACCGACCTGGAGCGATCTCATGGACCCCTCCGCCCGGCCGTCGCGGACGCCGCAGCCATCCGGTCTACCGCCAGCCGCCGCGGCCGCCCTGTCCCGAGGAACCGCCGCTGGCGGCCTTCGGCTTGGCGAGCTCCACCTTCAGGGAGCGCCCGTCGAGCTCGCGGCCATTGAGGTCCGCGACGGCGCGGTTGGCTTCCTCGGCCGTGGCCATCTCGACGAATCCGAAACCGCGCGACTGACCCGAGAACTGGTCGGTGATGACGTTGGCCGACACGACTTCGCCGGATTGCGCGAAGAAGGTGCGGAGCGCGTCCGTGGAGGTACTGAAGGCGATGCCGCCGACGAAGAGCTTCTGTGCCATGCGTGAGTCCCCCAGAATCCGCTGGTTGAACGCCTCTGACCGCGGAGCAGTGGGAGACGCTGCCTGAGGGAGGGGGCTCGACAGTGAGCCGGTGCCTGAACCAGACGTCGTCAGTATACGCGGCGCGCCGTGGCGACGCCAGCGTGTATACTGAGGTGCCTCCGCTGCCGTTCTCCGGGCTCGCGCATGCAGGCGTCGGAACGTCGGTGATCATGGCCTGCCTCGCTCACGTCGTCTTCCCGAGGTGCCGATGCCCCCGCACACCGCTCGCTCGTTCTGTCTGGACCTCGTCCGGTGACGGTCACCGTGCTCGTGACGGTGGCGACCTCGATCGCGCTCACCCAGATCGCTTCGATCGCGACTTCCATCTATCTGCACCGCGCCCTCGCCCATCGGGCCGTGACGCTGTCGCCCCTGGCCGGCGTCGTGTTCCGCGCGGTGCTGTGGCTCACCACGGGACAGCACCGTCGTGAGTGGGTCGCCGTGCATCGCAAGCACCACGCCTTCACCGACCGGGAAGGCGATCCGCACAGCCCCCGGCTGCTCGGTCTGTGGCGGGTCCTGCTCCTGAACGTCGTCTACTACGCCCGCGAGGCCCGCAAGCCCGACACGCTCGACCGGTACGCGCCCGACATCACCCCGGACGTGCTCGACCGGGCGCTGTTCTCGCACGGACTCGCCGGGCTCGCTCTCGGCACAGGGTTGCTCTGTCTCGTGCTCGGGTGGTGGGCCGGCCTGGCCGCCGCCGCCGGCCACGCGGTGCTCTACGTCTTCGTGGTCGCGCCCCTCATCAACGGCGTGGGCCACTGGCGGGGCCGACAGAACTTCGAGAACACCGCGCACAACAGCGCCGTGCTGGCCTGGCTCACCGCCGGCGAAAGCCTGCACAACAACCACCACGCACATCCGCGCGCGCCAAAGTTCAGCGTCCGGCGCTCGGAGTTCGACCCCTCGTGGCCCGTCATCCGCGCCCTCGCGGCGATGCGCCTGCTCGTCATCCTCGGACCGCTGACGGCCGCGGCCCCGAATGAGCCGTCACCGCACGCGTGAGCAGTGCGCCTGGGCCGCGGCCTTCGGGTTGGCCGCGCTGCCGTCGAAATCCTGATCGCGTGGCCGGCCGGCCCGGCCGCGAGCGCCCGGATCGAGCGCCGCGCGGCCGTCCGGCCTGCCCGTACCGGTTACATCGCCACGGCTAGAAGTCGCCGCCCTGCGGCATGGAGGGTGCGGCCGCCGCGGCCTCCGGGCTGTCCGTGACGAGGACCTCGGTGGTGAGCATCAAGGACGCGATCGAGGCCGCATTCTGCAGGGCCACGCGCTCGACCTTGGTCGGGTCGATGATCCCCGCCTTGATCATGTCGACGTACTCGTTGGTCTCGGCGTCGAAGCCGCGCGTGCCGGGCACGGCCGCCCGGACCTTCTCGACGACCACGGCGCCCTCGAGCCCGGCGTTCTCCACGATCTGGCGGATGGGCTCCTCCAGCGCGCGGCGCACGATGCTCACGCCGGTGGCCTCGTCACCCGTCAGCTTGAGGCTGTCGAGGACTTCCGCGGCGCGCAGCAGGGCCACGCCGCCGCCGGCCACGATGCCCTCTTCCACGGCCGCACGGGTGGCGTTCAGCGCGTCCTCGACCCGTGCCTTCTTCTCCTTCATCTCCGTCTCGGTGGCCGCGCCCACCTTGATGACGGCGATGCCGCCCGCCAGCTTGGCGAGACGCTCCTGCAGCTTCTCCCGGTCGTAGTCCGAGGTCGTCTCCTCGATCTGCGCGCGAATCTGCTTGATGCGGCCCGCGATCTCCGTGCTGTTGCCCGCGCCCTCGACGATCGTGGTGTTGTCCTTGTCCACGATGACCTTCTTGGCGCGACCGAGCTCCGCGAGCTTCACGTTCTCCAGCTTGATCCCGAGGTCCTCGGTGATCGCCTTGCCGCCGGTCACCGTGGCGACGTCCTGCAGCATGGCGGTCCGCCGGTCACCGAAGCCCGGCGCCTTCACGGCGCAGCAGGCCAGGGTCCCGCGCAGCTTGTTGACGACCAGGGTGGCCAGGGCCTCGCCCTCCAGGTCCTCGGCGATGATGAGCAGGGGCCGGCCCGCCTGGGCGACCTGCTCCAGGAGCGGCAGCATGTCCTTCATCGCGCTGAGCTTCTTCTCGTGGATGAGGACGACGGCGTCCTCCAGCACCACCTCCATCCGCTCCGGATCCGTCACGAAGTAGGGAGAGAGGTAGCCGCGGTCGAACTGCATGCCCTCGACCACCTCGAGGGTGGTCTCCATCACCTTCGCCTCTTCGACGGTGATCACGCCGTCCTTGCCGACCTTCTCCATCGCCTCGGCGATCAGGGTGCCGATCGCCTTGTCGTTGTTGGAAGCGACGGTGGCGACCTGCGCGATCTCCTTCTTGTCCTTGGTGGCCTTGGACATGTGCTTCAGCTCTTCGACCACGGCGTCGACCGCCTGCTCGATGCCCCGCTTCAGGCTCATGGGGTTCGCGCCGGCGGTGACGTTCTTCAGACCCTCGCGAAAGATCGCCTGGGCGAGGACGGTGGCGGTGGTGGTCCCATCGCCGGCCACGTCGGAGGTCTTGGCGGCCACTTCCTTGATCATCTGGGCGCCCAGCTCGTGGTTGGGGTCCTTCAGCGCGACTTCCTTGGCGACGGTCACACCGTCCTTCGTGATGGTGGGGCTGCCGAACTTCCGGGCGATGACGACGTTGCGGCCCTTCGGCCCGAGCGTGGCCTTGACGGCCCGCGACATGACGTTGACTCCGCGCAGGAGCGCGGCGCGAGCGTCCTCATTGAACAGGAGTTGCTTGGACATGGGTACCTTCCTCCGGGATGTGCCCGAATGGGTGACGGCGGCCGGGCCGCCGAACGTTCATGAGCCGACGATGCCGAGGACGTCCTCCTCCTTCATGATGAGGAACTCCTCGCCGTCGAGCTTGACCTCGTTGCCGGAATACTTGCTGAACAGGATCCGGTCGCCGGCCTTCAGCGCGAGCGGAAGGCTCTTGCCCTCGTCGGTGACCCTGCCGGTGCCGACCGCGACCACTTGCCCCTCCTGCGGCTTTTCCTTGGCGCTGTCGGGGATGATGAGACTGCCGTGCCTGGCGTCCTGCTCTTCGAGGCGCTTGACGAGTACGCGGTCGTGCAGCGGACGGAACGTCGTCTTCCTTGTCTCGGCCATCGTGCGGGTACCTCCCACTTCCAGGGTGTGGTGCGCGGGTGTTGCGATTTGGTGCCTGAGCGAAGCTGAGTGTACCACTAAAATAGTACAGTGTGTCAATTTAACTGGCCCTGCTGCACGGGAAGGTCGCCGTGGGCCTTGACATGAGTGATCTTGTGTACTAGTGTTGTAATACAGTATGAAGATCCCGACGGACTTGAAGGTGGACGCGCGCAGCCCGATCCCCATCCGCCGGCAGCTGACGGAGCAGATCAAGCACGTCATCGAGGGCGGCGGCGTGCCCCGGGACGAGGCGCTGCCGAGCATCCGGGAGCTCGCCGGCTTTCTCGCGATCAACCCGAATACCGTCGCGCGCGTCATCGAGGACCTCAAGCACGGCGGATACGTGGAAGCCCATCGGGGCCGGGGCGTGTTCGTGGCGCCCGTGCCGCCCGCCCGTCCGTCCCCGCACCTTCGCGAGCGGTTTCTGCAGGACGTCGTGATCCAGGCCGCCGCCCGGGGGATCACCGCCGACGACCTCGCGGTGGGCGTGCTCAGCCTGGCGCAGATCCGGCCCGTCGCCGTCCAGGACGGCCTCGAGATCCTCCTCGTCGAGTGCAGCCCCGCGGAGCTCGATTTCTTCGCGCGGGAGATCGAGGCCCATCTCCCCGTCCACGTCGACAAGGTGCTCCTGCACGATCTGCCGTCCGTGGCGCGGCGCGAGAGGCGAGCCGCACGCTGGGGCGCGGCGGTCACGAGCTTCGGCCACCTCCCGGAGGTGGAGAGGCTGCTCGGCAGCAACCGCGCCCCCGTCGTCGCGCTCCTCGCCGAGGCGCATCTCGAGACCCTCCACCGGCTGGCCCAGCGGCCGTCGGGGACGCGGGTGGGCGTGGCGTCGGCCGCCGCGGAGACGGCCCACAATCTGGAGCACTCCATCGCCAACGCCGGCCTGCCGAACATCACGCTGGTCGGGACGTCCCCCGCCGAGGGAGCCGCGCTGGGGCGCCTGCTGCGGCGCGTGGACGTCGTCGTGTGCCCCACGTCGGCGGCCGAGCGCGTTCGTGCGCTCGCGGGCGCCACCGTGCAGGTCATGATCGACGATCGGGCCCTCGACCCGCGGGCGATCGAGATGCTCGCCGCCCTCCTGGTCCAGCGAAACGGCGACAAGACGGCGGCGCGCCCGGGCCGAAGGCGCCCTCGCCCATCGAGCGGAGGCACACCCCGCCGGAGCGCGGCGCGCGAGACGGCGCGGACACAGTGATGCGCTACGAACGCGTGAAGGAGAGACAGTCATGAGTTTCGCCATGTTCGTGTCGTGGGTCGTGACGGGAGCGCTCGCGGGATTGGTGGTCGGGTAGTGGCCGGTCTCGTGGACAGCGCGCCGAAGCGGCAACGCGCGACCATTCTCGGAATCGTCGCCGCTCTCGTCTGGTTCGCCGAGTGGGTGCCCGCCATCGTCGTCGCCGTGTTCGTGACCTGGGCCCTGCTGCACACGCGCATGGGCGGCAGCCGCGGCGAGACTTCCCTGCGCCGCGTGCGTCGCGTGTGGCCGCCGGCGCAGGTGATTCTCGTGCCGCTGCTGCTGATCGGGGCCTGGGGCGTGTGGGCATCGCCCCGGTCGGTCGAAGCCAAGGTCGTGCCCGGCGTGCTCGGCATCGCCGCGTTGGCGGTGCTCGTGAGCCCGGCTCGCCGGCGAGCCCGCCACACGGTGGCGGTGCCGCCCACCACTGTCCTGGCCAGCGCGCCGTGAGCCTTTACGGCCCTCGTCAGCGCCGAGTCGTGCTCGTCCTCGCCCTGATCCTTGTCGTCTCGCTCGCCGCCACGCGGGCGGCCGAGGGCGAGATCCCCACCGCCGCCGACTTCGCCGCCTGCAACGGAGAAGCGCCCCACGTGGTCAAAGCCGGAACCGCCTCACCGACCACGGGCGACCACGTCCGCGCCGATACCGCGCGCGACGGCGCCATGACGGTGAGCTCCCCGGACCTCACGGGCAGAGCCATCGAGTCGTCGGATCCGCAGATCCACGGCATGGGGGCGGAAGGAGCGAAGCACGCCACGTACCAGGCCGCATATCGCAGTTGCATGAGGCGGAGGGGCTTCTGAGCCGTACGTCGTGGAGACCCGCACCTCATCCGACCGGCTCGTCGAGCGCCAGCATCGCGACGACGCCGATCAGCTCACGACCGCCGACGGGTTTTTCCACGTGGTACGGGAACCCCGCGCGGAGGACGCTGGCGCGGTGCTCGGGTCCCACGTAAGCGGTGAGGGCCGCCGCCGGCGTCGTGCCGCCGCGCCCGGGTGGCAGCGCCCGAACCTGGCCGATCAGCCAGTAGCCGCCCTTGTCGGGCATCCCGAGGTCGCTCCCGTACATGCGGTGCATCGTCGACCACCAGGACTCGGACACCCCCGAGGCCTGACCGTGCGCGGGGGAGGAATCATCGTCGTTGATCACCTTCCTTGATCGTTCGACGCGTCTGATCGGCAGTCGTGGCTCGCGTGGTTTGGCGGCCGTTCGGCCCATCCCTGACCATCTCGAGCCGCCGCGCCCTCGTGAGATCAGGCGGCCGGCACCTCCAGTCCGCCGCTTTCACCCGTGGATAGGCCCGCTGGCGGGCGTGGCGGGCGCCGGGGTCATCGGCGGCGCGCTCCTGGGAGGCTTCGGGAGCATGGACGCGGGCCGCCTGGGCCTGTTGCTTGCGGGAGAAATCGTCTTCCTGCTGATGTTCGTTCGCCGGCGCCACGCCGCGCCTCTGCCGCCGCCTCTCGCGGCTGTGGATGGGCCGAGCGGTGTCGATGCGCCGTCCGGTCGAGCAGTGGCAGGCGACGATTCGAACGGGGAGTCGAGCTTCGAGCGGGGAGTTCGTGACATCCGCCAGACCGACCCGAGATTCGATCCGAGCCGGTTCGCCGGGTATGCGGGCATGGTGTTCCGCGACGCCCAGAGCGCGTGGATGACCCGGGACCTCCGTTCCCTGCGCGGTCGCGTCACCCCGGAGATGTATGGCGAGCTGCAGGCGCAATGTGACCGATTGCGGAGCACCCGCCGGGTGAACCGCGTCGAACGCGTCGAGATCACGGCCGAGATCACGGAGGCGTGGCAGGAGAGTGGGCGCGATTACCTGACGGCGCACATTGGCGGCTCGATCGTCGATTACACCGTTGACGAGGTGGACAGCCTCGTGGACGGTTCGAGAACGATCCCCAGGGACGTCCAGGAATTCTGGACGTTTGCGCGCCCGGCCGGCTTCAACTCCTGGATGCTGTCGGCCATCCAGACTTCATGACGGTCCCACAGCGTCTCCGGTCGCGCCCGGCCCGCCCCTGCCCGCCTCCTGCCGTATAATCTGGGAAGCCTGCCGCGGCCCCCTCGCCGCGGGAGGAAAGGAAGGCGTGACGATCCTCCTGCCGATCCAGGGCGCCTACCGGTGGCTGCGCCGGCGCGTGGCGCGCCGGCACGCCACCTCGCTGCTGGAAGAGCGCCTGCGCTTCGAGACCCTGCTCTCCGAGACCTCGGCGGGCCTGATTCACGTCCCGGCGAGCACCATCGACGCCGCGCTGGAGCGTGGGCTCGCGCAGGTCGTCGCGTTCCTCGGCGCCGATCGGGGCACGCTCGAGGAATACGACGCGGACGAGCCGGGAGTCCGCCGGATCTCGTGCGTATCGCCGGGCATCGACGCGCGGCCCGGGATCACGCACGGCGGCCTGTTCCCCTGGACCGCCGAGAAGCTGGGCCGCGGTGACCTCGTGCGCTTCTCCCGACTCGATGACCTCCCGCCGGAGGCGACGACCGACCGAGCGGCCTACGAGCGCGTGGGGACGCGCTCGCACGTGTCCCTGCCGCTCCGCGGAAACGCTCTGATGCTCGGCGTCCTCTCGTTCGACTCCGTCCAGGACGAGCGCGTCTGGTCCGACGACCTGGTCGAGCGGCTGCGCCTGCTGAGCGAAGCCTTCGCCAGCGCCCTCGAGCGGCGGCGCGTGGAAGTCTCGCTCGCCGAGCGCCTGGCCTTCGAGAAGCTCCTGTCGTCGCTCTCGACGACGTTCAGCAATCTGTCGGCCGTGGACTTCGATCGAGAGGTCCAGCGCGGACTTCGCCGGATCACCGATCTCCTGGACGTCGATCATGCCAGCCTCGTCGAGTTCTCGAAGGACGGGGCGGTTGTTCGCTCGTGGACGAGCGACGACGGCATGGACATGGACATGGACGATTTCCCGTGGATGACGGCCGCGTTACGGCGGGGAGACGTCTCCGGCTCCTTTCCGGTGGACCAGCTCCCGGAGGACGCGGCCGTGGATCGGCGCAGCTGTCTCACGCGCGGGATCACGTCGCAGGTCGCCCTCTCCCTGCTCGTCGGCGGGCGGGTGGTCGGCGGGCTCGTGCTGAGCGCGGTCCGCGCGGAGCGCCCCTGGAAGCCCGAGGAGCTCATGCAGGGACTGCACCTGCTGGGAGAGGTGTTCGCCAATGCCCTGTCGCGCCGGCAGGTGGACACCGAGGCGCAGCGGCTGCGGCAGGAGCTGACCCACATCGGGCGGGTCTCGGCGATGGGCGAGCTGACCGCGTCGCTGGCCCACGAGCTGAACCAGCCGCTCACGGCCATCCTCAACAACGCGCAAGTGGCCCAGCGCTTCCTCGCGTCGGAGGCCGTGAACCTGGAGGAGGTGCGCGAGATCCTCGCCGACATCGTCGCGGACGACAAGCGCGCGGCCGAGGTGATCCGGCGCCTGCGTCAGCTGCTCAGGAAGGGCGACCTCGAGTACGTGCCCCTCGACCTCAACGAGCTCGTCGCCGAAGTGGCGCAGCTCGTGAGGAACGACGCAATCATCCGGAACGTCTCGATGAGCCTCGAGCTCGCCGCGGGCCTGCCCAGAGTGCTCGGCGACCGGGTGCAGCTGCAACAGGTCGTCCTGAACCTCGTCCTGAACGGCCTCGAGGCCATGCGGGAGTCGCCGGCCCGCGACCGCCGGCTCGTCATCCGGACGCTGGGCGACGGCGCCGCGGTCGCCGCCGTGGCGGTGCAGGACTCGGGCCCGGGAATCAGCGAGAAGGACGCTGACAGGATCTTCGAGCCGCTCTACACGACCAAGGCCGCAGGCATCGGCATGGGCCTGGCCATCGCGCGCACCATCGTGGACGCCCACGGCGGCCGGCTCGAGGCGGCGAACAACGCGGACGGCGGCGCGACGTTCCAGTTCACGCTCCCCCTGAGCAAGGACGATCCACGATGACGGCCAGCGCGCCGGTGGTCTTCGTCGTCGACGATGACGCGTCGGTGCGCAAGAGCCTCACCCGGTTGATCTCGTCCGCCGGGTACGCGGTCAAGACGTTCGCGTCGGCCCGCGACTACCTCGCCCACGCCCCCCCGAAGGGTCCGTGCTGTCTCATCCTCGACGTGCGGATGCCGGGCCTCACCGGGCTCGAGCTGCAGGAAGCGCTCGCCGGCGCGGCCCACCGCAGATCGATCGTCTTCATCACGGGTCACGGCGACGTCTCGATGAGCGTCAAGGCCATGAAGGGCGGGGCCGTCGACTTCCTGACCAAGCCGTTCGACAGCAAGGACCTCCTGGCCGCGATCCAGCGCGCCGTGGCCAAGGACGTGCGGGACCGGGGTGACGAAGCCAAGGTCAGCGACATCCAGGCGCGCGTCAGGACGCTGACGCCGCGCGAGACCGAGGTCTTCGCCCTCGTCGTGACCGGCATGCTGAACAAGCAGATCGGGGCCGCGCTCGGCATCGGGGAGAAGACCGTCAAGGTGCACCGCGCCCGGGTCATGGACAAGATGCGGGCGGGCTCCGTGGCCGAGCTCGTGCGCCTGGCCGACGGCCTGGGCGTGATCGCCGCGAAGGAGTGATCTCGCCGTAGGACCAAGGTCCACCGGGCCGGCCCGTGCGGGCCGACTAGACTCGTGTCACCATGACCGCCCGAGTCGCCGCCGTCTTCCTCGTCGCGCTCACGCTCGCTCCCCTCGCCCACGCAGCGGGCCAGGCGGGCGGGGCGCAGCGCCTGTTCGACTTCGGCGAGATCAGCCGGCGCGCGCTCGGGCCGCACTGGAACTTCCACACACCGAAGGAGCAGGACGAGTTCGTCCGGCTGTTCACCGACGTGTTGCACCAGTTCTATGTGACCGCCGTCGACCGGAGCGCCGGGGACGACATCGCGTTCCAGGACGAGAAGGTCAGCGGCCGCCATGCCCAGGTGCGCGCCCGAGTGACGACCGCCCGCGGGACCGCGATCCCGCTCCGAATACCGTCTGCTCGAGAGCGGCGCTGGGTGGGCGGTCTACGACGTCGTCGTCGACGGCAGCCTGGTCGCGAACTACCGCAGCCAGTTCGACGCCATCGTCCGGGCGTCCTCCTTCCCCCAGCTCCTGGAGCGCTTGCGGAGCGCGCGATCGACCGACGCCCCGCCGCGCCTGGTCAGACCGTCGCCGCCTGACCGCCTGGCGGCCGACGCCGTGCTCGGCGCGATATTCCAGCGCCGGACTCCGTGAAAGGCGTCACCAGGCCCGGGGCAGATACGGAACATTCGCTCACCCTCGGAACCTGGCCGGCGGCTTCCGGGCGCCCTATCGGACTTTGGTCCAATAGCCGCCGCCTCAGGATCGGAGGAAGCTGGGCAGCGGGAACAAAGGCGCGCTTCGAGGACGGGACGGGCGGTGACCTGCCCACAGGATCGACGCCGCGCGTTCACGGTATACAAAGGAGAGCCACATGAAGACCTGGTTCAAGCCGGCCGCGTGGGGGGTTGTCGTCGGCAGCATCTTCACCATGATCGTCGGGTTCAGCTGGGGCGGCTGGGCGACGAAGGGAACCGCAGACCGGATCGCGACGGACCGTGCCACGGTCGCGGTGACCGCAGCACTGGTGCCCGTCTGCCTCGAGAAGTCGAAGGCTGATCCTGCCCGGATCAAGAAGCTGGGGGAGCTCAAGGCGCTCACGACGTCCTACGATCAGCGCGACGCCGTGGTGAAAGGCGGCTGGGCAACGGTCGGAGGCGGCGAGGCGAATCGCGATGTCGCGGAGGAGTGCGCGTCGCAACTCCTCAAGGTGGCCGAGAAGTAGACCACGATTCGGCGGGCCCTCACGGAGGAGCCGTATCGAGCTCCCCGTGAGGGCTCTTCACCACCGGTCACACACCGGAGGCATACTCGCGAGAGCAGCTCGAGGGAGACCAAGGTCCAATAGCGTGCTCGCGCACCGCCGGATACGGTGCTCTCGAAGGGAGGACCCGACGTGAACGACGTGCCAGTAATTGCCATCGTGGACGACGATGCCTCGGTCCGTCGCTCCCTCCATCGCGTGGTCGAATCGGCGGGCTACCTCGTGGAGACGTTCGGCTCGGCCCGTGAATTCCTCGAGTGGTTGCCCCGAGGGCGAGCGGCCTGCCTGGTGCTCGACGTCCACATGAACGAGATCAGCGGCTTCGACCTTCAGGAAAAGCTCGCCGTCCCCGTCGTCTTCATCACGTCCCACGACGATGCCGCCACCCGCACGCGCATCGAGAAGTCCGGGGCGGCCGGCCACCTGTGGAAGCCGTTTGACGAGCAAGCGGTGCTGGACGCCATCCGCTGCGCGGTCGACCAGCGTTCAGCGGACGCGTCCGCCGGCGGCGCCCCTGCCGATGGCGGGTAGCGGCCGACGCCGAGCGCCACGCCCAATGAGATCGCTCGCATTGTCGCTCGGCCTGCTCGTGGTCGTGGGCGTCGGGTGCGCCTCGGTGGGCGCTCCGCGCGTCCCGCCCCCGGTCGACGTGACCGGCGTGTGGGTCGCGAAGTGGGACAACGCCCCCTGGTCGGGGCCCGGGACGCTGCGCCTGGAGCAGACCGGGGCCAGGGTCGTCGGGCACGTGGAAACCGCGCTGGTACCCCGCCGAGCGCTTCATGGGAGCGTGACGGGCGATCACTTCAGCTACCTCGTCAGCGGCACGACCGCCGGCGGCGAGATGACGGTGACGGGCGACGAGATGCAAGGCTACGGGAGCGCGACCGACGGCCGCATCACCTTTCACCGCCAGCGGTAGCCTCAGCCGAGGCGGACTCGGACGCGATGGGTCTTCCCGTCGTCGGCGAGGGTGATGCCGAGATCGCCGTCGACCAAGACGCCATCGACTTCCACTGACGACACTCCCCGCGGCACACCCCGCGGGTTGTCCACGAGGATGTCGTACCGCGCGGAGCGATAACGGAAGACCATCTCGAAGCCGGGCCACGCCCGCGGGATGCACGGGTCGACCGTCAGCCGCGTGCCGCGCAGCCGGAAGCCGAGGATCGACTCCAGTCCGGCCCGATACATCCAGCCCGCGGATCCCGTGTACCATGTCCAGCCCCCGCGGCCGACGTGCGGCGGCTCGGCGTAGACGTCCGCCGCGACGACGTACGGCTCGACCCTGTAGCGCTGGACGCCCGCTTCGGTGCTGGCGTGGTTGATCGGATTCAACATCGCGAAGAGCTCGGCGGCCCTGTCCCCGTCCCCGAGCGCCGCGAAGGCCATCACCGACCAGATCGCCGCGTGCGTGTACTGCCCACCGTTCTCCCGGACGCCCGGCACATACCCCTTGACGTAGCCGGGCTCCAGCGGCGTGTCTTCGAACGGCGGCGTGAAGAGCAGCACGAGGCCGTCGGCGCGGCGGACGAGATGCTCGTCGACCGACGCCATGGCGCGCGCCTGGCGGGCGGGTTCGGCCGCCGCCGAGAGCACGCTCCAGGACTGCGCGATCGAATCGATGCGGCAGGCGTCGTTGGCGGCGGCGCCGAGCGGTGTCCCGTCGTCGAAGTACGCGCGCCGATACCAGGCGCCGTCCCAGGCCTCGCGCTCGAGCGACTCCTTCAGTGCGCCGACGTACCCGCGCCATCGCTCGGCGCGTTTGCCCTCCCCGCGCGCGTCGGCCAGCCTCGTCCACTCGGACAGCACGGCGTGCAGGAACCACCCGAGCCAGACGCTCTCGCCCTTGCCCTCGGCGCCCACCGCGTTCATCCCATCGTTCCAGTCCCCCGTCCCCATCAGCGGCAGGCCGTGCGGTCCGGTCGTCAAGCTGTGGTCGAGCGCGCGCGCGCAGTGCTCGAAGAGCGTGCCCCGCTCGTCGGAGGCGCGGGGCTCGAAGTACGACTCGGGCTGTCCGACGGCGAGGTTGGGTCCCGCGAGAAAAGGGACAACCTCGTCGAGGACGGCGCCGTCACCGGTGACCTCGACATATCGGGTGACGGCGTACGGGAGCCAGAGCAGATCATCGGAGATCCGCGTCCGCACGCCGCGACCGCCGGGCGGGTGCCACCAGTGCTGGACGTCGCCCTCCTCGAATTGCCGCGCCGCGGCGCGCAGCACATGCTGCCGCGCCAGCTCGGGCTCGGGCACCGCGAGCGCCATCACGTCTTGCAGCTGATCGCGAAACCCGTAGGCGCCGCCGGCCTGATAGAAGGCCGACCGCGCCCAGACCCGACACGAAAGCGTCTGATACAGCAGCCAGCGGTTGAGCAATATGTCCATGGAGCGGTCCGGCGTCTTGACCTGCACCGTGCCGAGCACCTCGTCCCAGCGATCGCGGACCGCCTGCAAGACCGCCGCACTGTTACGGGCGCTGTAGCGAACGATCAGCTCCCTCGCCTGCTCGGCGCTCGCCGCGTCGCCGAGGAAGAATACGACCTCCGTTCGGCCTCCAGCGGGCAGCTCGATCGTCGCCTGGAGCGCGCTGCACGGATCGAGGCCGGCCCCGACCCGTCCCGAGAGCCGGTGTCGTCGCGCGAGCGCCGCCGGATGATCGGGCGTGCCGTTACGCCCGAGAAATTCCGTCCGATCGGCGGTCCACGCCGTTTGACTCCCGCCGAGGTCGGCAAACGCGACGCGACCGCCGAATTCCCGGCTCCACGCGTTCCGCGCGAACATCGCGCCCGTCTGCCCGTCGATCTCGGTGACGACGAACGGCGCGGCGGCGCTCCGCGACACGCCAAGGACCCACTCGACGTAGGCGGTCACAGACAGCCGCCGCAGTCGTCCGGACTCGTTCGTCAGGGTGAGACGCGAGATCTTGATGGGGTCGTCGAGCGGCACAAGCTGCAGTAGCTCGAGCGAGACGCCGTGCGAGACGTGTTCGAAGCGCGTGTAGCCCTGCCCATGCCGGATGACATAGGGCGACGCCTCCTCGCGGATCGGGAGCGCCGTCGGCCCCCACAGATCTCCGGTCTCTTCGTCCCGGACGTAGATGGTCTCGCCCGGCGGATCGCTGACCGCATCGTTCGACCAGGGGGTGAGCTGGTTCTCGCGGCTGTTGACCGACCACGTGTGCCCCGAACCCGACTCGGAGACCTGGAAGCCGAAACCCGGATTCGCGATCACGTTGATCCACGGCGCCGGCGTCCACCGCCCCTCGGTGAGGATCGTCACGTACTCGCGTCCATCCTCCGCGAAGCCGCCGAGGCCGTTGAAGCGCTCGAGACCCGGCCACCGGGCCGCCACGCCCGGCGATGCCTTCGTGGTCGCCGGCCGCCTCGGCAGGGCGGGCGCGGCCGCGTCGGGCCGCTGCGCTCGGGCCACCTGCTCGGCCAGGGTTCCGAGCCGGCTCGACAGCACCGCACGGGCCACGGACTGGAGCACGTCGCGTTGCGGCGCCGTCACCCGGTCCGCACGCACGATGAACACGTTCCCGTGCGCTGCGTGCCCATCGTGGGACCCCGCCGACTGGCTCGCGCGGAGGAGCGTCTCCAGCAACATCTGTAGATCCTGGACGTAGGACGCCGCGCGCTCGTTCAGGATCACGAGATCGACGGCGAGCTGTTTCATCCGCCAGTACTCGTGCGCGCGGAGCAGCTGCCGCACGATGCCGACGTCCTCGGGCTCGTCGATCTGCACGAGCACGATCGGAAGGTCTCCCGAGATCCCGTGCGCCCACAGCCCGTCGGGGCCCCCGGCATGACGGGAGAGCACGTCCGCGGAGGGCCGCAGCATCCGGTCGGAGTAGAGAATCCGGCTGGCGAGGCTCTGGAAGAGGTGCGCCTCGTCGGGGCCGACGCCGAGGTGGTGCTGCTGGACCTGCGCCTGCGTCCACGCCAGCGTCGCGGCGCGCTCGAACGTCGCCGCATCGCGATACTTCTCGGCGAGGCCGAGGGCCTCCGCGCGGGAGGGCGCGACGAGCGTCGAGAAGACGACGCGCGCGGTGGCGCCCGGCCGCAGCCGCACCCGGCGCCGAAGGCTCACCACGGGATCGAGCACCGCGCCGACGGTGCCCGAGAGGGAGCTCAGATCGATCACCGCCGACGGCGCCCCGATCCCGCGCCCCCGGCCGAGGAACCGGGCGCGGTCAGTCTCCCATTGCAGGTCGCCCACCGTCTCGCCTTCGACGACGATCACGTGCGCCATCCAGACGTGGGCCTCGCCGCGTGACCGCGGCCGACGTGTCGCCAGCAGCGTCTCGAGCTCCGGGACGCACTCGGTCTGCACGCCGAGGTTGGAAAACGCCGGGTGGGCGGAGTCCACCGCGGGGGGCGCCAGCACGATCTCGGCGTACGACGTGAGCTCGATGTCCCGGATCGTCGACCCGAAATTCGTCAGCGCCACCCGACGCACCTCGGCATCGTCCTCCGGCGACACGATCACCTGCAGCGTGGTGCCGATGGCACGGTCTCGCCGCACGAACTCCACCCGATCCTCGGCGAACGTGACCTCGTAGCTGTCCGGCTCGCCTCCGCGCGGCTGGTAGCCGGCCGACCAGCTCTCGCCGCTGTCGGCATCGCGCAGGAACACGTACGTGCCCCACGCGTCGCGGGTGGCGTCTTCCCGCCACCGCGTGATCGCCAGATCGCCCCAGCGGCTGTATCCCGAGCCCGCCGTCGTCAGCATCACCGCGTACCGCCCGTTCGAGAGCAGCTGGGTGCGTGGGCGCCAGGCGTGGGGCGAGGTGAAACGCCTGACGACGGGCGGAACGAACTCGCGCACGTCGCCCACCGCGTGCACCTCGTCCGCGCGGGGCCGGGCGACGGCCACGTCGCGCGGTGTTCGTTCTTGCAGGAGCAGCTCGGTGGCCTGGATGATGGGCTCGGCATGGAAGCGGGCGCGCATCGCGCCGTCGTGGAGGGCGTTCGCGATCGCGACGACGACCATGCCCTGGTGGTGCGCCATGTAGGCGCGCACCACGGCGACCTCGGCGCCTTCCGGAAGCCGGGGCGCGGTGTAGTCGAGCGCCTCGTAGAAGCCATAGGCGCCACCGCCTCCCGCCGCCGCCAGGCGCCGGAAGTTTCGCACCGCGGCCGCCGGATCGATCATCGCCGCCAGGCCCGTCGCGTAGGGCGCGATGACGACGTCCTCGCTGAGCCCGCGTCGCAGCCCGAGCCCCGGCACCCCGAAGTTCGAATACTGGTAGGTCATTTCCCGGTCGCGCACGTTGTAGGCCGACTCCGACACGCCCCACGGCACGCCGCGCTCCGCGCCATACGCGATCTGCCGCTCCACCACGAGCCGCGAGGTCTGATCGAGCAGGCTCTCCGCCGGCGCCCGCATGACGAGCGCCGGCATCAGGTACTCGAACATCGATCCCGACCAGGACACGAGCACCGAGTCCAGCGCCACCGGGGTCAGGGCCCGGCCCAGCCGGAACCAGTGCGAGACGGGGACGTCACCCTTGGCGATCGCGACGAAGCTCGCGAGACGGGCTTCCGATGCGAGGAGATCGTACCGACCGGGATCGAGGCTGCCGTCCGTCACCCGGTACCCGATGGCGAAGAGCCTCCGCATGGGGTCGAACAGAAAGCCGAAATCCATGGCGTGGACCATCGCGTGCGCGCGGCGGGCGAGGATCGCGAGACGACGGGTGAGCGTGTCGGGCGTGTCGAGGTCGCGCACGTGGCTGTCGACCGTGGCGCAGAGCGCCTCCGCCCAGACGAGGACGTCCCCCGGCGCGCTCCGAGGCTCCTCGTCGACGAGCACGCGCGCGGCGTCCATCACCGTGCGCGCGCGTGCGGTCAGCGCCGTGAGCCGGGGGGCCCACGGCCACGAATCGTGCGGGGGCTCCCGGACGGCCGCCGTGACGGCGTCGAGGGCCGCGTCCAGCCGCTCGTGGGCAACGGTGCGCGACCGGGGATCGCTGGCCGCCCCCAGGCTCGCCTGGCGCACGAGGAGCGCAGCGTCCTCGATCCCGGCGAGCGCCGCGCGGGGGAGGATCGGACGGTCGAGCATCTCCTCGCACGCGTGTGCGACCGCGATGAGATGACCGGCGAGGTTTCCGCTGTCGACCGACGACACGTACCTCGGGTCGAGCGGGCGGCAGTCCCTGGTGTCGTACCAGTTGTAGAAATGGCCGCGGAACCGCTCGAGGGTCTCCAGCGTCTCGCACGTGGCCTCGAGACGCTCCACGGCGTCGAGCGTGCCGAGCCAGCCGAAATCGCGGGCGGCCACCGTGGACAGCAGGTACAGGCCGATGTTCGTGGGCGAGGTGCGATGCGCCACCGCGGGGCTCGGCGTCTCCTGGAAGTTGTCGGGCGGCAACGCGTGGTCTTCGGACCCGACGAACGTCACGAAGAACCGCCACGTCCGGCGCGCGACCAGGCGGAGGGCACGCGCGTCCGCCGTCGAGAGCGGCTGGGTGGGCTCGGTGCTCCGCGGCAGGCTGATCCATCGCGCCACCGCAGGCGATGCGGCCCAGAGCACCAGAAAGGGCAGCGCGGCCGGCCACGCCTCCGGTCGCCCCCACGCGACGGCGACGGCGGCGGCCCCGGCGAGCGCGACCCCGCCGCCCATCCGACGACAGAAGCCACGGAGATCGAGACGGAGACCGGCTTTCGCCTGGGCCGCGGTCACCCATTCCAGCAGCCGCCGACGCGTGACGTACACGCGGACGAGCGTCCGCGCGATCGCGTCACTCATCAGCCAGGCCTGGTACGTCAGCATCGTGATCGTGAGCCCGATCTGCGAGGCGGCCAGGACGAGGTCCCGGCCGACCGCGCGGACATGGCTACGCTTCGAGATGCCGCGTCGGTGGGGAATCACTCCGTCCAGCACCGGCAAGAGCAAGGGCACGACGACGGTCGCGAGGACGAAGGCGCTCCACATCGCCGGTGACGTGCCCGGCATCATCCACGCGACGACGAGCGTGAGAAATGCGGCCGGCGCCGACACCGTGCGACGCAGGTTGTCCAGCATCTTCCAGCGCCCGATCACCGGGATCCGGCTCCCCAGGATCCAGGGAAGCAGCTGCCAGTCGCCGCGCGCCCATCGGTGCTGCCGCGCGGAGGCGACGCCGTAATGCGACGGCGCGCTCTCGAACAGCTCGACGTCGGTCACGAGACCGGCGCGCGCGAACACCCCCTCGAAGAGATCGTGGCTCAGCAGCGCGTTCTCGGGCACCCGCCCCACCAGCGCGGCCTCGAACACGTCCACGTCGTAGATTCCCTTGCCCGTGTACGACCCCTCCCCCCAGAGGTCCTGGTACACGTCGGACACCGCCGCCGCGTAGGGGTCGATGCCAGCCGGACCGGACGACAGGCGCTGGAAGAACGAGCCTTCGCGTCCGGGCAGCGGCGGCGTCACCCGCGGCTGAAGCACCGCGTAGCCCTCGACGACACGCCGCCTTCCGGGATCGAGCCGCGGCCGGTTGAGCGGATGCGCCATCGTGCCGACCAGGCGCTCGACCGCGCCTCTGGGCAGCCGCGTGTCGGCGTCCAGGGTGATGACGTAACGGACCCCGGAGGGCGCCACCGCGCCCGTGGGCACGAAGCTCGTGTCCGTGGCCGCGCGGAGGAGCCGGTTCAGCTCGTGCAGCTTGCCCCGCTTGCGCTCCCATCCCATCCACACCCGCCCGCTCTCGTTCCAGAGTCGCCGGCGGTGGAAGAGAAGGAATCGCTCGCCGCCATCGGGGGCGGGGCCGTGACGCCGGTTCAGACGCGCGATCCCCTCGCGCGCCGCCCCCAGCGTCTCGTCGTCGCCCGGCACGCTCTCCGTGGGCGCGTCCATCCAGTCGGAGACGACGGCGAATCGGAGATCGCCGTCCGGATTGGCCAGGTAATGCACTTCGAGCCGCTCGATCTGCTCCTCGACCTCGACGACGTCGGTCAACAGCATCGGCACGACGACCATGGTGCGCAGATCCGACGGCACGCCCTCGCGCAGCTCGAGCCGGGGCAGCACCGCCGGCGTGACGAGCGCGGTGACGCTTCGATTCAGCAGGGCGATCGCCAGGTCCGAGGCCGGAACGACGGCCAGCAGGGCGAGGAGGAGCAGGCTCACGGGTCCGACGCCGGAGGCCCCGGCGGCGAGGAGCGGCAGCGTGAACAGGAAGCCACTGAGGACGGCGATCGTTCCCAGATATCCGGGCGTGGCCGCCGCGAGGTAGGCGCGAAGCAGCCGGTGCATCGGGGGCGCCCGGTAGCCGAGCGTCAGCTCGAACGCCGCGCGTCCGTTGCCGATGAGGTGGAAGCCGGGATCGCTCCACCGGTCGTCCTGCACCTCCGCGCGGTGCGTGTGCGCCACGGCCTCGCGGGCGACGTCCAGCTCGGGTCGGCCCGAGCCCCGCGCGAGCTCCTCGACGGCCTGCCGGTAGGCGTCGCGGGTCGCGAAGTCCAGCGCGGGGTAGTTCGGGTCCGCCCGCAGCACCGCGTCGACGAGGCTGACGGCCTCGAAGAACTCCGTCCAGTCGAGCGTGGACATCAGGCTCATGCTCATGATCACGTTGCGGACGGTCACGTTCATGGCCGCCTGCCGCTGATGCTCGGCGCGGACGATGTCCTCGGAGGTCGTCCCCTGCGCGGCCAGCCGCTGGTCGAGCCAGAGAAGGGCCGGCGTCACGGCGCGATCTTGCTCCCGCAGCCGCTGGACGAGCTGCACCGCGAAGGCGGTCACCAGCGGGCTGCTCTCGAATCGCGCGAGGCCCCGTGCCGTCCGCGCGACGATCCCCTCGCCGACCCCGAGCAGCTCGTCGGCCAGGGCATCGGCCTCCTGGCGCGCCTCGCGGCCGCCCACGATGCTCTCCGCCAGGCGGCGAAGATTCTCGACGAGCACGACGCGCAGGGTGATCGCCACCGCCCACAGCTCGCCGATCGTCAGCGGCTGCACGCGCTGGTAGGCCTGCACGAACCGCCGGAGCGATTCGGGATCGAGCCGGCTATCGGTATGGGCGACGAACGCCCACGCGATGCCGTAGACGCGCGGGTAGCCGGCGAGCGGTCCCTCCGCCAGCTTCGGCAGCTGCCGGTAAAATCCGGGCGGCAGGTCGTCGTGGATCTCCCGCAGCTGCTCGTCCACGACATGGAAGTTGTCGACGAGCCATTCCGCCGCCGGCGTGATCGCGCGCTCCTCGCGGATGACCTCGGCGATCACGCGGTACGACTCGCGGAGCACGCGACCGTTGTCCTCGACACGCGGCAACAATCGCCGCCCCTTGCCAGGGTGGCTCGTGATGCGCTGGGCGGCCGCCAGGCTCCCGGCGTGCTGCTCGAGGCGTTCGATGCCAAAAAGCTCGGCGCGAATCGGGTCTTCGAGGGACTCCCGGGGGCTCAGCAGGCCGCCTTTCTGCAGGGGTTAGACGGGAGGACTTGCTCAGTGTAGCACTTGTAGCGCGCTGGGCGGGGCCGCGAGCCGCAGGCACGCGACGGCCGAGGCGCTCAGCGCGAGTCGGGTCTTCGAGATACTTCCGAGCGATCAGCACGCCGCCTTTCTGCGGGGTGTACCGGGAGCCCCGGGTCGCGCAGCACTCGCCCTTTGTCTCCGGAGAGGCAGCGAAGGAGATCCAGGGGGCGGAGCGGGGCTGATTCTGGTCCTGGTTGAGGCGCTCTACCCGCCGGGGGGCCGGGCGTGCTCCCAGATGAGCCTGAGGCCCTCCAGGGTGAGGTCCGGGTGCACGTGCTCGATGGCCCGGGTCACGTCCGCGACCAGACCGACGAGGCCCCCGGTCCCCACCACCGTGACGGTGCCGCCCATCTCCACGCGGATCCGGTCCATGATGCCGTCGACCAGCCCCGCGAAGCCGTAGACCACGCCGGACTGGATGTTGCTGGCGGTGTTCCGGCCGATCGCTTCCTTGGGGCGCACCATCTCCACGCGGAACAGCCGTGCCGCCCGGCTGATGAGGGCGTCCACGGACGTGGCGATGCCCGGGGCGATGGCGCCGCCGATGAACTCGCCGCGCGCGTTGACGCAGTCGAACTTCGTCGCCGTGCCGAGGTCGACGACCACCAGCGGCGGCCGGTAGCGGGCCAGGGCGGCGGTGACGTTGCAGACGCGGTCGGCGCCGACCTCGCGCGGCGCATCGACGACGAGGGGAATCGTGGTGTTCACGCCGGGCTCGACGCTGAACGGGGCGTGGCCGAAGTACTTCTCGCTCATCTCCTCGACCGTGCGCTGCAGCTGCGGCACCACGCTCGAGATGGCGACCGCCGTCAGGGCCGGCGGGGCGAGGCCCCGCGTGCGCAGCAGGGTCTCGATGAACAGGCCGTACTCGTCGACCGTCTGCTCGCGCCGCGTGGTCAGCCGCCAGGAGGCGAGCAGCCGCGGGCCGTCGAAGACGCCGATCTTGGTGTGGGTGTTGCCGATCTCGAGGGCGAGGAGCATTTATCGAACGGCGTCCTGCTCGACGGGGGAGCCCGCGAACACGCGCGCGACGCCCTGAGGGGTCTCGAGAACGAGCGCTCCGTCGGAATCGAGATCGACCGCCATACCCGTTCGGCCGCCCACGCTGACGGCTCGGCCGATCGTCTCGGCACGCGCCAGCCAAGTGCGCCGGAGGGGCTCGAAGCCTTCCCGCTCGAGCGTCGCGCGCCAGGTCTCGAGGGCGTCGCGCAGGGCAGCGAGGAGGGCGTCGCGGTCCGGGACCACGCCGGTCTCGCGGGCGACGGAGGTCGCCCCCGCGAGGTGCGCGGGAAACGCGCGCTGCGCGAGGTTGATGCCGATCCCCACCACCGTCACCGGCCGCCGATCGCCCCGCGCCTCGAGGAGGATGCCGGCGATCTTCCCCCCGCTCGCGCGCACGTCGTTGGGCCACTTGAGGCGGCTGGGCAACGCCGCCACGCGCTGGAGCGCGTCGCCGACGGCCAGCGCGGCAGCGTAGGACAGGAGCGGCAGGCGGCCGGGCGCGAGCGCCGGACGCAGGACGATCGACGCCAGCAGGCTGGTGCCCGGCGGCGCCACCCACGTGTCGCCGCGGCGGCCTCGGCCCGCCGTCTGCTCGTCCGCGAGGACGACCGTGCCGTCGGCCGCGCCGGCCTCCGCGGCCTCCCAGGCCACGCGCTGGGTGGAATCCACGCTGGCCAGGCGGACGACCGGGGCCGCCAGGCGATCGCGCCGGCCGGCCGCCGCGACGCTAATCACTCGCCTCCCCGATCCAGATCAAACTCGCCTGGAGCTTCTCGCGGACGTGCCGCTGCTCCGTGAGACGGTCACGCTCGGTCTCGACCACGTGCGCGGGCGCGCGCTCGACGAACTCGGGGCGCGCCAGCTTCGCCTCGAGAAACGCGATGGTCTCCACCGCCCGCCCGATCTCCTTCTCGATCCGCTGCCGCTCGGCCGCGAGGTCGACCACGCCGCCGAGGTCCACGTAGAGCTCAGCGGTGCCCACGACCGCGAGCGCCGAGCGCGGGGGCCGAGCGGCGCCTGGATCGATCGTCAGCCGCGCGCGCGCCAGGGACTCGATCAGGGCCGGGGACGGACCGAGCGCCGCCTCGCCGGCGGCGCCGGGCCGCACCGTCACGCCGAGGGTCGCGCCCGGGGGCACGCGCATCTCCCCGCGGACGTTGCGGATCGCCGTGACCACGGCCATGACCCCGGCCATCGCACGCTCGGCCTCGGGGTCGCGTTGACCGCGCCGGGGCTTCGGATACTTCGCAAGCATGATCGACTCGCCCGCGCCGGGCAGGCGCTGCCACAGCTCCTCGGTGAGGAACGGCATGACCGGGTGCAGCAGGCGCAGCGTCGTCTCGAGCGCGGTGGCGAGCGTGTGCTGGGTGCGCAGCCGCTCCTCGGGCGTGCCCGCCCGGTAGAGCGAGACCTTCGCCATCTCGAGGTACCAGTCACAGAACTCGTGCCAGATGAACTGGTAGAGCGACGAGGCGGCGTCGTTGAAGCGGTACTTCCGGAGCGCCTGCCGGACCCCGACGATCGTCGCCGCCAGCCGGCTCTCGATCCACCGGTCGGCCAGCGAGGGCGTGGTCTTCTTCGCGCGCCGGGCATCGTAGCCGTCGAGGTTGGCGAGCACGAGGCGGGCGGCGTTCCAGAGCTTGTTGGCGAAGTTGCGCGAGCCCTCCACCCGCTCCTCGGTCAGCTTGACCTCGCGGCCCTGCGCGGCCAGCGCCACCAGGGTGAAGCGGAGCGCGTCGGTGCCGTACTGGTGCATGAGCGCGAGGGGGTCGATGACGTTGCCCTTGGTCTTCGACATCTTCTGGCCCTCCGCGTCGCGCAGGAGGCCGTGGAGGTAGACGTCGTGGAAGGGCACGTCGCCCATGAACTTGAGCCCGAACATCGCCATGCGGGCGACCCAGAAGAAGATGATGTCGAACCCGGTGACCAGCACGGACGTCGGGTAGAACGTCCGGAGCTCCGCGGTCTCGTCGGGCCACCCCAGGGTGGTGAACGGCCACAGCCCCGAGGAGAACCAGGTGTCGAGCACGTCGGGGTCCTGCCGCAGGGGCCCGCCGCACGCGGAGCACGCCGCCAGGTCGGTGCGCGACACGTGGACCGAGCCGTCGCGGTCGCAGTACCAGACGGGGATCTGGTGGCCCCACCAGAGCTGGCGCGAGAGCGGCCACGGCCGGATGTTCTCCATCCAGTTGAAGTACGTCTTGGCCCACGCGCGCGGGACGATCTTGATCTTGCCCGCGCGCACGGCCTTGATCGCGGGCTCGGCCAGCACCTTGGCGTTGGCGAACCACTGACGTGAGACGAGCGGCTCCACGACCGTCTTGCAGCGGTAGCAGACCCCGACGGCGTGACGGTAGGGCTCGATGCGCTCGATCAGCCCCATCGCCTGCATGTCCTCGACGATCTTCTTGCGGCACGCGAAGCGGTCCATCCCCGCGTAGCGGCCCGCCAGCTCCGTCATCTTGCCGTCGAAGCCGATGACCGTGCGCACGGGCAGGCCGTGGCGCTTGCCGATCTCGTAGTCCGTCGGATCGTGCCCGGGAGTGACCTTGATGACGCCGGTGCCGAACTCGGGATCGACCGCCTCGTCGGCGACCACCTTCATGGTGATGGTCCCGTCGACCGACGGCACCTCGAGGGTGCGCCCGACGTACTCCCGGTAGCGCGGATCGGCGGGATGCACGGCCAGGCCGGTGTCGCCGACCTTGGTCTCCGGTCGCACGGTGCCGAGCGTGAGCGGACCGTACTTGATGTACACGAACTGGCCGTCGCGCTCCTCGCGCTCGACCTCCAGGTCGGCGAGCACCGTCTGGCAGCGCGGGCACCAGTTCACGATGTAGTCGTCGCGATAGATCAGGCCCTCGTCGTACAGCCGGACGAACACCTCGCGCACCGCGCGCGAGAGGCCCTCGTCCAGCGTGAAGCGCAGGCGCGTCCAGTCGCAGGAGGCGCCCAGGCTCTTGAGCTGGCCGATGATGGTGCCCCGGGACTGCTCCACCCACGCCCAGACGCGCGCGAGAAACGCCTCGCGGCCCAGGTCGTCCTTGCTCTTGCCCTCGTCGGCGAGCTGGCGCTCGACCACGTACTGGGTGGCGATCCCGGCGTGGTCGGTGCCCGGCTGCCAGAGCGTGTTGAAGCCGTCCATCCGCTTCCAGCGGACGAGCACGTCCTGCAGCGTATTGTCGAACGCGTGGCCCGTGTGCAGCGAGCCGGTCACGTTCGGGGGCGGGATCACGATGCAGTACGGCTTGCCTCGACCCGAGGGCCGGAAGTAGCCCCGCTCCTCCCACGTCGCGTACCAGCGGGCCTCGACCGACGACGGGTCGTAGCGATCGGAGAGCGCCGCGTTATCGTCCGCCATGGCCGCCTACTCTATCACCGGCTGCGCGGCCACCAGCCGCCAGGAGGCGCCGGCGCGGCGGAACGTCAGCGTCCACGGCTGCCGCGCGCCCGCCGTCGCCGCGATGGAGACCGCGGCGGGGTTCGGGCCGTCGGCGGCGTCGCACGCGGGCTCGGCCGCCAGCGGCGCGGGCAGCCGCTCGCGCAGGGCCCGGTCGGGCACCAGCGTGGCCAGCGAAGAGCGATCGCCGGCCTCGAGCGCCGCGAGGAGCCGGCCCACCGAGGCGCGCAGGGCGAGGTGCCAGGCGTTGATCTGCTGGCGGCTCGCGCGCGCCACGGCGCCCGTCGGCTGAAGGCGATAGACGTCCTCGCCCTCGGTCTGGCCGTCACAGCCCGGGGTCCAGCCCTCGTAGTGCAGCTCGTAGCGCACGCGCACCTCGTCGCCGCGGATCACGAGGCTGTGCCCGACGAGGCCGTCCGGAAAGACGTCGGCGGTGCTCCAGGCGGGCGCGACGCCGTCGCCGGTCTCGCGGAACAGGTCGACGCGGAGCGCGCGGGTGCCCCGGCCGGTGAGCGCGCCCTCCCATGTCACGAAGAACTGTACGCGGCCACCCGGGCCCGGGGACAACGGGTAGAGGCTCGGCCGGCCCGGACGGGAGAACGTGCTCAGCAGCGCGGCGTCGGCGCCGAGCCGGCCGTAGACGCGCACGCTCGCGCCGCCCGGGCCGTCCGCGAGGTGGAAGGCGCCGACGGTGAGCGCGCCGATGCGGTGGAGCGTGAGCGACGCCCCCCCCCACGCCTCGGCGAAGCCGTCGAGGCGCTCGCGCAGGAACTCCGGCGAGGCGAAGACGCCCCCGCTCCCGAGGCTCTCCACCACCTCGTCGTCCAGCAGCGCGTAGATCTCGCGATAGGACTCGCCGGAGGGGTCGGCCTCGAAGGCCTGGGCGGTGTCGAGCTGCGACAGCGCGAGCTCGCGGAAGCGCTCGAGCCGGGTGGGCGCCGGCGCCGCCCGCGGGACGGCGACGGCGCAGAGCACGTGCGCCACCGCGATGAGACAGGCGAGGGCTCGGCGGCTCACCCGCCTATGGTACAACAGGTCGATGAGGCCTCCTCGCGTCGGGGTCCTCGACCGCTACTTCGTCCGCGAGCTGGTGGCGCCGTTCGCGCTGGGCTGCTGCCTCTTCACCTTCTTCCTCGTCATCGACCGCATCTACAACCTCACCGACCTGGTCATCACGAAGGGCGTGCCCTTCCACCTGGTCGTCCAGCTGCTCGCGTTCATGCTCCCCGCGTTCCTCGCCCACACCCTGCCCATGGCCCTGCTCGTCGCCGTCCTCCTCGCCGGCGGGCGCATGGCCGGCGACATGGAAATCGTCGCCTTCAAGGCCGCGGGGCTGAGCGTGGTGCGGCTGTTCCGCCCGATCCTGATCGCGGGCGTGGCCGTCGCGCTCGCCACCGGCGCGCTGACCCTCTGGGTGAACCCGCTGGCCAACGCCGAGTTCCAGCGCCAGCTCTACAAGATCCTCCAGACGCGCGCGGCGAGCGGGCTCAAGGAGCGCGTCTTCAACACGACGTTCGGTGACGTCGTGATCTACGTCGAGGAGGTCAGCGCCTCGCAGGTCGGCCTGAAGGGCCTGCTGGTCTCGGACGAGCGCAACCCCAGGCTCTCCCGCATCGTCATCGCGCGCGAGGGACGGCTGCTCACCGACGAGGCGACCCAGCGCATCACGCTCCGGCTGATCAACGGGGGCGTGAGCGAGGCCGACGTCACGCCCGCGGACCCGCCGCCGGTGCCCGGCAGCGACCGGACCCCGGTGACGAGCGGGGCGGCCGGCCCCAGGCGGTACCGCTACACCGCGTTCAGCCTCTACGACATGACGCTCTCGGTGGAGTCCCCCCTGCGGACCCTGGCGCGCCTGGAAAAGCCCGAGCGGGACCTGCCGACGGGCGACCTGCGCGCGAAGATCCACGAGCTCCGCGGCGATCCCTACAGCCGCCGGCCCTTCCAGGCCGAGCTCGAGAAGCGCTTCGCCTTCCCGGTGGCGGCGCTCGTCTTCGCGCTCGTCGGGTTTCCCCTCAGCGTGCACTCCCACCGGGGCGGCCGTAGCATCGCGCTGATCGGCACGCTCGTGATCCTCGTCTCCTACTACCTGCTGCTGACGTCCCTCGAGAGCATGGCGATCAGCGGTCACCTCCCCGTCTCGCTCGCGATCTGGGCGCCGAACCTGCTCTTCGCCGCCTTCGGGACGGCGCTGCTCCTCGTCACCGCCCGCGAGTGGCGGCCGCCGGCGATGACGGTCGCCTGGCGGATCCTGAGCTTCGTGTGGGAGAGCCTGCCCCGCCGGCGGCCGCGCCGCGAGGAGCGCTTCACCACCACCGGCCGCGAGTCCACCCACGTGATCGACCGCTACCTGCTCCGCCAGTACCTCACCTTCCTGGGCGTCGCGCTGGCCGTCGCCGCCGCGCTCTTCGTCATCGTCGACCTGCTGCAGACCCTCGACCGCTACCTGCGCATCAAGCCCCCCCTGCTGTACATCGCCGAGCACTTCCTCTACCAGCTGCCCATCGGGCTCTACGCCGGGCTGCCCATCGTCATGCTCGTCGGCACCGTGTTCCTCTACCTGACCCTCAGCCGCTACCACGAGCTGACGGCGCTCAAGGCCGCCGGCATCAGCCTCTATCGCGTGAGCGCCCCCGTGCTGCTCCTCGCGATCGTGGTGGCCGTGGGCGCCGCCATCTTCCAGGAGACCGTGCTGCCCGCGCTCCAGGAGCGCGGCGAGGAGGTGGACAAGGTCAAGATCCGCGGCCAGCCCCCGCGCCACCTGCGCGCCCGCACGCGCCTCTGGCTCCGCAGCGCGGACACGCGCTTCTACCGGGTCGAGCTCCTGAGCCCGGGGACCGACGAGCTGTACGGGGTGACCATCCTCGAGACCGACGGCGAGTTCCACCTCGTCAACCGCCTCGACGCGCGGAGCGCGCGCTGGAGCGAGGGGGGCTGGGCGCTCTCCGAAGGCGCCTTCCGCGAGATCGGGCCGCGGGGCCAGGTGACCACGATCCCCTTCGAGCGGGTCGCCTTCCAGCTGCCCGAGCGGATCACCGAGTTCACGGACATCCAGAAGCAGCCCGAGGCCATGAGCTACCGTGAATTGCGCGAGTACATCGCCCACCTGGAGGCCGCGGGCTTCTCGGTGAAGAAGTACCTCGGCGACCTCTATGCGAAGCTCGCCTCGCCGCTGACGAGCTTCATCATGGTCCTCGTCGCCATCCCCTTCGCGCTCCAATCGCCGCGGAGCGGACGGGTCTTCGGGATCGGCCTGGCCATCGCCATCATGGCCGGCTACATGGTGGTGGACTACTCCGCGCGCGCCTTCGCGCGCGCCGACCTCCTCCCGCCCCTGCTCGCCGCCTGGACCGCCAACGTCATCTTCCTGGGCATCGGCTCCTCGCTCTTCCTGCGCGCGCGGACCTGATCAAGATCGGGGGGAGCGAGCGCCGCTCCCCCCGATGCCCCCCACCGCGTCCGCGACGACCCTCACGCGCGTGAGAGACAGCTGGCGCCGGCGCCGCCGGCGCTTGTCACGACCTGCGGCGAGTCCTTGAGACGGCCTGGCGGCTCCCCCGCGGCCGGCGGCGGCCGGGGGTCGGTCGAGCGATCCGTTGGGTACGCGTCGAGGTCAGCGCGCGTGGGGCGCGGCGCGCGGACACGGCGTGGGAGACGACAGTCAGTCGGATCGCCGACCGACCCCCGGCCGCCGCCGGCCGCGGGGGAGTACTCACGTCCACCGCTCGCCCGGCAGGTAGTGCTCGCGCCAGGCGTCGAACATCAGGAGGCTCCAGAGGATCTTCTGGTGGTCGCGGGCGCCCGAGACGTGCTCGGTGATCAGGCGCTGGGTGGTGGCGGGGTCGAAGAGGCCGAGGCGTGCGACCCGCCCGGGCGCCAGACGGGCCTCGAGGGCTTCGCGCAGGGGGCCGCGCATCCAGACGCCGAGCGGGACGCCGAAGCCTTGCTTGCGACGCTTGAGAACCATGTCGGGGACCTGCCCGCGCAGGGCCTCCTTGAGGACGTGCTTCGTCGTCCAGCCCTTCAGCTTCAGGCTCGACGGCATCCGGCCCGCGAGCTCCACGAGCGGGCGATCCAGGAACGGCGCGCGCACCTCGAGGCCGCAGGCCATGCTCGCGCGGTCGACGGCGACGAGGTTCTGGTCGGCCAGGTAGTACTTGCAGTGCTGGTAGATCAGCGCCTCCAGGGGCCCGACGCCGGGCAGCCCGGCCACGCTCGCCGTGAGCTCCTCGTACGGCTGCAGGCTCTCGCACGCCGCGCGGGCCGCCGGCGAGAGCAAGGCCGTGCGCTCGGGCGGGGTGAGCCCGCCCAGCAGCAGCTGCGTGCGGATCTCCGGGGGGTACGGCAGCGCCCGGAAGAACCGCTTGAGGAGCGACTCGACGCTGCCGTAGCGCGGCGAGGGCTTGAGCCGGCTCACCGCGCGGGCGGCGGCCGTCTGGACCGCGCGCGGCAGACGCTGCACCAGGCGCGCGGCGCGGTCGGCCTGGAAGGTGGGATACCCGCAGAAGAGCTCGTCACCGCCGTCGCCGCTCAGCACCACCGTCACCTCGCGGCGCGCGGCCTGGGAGAGGCGGTAGAGGGGCAGGAACGATCCGTCCACCAGCGGCTCGTCGAGCAGGTCGCCCGCGCGCTCGAGCAGCGTCACCGCGTCGGCCGCCGAGAAGTCCACCTCGGTGTGGGCCGTGCCGCAGCGCGCGGCGACGGCCCGCGCGAACGGGCGCTCGTCGTAGCTCGCCTCCGGGAAGCCCAGGCTGAAGGTCTTCACGCGCCGGCCCGTCAGCGCGCGGCTGGCCAGGGCCACGATGGCGCTCGAGTCGACCCCCCCGCTCAGGAAGAGCCCGAGCGGCACGTCGCTCACCAGCTGGCTCTGGATCGAGGCCTCGAGCTGGTGGAGCAGTGCCTCCTGCCATTCGCGCTCGCTCGGCGAGCGATCCGGCGCGAAGGCGAGGTCCCAGTACCGCGCCAGGTGCGGCTTGCCCCCGGGACTGATGGTGAGCACGTGGCCCGGCGGCAGCTTCTCGACGCCGGCCAGGATCGCGTGGGGCGCGGGCACGTACTCGAAGTCGAGGTAGCGCGCGAGGCTCGTGAGGTCGAGCCGGCGCGGCACGGCGGGATGGGGCAGGAGCGCACGCAGCTCGGATCCGAAGACGAAGGCCTCGTGGCCGGCGTGGTAGTAGAGCGGCTTCTCGCCCATGCGGTCGCGCGCCAGCAGCAGCGTGCGCTGCCGGCTGTCCCAGACGGCCAGGACGAACATCCCGTCGAGATGCGCGACGCAGTCCTCCCCGTACTCCTCCCAGGCGTGCACGATGACTTCGGTGTCGGAGCGCGTGCGGAAGACGTGGCCGAGGCGCTGGAGCCGGTCGCGGAGCGCGCCGAAGTTGTAGATCTCGCCGTTCTGGACGACCCAGACCGTGCCGTCCTCGTTCGAGACCGGCTGGTGCCCCGTGTCGAGGTCGATCACGCACAGGCGCCGCACCCCGAGCGCGGCGGGGCCGTCGACGTGGATCCCCTGGTCGTCGGGCCCGCGGTGCACGAGCGTCGCCGTCATCCGCTCGATGGTCGCCCGCGGATCGGCCAGGCCCCGGTGGCTCACGAATCCCGTCACCCCGCACATGGCGGCCGCCCTACCCCGACCGGGGCGCGCCGGGCGACGAGGCCCGCGCCCCGCATCCCTTGGGATCGAGCATGGTGAACTCGCGCCGCGTCGCCAGCCCGCGCGCCACGCGGCTCATGCACGTGTCGCCCGCCTGGGTGGCGAGCACCCGGTCGGAGATGATCAGGTAGCCCGGCTTGCCCTCGCGCACCATCCGCTCGAACGCCCGGTAGCTCGGGTTGATGAGGACCGGGCGGTCCAGGTTGAACGACAGGACGAGCTCGGGGACGTCCGTCGAGTAGAGCGGCGCCGGCGCCCGCGCCAGCACCGCCCGCACCGCGCTCAGGTCCGTGGTCGCATTGAAGCGCGGCGTGTGCACCTTGACGGCCACGGCGCCGACGGCCACCACCACGACCCACGCGGCCGCGAAGCCCCGGGCGCGCGCGCGCCAGGCGAGCGTCGAGTACCACCAGCCGACGAGGAGCGCGGCGGCGGGGCACAGCGGCAGGTAGTAGCGCTCGCGCTGGTTGCCCGAGACGGCCATGAACACGAACACCGTGACCAGCCACACGAGCAGGAGCCGAGTCCGTCGCGCGGTCTCCGGATCGTCCTCGCGCAGCGCCCGGCGCGCCGCGAACGGCAGGACCAGCACCCACGGCACCAGGATGGCCAGGGCGTGACCGAGCGGCTCCAGGAACGTCCGCCAGCCCCAGGACTCGCGGAGGAAGTACCAGAAGAGCTGATCGTTGTAGACGACGCCCCCGACGAAGCGATCCTGCCCGCCGGAGGCCGCGGCCACGATCCACCAGGGGACCGCGAGCGCGGCGAGCAGGATGAAGCCCGGAAGCGACACCAGGCGCTTGAGCCCGCGCGTGCCCTCGCTCGTGAGGGTGTCGGCGAGCGCGATCGCGAGCGGCAGGAATCCGGCCGCGCCCTTGGCCAGCGAGCCGACCCCGATGAGACCGTAGAACGCCACCAGCCCGCCGCGGCGCCGTCCGAATCCCGAGGCGACGTAGGCGAGCATCGCGCCCATCACGGCCAGCAATTGCGCCATGTCCGGCATCGACGAGTGCGCCATGGAGTAGATGCCGACGGTGGTCGACACGGTGAGGCCGGCGACGACGGCGGCGTCGCCGCCGAAGAGCCGGCGGCCGAGCCCGTACGTCACGAGCACCACGCCGATCGCCTCCAGCAGCGAGGGCAGCACCGCGGTGCGCACGCTCACGGCGCCGGCGGGCCAGGACGCGAGCGCGATGAGCCAGACCACGAGCGGCGGCTTGACGAGGTGGGGCTTGCCGTCGGGCAGCGCCGGCAGCAGCCAGTGGCCGTTGACGAGAACGTCGCGGGCCATCACCGGGAATCGGGTGTCGTCGTTGGTCAGGAGCCCGCGCGCTCCGAAGTTGAAGCCGAGGACCACGACGGCGGCGAGGGCGACGAGGGCGAACCGCCACGAGGGACGCCCGGGCTGGCGGCGCATCCACGGAAAGTACTTCGGCCGGGCCGGAACCGTCAACAAACGCGGCCTGCCGCCGCGCGCAGGTACTGGACGTGCTCGCGCGCCTCCGCGCCGACCCACGCGCGATAGTCCGCCTCCGCCGCGCTCCGCTCGGCCTCGGTGACGGCGCCGTCGGCCACCATCTGATGTCCGCGGCTGGCCGCGACGTCGGCCCAGATGCCGGCCCGGGCCTCGAAATCGGGCTCCCCGCGCCGTGCGGTCTCGTCCTGCGCGGTGACGGTGACGCGTGCCAGGCCGGCGCGCGCGAAGAGACTCTCGAGCCGGTCGGCGATCGCGTTGTCCATGCCGGCCCCCGCGCGCCAGCCGAGGAAGGCGGCGTAGAACCGCCGGAAGGACTCGGGTGGCCGAGGCTCCCACGCGGCCCGCTCGTGGTTGAAGTCGAGGACGAGCACGGCGCCGCCCGGCGCGGCGGCCTCGCTCATCGCGCGCAGCGCGTCGAGAGGACGGGCCAGCCACTGGAGCATCCGCGCGGCGGTCACGACGTCGACGGCGCGGCGGAAGGGCAGCGCGTAGGCGTCGGCCACCACGAAGGCCAGGCGGGCCTGCGCCGCGTGGGCGGCCCGGGCGCGGCCGAGGAGCGTGGCGCTGACGTCGGCGCCGACGGCGAGCCCGCCCGCGCCGACCGCCGCGGCGGCGCCGCGCGTGATCGCGCCGGTGCCGCACCCGACGTCGAGCACGCGGAGGCCGGGCCGGAGGAGCTCGTTGAGGCGGCGGTGATCCGACGCGAGCGAGCGGCGGTCGAGGACGGCGTGGGTCGCCTCCGGCATGTGGGCGCGGCGGCGCGCGACGTCATCAGCTCCGTGCATTGCGACGATTACTGGGACTGCAGCGCGCGCAGCGTCTCTTCCAGCCGCTTCTGCTCCGCGCCGTACGCCGCCCAGTCGCCGCGCCGGAGCGCGTCCTGGGCGCGCCCGTAGATCTCGAGCGCGCGCTGGGCGAGCGCGCGGGCGCCCACGCCGGCCCCGCCCGCCGCGCCGGCGGCCGCGCCGGCCGGGCCCGGCGTCACGGGGGCCTGGGCGGTCTCGGTGGACGCCGGCCGGGCCCCGAAGATCCGCGCCAGCGATTGCTCCAGCGTGGGCTCCATCGCGATCTGGTTGCCGTACGCGACGATCACCCGGCGCAGCTCGGGCAGGGCGCCCTGTTCCGAGGCCGCGAGGTACAGCGGCTGCACGTAGATCAGCGACTGGTCGATGGGGATGGCGAGCAGCGAGCCGCGGATGACCGTCGAGCCGCGCTGGTTCCAGAGCGAGAGCTGCTGGGAGATGACCGGGTCCTGATCGATGCGGGCGTCGATCTGCCGCGGGCCGTAGACGAGCTTCTGCTTCGGGAAGTTGTAGACGATGAGCCGCCCGTAGTTGGGCGGATCGGTACGCGCGGCCATCCAGGCGATCATGTTGTCGCGCCGGCTGGGGTTGAACAGCGTGAGGAGGATGAACTCCTCGCGCTGCTCGCCGGGCAGCCGCATGATCGTGAAGTACGGCTCCATCTCGCGCTGCTGGCCGTCGATGGTCCGGCGCGGCACCGACCAGAGATCCTCCTTGTTGTAGAAGACCTGGGGGTCCTCCATGTGGTACACGGCGTACTTGCGCGCCTGGATCTGGAAGAAGCCCTCGGGATAGCGGATGTGGCGGCGCAGGTCGGCCGGCATGGCGTCCAGGGGCCGCAGGAGCCCGGGGAAGGCGGCGCCGTAGGCGCGCACGATGGGATCGCTCGCGTCGGCGAGGTAGAAGCTCACGGTGCCGTTGTAGGCGTCGACGGTGGCCTTCACGGAGTTGCGGATGTAGTTGAGCCCGTCGCTGCGCACCGGGTCGGAGTACGGGTAGCGGTCGGTCTGGGTGTAGCCGTCCAGGATCCAGAAGAGCCGCCCGTCGTCGGTGACCACGAGGTACGGATCGGCGTCGTAGCGGAAGAACGGCCCGATCCTCTCCACACGCTCGCGGATGGAGCGGTACATCATGATCCGCGTCTCCGCGGTCAAGTCGTTCGAGAGGAGGAGCTTCACCTCGCCGAAGAGCGCCGCGAACGCGAGCTTGCGCCCGAGCGAGGGGATGGGCACCCCCCCCGTGCCCTGGTAGGTGGAGTAGACGTTCTGGTCGCCCGCCGGGTAGTCGAGCTCCTGCGAGCGCGTCCGCACCAGCGCGTACTCGTTCGACGCCTGGCCGTAGGTCTCTCCGAAGTAGATCTCCGGGCGTGTCACCTTCGGGAAGCCCTCGTCGGTGGCGCGCGGGGGGATGTCCTTCACGAAGAACTCCGGCAGGCCTTCGGCGGTGATGCGGTTCACCGGCCCGGCCACGATCCCGTAGCCGTGGGTGAAGGTCAGGTGCTCGTTGATCCAGATCCGCGGATTGAGGTTCTGGTAGGAGAGCTCGCGCGCGGAGAGCATCACCTGACGGTACTCGCCCTTCAGGGTGTAGCGGTCCACGTCGATGTCGAGGAACTTGTAGTACGTCCGGATCTCCTGCAGCTGGGCGAACGTCCGCAGCAGCGGCCGGTGGTCCCACAGCCTGATGTTCCGCACCGTGGTGACGTTCCGGGCCAGCGCCCGCGTGTCGAGGGACTCGTCGGCGGGAAACTCGCGCTTCTGGATGCGGTCGAGCCCGTACGCCTGCCGGGTCATGCGGATGTTGTGGGCGATGAAGGGGCCCTCGGCCACGAGCTGATTCGGGGTCACGCGGACGCGCTCGAGCAGCGCGGGATAGATCCCCAGCCCCACGATCCACACCGCGCCGACGATGATGAGCCCGGCGGCCACGAAGCGCAGGCCCGAGCGCCCGATCTGGACCAGGCACGCCATCGCGCAAAGCCCGCACAGCACGGCGAGGGCGCCCAGGACAGGGAGCGAGGCGTGGATGTCCGTGTAGGAGGCGCCGAAGATGTAGCCACGCGGCGAGTACACGAGCTCGAAGCGCTCCAGCCAGAAGCCGACGCCCATGAGCCCGAGGAAGAGCGCCAGGAGCACGAGGAAGTGCATGCGGGCGCCCGCGGCCAGGCGCACGCCGCGCTGGGTGAGCACCAAGCTGCGCTGCAGGACGTAGATGACGCCGGTGAGCACACCGGTGGTGGCCACCAGCGCGGTGGCCCAGCCGTTGAGGAGCCGCCAGAAGGGCAGCGTGAAGACGAAGAAGGCCAGGTCGCGGCCGAAGAGCGGGTCCGCGGTGCCGAACGGGACCGCGTTCAGGTAGCCGAGGACGACCTCCCAGCGTCCGCTGGCCCGCAGCCCCGACACGAACGCGATCAGCAGCAAGACCACGGGCAGGAACCGGCGGATCAGCGGCTCGAGCACCACCCGCCCCGGCAGCCCGAGCTGGTCCTCCAGCTCCCAGAGCACGTCGGGGCGCGCGGTGCGGGCGGCCACGGTGAGGTTGGCCCAGAGGACGAGCAGCACGGCCACGGCGACCGCGGTGAAGAGCCAGCCGCGGTACTCGAGCGTGGTGACGAAGACCCGGGTGTAGCCGACCTCCTGGAACCAGAGCCAGTCCGTGTAGAGCGGGACGATCTGCCCGATCACGCCGAGGCCCACGAAGACGAGGGCCAGCAGCACGGCCGCGCGCGATCGTGACATCAGCGGCGGGCGGACGGGCCTACGTGCCATGCCTCCAGGACGCCAGGTACTCTTCCTGCTGCGCGGAGAGGCCGTCGATCTCGACGTTCATGGAAAGCAGCTTGAGCCGCGCGATCTCGCGGTCGATCTCTCGCGGCACCACGTACACCCGGCGCTCCAGCGCGCGCCCGCGCTTGACCATGTACTCGGCCGCGAGCGCCTGGTTGGCGAAGCTCATGTCCATGACCGCGGCCGGATGGCCCTCGGCGGCGGTGAGGTTGATCAGCCGGCCCTCGCCCAGCACGTTGAGCCGGCGGCCGTCGCGCAGCGTGAACTCCTCGACGAACGGGCGGATCTGCCGCCGCGCGGTGGCGAGCCCGGCGAGCGCCTCGAGGTCGATCTCCACGTTGAAGTGGCCGGCGTTGGCGAGGATGGCGCCGTCCTTCATCCGCACGAAGTGCTCCTTGCCGATGACCGAGGTGTTGCCCGTCACCGTGACGAAGACGTCGCCGGTCTCGGCGGCCTTCGGCATCGGCATCACCTGGAAGCCGTCCATGGCGGCCTCCAGCGCGCGGATCGGCTCGACCTCGGTGACGATCACGTGGGCGCCCATGCCCTTGGCCCGCGAGGCCACCCCGCGGCCGCACATGCCGTAGCCGGCCACCACCACGGTCCGGCCGGCGAGCAGGAAGTTCGTCGCCCGCAAGATTCCGTCGATGGTCGACTGGCCGGTGCCGTAGCGATTGTCGAAGAGGTGCTTGGTGTCGGCGTCGTTCACCGCGATCACCGGGAACGCGAGCACCCCCTCCTTCTCCATGGCGCGCAGCCGGATCACGCCCGTCGTCGTCTCCTCGGTGCCGCCGATGACGTTGGCGACGAGGTCCTGGCCGCGGTTGCCCTCGCTGTGGAGCTGCGAGATGAGGTCGGCGCCGTCGTCCATCGTGACCTGGGGCCGGGTCGCGAGCACCGACTCCAGGTGCCGGTAGTACGTCGCGTTGTCCTCGCCCTTCCGGGCGAAGACCGGGATGTCGTACTCGCGCACGAGGGCCGCCGCGGTGTCGTCCTGGGTCGAGAGCGGGTTCGACGCGCACAGCGCCACCTGGGCCCCGCCGGCCTTGAGGGTCAGCATGAGGACCGCGGTCTCCGTGGTCACGTGCAGGCAGGCCCCGAGCCGCACGCCCTTGAGCGGCTGCTCCTTGGCGAAGCGCTCGCGCACCTGGCGCAGCACCGGCATGAACTGCTCGGCCCACTCGATCTTGAGCCGGCCGGCGCCGGCCTGGGAGAGATCCTTCACGTCGTGCTCGATCATGAACAATCCTTTCTTCCAGACTGGGGGGCTCCGGGCGCCCCCCAGACCCCCCGACGCTCGGCCCGCCCCGGGACACCCGTGGCGCGCCTCGCCCCCCAGACCCCCCGATGCTCGGCCCGCCCCGGCGAAGCCGTGGCCCGCCTCGCTATCTCACGCAAAACGGGCGGCTCGACAGGCGCCGGCGTCAGGTCCCTCGATCGCTCAGATATCGACGTCGTCGCGCAGGTCGTTGACGCGGTCGGTGCGCTCCCAGGTGAACTCGGGCTCGGACCGCCCGAAGTGCCCGTAGGCCGCGGTCTTCTTGTAGATGGGTCGGCGCAGGTTCAGGGACTTGATGATCCCGGCGGGCGTGAAGTCGAAGTGCCGGCGGATCGCCTTCTCGAGCACGGCGTTCGACACCTTGCCCGTGCCGAACGTCTCGACCATGATCGACACCGGCTCGGCCACCCCGATGGCGTAGGCCACCTGAACCTGCGCGCGCTGGGCGAGCCCGGCGGCCACCACGTTCTTGGCGACGTAGCGGGCCATGTAGCACGCGGAGCGGTCCACCTTCGTCGGGTCCTTGCCCGAGAACGCGCCGCCGCCGTGGGGGCAGGAGCCGCCGTACGTGTCGACGATGATCTTCCGCCCGGTGAGCCCGGTGTCGCCCATCGGCCCGCCCGTGACGAAGCGGCCCGTCGGGTTCACGTGGAAGACGCAGCTGCGCGAGAGCAACTCCGCGGGCACGGTCGGCAGGATGACGGCGTCGATGATCTCCTTGCGCAGCCTGTCCGTGCTCACGTCGGGGCTGTGCTGGGTAGAGATGACCACCGTCTCGACCGACACCGGCTTGCCGTCGACGTAGCGGATCGAGACCTGCGACTTGCCGTCCGGGCGGAGGTAGTCGAGCTCGTTGGCCCGCCGCACCGCCGTCAGCTTGCGCACCAGCTGGTGGGCGAGCTGGATCGGCATCGGCATGAGCTCGGGGGTCTCGGTGCAGGCGTAGCCGAACATCAGGCCCTGGTCGCCCGCGCCGAGGTTGTCGACGCCCATGGCGATGTCGCCGGACTGTTCGTCGATGGCGGCGATCACGCCGCACGTCTCGTAGTCGAAGCCGTACTTGGCGCGCGTGTAGCCGACACCCTTGATGGTGTCGCGCGCGATGCGCGGGATGTCCACGTAGCAGCTGGTCGTGATCTCCCCCGCCACCACCACGAGCCCCGTGGTGAGCAGGGTCTCGCAGGCGACGCGGCCCATCGGGTCCTGGGCGATGATCGCGTCCAGGACGGCGTCGGAGATCTGATCGGCCATCTTGTCGGGGTGACCCTCGGTCACCGACTCCGACGTGAACAGGTACTCGTCCCGCGCCATTCCTGACCCCCCCCCGGATTCGAAAAGTCTGCCGGCCAATCTACCACGTCCCGCAACGCCAAACGACCGCTTTCACGCTTTCGCCCGGCGGCCATATCTACGCACCGCTTCGATCGTATTTCTTGCTTTCACCCATCGAGCGACGAGACGGATGCCCCGGCGGGGCGGACGGAGCCACGCCTTCTCACTGCAGGCCACCCACGCATCAAGCCGGTAGCGCGGACCCCGCTACAACACACGCGTCCTCATCGGCGCTCGTCGCTCGCCATCCGGCTCTTCAACGCCTCCAACGTCGGCACCAGCCACGGGTCTTCCCCCCGCAGGATCGCGAGGTAGTAGCTCGTCCACTGCCCGAGATACGCCAGACTGAGCAGCCGCGCCAGCGGTCCCTCGCCCCGACCCCACACCTCGCTGACCCCGGCGGCCACGGTCGCGCACATCTCGCGCACGAGCGCGAAGCGGCGGGCGATCGCGCCGCCCTCGTCGCGGTCGCGCAGGAGCACCAGGTGCAGGCCCTTGCCCGCGGGCGCGCGCCACGCCTCGATCTCGTTGTGGTTCATCTCGGGCAACGTCCCCGACAGCGCGAAGGTCTTGGCGTTCTCCTCGAGATCCGTCTTCCACCGGTAGGCGCTGGCCCCGGTCAGGGGACCGCCGTAGATCACGGGCACGGCGTCGCCGATCGCCAGCGCCAGCTGCTTGGCCTCGTTGCTCGCCGCGCCCCGTGCCGGGCCGAGCACTCCCGCCAGCGCGTCGAGCGCCCCGAGCGCTTCGGCGATCTCCGCTTCGCTCGCCACGGTGAGCCCGACGGCGTCGAGCGTGGCGAGCAACGGGAACACGAGAAAGCCGAGCGCCATCCGGGGCATCAGGCCGCCGGGCAGCGCCACGCGCGGCACGCGCGCTTGCTCGGCGAGCCGCGCGAGCCGTCCCCCGGAGGTGATGGCGACCGCGGGCACGCCGCGTGCGAGGGCCGTCTCCAGGGCGGAGACGACCTCGGCCGTCTCGCCCGAGTAGGAGGACGCCACCACGAGGGTGTCGGGCCGCGCGAGCGCGGGCAGGCCGTAGCCGCGGTGGACCACGATGGGCACGTCGAGGCGCTCGAGGGCGCAGGCCGCCACCACGTCGCCCCCCGCCGCCGAGCCGCCCATCCCCGCCGCGATGACGGCGCGCGGGCGGATGCCCGGCGGCGCCGGCTCGGGATGGAGCGCGGCGGCCGTCCGGCACTGGGCGGGAAACGCCGCGAGGACGTCCCGCGTCGCATGGGCGTCGACGCGCTCGAGCGCGGCCTGATCGTCCAGCATCAGTCGTCCAGCATCAGCGGCGGCGCCGGCCCGGCGCCTCACTCACGGTCGATGTCGCGATGAGCCACGCTCGGGGCGAAGCCGGTCTCGGCCAGGCTGCGCTGCAGCTCCTCCACCAGCGCGACCGAGCGATGACGCCCCCCGGTGCAGCCGACCGCCACGGTCAGATACGACTTCCCCTCCCGCTCGTAGGCGGGCAGCACGAAGCGCAGCAGGTCGCGCAGGCGGTCGAAGAGCTCCCGGCTCTCGCCATGCGTGAAGATGAACTCGCGCACGGCGGTGTCCCGGCCGTCGAGCGCGCGCAGCCCGGCCACGAAGTGCGGGTTGGGCAGGAAGCGCACGTCGAAGACGAGATCGGCGTCGATGGGCAGCCCGTGCTTGAAGCCGAACGAGATCAGCCGCACGCTGAGCCCCCGGCGGTCGCGCGGGGTGACGTAGAGCTCGACCAGCCGCTCCTTGAACTGGTGCACGGTGAGGGGCGAGGTGTCCACGATACGGTCGGCGATCTCCCGCATCGTGCTCAGCGCCTTGCGCTCGGCGCGGATGGCGTCGAGCACGTTGCCCTCGTGGCCGAGCGGATGGCGGCGCCGGCTCTCCGCGTAGCGCCGCACCAGCGCGTCGTCGCTCGCCTCCAGGAACAGCACCTCGACGCTGTGGCCCCGCTCGCGCAGCGCCCCGATGGCGCCGATCAGGTGGGAGAGATACTCGCCTTCCCGCACGTCGACCCCCAGGGCCACGCGCCGGGGCTGCTGCCCGGAGGCGGCCACGAGGTCGGCGAAGGTCGGGATCAGCGTGGTCGGCAGGTTATCGACGCAGAAGAAGCCCAGGTCCTCGAGGCACTTGATGGCGTAGCTCTTGCCGGCCCCCGAGAGGCCGGTGATCACCACGAACGCGATCGGCTCGGCCATGGGCGCGGCGCCTCCGCGCGCTTCAGCGCCGCCGCGGCGCGAGCCGGCGCTGGTGCGAGGGCAGGATCCCGAGCTCCTCGCGGTATTTCGCCACCGTGCGCCGCGCGATCACCAGTCCCCGGGACTTGAGGACCTGGGCCACCTCCTGGTCGGAGAGCGGCTTCGTGGAGTCCTCGCTGGCGAGGAGGTCCTGGATCATCTTCTTGACCGACACCGACGACTTCATCTCGCCGTCGTCGGAGGCGATGCCGCTGTGGAAGAAGAACTTCAGCTCGAAGAGCCCCTGGGGGGTCTCCACGTACTTGTTCGTCGTCACCCGGCTGATGGTCGACTCGTGCATGCTGATGTCCTCGCCCACGTCGCGCAGCGAGAGCGGGCGCAGGTGGGCGAGCCCCTTGTCGAGGAATTCGCGCTGGAACTTCACGATCGACTGGGTGACCTTGCGCAGCGTGCGCTGCCGCTGGTCCACGCTCTTGATGAGCCAGACCGCGGAGCGGAGCTTCTGCTCGACGTACTGCTTGGCCTCGTCGCCGGAGTTGCGCAGCAGCGAGCGGTACAGCGCGTTCACGCGCAGGCGCGGGATGCCGTCCTCGTTGAGCACGACCACGTACTCCGTGCCCATCTTGTGCACGACCACGTCGGGCACGATGTAGCGCGAGTCGTTGCCCCCGAAGCGCCGTCCGGGCTTGGGCTCCAGGCCCATGATCTCCTCGACCGACTCCATCACCCGGTCGAGCGGCTGCTTGAGCGCGCGCGCGATGTCCGGATACCGTCGCCTGGTGAGGTCCTCGAAGTGCTCCTCGACGATGTCCACCGAGAGCGGGTCGACGGGCGGGTCGGCCCGGAGCTGGATGAGCAGGCACTCCTGGATGCTGCGCGCGGCCACGCCGGCCGGATCGAAGCCCTGGATCAGGGTCAGCGCGCGGTCGACCTCGGCCGCCTCGACCCGGCACCGCTGGGCGATCTCCGCGACCTCGGCGCGCAGGTAGCCGTCCTCGTCGAGGTTGCCGATGATCTCGGTGCCGATGAGACGGACCTTGGGATCCTCGCTGGCGAAGCGCAGCTGCTCGTCGAGGTGATCCGTGAGCGAGGTGGAGGAGCGGACCATGTTCTCGAAGGGCAGGTCGTCGCGATCCTCCTGGGCGACCAGCGAGCGCTCCTCGTGGTCGTCGAACATCACCGCGGTGAGGTCGAAGGGCAGGTCGTCGGTCTGCCGGTCGCTCTCGCGCGGCGGCTCGACGGGCGGCGCCTCGGCGGCGGGGGCGGGCGCGGGGGGTTCCCCGGGCGGCGTCGTCTCCGGCGTCTCGACGTTGACCTCCTCGAGCAGCGGGTTCTCGAGGAGCTCCTTCTGCACCACCTCCTGCAGCTCGAGCGTGGACAGCTGCAGCAGCTGGATGGCCTGCTGCAGCAGCGGGGTCATCACCACCCGCTGGCTGAGGCGCTGGCTGAGACGGGCTTCCAATGCCATGACGGATCTCTTCTGCGGGAGGCCTAGAGCGCGAAGCGCTCCCCGAGGTAGGTCTCCCGCGCTATCGGGTTGTTCGCGATCTCGCTGGCCGTGCCCGACACGAGGATCTTGCCGTCGTACAGGATGTACGCCCGGTCGGTGATGGCCAGGGTCTCGCGCACGTTGTGGTCAGTGATGAGGATGCCGATGCCGCGCTCGCGCAGCCGCCCCAGGATCTCCTGGATGTCGCCGATGGCGATGGGGTCGATGCCGGTGAACGGCTCGTCGAGCAGCAGGTACTGGGGCGACGTCACCAGCGCCCGGGTGATCTCCAGGCGCCGCCGCTCGCCGCCGGACAGGGTGAAGGCCGGGTAGCGCGCCAGCGGGGTGAGATCGAGCTCGCCGAGCAGCTCCCGCGCGCGATCCCGCCGCTCGCTGGCCGTGAGGTCGAGGGTCTCCAGGATCGCGAGCAGGTTCTCCTCGACGGTGAGCTTGCGGAAGACGGAGGACTCCTGCGGCAGGTAGCCGATGCCCATGCGGCAGCGCTGGTACATCGGGAGGCTCGTGATCTCCTGCCCCTCGAGGAAGATCCGGCCGCCCTCGGCGGGCAGCAGGCCGACCATCATGTAGAACGAGGTGGTCTTGCCCGCGCCGTTCGGCCCGAGCAGCCCGACCACCTCGCCGCGCTGGATGTCGAGCGACACGTCGTCGACGACCTTGCGCTGCTTGAACCACTTCTCGAGGTTGAGGGCGACCAGGCCTTCCATCGCCGTCAGTTTCCGCAGCTCGAGGCCGTCTTGGCGGCCGCGCCCGCCGGCCGTGGGCTCGCCGACGGCTGGTCGTTCTTCTCGTCCCTGGTGTAGAAGATGCCCTTGACCCGCTCCTGCTTGCCGCCCTGGGCCACGCTGCGGTCCTGGGCGAGGAAGATCGTGATGGTCTCGCCGGTCACGACGTTGTCGTCCTGCCACACGCGCGCGTTGCCGATCAGGACCATCCGCTGGTCGAGGTCGAAGTACTCCGCGCGCCGGGCCGTGCCGGTCTTGCAGTCCTTCGTGATGATGCGGACCGCCCCCGTGGAGACCGTGCGCACGACCTTGTCGCTCTTCTCGTCGAGGTAGACCTCCATGCGGTCGGCGTACTGCACGGAGGCGGCCTGGCGGGCCACCACGTTGCCGGTGAAGATGACGAGGCTCTCCTTGCCGTAGCGCTCCATGCGATCGGCGTCGACGGTGACGGGCTGGCCCTTGTCGTCGCCCTTGGCCGCCGGTTTCGCCGGGGCGGCGGGGCTTCCCGACGCGGGGGTCTGGGCCCGCGGCTGGCCAGCCGCGCCGAGGGCGACGGCGAGCACGCCGAGCCCCGCGGCGGCCGCGAGCGCCCGCGTCACTTCGCGGCGCCCCGGTTGAACGTCGCCCGGACGCGGCCGGCGACGTTGGTCGCCTCTTCGTTCATCCTCACGTCGAGCGCGGTGCCCAGGATCACCGCGCGCTCGCGGGTGATCTTCACGGGCACGTCGGTCCAGAGCCGCCGCTCGTCGCCCTTCCAGCGGAGCACGCTCGTCTCCAATACCATGCCGTCGTCCGAGGTCATCACCACGTTGCGCCGCACCTCGAAGTCTTTCCGCTCCTGGAACAGGTCGCCCTCCTCGCCAGTGACCGTCCAGGTCCGCGTCTTCTCCTCGACGTGGACCTGCACCTTCTTCAGCGACGTGCGCTTCTGGTCCTCGAACACCTGCGCGGAGTCCGCCTTGAGACGCCAGCGCACGCCGCCGGACTCCTCCTCGAGTTGCAGCTCCTTGATGCTCAGGTCGGCCTTGGACTGGGCTGGACCGACGGATTCCTTCCGGGCCGTCCGGCTCTTGGCGATCAGCACGCCCGTCACGAGCAGGACGAACACGGCAACCACGGCCAGGATGCGACTAGCTAGGCGTTGCATGGGTCTCGTGCAATTTCGGTACCAGCCTACCACAACCTCAGGAACGGCAAGCGAGAAAACCTGGACGAGCTACGGCGTGAGGGCCGAACGGATGCCGGCGAGAGCGTCCAGAAGGCGTGGCAGGTCGTCGATCCGGAGCATGTTGGGCCCGTCGGACAGGGGGCGCCCGTCGGGGAGCGTGCGATCCGGATCCTCGTGCATCTCCATGAACAGCGCGTCGATGCCGACGGCGACGGCGGCGCGGGCCAGGGCCGGGACGAACTGCCGCTCCCCGCCGGACCGGGTGCCGCCCGCGCCGGGCAACTGGACGGAGTGCGTGGCGTCGAAGACCACCGGGTATCCCAGGCCGCGCATCTGGACGAGTCCGCGCATGTCGACGACGAGGTTGTGATAGCCGAAGCTGGTGCCGCGCTCGGTCAGGAGGATCTTCTCGTTGCCCGTGGAGCGCAGCTTGTCGACCACGTTGCGCATGTCGCCGGGGGCGAGGAACTGGCCCTTCTTGACGTTCACCGGGCGTCCCGTCCGCCCGGCGGCGAGGATGAGGTCGGTCTGGCGGCAGAGGAACGCGGGGATCTGCAGCACGTCGAGCACCTCGGCTGCCGGCGCCACCTCCGAGACCTGGTGCACGTCCGAGAGCACGAGCAACCCGAGCGTCTCCTTCACCTTCCTCAAGATGCGCAGGCCCTCGACGAGCCCGGGACCGCGATAGCCCCCGCCGGACGAGCGGTTGGCCTTGTCGTAGGACGACTTGTAGATGAACGGGACCCGGCGCTCCGCGGCGATGGTCGCCAGCCGCTCGGCCGTCATGAGGGCGTGCTTCTCGCTCTCGATGGCGCACGGCCCGCCGATGAGCACGAGCGGGCCGTCGCCGCCGATGGTGATCGGCCCGATGGTTACCACATGGGGGGCTCCGGGCCCCCCCCAAGCCCGCCGACGCTCGGGACGCCCCGGCGGAGCCGTGGCGCCCCTCGATTTCCCGCCGACCCTTCTTGGTGTCACGCCAGGGCCTGGCGGTGCTGGATGGCGGCGCGCAGGAAGCCGGCGAAGAGCGGGTGCGGGTCCCAGGGGCGCGAGCGGAACTCCGGGTGGAACTGACCGGCGACGAAGAACGGGTGGTCGGGGATCTCGATGATCTCCACCAGCTGCTTCTCGGCCCAGAGCCCGGAAATGTGCAGGCCGTTCTTCTCGAGGGTCTTGAGGTAGTCGTTGTTGACCTCGTAGCGGTGCCGGTGGCGCTCGCGGATGATCCCCTCGCCGTACAGCCGCGAGGCCGCGCTGCCCTCGGCGAGCACGATGGGATAGAGCCCGAGCCGCATGGTGCCTCCCTTGTCGGCCACCGCGCGCTGCTCGGGCAAGAGGTCGACGACCGGATGCGGGGTGCCGGCGTCGAACTCGGAGGAGTTCGCCTGGACGATGCCGCAGACGTTGCGGGCGTACTCGATCACCGCGCACTGCATGCCCAGGCAGATGCCGAAGTAGGGCACGCCGTGCTCGCGGGCGTAGCGGACCGCCTGGATCTTGCCCTCGTGGCCGCGGTCGCCGAAGCCCCCGGGGACCAGGATGCCGTCCACCTGACCGAAGTGGGCGTCGGGGCCGTCGCGCTCGATCTGCTCGGCGTCGACCCAGACCACCTCCGCGCGGGCCTCGTTGGCGATGGCCCCGTGGACCAGGGCCTCGGCGAGGCTCTTGTAGGAATCGCGCAGCTCCACGTACTTGCCCACCACCGCGATGCGGGCCTCGGCCCGCGGCGCCTTCACCCGCTGCACCACCTGCTCCCAGCGCGCCAGGTCGGCCGGTCGATCCGGCAGCCCGAGCAGGCGGACGATGATGCCGTCGAGCCCTTCCTTGTGGAACACGAGGGGGACCTCGTAGATGGTCTCGACGTCCTTGGCGGTGATGACGGCCTCCTCCTCGACGTCGCAGAAGAGGGCGATCTTCGCCTTGATCGCCGGCGACAGGTACCGGTCGGTGCGGCAGAGCAGGATGTCGGGCTGGATGCCGATGGCGCGCAGCTCCTTCACGGAGTGCTGGGTGGCCTTGGTCTTCAGCTCCTGCGCGGCCTGCATGAAGGGCACGAGGGTCAGGTGGATGTAGATGACGTGCTCGCGGCCGACGTCCTTCTTGAACTGGCGGATCGCTTCCAGGTACGGCAGGCCCTCGATGTCGCCGACGGTGCCGCCGACCTCGACGATGACCACGTCGACGTCGCCCGCGATGCGGTGGATGGCCGCCTTGATCTCGTCCGTGATGTGCGGGATGACCTGCACGGTACGGCCGAGGTAGTCGCCGCGCCGCTCCCGCTGGATCACGTTGAAGTACACCTTGCCGGTGGTGACGTTGTGGTCGCGGGTCACCCGCAGCGAGGTGAAGCGCTCGTAATGGCCGAGATCGAGGTCGGTCTCGCCGCCGTCGTCGGTGACGAAGACCTCGCCGTGCTGGTAGGGGCTCATGGTGCCCGCGTCGACGTTGATGTAGGGATCCATCTTCTGCATCGCCACCCGGAAGCCCCGTGCCTCGAGCAGCGCCCCGATCGACGCCGCCGCCAGGCCCTTGCCGAGCGATGAGACCACGCCGCCCGTCACGAAGATGTATTTCGGCACCTCATCCCTCCTTTCGAGTCGTCGCCGCTCCGTGCGATCGCACGTACGCGATCTCGTCGTCCCGGCTCCGGAGACCGCCGTCCAGCCGGGCATCCCTGAGGGCCGCGAGCACGCGGGCCACCTCGGGGCCCCGCGGCACGCCGAGCGCCATGACGTCATCCCCCCTGAGCTGCCCGCGCACGCCGCGTCCCGTGCCGGCCCACCACCCGAGCGCGGCGCGCCGCTCGGGGCGGCTCAGCCACAGCCACGCCAGCTCGATCGGCTCGAGGCGCCGGAGCCGCGCCGCCCGCGCGCTGGGGGTCTCCGCGCCCACCAGCGGATCGCCGCCCTGCGCCGCGCGCACGACGTGCGCGAGCGGGCCACCGGCGATGCCGAGCCGGCGGAGCGCGGCCAGCCGCACCGCCGGCGCCTGGTCCGCGAGCACGGCCAGGGCGGCCAGCTCGCCGCCCGCGACGGCGAGATGCCCCTGGCGAACCCACGCGAGCGTGTCGGGCAGCGCGGCGAGGATGGCGGCCGTGCGGCGGGTGAAGCGATACTCCGCGGCGAAGAGGCGGAAGACGCCGGCCGCGCCCAGACGGCGCAGGGCCACGTCGGGCCGGGCATCCCCGGCGATGAGCTCGAGCTCGGCGTGAAGGCGGGCGCTGGACAGCGCCGGGTACGGGCCCAGGCGCAGCGCCAGCGCCTGGGCGGCGGCCGTCCACCGATCGATCGACATCTCCAGGCGCGCCGCGTAGCGGGCCGCCCGGAACATGCGCGTCGGGTCCTCGACGAAGGACAGCGGGTGCAGCACGCGCAGCCGGTGCGCGACGAGGTCCGCCCGCCCGCCGAAAGGATCGAGCAGGGCCACGTCGCTGGACCCGAGGTCCGCGGCCATCGCGTTCACGGTGAAGTCACGCCGGCCGAGGTCCTCCCCGATCCCGCTCGGGATCACCCGCGGCAGGGCGCCGGGCGCCTCGTACCGCTCCGTGCGGGCCGTCGCGACGTCGACGCGGACGCCGCCCGCCTCCACCGTGGCCGTCCGGAAGCGCGCGTGCTCCAGCGCCCGCCCACCCAGGCGGGCCGCGAGGGCGTGCGCCACCGCGGGGCCGTCGCCTTCCACCACGACGTCGAGGTCGCGCCCGATCGCCGCCCCGCGCACGACGTCGCGCACGACGCCGCCCACCAGCCACGCCGCCGGGCTCACCGCGGCCAGCGCGTCGAGCGCGCGCCGTGACTCCGCGGGCAGGGCCGCCGCCAGGCGCGCGCCCAGGGGCAGGCCCGGCGCCGCCGGCCCGCGCCGCAGCGTCAGCCCGACGAGGCGGCGCCGCTCGCGCACGGCCACCGCGACCGCGCCGGCG